>NZ_QUFI01000006.1 GCF_003478505.1 Clostridium sp. AF27-2AA
CACCGTCTAAAGCCAGTGGGATTGCGGTAGCCCTATTTCAAACACTTTTGAAGCCATCTTCACGACTCCTCCCAGAACAGGTCATCCAGTGTTCGGTTCAGTGCCCTGCAGATTGCGATGCAGAGTCGGATCGTCGGGTTATAATCGCCCTTTTCGATGGCGTTGATGGTCTGCCGCGACACGCCAACGAGATCTGCCAGCTGCTGCTGTGACAGATCCAGCGCCGCCCGTGCCGATTTCATCTTCAGGTTCTTCATTTCAGCAGACCTCCCACCGATCGACACCGTTTTTCGCGAATTTCATCTTCCCGTTTTCCATCCCACCGGGTCTCTCTCGCATATCGATATAGAATTTCATCATCCGGTTTTTCATTCCGCCGAACCTCCCCGTTTATCCACCCACGCTTTCAGCAGCAGGTTCACGATGATCAGCGCGAAGAACGCGAAGATCAGCAGATAGATGCCGCCATCCCAGGTGAGGACGCCATTGACGATCACGTCGCCAGCATTGGCATGTCCCCGGAAACCCAGGTACTGCATCACCATCACCGCCACCATGAGCACGATCGCGGCGTTCGAGCCCGACGTCTGCCGGATACCCCAGTACGCATCCTGCCAGATATCATAGAGGATGACCACCAGACATCCCACCATGAGGCAGGCCATCATGAGGAGTGAAAACTCGATCGGCAGTACACCCACGCACTCCTCCCACAGCACCGCTGCCGCAAGCAGTGCGGCCAATGTCAAAAAGCCGTAGCGAAATGCCCTCCCGCGGATCAGCTCCTGCCGCTCATCATAGCCACTGTAGTCCTTATCCTTCTTAAACATAATGATCTTAAATACCTGAACCGCGATAAACGCAGCCGTAAATGCGAAAATATCTGACATATACGCCGACCTCCTTCCAACAATATGTAAACTATATCTTACATCTACAGTATATATCAGAGGCGACATTATATCAAGAATACTTTACATTTTCGAAGTACCTCAATACAAGCCACAAAAAAGCTGCCCCAGCACGTGCAGATGCACAGGCCAGAAACAGCTCTTCAAGTCTTATTCTTTTAATCCGTTAAATGCAGCATCTCGATCAAAAAGATCCAGGTAAGACCATAATAGGAAATAACCGCTACCAGGTCGTTTACGGTGGTGATAAGCGGACCGGACGCAACCGCCGGGTCTACGCCGAATTTCTTAAACAGGATCGGGATCACGGTACCGGAAACACTGGAGATCATCATGGCCAGAAGCAGGGCCACACCGATGCAGGCAGAAACCGCGAATCCAAAGCCCGGTGTCATGCCCTTTGCAAAGATCACATAAAGTCCGATAAATACAAAGGAAAGAACACCAAGGATCAGACCGTTGCACATTCCGACTCTGGCCTCTTTGAATACCAGGCCAAGCTTCTGCTTGCCGTCCAGGTTTTCATCCATCAGCACACGGATGGTAACTGCCAGGGACTGGGTACCAACGTTTCCGGCCATGTCCAGGATCAGGGACTGGAAGCAGATCACGATGGTCAGCTGGGCTACTACGCCCTCGAAGAGTCCTACGACACTGGAAACCACCAGGCCAAGGCCCAACAGGATGATCAGCCACGGAAGACGCTTATGCACACTCTGGCGGATCGGCTCGTTTAATTCCTCCTCAGAAGCAAGACCTGCCAACTTTGCGTAGTCATCGCCCATCTCATCATCTACAACCTGAACAATATCCTGGGCGGTGATGACACCGAGGATCTTGTTATTCTCATCCAGCACCGGGATGGAATCCTCGGAGTAGTCCTTCATGCGCTCGATACAGTCTTCGATCATCTCGCGGGCATACACATACGGGTAAGACTCCATGATGATGTCATCCAGACTGCTGCCTTCCCGCGCGATAATCAGGTCTTTTAAGTCGATCGCACCGCAGAAGGTATGCTGCTCATCGGTTACATATAAAGTAGAAATGTTATCGTTTTCTGCCGCCTGCGCAACCAGTTCCCGCATGGCTTCGCGGATGCTGATGCCGGCCTTGATCTCAATAAAGTTCATGCTCATGCGGCTTCCGATCTCGTCTTCATCAAAGGACTCCAGCATGGCAATGTCGCGTTTGGATTCGTTATCAATGAGGTCGATGAGCATGTTGCGCTCCGGCTTTGCAAGGCGCTTCAACAGCGCTGCTGCCTGGTCAACCTCCATACAGGAAAGGACCTCAACCTTTTTTCTTGCATTCAGTTCCTCAAAATAAATCTCTGCGTTATCCAGGTATTCGAAAATATCAGAAAGCTGCTCCGCATCCAGAATGCGGTACAGCCGCTCCCTTTCATCTCTTGTCAGCACCTCAAAAGAGGATGCGATATCATTCTCATGGTAATCGGAAATGCGATCCTTTAAGACACGCGGGGATACGTTGCTCCGCATGATCTGCTCCAGCTCGGTCTGGTAGTCACGTACCTGAACTGCCATGTCTTTGGTCTCGTTCTCATTCATCTTTTCCATGTCCGCTCCTTTCTGTCATCCATAGGAGCATTTTTCATCTGCGCAAACCTGCTGCCTGCAAAAACACATTCCGCTTTGACCTTTACGTTTTCTTAACAGTCCTCGCAAAAATTTCCGCAAATAAAAAATGCCATCACCGGTTTCATCTGAAAACGGGCAATGGCAGACACACGCAGAAACAGCCTGATCTGTGCATCTGTGATTCAGATATGCAGATCAGACGTTTCTCTTTCTATCAAAATATAAAACCAATTCGTGTGAGAAAACGGACAGCGGATTCAGACAGGCTGCCGGTTTTCTTTTCTCTTCCATTGCCGCTCATTCGCTTATAACTGTCCGCGACATCCATGTTCTCACCTCCCTTATATCTGCACGATCAATAAATTCCTTCTAAACTATACTACAGCATTTTTTTTGCGTCAACCACAGAATTTTCGTTTTGATAAATTTTTCACCTGTATGATTTACCATTTTTGAGCGTAATTCACGTAATTTAACACAAAATCATTCTCTGGTCATATGCTATTTGATATGCTATAGTAAATCTGTTACCGCCTCCCAGACTGGTACAGGAAGGAGGTGTTCGGAATGGAATATATCTTATCCTTTATTGTCACCGTTGCGGCTGGTGTAGCTTGCCACTACATCATCAAATGGTTAAGCGGCGACAAATAGCCGGTAACTAGCCTGTGGGGTTAAGCCTTCCCACTTCCAAAATAGGAATAGAAAACCCCAGAAGTGTGCGAGACTTCTGGGGTTTTCGTTTTGCTGTTCGCAATGGAACATCTCATCCTTTTGCCTAACGGCATTATATCATATGTCTTTTTGAAAAACAATATCCAATTTTTCCTTCGATTTCTTGCTATCGCATCCTAGGACACGCCTTTTACGGTCCAGTTATATGTTTCCCACGCCTGATTCAGATTGACCACTGCGGTTTCTTTCGCATCCAGCGCACTGTAGTAATCCACCACACCCTGCAGGTAATCACTCTGGCTCAGCATACCGGCCTGCTGCTTTTTCTGCAGGGAAGCATAGGTAATGGATGCACTCTGGTAAGCAGCCTCAGCTCCCTCATACTGAAGCTTTGCAGCCTTTAACTGTTCATAGAGGCTCTGCATCCGGGAACGCACCGTTCCCTCTGCCTGACTTTCCTGATCGGATTTCACCGAAATCTCCGTTGCGGTTCCCGCGCTCTGATGGCGGGCATTCTGCACGCTGGAGCTGTTGCCGACAGCCTGCTCCACATCCGTATTGAAATCCACCACATCGATGGCAGAAAGATCTGGAAGCGGCACGCTTCCGATTGCGATATCCGCACTGGTGTCCAGCCCCAGGGCTGAGAGCAGATTGAAGCGGGCGTTGGATGCCTGCTGCCGGTAGGATTCATACCGGTTTTTTGCGCTCTGCATGGTGTCAGAAGCCGTCATCACATCAGCTGCCGTGGCCATGCCCGCGCTCTGCTTTTTCAGGACTGCCTGATAGCTGCTCTGGGCCGCCTGATAGTTTTTCTCCTCGGCCTGTGCCTTGGTATTCATCTGATTATAGGTTCGCATCAGGCTCTGGGCCGTCAGCACATAGCTGTCGATTGTTTTCTGGCGGCTGGTGGTCTGAATTTTGGATTCCTGGGATTCCAGCTGTTTCGTAATCTGGGAAATAGACATGTTCAGCATGGAAGCATTCATTTTGTAGGTCGCCTTTGCCTCTGCGTCATCCTCATACTTTTCCTGCATGAACTTCATGTAGTCCCGCTCATCTTCCAGGGTCTTCAGCATGTTCTCGTAGGTTTCCCTGCTGCTGGTGTAATTGTCCAGAGCATTTTTTAAGCTCCGGTTATTCTGCACCAGCTGTTCCAGATTGTTATAATCCACAGATGTCACAGATGCATCAGTCTGAACTGCTGTTTCCAATGAATCAGACTGATCCTCCACATTGCCAGAAACGCTTTCAGAAACATCCGCAGCAGTTTCCGCCATCACCGGAAACGCAGCGGACGGCAGCGCCAGAGCACCTGCCGCAAGAGAAAGCACCAGTGCGGTCCTGACACAGGCTGAACCAAATGCACCCATGCCGTGTTCTGTCTTTTTTCGCAAACTCCGCAGGTACATACGCTTCTGCGGAACTTTCCTGTCTGCCTGTTTTCTCATCACACTGCGCTCCTTTCCTTACTCCGCAGACGCTAGTCCGTTCACGGCCCAGTCATAATCCACCATGGCCTGCAGCAGGGACAGCTTCTGGGTCTGGGCGGTCACCTGGGCGGTGGTGTAGGATGCCTTCTGATTCTCGTAAGTATTCTTGGTAATGGTTCCCGCTGCCAGCTTCGCGTCGGCGGATTTCATGGAAACCTCCTCCAGGGCCAGCGCGGACTGAGCCTGCTCATAATTGGACTGGGCCAGAAGCAGGGAATCATAAGCAGATTTCACACTGTTGGAAATGGTCTCCCTCTGATTCTTTTCCGTCTCGGTCAGCTTCTCCTTTACGCTGTCTGTTCTGGCGTTGGTGAGCTGCTTTTTCGTCAGGCGGTAGGCGTAGCTATTCTCCAGAGCCGTCTGAATATCCGCATTCACATCAATGGCCGCGATCTTACTCTGGTCCGGCTCGGCCAGCTCCGCGATCTCCACATCCGCGCCGTAACCCCAGCCTAACATCAGGCACAGACTCTCCTTTGTGGAGGCCAGATTACTCTCGGCTGTCACCAGGGCTGCCTCCGCATTGGAGACAGACTCCTTTGCGCTTAAAACCTTGGACTGGGTAGACATCCCTGCTGCCAGGCGGTTCTGCTCGGACTGATACGAAAGCTTTGCCTGCTCGATGCGGGCCTTCTGGCTGCCCAGGTTATAGTACTGGGTCCAGTAGGTAATCATAAGCCCCTGGGCCTGCTTGGCCAGCTTCGCCTCGGCCTGATCGTACTGGATCCGCATGGTGGCCTGGTCATCGGTGTTTTCATCTCCCTGCTCCATCAGACTTTTGGCCTGCTGTTCATTGCGCAGTGCCGCTGCCACACCACTTCCGTAGTTGGCATCATCTGAGTCCGGGTAGCTGATATTGGAATAAATCTCATTGGCCTTGTCGTAATAATCCTGAGCCACATCATCCCGGTTCTTGGTCAGATAATCCTTGTAGCTGATCTCGTTCTGGACCACAGTCGGATTGTACTCATGAACCAGATCTGAAATTTCATCAAACTCCAGCTTATTATCGCGGAGTGTCGCCCATTTTTCTGCTGAATAGGCAAATTCCGGGCTTCTCTGGGCAAATGCCTGAAATGGCATTGCTGTAATGGTGCCGGCGGCAAGCACTGCGCCTGCCAGCCGTTTTGCACGTTTCCGGATCATTTTTCGTCTCCTCCTCATTAAATATCCAGAACCTTCAATTCCTTCCTGCCATTCATCAGCGCGTAATAAACCGGCAGGATAAACAGCGCTACCAGCACACCGACACTCAGTCCTCCGATGTTTACCACCGCAAGGCCCTGCGTGGTGGAACCGCTGCTTCCGAAGGCCATCGCCATCGGCAGCATGGAAAGAATCGTGGTTAAACTTGTCATCATGATCGGACGCATACGGGTAGCACCGGCCTCGATCAGAGCTTTCCGAAGCGGCATCTCCATGCGGTACTGATTGACCGTATCCACATAGAGGATACCATTGTTAACGACCGTACCAACCAGGATCAGGAATCCCAGGATGGAGGTCATGGACATGCTGACTCCGGTCAGCTTTAAAAGTCCGAAGGAACCAACCAGACTGAAGGGAATGGTGGTCATAACCATGAAAGAGAACTTCGGGGACTCGAACTGCGCAGCCATGACCACAAAGATCAGGAATACTGCCACCGCAATCGCGTTGTACAGTCCGGAGAACTCCTCCTGCATCATACGGTCTCTGGAGTTGGTGCCGCGGGTAATGGTCCCGGTCAGGTTCGGGCTGATAACCTCATTATCGATTTTGGTCTTCACAGCCGCGCTGGAGCTGCTGTCCACATAATCTGCGGAAATCGTGATCTGGTAGGACTTATCCTCCTTCTCGATGGAAGACGGGCTGTCCTTATAATAAATTTCTGCCACATCGGACAGCGCCACATAACCGCCGGACGGCTTCTTTACGATGATGCGCTCCAGCTGCGGCACGGTCTTATACTGATCCTCCGGATACTCGGCCTTGACGCTGATCTCCTGGCCGTCCACCTTTAAGGTGGTAACCTCCTCACCGTCTAACATCTGTTTTATCATGGTTCCGATCTGGGCTGCGGTCAGTCCTTCGGCGGAAGCAGAAACCGGGTCTACCTTAACGGCAACAACCGGTGCGGTGTTCTCAATACTGGAGTGAACGTTCTTCACATCATCCCTGGCAATCAGCTCACTGACGATCTCGTTGCTGACCTCCTGCAGCTCATCGTACTGGGTTCCCTTTAAGATGGCCTCGTAGCCGCGGCTCCGTCCCATCATGCTCATGGAGGTGGAGGCCTCTACCGTGATGGTACAGTTTTCCAGATCTGCCATCTCATTCTCCCACTGGCTTACCACCTCATCGGTAGACATCTTCCGGTCATCCTTTAAATAAGCGGTAATGGTTCCTTCATCATTGTTGTAGCGCAGCATATAGGATTCCACATCCTCATGGTCTGCCACAATGGATTCTGCCTCTGCCAGGATCGCGTCTGCCTGCTCCGTGATCAGGCCGGGCCGGGTCTCAATGCTGACGCTAACGGTACCGGTATCATCGGCCGTCATCAGCTCTGTCTGCATACCGCTGGCCAGGAACACAGTGGCCACGATAATACCAACAGAGGCTAGCATGACGATGGCTTTGTGTTTTAAAAGGACCGACATGATCTTCCGGTAAGCGTCCTGCAGGAAGGTCAGAGGACGGGTCGCCGGCGCAGAGGAACGCTCCTTCGGCTTATACATCATATAGCACAGCGGCACAATGGCAATCGCGGAAAGCAGGGAGGCACACATACAGAACACGATGGTGTAGCCCATGGCCCCGAACATCTGGCCACTCATACCGTTTAAGAATACCAGCGGGATAAATACAACACAGGTGGTTACCGTGGAACCAAAGATGGAAGCCACCACAATGTTGGTTCCCTCCAGGGCCGCCTTCGCGTAACCAAGCGCGCCCTTATCCTGCTGCTTATCCATGGCTCGAAAGCAGCTCTCCAGCACAACAATGGAGTTATCGACCATCATGCCGACACCGAGGACCAGACCGCTCATGGTAATGATGTTCAGCGTAAATCCCGCCCGCGTCATAACGATCAGGGACATCAGGATGGAGGTCGGGATCGAGCTTCCGACGATCAGAGATGCCTTGAAATCTCCGAAAAACAGGAAAATGATGATCATGGAAATAACGACCGCCATCACCATGGTCTCTGCCACATCCTTTAAGGAGTCCTGGATGGAGTCTGCCTCATCCCTGGCTACGGTGATGGTCAGATCATCATCATCATTCTGCAGGCTTTTGATGATCTTCTGCACCTGCTTGGACAAATCCATCGCAGTGCTGCTCTGCTGCTTGGTCAGGGAAATGGAGATAGTCTCCTCTCCATTATAACGGGAGACACCGCCCTTCTGCTCCTCCGCGTAAGAAACCACTGCAATATCTTCCAGGTAAATGATCTTATTTCCGGATACCGTGATCGGCATTTCCAGCAGCTCATCCAGCGTGTCATGCTGCGTTAACGTAGACACGGATAAGTCCAGATTGCCGGACTCTGCGCTTCCGGACGGATAGGACAGGTTGGCTGCCGACATGGCGGACTTGATATCGCTAATGCTCACATTGTACTGATCCATCATATCGGACATCAGTTCAATTTTGATATACTCAGAGGAACCGCCCATCGTGGATACCTCTGCCACGGTGCTGAGCTTTTCCAGTTCCGGCACAATCTTCTGATCTACATAGTCATAGAGATTTTCCTGGGACGGATTCGCAATAGTAAGCATCATGCTGGCCTGGGCGTTGTTGTTCATCTCCATGACCGTCGGCTCTACATCATCCGGCAGATCACGGATGCTGTTTAAGCTCTTGGTTAAGTCGCTGTAGGCCTCATCCATATCGGTGTCGTAATCATACTCCAGCATGATCATGGAACGGCCCTCACTGGTGGTAGAGCTCATACTCTTCACTCCCTCCAGTGTGCTGACCTGATCCTCAATGAGCTGCGTTACCAGCTCATCCATGTCCTCCGGGCTGGCGCCGGAATAGTTTGCCATAATGATCATCATCGGCTGATCCATATCCGGCATCTGCTCCAGTGTTGCGTTAAACACTGAAGAAATACCGAACACGATCAGGCATAAGAGCGCCATCAGCACGGTGACCGGACGCTTCAGTACAAATCTGGTAATTCCCATTTACGTCTGCCTCCTTACTGTGCTTTCGGTGCTGCGTTTCCGTTCTGTGCGCCGCCAGCTGCAGGCGCGCCCTGCGGTGCCTTGCTGTCTGTGTCCTGTGCGTCATCTGCCGGAGCCTGATCGCCTGCGCCCTGTGCATCACCTGCCGGGGCCTGACCGCCTGCACCCTGTGCATCACCTGCCGGGGTCTGACCGCCTGCACCCTGACCGTCACCTGCTGCATCGGCTGCCTCAGCATCGGATTTCAGACGGATATCCGCACCCTCATACAGATTGGAGCTCCAGGTGCTGACTACCATATCATCGGCATTCACACCGGAAAGGATCTGCGCGTTCTCGGAATCATAAAGGCCAACCTCCACGGAAGCCATTTTTGCCTTGCCATCTTCATATAAGTAGACATAGCCCTTGCCGCCGCTGTAATAGATGGCATCTACCGGAACCAGCATCACGTTCTCGGCACGCTCGGTCACCAGCGTGATCTTCACGGTACTTCCGATCGCGATCTCATCACTGCTCTCCATATCACCCTTTACCTTGAACAGGCCATTGCTCTCATCGACCATGTTGCTGATCTCGGTGATGTTTCCGGTATAAGTATTTCCGTTTTTTGAAATCTCCAGCTCATCTCCGGTCTTTAAATTCTGTACCATACGCTGGGTCGCATAAAAGGTGATACTGTTCTGACCTTCGCCCGCAATGACACAGAGCTGGGCAGACTGGTTGACACGGTCATATACATCCACATCCACGCTCTCCACGCGGCCTGCGATTGGTGCGGTGATGGTGCTGTACTCCACCTGCTTATCGTACTGAAGCTTCGCGGATTCATACTGGAGCTGCACGGATTTCAGACTGTTCTGATACTGCTCATACTCCTGGTCAGACAGATCACCGCTGTCATAAAGGATCTGCATTCTGCTCAAGTTGCTCTGGGCCTGGGACAGATTGACCTGGGCGGAATCCATGTTGTTCCTTGCGGATTCTACCTGCTCGGTGTTGATCTCCATCAGCACCTGTCCCTGGCTGACCATGTCACCGGCCTTGACATTCACGGCAGTCACATCGCCGCCGGCCTTGGCGTACACATACACCACATCGGCTGCCTCAACCGTACCGGTCAGGCTGGAGGTTACGGAAACATCTCCCGTAGTCGGATTTGCCGCATTCACCACCGTTACCGTGGATTCCTGCATCATTCCATCGGGACCTCCCATGCCTCCGGGGCCTCCCTGACCGCCTTTTGCGCCCTTCCCTGTAAGGAAAAATGCTGCGCCTGCAAGAATGATCACTGCCGCGCCTGCTCCTGCCATGATTTTTTTCTTCTTATCCATCTTACACTCCTTCACCTTCTATATTTCCTGTTACGTTACATGCGGCTGCCCCGCAGGATCACCACCAGCACGATCATGCCTGCCACCAGAAAGGTCCATCCGGCAATATAAACCAGATGCAGGTTTTCTGTGACGTGCACCACAGCGATTCCTGCTTTCTCCAGAAAGGAGGCTGCCGCCAGAATCCAGACTCCGGGATGATACAGCAGCGTAAAGGTCTTAAAAAACTCGGACCGCTCTGTCTCAGGCCGGAACCGGAAAATCCCGGCTGACATGCCAAGGCCTCCCACGACCAGATAACTCAACGCGCTGAGCACACCCTGCATCGGAAAGGTATCAAACAGTCTTTCTCCGGTCCCCAATAGCAAAAGCAGGACCAGACAGATGCCCGCATACCCAAACAGCTCCTTTTTTAATATTCCGCGATCCGGTGGTCTTGCTGAAGATTTCTGGTTCATAAGGCACTCCTTTCCGCACATATTCTGACATGCTACAAAGCTTAAATAGGAAATGTGAGAAAAGTGTGAGAAAATCCGCATAATTCTGTGAGGGAAGTTTCAGAAGCCGGGAAAAGATGTTATAATCCCAGAAGAACGTAGAAGGGAGAAAGATCCATGCCGCACATTCTTATCACCGATGATGATCCGCACCTGCGCCGCCTGGTGCGCACCTACGCAGAGCTGGAAGGCTTCGAATGCACGGAGGCCGGAGACGGAGCTGCCGCGGTTACTGCTTTAAAGCAAAGTGCCTTTGACCTGGTGCTTTTGGATGTCATGATGCCGGGGCCGGACGGCTTTGAAACCCTCGAAGCCATCCGCGGCTTCAGCCAGGTACCGGTCATCATGCTGACCGCTCGAAATGAAGAATATGATAAGTTAAACGGATTCCGGCTCGGTGTCGATGACTATGTTGCAAAGCCATTCAGTCCCAAAGAGCTGATGGCCCGCATCGGAGCCGTGCTGCGCCGCACCCAGGTCCATACAACAGCACCCGTCACAAAGGAGCTGGCCTTTGGCGGACTTTCCATTTTCCCGGATTCCCGGATCGTCACATTAGACGAAAAAAAGATCACTCTGCCACCCAAGGAATTTGACCTGCTGTACAAGCTGGCGCAGAACGAGCACATCGTCCTGAGCCGCGACAAGCTGCTGGAAACTGTGTGGGGATACCGGTACTGCGGTGATGCCCGCACCGTGGACACGCACATCAAGTCTCTGCGGGAACACATCGGACCTTACCGGAAGCTGATCCAGACTGTATGGGGAGTGGGGTATAAATTTGAAAAAACAGATGAAAATTAGACTTTCTGCCCTGAAAAACCGGATGGTTTTCCGGCTCTGGGCCTTTATGATGATCCCGGTCATGTTCGGGATCGGCTTTATGTGGGTGGTGCAGATTTTTCTGTTTGAACAGAATTACGCGAATGCCGCCGTTAATGAAGCTCTGGACCGGCTTTCCCCGGTCATGGAGGATTTGCGCACCCGCGATATCGGAGAGGATGAAAAGCTCTTATCCTTTATCAGCCACATCGGCGGAGAGCTGCTCCTGGTCTCTGAGGACGGCACCCTCATCAAAATGTACTCCTCTGGACACCTGGTGCAGCCGCAGGAATGGGAGCGCAAACTCGACGATCCGGAGATGACCCGCCAGAAGCCTGATTTCAGGGAGCTGCTGGCAGGCCGCCCCTACCGGCACATTGAGCGGATGCACGGAAAGATCATCGGCTACGAGCTTGGTTTCCCGGTCACCTGCAACGGAGAGCATAACTACCTGATCCTGCGCAACGCCCTGATGACCCGGACCGTTTTAAACCTGAACCGTTCCCAGCTCATCATTCTGAGCATTCTTCTGACCGGCATCGCATCGGTACTGGCCGCAGTCCTCTCCAGACAGTTTTCCCGCCCCATCTTTCAGATCAAAAGGGCAGTGGACAAGCTGACCGAAAATGACTTTTCGATCGGCCCGGATCTGGAACGCCAGGATGAGCTCGGACAGCTGTCCCAATCCGTCGGGAAGCTGCGGCTGGCCTTACAGCGGCTGGATGTTCTGCGCCGGGAGGTCATTGCCAACGTCTCCCATGAGCTACGCTCCCCGTTAGCCCTCATCACCGGCTATGCGGAGATGGTGCGGGACATCACCTGGAAAGATGACGAGATGCGCAATGAAAACCTGAACCTCATCATCAGCGAGTCCAACCGCATGAGCGAGATGGTCAATGATATCCTGGACTACTCCCAGTTTTCAGCCGGATACAGCAAGCTGAAAAAAGACTGGTATGATCTGCGGGATATCGTAAACGCGGAACTGACCCGCTGTCATCAGGCTGCCGCGGAACATGGCATCACACTGACACTGGAAGCGCCGGACGCTCCGCTGAATTTTGAGGTGGATTCCCTGAAAATGAGTCAGGTCATGCGAAACCTCTTAAACAATGCCATCAATCACTCACCGGAAAACCAGGAAATCTTCATCCGGCTGATACCGAAAGAAAATAACTGTCTCGTGGAAGTCGCAAACCCCGGTGCCCCCATCCCGGAGGAAGACCGCGCCATCATCTGGGAACGTTACCAGCGCAGCCAGCACCAGAGCGGCCGCCGCCTCGGCACCGGCATCGGACTTTCCATCGTCAGCACCATTTTAAAAGCACACGATATGCCCTATGGTGTGGACTGTAAGGATGGATATAATATTTTCTGGTTTATATGCCGGTAATCTTTCCTGTGAAACAAAAAGCACGCCCCGCAAATGCGTAAGGGACGTGCTTTTTCTATGCGCAGCTTTTATTACCGTTTCAGCTTCTCCCGTTCCTGATCCAGCACTGTTCTGGTCTCATCCATGGACTTTCCCAGGACATCAGCCAGAAGCTCCTTCGGAATAGTCGGTGCATAATAGTAGCCCTGCTGGTACTCGCAGCCAAACTTTGCCAGAATATCTAACTGACGCTGAGTCTCCACACCTTCTGCAATGAGGCGCTTGCCCAGCTTGTCTGCTGCCTTGATCAGGCACTCTACAATCGGTTCGGACTTCTGGTTGGTTTCCAGCTGCCACATGAACATGCGCTCAAATTTCAGCGTATCCACCGGGAGCTCCAGAATCTTGCTGATTCCAGAATAGCCGGAACCAAAGTTGTTTAAGATCAGCTCCACACCCAGATCCTTTAACTGCTGCATCACAATCTCAATGATAACCGGTGTGGTGGTAAGAGCATATTCATCAATCTCCACGGCCAGCTTGCCGGACGGGATCTGGTATTTCTCAATCATGCTCTGAACCGTATCCACGAAATTCTCCTGAATGAGCAGCACCGGAGAGACCGGAACGGCAATGGACTCGTACGCGATGCCCTGCTTCTCCAGCTCTGCGATTTCCCGGGCTACCTGCTCCAGCGCGTAATACTCCACGCTGCTGATCTGTCCGGTATCCTCCGCGATTGGAACAAACTCCGCGCTGCCAACCATGCCAATATCTTTTACAAACATCCGCATATAGTATTCCGCACGGACAAAGCGGTTTTCCTTCGTGTTGTAGGTAGGACGGAAGCGGATCTCCAGCTCATGATTCTCCAGAGCCGTACTGATATACTTGGCAATAGCCTGCTTGCGCAGATGCATGGCATGCAATTTGGAATCATAAATCGCATACTGGTTGATGCCCGTCTCTGCAGCCTTACTGACAGCCAGATCCAGACATTTGAGGATTTCATCCGCACTGGACGCATATCCCGGATAGGAGCAAAGTCCAATCTGACAGGAACACATACAGCCTGTCCCGCGGATATTCCAGTTCTGTGAGAACCGTTCCAGAATTTCTTCTGCGAGTCGCACCGCCTGTCCCTGGGTACGGCTTCTTAAAATGGTGATAAATTCCACACCCACATAGCGGTACACGGTACAGCCGGTCTTTTCTCTCAGATATTCCAGAATTGCCTTTAACAGTTCCTCGCAGTAAGAGAAACCAAACAGCTCGTTCATCCGTTTGAAATTCTCAATGTAGAACTTCATGACCACACCCTGACCGTCTCCGGATAATGCATGATCCATCTGATGCCAACATACCATGCGGTCACCGCCCAGGCTCATATCTCCCGGATTGGTATTTTCAGCCGGTACCTCTGCGACTGCCTTTTCCACAGTCTCAGTCATATTTTCTGTGTTCTGTTTTTTTCTTCCAAATAAACCCATAATCAAATCCCCCTTTTCTGAGTGATTTTCTCGTTACTGTTCACGCGTTGCGCAAACAGCAGCGGAACGCTCTGTCCTTACAAAATTCGCGCTGCAATCTCCCGGCAGATTTCCTCCGGCTTCTTGCCATCGGTGGCTACCACGATATCTGCAGCCGCCTCATAGAGTGCCCGGCGCTTTTCCTGCAGTCCGGCAATATATTCTACATTCATATGACCATTTAAAACCGGGCGGTTGCTGCTGTCTTTCACCCGCTCATAAACTGTTTCCGGGGATGCCGTCAGAAGCACTACCTTTCCGCTACGTTTCATATGCACCTGATTCTCCGGCCGCACCACAATGCCGCCGCCGCAGGAAACTACGGTGTTGGTTTTGTCCTGAAAGCTGACCAGCATATCTGTTTCCAGTTTCCGGAAATGATCCTCGCCATACTTTGCGAAAATCTCCGTGATCGGCATGCCCTGCTGCTCTTCAATCAGCTGGTCCATCTCAATCAATTCCAGTTGAAGCTGCCGTTTCAGTTCTGCCGCAATGGTGCTCTTTCCCGCTCCCATAAAGCCAATCAGGAAAATATTACAGCCGGGCTGCTTTGTCTGCGTTGTTTCCATAAATTCCTCCAAACTGTAACACAATTCCGGGCACTTTAGGAAGCTGCTTTGCTCCCACGAAGGCCCGGAACCATGCTTCTGTAACCGCCAGCACCTCCGCCACGCAATTACTGATTTTCTATATGCAATTATATCAGCAGTTCCCCATTTTCGCAATCGTTTTGTTGCTGTTCACGCGTTGCGCAAAGGCTTTCGAAACTGTATGAAAATCGGTCATTCTTTCGCCTTCGTTGGCAGAAATGTCACAACCACACCGGCGCAGATCAGCACTGCGCCTACCACAAAGGACGGCGTGATGACCTCATGCAGAAGCAGTACACCCATCACCGCAGATACCAGCGGCTGCAAAGGATAGAACATAGAACAGGTACTGGCATTTAACAGCTGCAGGGCCTTATTCCAGCAAGTGTGTGCCACCGCCGTACCAAATACTGCCACAAACAGGCATGCGCCGATGGCCACAGCCGTCGGATGGCTTCTCGTCACAAACACATTCTCGATCACGGCCGCCGGAACATTGAACACCAGAGCGATGACCATGCCGTAAAGTGCCGTCTGTACCGGATCATAGTAGCCGGAAATCTTGCGGATAGATACTGAAGCGGCAGACCACAGAATCACGGATCCAATGGAACACAGAACGCCCATCATGTTGATCTCCATGCTGCCTTTTCCAAGAATGATGTAAACACCGATCAGGGAGACCACGATGCTGACTACATTCTTCCAGGTGATCTGCTCCTTTAAAAACAGAGCCGCCATAATGGAAATAACCACCGGGTTTAAGGAGTTGATCAGGGATGCCAGGGAACCGGATAACAGGGCCGTTCCGCCAAGCTGCAATATGATAGAAACAAAATATCCCAGGCCGCCCAGGATCAGCAGATACTTCCAGTGTTCCGGCTGAATCTTCTTCGCTCCGCCTTTCAGCTTCAGAAGTCCATAAAGGCATAATACCGATACCGCGTACCGGCACATTCCGACCGTCACCGGTCCCATAACCGCCAGGGCATACTTACTTACAATATAAATGCTGCCCCAGCAAAAAAATGTGATCAACAGAAATAAATAACCTGCATTGCGTTTCATAATCTCGAGTCCTCTCTTGTACTGTCATATTCCAATACTATTTACACCAGCCCCCTCTGTTTTTGCAGTTCCGCCCGTACCTTCTCCACACAGGGCATCTGACCCAGATCTGCCTGCAGTGCCGCAGCCACTCCGGCCGCATGCCCGGTGGCAAAGCAGGTCCCCATAACTCTTACTGCCGCAAAGGCGGTATCATCTGCCCAGACCATTCTTCCAGCTCCGTACAGATTTTCCAGTGTTTCTGACTGTAATGCTCCCATGGGAATATGAAACCAGCTGCCCTCTTTTACCGCCAGATAGGTGGCCATCTTCGTCATGCTCCTGTGGATCTCCGGTTTCCAGCCGCCCCGGGCAATCCCGTCGGCCCGTCTGCGTCCGGAAAGCACATCCTCACCGGTCAGCTGTGTCCGGCCCACCAGCCTTCTGGTCTCCCTGAGTCCAATGGAAGGGCCGATCATGACCAGCTCGCTGTGTTCCATGCCGGGCATATAACGCTTCAAGGCCGCTGCATAACTCACGGCCTGCTCTCTCAGCTCCTGTTCCATTCTGGTAAGCTCCCGGGCAGACAAGCCTTCCGGCATCACACTTGGGATCAGGGCACAGACCACCTGGGACCCCTCCAGCGTCAGCAGGAATCCACTCTCCCTTGGAAGATGTTCCATACCGGCATTTCTGGCCTGTTCCACTGCACACTTCACAGCCGCAGGCGACATATCTTTTGTGATGTCAACACCGCTCAGCCGAAACGGAAGGGAGGCTGCCTGAACCCGTCCTTGCGCATCCCCCCACATAACCTTTGCTCCGGCCAGGCGTGCCAGGTTTGCATCCCCCGATGCATCCACAAATGCCTTCGCCCTGATCTCAAACATCCCCTCATCATCCACGCAGTTCAATGCACAGATCCGGTTCTTCTCTGTCTGTGCACCAATGACCGGACTATGAAGGAACAGGTCTGCCTGTAGATTCTGCAGGAGATGATCCAGCGCGCATTTTAAGTATTCCGGCTGAAAAGAAATATTCCAGTTGCCGGAAGCAGACAAACGATTCTGCGCCGGAGCTCCAAGCTTTTCCAATTCCGCAAGTACCAGACTTCCGGCGCCCTCTACCACTCGGACCGGATTTTTCCCACAGGTTGTAAAGCCACAGAAAGCTCCGACACCGGAATGGGTTGCCTCCCCACCCAGATAAGCATTGCGCTCTATCAAAACGACCCTGGCTCCGGCCATGGCTGCTCCGGCTGCCGCTGCGCATCCGGCAGTACCTCCGCCTACTACTGCCACATCATACTGTTCCAATCGTTCCATTCTACTATCCGCCCATTCCTATTCGCTGAAATACCGCTCCTGCACTTCCTTCACCGGCATTTCCTGTCCGGTGTACAGGCGGAAGGCCTCGGCCCCTTGCCACAGCAGCATACCGATTCCCGGAATCACCTTGCATCCGGCTTTCTTTGCATCCTTTAACAGTTTGGTTTCTCTCGGATTGTATACAATATCAGAAACCACCAGTTCCGGCCGCAGCATACTCACATCCGGAATCACACTCTGGTCATCCATCGGTTTCATGCCTACCTTTGTGGCGTTGCAGAACAGATCCGCGTCCGCCAGTTCCCTGCGCAGCACTTCCGCATCCTCCAGATCAAAGATCTCTGCCTGGCACTCCGGCACATGTTCCCGGATCTTGCGCACCGTCTCCTCACCGTTTGCAAAACGCGGGGAAGATTTTCGGGCCAGGATCACGATTTTCTTTGCACCGCCCAGGGCGGCTGCAATCTGAATCGCCGTACCTGCGCCGCCGGTTCCGGCAATGATCAGTTTCTTCCCGTGAATGTCAAATCCGTGCTCCAGACAGTTGCGGATCCAGCCGGTTCCATCGGTGATATGTCCCACCAGTTTTCCATCTTCATTTACAATGGTGTTGATGGCGCCTGTCAGCTGTGCCGCTTTGGAAAGCTCATCACAGCAGGAAGCCGCCACCGTCTTTCCCGGCATGGTAATATTGCAGCCGCGGAAATTCATCATCTTTAACGCCTCAATGGCCTTTTTGGTGTCTTCTTCTTTAATGTCAAAGGCCAGATACCGGTAGTCCAGTCCCAGCTTCTCAAAGCTGTAGTTGTGCATAGCCGGGGACCCGGAATGGGCCACCGGGCTCCCGATCAGGCATAACAGTCTTGTATGTCCGCTGATTTCCATAGTAATCCTCCTCATCTCTTCTGCTTTTTATGCTCGTTTCATTGTGCATCAGAATTTTTCTGTTGGCAAGACTTTTTGCAGATTTCTTTATTCATATTTCGTTCACAAATCATTCAAAAACCTTTTACAGATTCAACACGATTTCTTCACGATTTCTCCCTATACTGTAACCATAAACAACAGGAACGAAAGAGTTGTTTATAAAACGCTTAAAAGATTTTTTTCATAATACTCGAGCTGATAACGAAAGTTATCAGCTCTCCTCCCTTTTTATAACAAGCAAAAGCAGATGCTATTTCCCGGCATCTGCTTTTTTCGTAGTTTCTTTTATTCAGTTTTTCACGCTTATCTCACACAGATATAAACCAGATATCCCGCATACATGGCAAGCATCACCAGGCCCTCCCACCGGCTGATACGAAGTTTGCTGCGGCATAGGATCCAGGTAATAACACTGGCTGCAATCAGAGAGACGGTATCAATCACCGCAAAACCGGTCACTACAATCGGATGGACTGCTGCCGAGGCAGCAAGGACCATCAGAATATTGAAAATATTGGACCCGATGACATTGCCGAGTGCCAGACCGTTTTCACCTTTCCGTGACGCAACCACGGAAGTGACCAGCTCTGGCAGAGATGTTCCCAGGGCTACCACCGTCAGTCCCACCAGAGTCTGGGAAAGTCCAAAAGATAAGGCAATTGCTTTGGCACTATCTACTACCAGATTTCCGCCCCATACAATAGCCACCAGGCCTCCGACAATGTAAACTACACTGACAAGCGGAGACAAAACCTGGATTTCTTCCTCTTCTTCCGTACGGTTGGCCAACGCATCCCGAATGGTCAGACCTATGAACGCAGCAAACAGCACCAGCAGGAAAATGGCCTCAGGCCGGCTCAGAAAATGATCCCGGAAGATCATCAAAAACAGGACCACCGCCACACTAACAGAAGCCGCGTAATCCCAGCGCAGCTGCACCGCAAACGGGCGGATGACACCGCAGCATCCTAAAACCACCAGCAGATTGAACAGATTGGAGCCGATGACATTGCCCACCGCAATTTCATTGCTGCCGGCCAGAGATGCGGTCGTGCTGACTGCCAGCTCTGGTGCGCTGGTTCCAAATGCCACAATGGTAAGTCCAATGATGATACCGGGCACCCTGAGCGCCCGCGCAATGGACGAGCTCGCCTCCACAAAATAATCCGCTCCCTTGATCAAAAGCACAAAGCCGACAACCAGCCAGACGTACATCAGCATAATTTTCCTCCTCACCCACAATGGGGACTGTATTCACAATCACATTGATTCTTAAATGAAATACAGTATAGGCGGTTTCGGGCTGCTTGTCAAGGCGCTTCCAGTCTGCTAAAAACGCTTATTAAGAAACTTTCCGGTTTATCTCCGGGAAGCGCACTTTCCCGGCCAGAAGCCACAGTGTCAGAAGATTCGGGTATGCCATCAGGCAATTGACCAGGTCCGACACAATCCAGACCAGATCCAAACGGCAGACACAGCCCAGCCAGACCGCCAGAAGATAGAGAATCGTATAGAAATATTCTGCATCTGCGCCAGAACACAGGCGTTCTGCCAGATAAGAAAACATCTGTCTTCCTATATAATACCAGCCGAGGATCGTTGCAAAAGCAAATGATGCCATGCTGCCGGACACCAGGATGCCGCCAAACCTGCCGAGAATTTTTGTGAAGCAGAAGGAAGTGAGGGCAGCGCCATCCAATCCGGCCTGCAGCGACTGGCTTTCTGCTGCCGCATGACCGGCTGTCATGGGCCACACAACTCTGCCCCCGACAGTCAGCGCAGACTCCCGCCCCACACACAGAATCACCAGGGCCGTCAGCGTGCAGATCACAATGGTATCAAAGAACACCTCAAACATGGCCCACATGCCCTGCTCCTCCGGCGTGGTATCCTCTGCTGCTCCATGCAGCACCGCCAGTGTTCCCAGGCCCGCTTCGTTGGAAAACACGCCCCGGGCCAGGCCAAAGCGCACACTTCGGGAAAACAGAAATCCGGCAATTCCGCCTCCTGCTGCACCCGGTGTCCAGGCTTCTTTTATAATCTGTAACAGTACCACCGGAATACTCCGGCGGCACATCACCAGCACCCACACCGAAAAGAAAAAATAAATTCCCGCAGACAGCGGCACAAACCAGGAAGTCATCCGGGAAATACGCCGGATTCCGCCCCACACCACCGCTGCAGTCAGGGCCGTAACCAAAACCGCCGCAGTCTCCGGCTTCATGCCGGCCTCATAGCGGAGCGTTTCACTGACCGCATTGGCCTGCACCATGCTTCCCATGCCAAGGGATGCCAGCACCGCAAAGAACGCATACAAAAGACCCATACTCCGGCAGCCCAAACCGCGCTCCATAACGGCCATGGGACCACACTGCCATGTCCCGTCTGGCCCTCGATAACGGTACTTCTGCCCCAGACTGGTCTCCGCGTAAGCTGTAGCCATGCCGATCAGGGCTGAAATCCAGAGCCAGAACACCGCGCCGGGGCCGCCCGCAGTGAGAGCCGTGGCCACGCCGACAATGTTGCCGGTGCCGATCGTGGCCGCCAGAGCGGTGCAGGAGGTCTGGAAAGCGGAAACCGTAATTTTGTCTGAGGCAGCCCTTCTGCGGTCCTCGTCAGCTGCAGACTCCCGCTGTTTTTCTGTACGCACTCCGGACTGCCAGAGACTCCCCACGGTCTTTTTCCACCAGTATGACAGCCCGCGAACCTGAAATCCACCGGACCGTACGGTAAAAAACAATCCTGTCCACAAAAATAAAAATATTGTCCACGGTCCCCAGACAATTTCGTGTAACAGCTGCAATGTCTGCTGCATGGTTATCCCCATCCACCTGCTATTCATCCTAACTTATGCACAGAGTTCCTCGTAATTTCATGTGGGATGTGCTATAATCCAACTATAGGAGGTATTCTTATGCCCGGATTTACTACACACTATATCTTAGGAATGAAGGCCTACAATGACCTTCCCAACAATCAGTTAAAATACATCATCGCCAAATACCGCTGGCTCTACCAGCTTGGCCTGCAGGGGCCGGATATGTTTTTCTACAACATCCCCATCCTGCGCCACCGGGACTACCGCAACGTCGGCTCCTACATGCATGAACATCACATCCAGGACTTCTTTGTCTGCTACCTGCAGCATTTAAGCGAAGTGAAATCCCGTCAGCAGAGAGAAGAAGGACTGGCCTATTTCTGCGGCTACTTAAACCACTACATCGGAGACTCCATCTGTCATCCTTACGTGTACGGACGCATCGGCTACGATGCCAAGGCGCCAAACAGCCAGGCCCATGGCCGCCACGCCGCCCTGGAGAATGACATTGACGCGATCCTCCTGTGGAAATACAAACACAAAAAGCCGTCCCAGTTCAATCAGGCGGCTACCATCTGCTTAAACGGCATGGAGACCCAGTTCATTTCCAGGTTCCTGGCAGAATGCATCAATGAGGCTTACTATCCCATCACCTACAGCAACAACTTCCAGGTGACCCCCTCCATGATCCACCGTTCCATCCTGGCCCTGCGCTTCGGCTGCCGCACCCTGGCAGATCCAAAAGGATCCAAGCGCAATAAGATTGCTTTTGTAGAAAAGCTGGTTCTGAAAAATCCGGTGGCATCCCAGAAGCTGGTCACCGATGAGATCAGCAACCCCCGGGAAGTTTTAAACATCGACCACAATATCTGGTGCAACCCCTGGGACCGCAGACTCGCCTCCCGCGCCTCCCTCCCGGACCTGTTCCGCCAGTGCCTGCACAAAAGCAGCAATGTATACGCCATCATCAATTCCTACCTGACCGGTGAACTGCCAAACACCAAAGAAAACATGGACCGGCTGCTGGATGAGTTAGGGAGCTATTCGTATCATAGTGGGCTGCATGTGGCAGACTAAACAGAACCATTCCAAATCAGAAGAGGCTGTTCGCAGCCTCTTTTTTGTGTTATTATCTCAGTTCTAACAATACAATGCAAATATAAGTTAATATTTCAGTTAAAATCTTGCATATTATTTTAATGTATCATATAATACTTATACAGATGAAAGGAGGTTTTCCTATGAGTTTCGCATTTGCCAATATGACCGAAAAATTAATTCCCATTTCTGATTTCAGCCAGGGAAAAGCTGGCAAAATCTTTAATGATGTCGCACAGAATAACAGCGAATACATTGTTTTGAAAAACAATCAGCCTACTGCTGTCCTTATCTCTGTAAAAGAATATCAGGACACTCAGAAAAAGCTGGCCCGCCTTGAAAAATTTATGGAGGCCATTGAAAATATGCGTCTGCTGAAGCTTGCCCAGTCCAGATCTTTAGATGACACCACTTCGTTTGAATCCTTTATAACGGAAGAGGGATTTTCCATTGAAGAATTAGAACAGCTCGCAGAAAGCCTAGAAATCGAATGAAAAGATGGAATATAAAAATTACAAAAGAGGCGAAAAAAGATTTCCAACAGCTTGACAACAGCCTGAAAAAGCAGGTAGCCGCCGGTATCATCAAAGTGGCCCGGGCCCCGCTTCCCAGTCCACACGGCTATGGAAAACCTCTTGGCAACAAAAACGGGAAAAATCTAACCGGTTTTTTCAAAATTAAATACAAAGGAATCGGCATCCGCATCGTATATACCCTTGTACTCGCTGATGTCACTATGAATATCGTTGTAATCTCTGAGCGTGATGACAATTACTGCTATGACCTTGCGTTTAAGCTATACCAGAAATACGGAGATAGGCTTTTTGAAAATATTTTCTTTGATTTTTAATAGAAAAAACCAGGCGATCCCTTATCGGATCACCTGGTTTCCATCTTTCATGCAGTAATGCTTTTCTACATTTAGTTCTTTCATCCACGCCTTGGTCTCCGGCGTTGTATACTTCCCGTCTTCGTTATCCCACAGCCACTTTGGTGTCGGCCACAGACAGATGCTCGGGCTCACTGCCTCGTAAAATTCTTTCGTCACGGCATGCTGTCCGTGGTGTGCCATCTGCACAATGTCGGCTTTTAAATCTTCCTTCTCTACCGTTTCCAGCACATGGTTGCCGCCATCCACCTGCAGATCGCCGGTAAACAGAATGGTCACGCCATTGACCAGCATCCGGTATACCATGCTGGCGTCGTTTCCGTCCCGCTCGCCCACATGGTCGTCATCCGGCTCGTAGCGGTCGTTTAACACGGTGATACACACATCATCCACCAGGATCTCATCACCCTTTTTCACCGGGCATGCCTCTCCTTTCGGAAGTCCGGCCAGGGCGGTGAGGATGGCATCCGCGGTTCCCAGATCGCCAAGCTCATGCTTCTTGTACCAGTCCAGGGAAGCGAAATTATAGTAAATGTGATCGATGGTGATTCCGGTGTTTTCCCCGTCAACCTCACTTTGCAGGAGATTTAAGAGTGCTCCCACATGATCGGTGTGAGCGTGGGTCAGAAACCAGGCGGATACATGGCCGCCGCGCTGTTTGATCTGCTCTTTTAGGTAATCGGCATCGTCCCACCAGCCGCCGTCCACCACGATCAGACTGCCTTTCTTCGTCTCCAGAAGGAACGACATCATCTGGGCCTTCGTCTGTCCGGCCAGCATGGTTAGCTCCGCTCCGCCAAGGATCGGCTCCGTCCGGGTCGCGATTTCTTTTTCTGTCTTTCCCTGGGCCTCCAGCTCTTTTGCCTTCTCGCCCTCTGTCACCAGCTCCACATTTTCATAAGCTCCGGTGCTTCCGGTCTGCTCCGTTTTGTGGGCTGATCCTGAAGTATCTGCGCCTTTTTTGTGAGCTGCCCGCCTAACCGCAAACACGCAGCCAAAGGTAAGAAGCAGCACCAGCAATACGCCCAGGATCACAAACCACATATTCCTGTGACGCCGGTAACTGCGGTATCTTCTGGACGCGGCACGGTCGATGGACATCTCCATCTGCCATCCGATTTTCCGGCTGCCGCTTCTTCTAAATCTGTGTCTTCTGCCAAATCTTCTCATAAAATCCCCTTGCTTTTTCCGCATTGCGGTGCTATTATGTTCAATATAATTCAATTTTAAGTTTTTTTGAACAGGAGGCCGTTATGAAACATCAAACTGACCACGCTGCGAAACAGACATCTCTGTTCCAGCAGATAGACTGGTTTACCACACTGGTTCCCTTCTTATGCATCCTGGCGCTCTGTGCCTGGTTTGTCGTAAGTCCGGAAAGCTCCACAAACACCATCAGCGCCATCCGCAATTTCCTGGGTGATGAGATGGGAAGCTATTATCTCATTGTCGGTCTGGGCGTCTTTGTCTGCTCCCTCTATATCGCGTTTTCCCGATTCGGAAGGATCCGCCTGGGTGATACCGACAAGCCGCTGTACTCCGGCTTCCAGTGGGGCTCTATGATCTTCACTGCCGGCCTGGCTGCCGACATCCTGTTCTATTCCTGCTGTGAATGGATCCTGTACGCTTCGGACCCGCACACCGCCGAGATGGGACCGCTCCATGACTGGGCTGCCACCTTTCCGCTGTTCCACTGGGGACCGATCCCCTGGGGTTTTTATCTGGTGCTGTCCGCAGCCTTCGGCTTCATGCTCCATGTCCGCAAACGGACACGCCAGAAATATTCCGAAGCCTGCCGCCCGGTTCTTGGAAATAAAGTAGACGGTATTGCCGGAAAGCTTATTGACCTGATTGCGGTCTTTGCGCTCCTGGCAGGAACTGCCACCACGTTTTCCCTGGCAACACCGCTCCTGGCCGGTGCCATCAGCAGCGTAACCGGCATTCCGCAGAGCACCGGACTCACTCTGGTGATCCTGGTGATCGTCTGCGCGATCTATACCTTCAGTGTCTACTTCGGCATGAAGGGCGTGCAGCTTTCCGCTGCCACCTGTACCTGGCTGTTCTTTGGCCTGCTGGCCTATGTTTTCTTCTTCGGCGGCCAGACCCGCTTCATTATTGAAGAAGGCATAACCGCTCTGGGAAACCTGACCCAGAACTTTATCGGCCTTGCCACCTGGACTGACTCCCTCCGGACCTCATCCTTCCCACAGACCTGGACCATTTTCTACTGGGCCTACTGGATGGTATGGTGTGTGGCTGTACCGTTCTTTATCGGCTCCATCAGCAAGGGCCGCACCCTTCGCCAGGTCATTCTGGGCGGTTATGTGTTTGGCCTCTCCGGAACCTTCACTTCCTTTATTATTATGGGAAACTACGGTCTCGGCCTGCAGATGCACGGAAAGCTTGATGTGCTCTCCACATACACCGCAGACGGCAATCTGTATCATGCCATCCTGGATATCCTGGGGCAGCTTCCGCTCTCCAAGGCCGTGCTTGTCCTTCTAGTGCTGTGCATGATCACCTTCTACTCCACATCCTTTGACTCCATCACCATGGTAGCCTCCACTTACACCTACAAGGAGTTAAAAAGTGATGAGGAACCGCACCGGAACGTGAAGCTGTTCTGGGCCATTTTCCTGATCCTGCTGCCGCTGGCGCTGATCTTCTCGGAAAACTCCATGACCAACCTGCAGACCGTATCGATTATCGCGGCATTCCCGGTAGGGATCATCATGCTGATTATCATTACATCATTTTTCAAAGATGCTGATGCATATCTAAAGGAGCAGGATCAAAATACGAAATCCTGATTTCGACCAGAACAGAATTCTGCCTGGCACAATCATTCCAGGCATTCAGCCTGTCTTTCACAGAAATATATCCGCCGGATTTACACAATCCCGGCGGATTTTCTTTTCCTTTACACAGATTTCTTCTCCACATTCTGTGTTTCTTCCACGATATAAATTGGCCGGTCCTTCAGCTCGCTGAACAGAATCGCGATATACTCTCCGATAATGCCCACGATCAGAAACAAGATCGCGAACATAAAGCAGTTTAAGATCACGATGGTAGCGTAACCGCTGGGCGCGCCCTGGCGGGTGAACAGCGTGTAAACCATCACCGCCACTCCTAAAAGTCCCGCAAAAGCTCCGGCGTAGATGCCAAGCTTTAGTGGCAGATTCGAAAAACACATGATGGTATTCATGGAAAATGCCAGCAGCTTTCGGAGGCTGTACTTGCTCTCTCCTGCTATGCGGTCATGAGCCTCATAAGTAATGGTTGCCTTCTGAAACCCGATGCTCTGCACATAGCCCCGCAGAAACCGCACCTTCTCGCGGTAATTCTTCCGCAGCACCTCGGCTGCTTCCTTCGATACCGCGAAAAAGTCCGATGCGTTGGGCTCAAATTTCACATCGGACAGGGTATTGATGACCCAGTAAAATCCGGCGGAGGTGATGTTCTTGATCAGGCCTGCGGACTTATTCTTCGTCCGCACCATGCTGATGACCCCGCAACCCTCCTCAAATTTCCGCACAATCTCCGGCAGGCATTCCGGCGGATGCTGCAGGTCAGCATCCATGCAGACGATTCCATCTCCATCCGCATAGTCGATGCCCGCGATCATAGCCGCCTCATGGCCGAAGTTGCGGGAGAAGGATACCACCTTCACCTTCTCGTCCCGGGCCGCATACTCTTTCAGAATCGAGAGGCTGTCGTCCCGGCTGCCATCGTTGACAAACAAGAGCTCATAATCCCAGGGAAGAATCTCCAGGATCAGCTTGATCGTCTCATAAAACATAGGCAGTGCCTGTTCTTCATTGTATACCGATACCACTACCGATAATTTCTTTTCCATCATGCTTCCTCATCAAATACCTGAATGTCTATTGTGGAATGGGCCGGTACCCGCTCTGCCTCCGGAGGCAGCTTCATGTAATCGCCATATACCCAGGTCAGTACCTCATGGGCATGTTTTGAAGCCATCAGCGTCTCGCCCGCAAACTCGATGTCGGTAATCTCCTCACACCACTCCTTCTGAATGGTCACATACAGATAATCCGGCTGGTAGTTGCTGTAATAACGCAGACTGCTGCGGCCATGCTTATCCTTCAGCGCTGCCGCATGCTGCATTCTAAAGATCAGCTTCATCGGAATCAGCTTTCCGACTGCGGAACCACCGCCCACCGCCAGCTTGTGGAACAGGCTGTATTTGGAGAAATCCAGATGATACCGGTGTCCCATGGCCAGAAGATAGATGCTCTTGTGGAGCAGCCGGGTAAAGCCTGCTGCAGCCTTGTTCTCCGGAAGCTCGTCAATGATAAACAGATCCACCCACAGGTGATTCAGCTTGCCCTCGTAATACCGCACCTCCGGGGAATCCTCATGCCGACGGCTGTTCTTGTAGATAACCCGGGCTGTAAAGTCGAAGAAAGCCTTTCCTCCCTGGAACTCCTCCGGCATTAAAAGCTCCATCGTATCTGGAAGTTCCCGCTTTACTACCTTTAAGAATGCCTCGTAATTGTTTCTGGTAAAGGCGATATCCGCATCGTCATCCCACGGGATAAAGCCTTTGTGGCGGACAGCACCGAGAAGAGTGCCGCCGTCCAGCATATATTTGATCTTATATTTTCTGCAGATCCGGTCGATCTCTTTTAAGATTTTCAGATTGACCTCATGGACCTTCGTTAAATCATACTGCATATTCGGCCTCTTTTCCGGATGTTACTGGTTGATGGCTTCGCGGATTGTCGCTGCCATGTAATCGATCATCTCATCGCTCATGCCCGGGTAAACGCCTACCCAGAAGGTATCCTGCATAATACGGTCGGTATTGGTCAGCTCACCCACGATGCGGTAGCCGCGTTTTTCCGCGCGCATCTGGTCAAAGCACGGATGCTTGGTCAGATTTCCGGCAAACAGCATACGGGTCTGCACGCCCTTCTTCTCCACATACTGAACCACTGCGTTTCGGTCCACGCCCTCTTTACAGGTGATGAGGAAACCAAACCAGCTCGGTCTGGAGTTCTCACACGGCTCCGGCAGGATCAGCTTGTCGGTGGTATCCGCCAGCGCTGCTTTTAAGCGGTCAAAGTTGTGACGTCTGCGCTCCACAAAGCCCGGGAACTTATCAAGCTGCGCACATCCGATGGATGCCTGCAGATCGGTAGCCTTTAAGTTGTAACCAAAATGGGAATATACATACTTGTGATCGTAGCCCAGCGGCAGCTCACCGTACTGACGGTCAAAGCGGTGTCCGCACAGGTTGTCCCGGCCGGACGGGCAGACACAGTCGCGGCCCCAGTCACGGAAGGAACGGATGATCTTGTTGAGCAGCGGGTTGTCGGTGTAAACAGCGCCACCCTCGCCCATGGTCATGTGGTGCGGCGGGTAGAAGCTGGAGGTTCCGATGTCGCCCACGGTACCGGTAAACTTCTCTACACCGTCGATGATGTAACGGCTTCCCAGGGCATCACAGTTATCCTCGATCAGCCACAGGTTATGACGGTCACAGAACTCCTTCACGGCCTTTAAGTCAAACGGGTTACCCAGCGTATGCGCGATCATCACGGCTTTGGTCTTCTCTGAATAAGCCTCCTCCAGTCTGGTCACGTCAATGTTGTACTGCGGAATGGTCACATCCACAAATACCGGTACCGCGCCGTACTGGATGGCCGGAGTTACGGTAGTCGGGAACCCTGCTGCCACAGTGATAATCTCGTCACCCGGCTTTACCTGGCGCTCCTTTAAGAGCGGGGAAGTCAGGGTCATGAACGCCACCAGGTTTGCGGAGGAACCGGAGTTTACCAGGGCACAGTAACGCACACCCAGATACTCTGCCAGCTTTGCCTCAAACTCATCGGTGTAGCGTCCGGAGGTCAGCCAGAACTCCAGGGCGCTGTCCACCAGATTCACCATCTCGGTCTCATCGTAGACGCGGGACGCATAAGGAATGCGGTCGCCCGGTTCGTACTTTTTCTTATTATTAATATGATAGGTTTTGCAGTAATCCGCTACCAGGTCAAGAATTTCCTGGCGTACCTGCTCCTGTGTTTTTTCCATATTATTACTCTCTCCTATATACTCAGTTGGCAAATTCCAGATCCGGCCATCTTAGTGCTGCCCGGATTCCATCTGCCCTTTCTTAATACGCTTCAATCTGCTGGTCCATCACCTGCCGCATGTCCTCACCAGCCAGGTACGCCTTCGACCAGACAATGGTCTTTTCAATAGCATCCTGAATATGCCAGTGCGGCTTCCAGCCAAAGGTCTTCTTAAGCTTCGAGCAATCCAGCTTTAAGAAGTTTGCCTCATGAGGGCCTCCGTCATGCTGGTTCACCCAGAAAGCTCCATCACCCCAAAGGTCACAGAACAGGGTTACCAATTCGCCGGTGGTCACACAGTCGCACTCATCCGGTCCCACATTGTAATATCCCTGGTATGCCAGATCCTCATACTGCTTCTGGGCAATCTCCAGATAGGCAAACAGCGGCTCCAGCACATGCTGGAACGGACGGGTGGAGTACGGATTTCGCACCACGATCTCTTTTCCGGCCTCCATGGCCCGCACGCAGTCCGGAATGATCCGGTCATTCGCAAAGTCACCGCCGCCGATGACATTGCCCGCCCGAGCTGTGGAAATCGCACAGTGTCCGTCTGCAAAGAAGGACTTCTGATAGCTGTGGGTCACCAGCTCGGAACAGGATTTGCTGTTGGAATATGGATCATAGCCATCCAGCGGATCGCACTCCCGGTATCCATACTCCCACTCCCGGTTCTCATACACCTTGTCGGTGGTCACATTCAAAAAGGACTTCACGGAAGGCGTCCGGCGCACACACTCCAGCACATTCACCGTGCCCATCACATTGGTCTCATAGGTATAGACCGGATCCTTGTAGGAATCCCGCACAATAGGCTGTGCCGCCAGATGCAGCACGATCTCCGGCTGCACCCGGTCAAATACTTCCTTCAAATGATTCAGATCCCGGATATCTCCGATTTCGCTGTCCATCGTATCTGCCAGTCCGGCAATCGAAAACAGAGCCGGATCCGTCGGAGCCTCCACTGCATAACCGGTCACCTGTGCTCCCGCGAGAGTCAGGATCCGGCACAGCCAGGAGCCCTTAAAGCCTGTATGGCCGGTCACCAGGATGCGTTTTCCCTGATAAAATTCCCTGCATGTATTCAAATCATACTTCATCGCTTATTCCTTCCATATTTTCCACGGTGCGTTTCCAGACTGCCACAGCGTCTCTAAGAGCTGCATCTCCCGCTGGGTGTCCATGCACTGCCAGAAACCGTCATGGTAGAAAGACATCAGCTGTCCCTCCGCTGCCAGACGGGTCATCGGCTCCTGCTCAAACACGGTGGTGTCATCCTTTAAGTAAGAGAAAACTTCCGGGTTCAGCACCATAAAGCCGCCATTGATGATGGCTCCATCGGAGGCTGCCTTCTCACGGAAGGAGCGGATGGTGTTGTCCGGTCCGATATCCAGCACACCCTTCTGCTGATCGATGCTGACGGTGGTAATGGTAGCGGTCTTTCCATGAGACTTGTGGAAGTCCACCAGCCCCTTTAAGTCTACGTTGCACACGCCGTCGCCATAAGTCAGCATAAACGGCTCATCGCCAATGTAGGGCTGAATGCGTTTTACGCGGCCGCCGGTCATGGTATTTAAACCGGTATCCACCAACGTCACCTTCCACGGCTCCGCATAGTTGTTGTGAACCTCCATCTTGTTGTTGGCCAGGTCAAAGGTCACATCGGAGGTATGCAGGAAATAATCTGCAAAGAACTCCTTCACAACATACTGCTTATATCCAAGACAGATCACAAAATCATGGAATCCGAACTCGGAATAATATTTCATGATGTGCCACAGAATCGGGCGTCCGCCAATCTCGATCATTGGCTTCGGCTTTAAATGGCTCTCCTCGCTGATCCGGGTTCCCAGACCGCCTGCCAGAATTACAACCTTCATCTTCTTTCCTCCGTATGCTATCACGGCTGAAACCTCCACACGCCGTTTTCCGTCATGCGCGGTCTCAACCAGTTTCATTTATTCGCTGTCAGCCAGTACCATCTGCAGTCATTAATCCGCCGTCATCTTCAGCAGCACAGCCAGCCGTGTCACACCGCGTTTCTCCAGCGCGTTCGGCACATAAAAGTTACTCTCGAACCGCAGAGTCACCGGCTGATACGGATCCACCTGGATCGCGCATTCCGCGTTCTGCTCGGTAAAGTTAATATATTCCGTCGGCTCCCCGTCCACATACACGGTCAGCCACTGGTCATCCGTGAGATCCCGCGGATAGTTGAAGCTTAAGTGAATCTCTCCCGTGCTTCCGGCCATCACCTGAACGGATGCCCGCTCGTCTAACCAGCCATCATCGTAGAAACCGTAGATTGGGCGGCACTTAAACAGGGACGCCGCATGGGTGATATCCTGGAACCGGTTGTTCTCCGGATCCTCCTGGATCACCAGCATATCATCGGTAATGAGGCCGATGTCCCGCAGATCCCTGATATGAACCACTTTCACGCAGTCCTCACGGTTTAACCGGTCAAATACCCGGAAAAACTCGGCCTGGGTGAAATCATCCATCTCAAATTTGTCCCCTACAATGTAGATAGTTTTTCCGAAGATTCCAACACCGTACTGCCCGTAGGTTTCCTCTGCCAGCGCATTGTAGTGCTCCTGGTCTGCCCAGTAGTAGAGGTTTGGAAACAGGCCCCGGTAATAATGCTCCACCGGAAGCATGAACAGCACATAGAGCGTAAACAGACTCAGATACGGAAGTGCCTGAACCCAGCGGCCCCGCTTTGCCATCTGCTCGGTGAGGCTGCCGTACATCCAGGACAGGAATAACAGAGCTGCTGCCAGGGAAACGTATACCCAGCGCATCTCCACACGGATGGTCACGCTGGAGCAGACGATACAGGCTCCGATAAAGGCCACAAACAGAAATGTCTTCTGTAAGTACGGTACCATCTTCTTTCCTTTGTGAAGCACCCGGATTACAAAAGCCAGTACCAGCACCGCGATCATCAGGTCTGCCAGAGCAATGAGAATGGTCACCCCGAGCGGTGCCTCCCGGAAGTTCTGTCCGTTTAAATGCTCCGGCCCCGCGTTAATTCCGAAAATATAAGCAATCTGGCTCAACACAAAGTGCAGCACAGAGCTCACAGACATGGTATCCACCACATCTGTTCCGCCGGTTCCCGGCGGGGAAATGGTTCCGATAAAGATAAACCTGAGAAGCTGGATCAGGGCAAACCCAACAGTCGGAGCGGCCCAGAGCTTCCAGTTCTTTGACAGTTTAAAGAGCAGGGAAAAGTAAAACAGCGGAAGCAGCACCATATAACGCTCATGCACCAGGCAGACACAGAAATAAAGCACCGCTGCCAGGTAAAGCCTCCGGTTCGCGGATGTCTCATCCTCATCCCCCAGATACTCCAGCAGGAAATACAGAATCCCCAGCGCCATCCACATGGCCATGGTCTCCATCAGGCCCAGTGCCTGGCCGATCTGGTAGTAGGACATGCGGGACATCAGAAACATGACCGCGCATAAAATCCCCACATACGCAGAATGGCTGAACCGTTTTGCCATGCGGTACAGGTTGTACGCAAGACAGGAGTTCAGCACAATGTTAAAGGGCACGTACCAGTTCACATGGGTGCCGAAAAGTTTCATTTCTGTCCATGCCACCAGATTATACAGGGCACGAAAACGGGTTCCGCCGCTGGTAAAGACCGCCGTAAAGAACGGGTTATCGTTAAAACAGAACCACTGGTAGAGATCGTCCATGTAAAGACCCTTGATCTCCATATGGCGGTTGATCACAAACGCGAACGCAGTCAGCAGAATCAGGACCAGGGCCTCCGTCTTCCAGACATCTGCACGCTTTGTCCACTGATACTGCATGGCCTCCGCCTTCTGCTTTCCGCTAAATTCCATCTTTTCCATAATTTTACTCCAAATTTTTTGTTGCCGTCAGGCTGTTATGCTTTCTCGTAAGCTGAATAGGCTTTCCGGTAAAAATGCATCAGAACCTTCACCACCGGCTTCGGCCAAATTTTTCCGTACATGGCGGTCTCATCCGCCGTCCGCCGGTGATCCTCAATACAGGCTTTTGTGGTAGCTCCCTCATGAATCCGGTAACGGATCAGCGGCCGCTCCACACAGGTAAAACGCCCCGGACGGTCTGCCAGCTTCCACATGGTGTCCCAGTCCAGCGCAAATTTGTAGGGCGAGTCAAATAACGGCGCACCCAGTACTTCTTTATCATAAGTACAGGAAGGGCAGATGATCGGATTGCCAAACACCAGCGCTGCCTTTTTTACCACTGCCCGGTTCGCCAGTCCATGCAGACGAAGCGGCAGACGCAGCAGCATCTTGATAAACTGGATCATGCCCGGCTTCTGCAGGGTTTCCCCTTTCAAAATCGCGCAGTCCGTAGTAAATACCGTAGTATCCGGGTATCGCTCCCAGCACCGCTGTACCTCAGCCGCGTAATCCCGGTGGTAACAGTCATCCTGATGGGCAATGGTCACCAGACGGGTATCCGCCTTCTCATAAGCGAAATTCCAGTCATCCTGAATGTCGCTCTTTCCGTTCCGCACATACAGAGGGATGTCGTGGATCTTTGCCATAGCCTCCAGAAACGGACTGGGCGTGGAAGTACAGAGAATGATCTTTGACTTCACCGACTGCTTCTTCAGAGAATGGATGCAGACATCCAGATAGGGCGAATCCTTGTAGGCGCAAATCGCAAAGGTATGACTCATCATATTCTTACTCCTCGAAAAATGCTTCTTCCAGCATCAGGCACAGTATGTGATAAATCGGAAGATGCAGCTCCTGAATCTTAAAGGTCTCCGTCTCCGGAACGATAATCGCCACATCTGCCCGTTTTCCGAGCAGGCCGCCATCCTTTCCGGTCAGGCCAATAACGCTTAAGCCCTTCGCCTTTGCCACGGTCACTGCGTAATCCACATTTTTTGAGTTTCCGGAGGTTGATATCCCCAGGAACACATCCTCCTTATCCCCATATCCACAGACCTGCTGGGCGAAGATCATGTCTGCGTCCACATCGTTGGCAAAGGCCGTGGAAAGACCAGGATGTCCGTCCAGAGCAATGGCTCTTAAGCTGCCCTGAAGGCTGCGGGCCAGCTCTTCCCCATGGTTTGTATCTTCCATCGCAAGCCGGCGTTGTAACTCTTCACTTAGCGGACGGCGCTTCTTAAAGCCCTTCATCAGCTCCCCGACAATGTGCTCCGCGTCCGCGCAGCTTCCGCCGTTTCCAGCAACCAGAAGCTTTCCGCCTGTGCGGTAGCAGGTCTCCAGAACCTCATATGCCTTTAAAATATCCTCCCGGTTCTTCTCAAGAACCGGATAGCGTACAAACAGCTCCTCAAAGATTTCCTGCTGTTTCTCTGTTAATCTCATCATATGCCTCCAGTAAATCGTCTGCGTACAGGTCATAGGGGAAATCTCCCTTTTTCTTCTGTTCGTCATGGACTCCGGCACCGTAGCCGGTTCCCACTAACACCGTACGGACTCCGTAATTGCGCCCCGCCTCAATGTCGATCAGCTTATCACCGATCATCCAGGAAGAAGCCTTGTCCACCTCAAAATCCTGTTCCGCCATTTCAAACATCCCGGTTTCCGGCTTGCGGCAGTGACACGGAATCTTATACTTTCCAATGCCATGTTCCGGGTGATGCGGACAGTAGTAAAACGCGTCAATCCCCGCGCCCTGCCCAGCCAGAAGTTCATTCATGTAGCGGTGCAGTTCTTTGACATCTTCTTCTGTGTAATAGCCCCGGGCTACTCCGGCCTGGTTGGTGATCACCACCAGTTTGTAGCCCTGGTCCTTGAAAGCCTTTAAGGCTTCCGGCACTCCCGGAAGGAGCACCAGGTCTTCTTTCCGGTGCAGGTAGTTGACCTCTACATTCAGCGTACCGTCCCGGTCCAGAAATATTACTTTTTCCATAGAATATCCTTATAAGTTAAATTCGTAATCTCCGTTCGGCAGATGCACTTTCACCTCATTATAATTCCAGCGGTTTTCATCCGCGATCCAGGACTGGGCGCCGCGCAGCTCAAAGTTCCAGTCTGCCATCTGGCCGCCCATCTGCTCCATGCGGGCTGCTACTTTATGCTTTACATTGTACGGGCAGTACATCAGAAGATAACCGCCGCCGCCCGCGCCAAGCAGCTTGCCGCCCAAAGCACCGGCCTTGATGGCCTCATCGTAAAGCTCATCGATCTGCGGGTTGGTGATCTTGCTGCTCATGCGCTTTTTGCTCTGCCAGCCATAGTCCAGAAGCTTTCCGAAGCTGTGCAGATTGCCTTTCAGCAGTTCATCCTTCATGGCATAAGCCAGGGCTTTCACCTCGCACATGGCATCGAAGGCATCCTTCTTCTCGTAGTTTTTCACCTGGTCCTTGATGATATTCGCGGACACATGAATGTTTCCGGTATAGCATAACAGCAGGTTATACTGCAGCTCATGCAGAATATCTTTCTTAATGCGCAGCGGGTTTACCACCACGTTGTTACGGCCGTGGAACTCGATAAAGTTGATGCCGCCAAAGGTTGCCGCATACTGATCCTGGTAACCGCCGTCAATCTTTAAATCCTCGCGCTCTACCTGGTAAGCCAGGTCAGCCAGGCGGTAAGCGTCCATCTCCACGCCCTTCCAGCGGGCCATGGCCGTTAACAGAGAAACCATAACCGTAGAAGAGGTTCCAAGACCGGAACCCGCCGGAGCGTCACACTGCAAGTAAACCTCGCAGCCCTGGTTGATATCCATGGCCTTTAAGGCCGCAGTGACCAGATCCAGCCGTCCGTCGTAGACGAAATTTTCCTTCGCGTTGTATTTGACTGTCATATCAAAGTCCAGAGAGTGTACGATAATCTGGTCATCCTCTCTCGGAACGATGGAACAGTACGCATATTTGTTGATGGTGCTGCCGATGATGGCTCCGCCCTGCTCCACACAGAATGGTGCCACATCCGTACCACCGCCGCCAAAGCTCACGCGAAGCGGTGCCCGTCCCCTGATTACCATACCACTACTCCTTTCTCTACATCCTCAATAAACTGATAATAAGCCTCCGGAATTCCGATGTCGATGAAATAGCCGTCATTCACAAAGCCGCCCAATGCGCGGCCCTCAGAAAGCCACTTCGGTATCATCTCATTTTCCAGAGAGACTTTGCCCGCCGGGATCTCATCCAGAAGAGTGCGCTTCATTAAGTACACTCCGCCGTTGATGGTGCCCGGCTTCGCCTCCGCGCTCTTTTCGTTAAAGCCGGTAAGGCGTCCGTTCATTAACACGGCTGCTCCGTACCGGGAAATATCCGGCACTTCCCGGAGCACCAGTGCCATATCCAGATCCGATTCCCGCTGCATGGTCACCAGGCGGCTGTAGTCGATCTGATAAAAGGTGTCCGCGTTCAGGACAAAAAAGCTGTCCTCCGTGACAAATCTGCCAGCATTTTTGATGGCTCCGGCTGTGCCGAGAAGTTCTTCTTCATAAGCATAATGCACCGTGATGGGAGTTCCGTCCGGCGCGATAAAGCCGCTGCCGTCCCCGAAATACTCCTCCACCATAGAACCCTTGTAGCCCACAGCAAAGATGATATCTGTGATGCCATGGCGGGAAAGCTCGTGCACCACATATTCCATAAATGGCTTCTCTCCGATCAGGGCCATGGGCTTCGGGCGGTCGCTTACCACGCTCCGAAGCCGGGTTCCCAGACCGCCGGCCAGTAAAATTGCCTGCATTGTATTTCTCCTTAACTATCTCTTAAAATCGTTCTCAATGACCTTCCATGCCGCATCCATGCTGAAGTGGGTGCGGATGTAGCTCTGGGTCTTCTCGCAGAGTGCCCTGCAGCCCTCCGGACTCTGGTACAGTCTGGTCACGGTCTCGGCAAATGCCTCCGGCTCGTCTTCCACCAGAAGCACATCCTCTACCTGCGGGATTCCCTCCGCGCCGATGGAGGTGGTGACGATCGGGGCACCGTTATAAATGGCTTCTACCACCTTGCCCTTTACACCTGCGCCGTAACGCAGCGGAACCACCACCACACGGCAGGTGGCATAAAGCTCACTCAGCTCTTCCTCAGACACAAAGCCCTTGATGATGATACCGTTACCCGGCTGCTGCAGCGCCCTGATCTCGTCGGTCACCTTGGAACCAACTACGATAAATTCCGGCGGAACCTGGCCTGCTGCCTCCATCTTCTGACGGATGCGCGGGTAAATATCCGTTGCAAACCAGAGCACCGCGTCTGCATTCGGCGGATGCGCAAAGCCGCCGACAAACAGAAGTCCGTTGCGCTTCGCAAAGTCCTCCTGAATGTCAGACTTAAACTCATCAAAAACATATGCTGTAATATCCTTGACATTGATGGTCGGATCAATCTCGTGAATTGCGTCACGCTCAATGTAAGACGGATAGTAGGAAACAGCCGCCTTGCTCATCAGCGTAAACTCAATGGACTTCCAGTATTCCGCATCCTCACGGATTTTCGGATCCTTCGTGATCTGATACTCACGGCTCTCCCGCAGCCAGTGCAGATCGTGTCCGTAGTAGATCACCTTGATATCGGTATTGTCTAAAATGTAATCAATATATTTGGACGCGATATGCGGGCGGTTTAAGTAAGCCACCGCAATGTCATCGCCATGGTCACGCAGCCAGTCCCAGATCTTGACCTGGTATTCCGGTCCGTATAAGACCTCAATGCCCATCTGCTCCAGTTCGCTGGTGTAGGGCTCCTCGTTCATGAAGTTATCGCCAAGGAACTTTACTACATAGCCCTTCTTTAAAAACATTTTTAAATACTGGTACGTAGTCTTAGATCCCGCATCCTTGTCATAAGTCGGCACATAATGGTCCACCACCAGGATGATCGGCTTGCCCATGCTGCGCTCTCTTGCCCGGAACGGATCCGGATTGCCGTCGTTCTCGCACTGCTTTGCGAACTCATCGGCCCATTTTTCCTTCAGCTTCCTGCTGTTTGCCACCTGATAACGCTTTAATCCGGTACCCTGCACATCGGTGCCGTTGGAAATGCCCTCAAAGTGGATGACCTTGGACTTCGGCTGATATACCACGCGGTAGCCCGCCTTCCTGACCTCGAAGGCCAGGTCGGAATCCTCACAGTAGGCCGGCGCAAAGCGGGTATCAAAGCCGCCGATCTGATTCCATAATTCATTGGATAATAAAATAGCCGCTCCAGAAATGTAGTCAACATCCTTGACGTAGTTGTACTCCGGCTTGTCCGGGTTGTCCAGACGGCCATAGTTCCAGCCGGAGCCGTCGCTCCAGATGATGCCGCCCGCCTCCTGCAGCCGTCCGTCCGGGTACACCAGCTTGGAGCCTACCATGCCGATGGACGGGTCAGACTCAATGAGCTGGACCAGGGAAGACAGCCAGTTCTCCGTCACCTGGGTGTCGTTATTTAAGAACATCACATATTTGCCGCGGGCATGGCGCGCTGCGTTATTGCAGTTGCGTAAAAAGCCCTGGTTTGTGCTGTTTCTGCAGATCACAAGTCCTTCCGCGTACTCGGAAAGATGCTCCGTTGCGTCCGTAGACACATCATCCGCGATGATGACCTCATAAGAAACATCCTTCGTGTGCTCCAAAATCGAAAGCAGGCACGCATAGGTGTAGTGGATCTGGTTGTATACCGGAATGATGATGGAAACCGTCGGGTTCTCCACCTGTTCAAATTTCAGGCGTCCATGCTCCCGGTAAATCTCACCGATGTTGAAATCGCCGTCCCGTAAGTTTCTTCCCTCCGGTGTGGAGTAAAGCTTCATGGAACGAAGCGGATGCAGCATGTATTCCTTCTTATAATGAAGCTTCTTTCGCTCCACGGAGCCCTTCGGGTACTTCTGGTTGAATTTGTCTCCCAGTTTCCGGCGGATCTTAAAGAGAATCGCCTCATGCTTGTTTAAGTAATTTAAGGTTTTTGCCATCTCCCCGATCTCATGCTCGTGGTTGTGGATGATGGCTTCCAGGTTGGTGACATGGTTGTTGGTCAGACGCTGCACCTCGGTGATCTTGCGGATGGTCACGTCCTTCTCACGGCTGTGGATCTTCATCTGCTCGATGCGCTCTCTTGCCCTTGCCAGGTCACTCTCGGTCTGGCGGATATCCCGGACCGTGCGGGAATAAACCATGTAGTTGCCCAGATACAGTTCCTGGTTCTCGCCGTGTACGTAATTCTGGAAGTTCACTTCCATCCTGCGGTACACCTCAGCCATCTCCGGCGTAATGCCGAAGTAACCCAGGATCTGATCTAAGGTCAGCTGCTTTAACACACTGCTGTACTGCTCATAGAAATAGTACAGAATGCGGTATTTCACAAAATGCTCCGGAACTGGGAACAGGAATACCCACTCGTAATCCAGACAATAGATGCCTTCCCGGGTCATCAGCATGTTTTCAAACAACGCGTCGATGTTGGACACCTCGCAGGCTGTATCGGAAAGCAGCAGATTCTGCTCCTCTTCTGTCAGGTCCGCGCCAAACACTTCATCAAAATCCGCAGTCCGGACAAACGCGCTGCGGCACTCCGGGCTGATGTCGTAGATCTGATTCATGACAATCTGCAGCACATCCAGCGGAAGCTGTCCGCCCTCTAATTGCTCACCCAGCTTCTCCGCGCAGGTTTCTCCAACCAGATACGGAAAGAATACGGAATTGCGGTGCTCGGCAAACTTCGGCTCTGCCACCTTTAAGGTACGGTGCTGCTTTGTCAGCTTCTCATATTTTTCTTTGAAGGAAGCGATGTGCGCGCTGCCGTCCAGGCTCAGAGCCGCTTTCTCGACATAGCGCTCTTTTTTGCCCGCTGCGCTATTTCCCGTTGCATCCGCTCCCGCTGCGCCACTGGCTCCAGCCGCGCCGATCACATTCCGCTCGCAGATGCAGGTCTTGATCTGGAACTCTTCTCTTCTTGTCTTGTTGTATTTAATGAAGATACGCTCATCATCCTTCTGAAGCTGTTTCGGATCCGCGCTCCAGAATACCAGGTAGGAGTTGGCATACAAATCAAACAAACCTGCCTCGCAGACTGTATCAAACTTCTCGCCCTGCTCCATCAGGTGATATGGCGGATAATCGTAAGCCGGAGTTACCCGGGTTAAGTCGCCTTTTTTCGGCAGATAGGCATCGGAATAGATGCTGACCGGAGTCTTATAGTCCGGCATCGGATAATAGAATTTCAGCGTGCCGCTCTCATCGGCCATGCTCTGGGTTTCTTTGTCCCCACAGAGCAGTTCCGCCAGCTGACGTTTGGTCAGCGCATTCTCTTCCTCCACAGTGCCTGCAAAATATTTCATGCCCAGGGCATTGGCCAAAGCCACAATCAGAATTCCATCCGGCTTTAGCAGAGACTTAGCCGCATGAATGTGTTTCTCATAGGGAGCTGTCAGAGTTCCCGCAAAGATCACATAGTCATACTTTTTGCCCTCCGCACAGGCCTCTGCCGCGTAACCGGCCAGACTGTCCTTTCGGTAATAGATGTTGGCTGCGCCCGGATAGCGCTGGCGCACCGTTTCCAATGCACTCTCTGTCTCATCCAGCACCGTCACTGCACTCACGCTGGAGCGAAGAAGCCCGGTCAGCGCGCCGTAATCGGCACCCACCTGCAGAACCTCCGCCTCCGGCTCAAAATCATACCACTCTAACAGCAGTTCCCGCTGGGAAGAGAGGGCATACAAAAGGTCCAGCCTGTGGTTGTCCTTTAAGATGGAGCGGATATCTCCGCGGTGCTCAGAAAGGAGCGCCTGTATCTCATCATCGATCTTTCTCATGCTCAAAAAACCTCTTTCTTATTGTAAAGTGGAAGGTTTCAGCACTGCCTCCACCTCGGATTCCATATCATATACACCCACGGTATTCTTATTGGAAATGACCGTGATGTTCGCCACATCATACAAACGATGGTACACGGTGTGCTCGCCCTGCTCAAAGCCGGTACAGCTCATGGAAAGCAGATACTCCCCGCCCTGAAGGGTCATCTTCTGGCGGAAGTTCACCTCGTACTCGTCACCGTTTTTCACCGGACGGATCTCAGCTCCCTCAAACATGGTGTTTGTTCCGGTTAAGTCCGCGCCCTTCTTATCTTTAATGGTGTAGGTAAAGATCGGGGCCTGGATGCTGTCATGGAAACGGATCTTCTCTTTGATGGTAAAATACTCACCCTTTAACAACAGGTTCGTTAAGTTGCCACGCTCATCAAACATGCCAAGATCATAGATCTCCGCCTTGCCGTTGCCATACTCGGTACGGTTCGGGTTGATGGTGATCTTATCCTTCATAAGACCGCTGTGCTTTTTGTTGGCATGGCCGGAGGCCGCGCTGCCAGCTGCACCGTTCTGTCCGTCCGCTTTGCCGGTCGTGTTTTCACTGCCCGCTGCGCCAGATCCCGCTGTTTTTCCATCTGCTCCGGTTCCTGCTGCATCATCATCCAGCCCGCCGGAGAAATCATTCATCTCCAGCAGCTCCTCTTCCAGATCATCCATCTGGTTGGCCAAAATCTTCTTGTACAGATCCACCATCTTGCCCGGCGCGCCCTCAGCCACATAATGACCCTTATTTAAAAGCACCACCCGGTCGCAGTATTTGATGACACTGCCCATATCATGGGTAACCATGAGAATGGTAGTTCCGTTCTTTCGGATCTCCTCCATGCGGCGATAGCACTTGGACTGGAAGAACACATCTCCCACGGAAAGCGCCTCATCCACAATGAGGATTTCCGGCTCCACATTGATTGACAATGCAAAAGCCAGCCGTACAAACATACCGCTGGAATAGGTTTTCACCGGCTGGTAAACAAAGTCTCCGATATCCGCAAATTCCAGGATATCCGGAAGCTTCTCGTCCATCTGTTTTTTGGAAAAGCCCATCATGGTTCCGTTCATGTAAATATTCTCAATGCCGGTGTAATCCATGTTGAAGCCCGCTCCCAGCTCCAGAAGCGCCGAGATAACTCCACTCACCCGGACCTGTCCGCTTGTCGGGGTCAGCACTCCGGTGATGATCTTTAATATCGTTGATTTTCCGGAACCGTTGGTTCCGATGATACCTACCGTCTCACCCTTCTTTACATTGAATGAAATATCACTCAGTGCAAAGAAGTCCTTATGGTAGTTTTTATGGGTTAAGCTGAGAGACTCCTTCAGCCGGTCGATCGGCTTGTCATACAGCTTATATATCTTGCTCACATCCTGTACCTGGATCGCGTATTCGTTATTTGAAGACATAGGATTCCTTTCATCCGTCCTTTTGACCCGAAAACCGCCCACAAACGGGGCATTTTATTGTTTTTCCGGCCTTGCTGGCCGCAATACGGGTAATTTACCACGACAGTATACCATTAAATTTCATCAGGTGCAAGGCACGTGAGGGTGCACACCATAATTTTCATAAAATCGTCAGAATTAGCCAAGAGAACAACAAAAACACGGCAGCCTGCATTTCACAGTCTGCCGTGTTTTTGCTATATGTTACATAAGAGAGAATTACAGCCCTTTTTCGTTTCTGTCTACGGTTACATGCATCAATGCATTGTCCATTGCGTCCTTGGTCATTTCCTGGCCAAGTCCCGGAAGCTCCGGAACGGTGTAAATACCTTTAACCGGCTGGTAATCGTACTTGCACAGTCTGGTCAAATCCGGCTGGGTGCTGCGGAAGTGATGCTCATGGATGCAGAAATTCGGAATTGCTGCCTCGATATGGAGTGCTGCTGCAGTAGAGATCGGGGAGCCTGCGCAGTGAGCCTGTACCGTTACATCAAATACCTGTGCCATATCGCAGATCTTCTTGGACTCGGTGAGACCGCCACAGTTACAGATATCCGGCTGTAACAGCTGTACATTGTTCTCCGCAAAATTGTTCATATAATGCCAGCGTCCATAGAGACGTTCACCGCTGGCGATCGGAGTTTTCACCTTGTCGTGAACCGCTTTCTGCATCATCGGATTCATCGGGATAACCGGCTCCTCCAGAGCCATAACTTTATACTTGTCACACAGCTCGCCGATCATAACCGCGCTGACCGCATCGGTACGACAGTGGTTTTCCACAATCAGGTCAAAATCATATCCCAGATCACGGACTGCTTTCATACGATCCTCTACCATCTTCATGAAGGTTCTGGACGGAATGCCCTCGCACTCGCTCTTCGGAAGGTGGGTGCCGTCCGGTCCGATCTGGGTAAAATCGATCTTGATGGCATCGTAGCCGTCATCCAGAGCATATTTTGCAATCATGCGGTACTCTTCCGGTTTGCCATAAGGTCCGATTTTGTCACACCAGCCGAACTGCAGCTGGGAAGCGTAGGAACGCATCTGACTTCTGAACTTGCCGCCCATTAACTGATAGCATGGAACATTTAATGCCTTGCCCTTAATGTCCCACAGTGCAATATCAATCGCGCTGATACCAGCAAATACGATGGCACCTCCGCCCATGCCCCAGAAGCTGGACTTAAACATCTTATTCCAGATTACTTCAATATTCATCGGATCCATGCCAACAATCAGGCCGGCCAGGTCTTTTACCATGCCAAACGCTGCGGTGCTTCCGATTCCGAATGCGATACCGGCTTCGCCGTCACCGTAAATGCCTTCATCGGTATAAATACGGCACACGATCGGTTTTCTCTGCCATCTCTGAGAACCGGCATCCAGCATAAACACATCTACTTTTGTAATTTTCATCTGACAATCCTCCTGTACATTCGTTATTTCATACTGCGTCTTTTACGCTTTCTTTGTTCTTTTCTTAATCAGAGCTGCAATAAACGGGAAGAAGAAGCTTAACAGGGCAATGCTTACGATGGTCAGGGTAAGCGGCTGGGTATAAAGGAAATTCCAGGAACCCTTGCTTGCGATCAGCGCCTGTCTTAAGTTGTTCTCCGTCATGGATCCCAGCACCATAGCCACAATCATCGGTGCGGTCGGAATCTTGAATTTGTAGCAGAAATAGCCAATCAGGCCAAATACGATCAGCACGAGCACATCAAACGGGTTGGTGGCCAGTGCGAATACACCCGTTACACAAAATGCCAGGATAATTCCTGCCAGCAGTTCCTCCGGAACGGAAAGAATGGTCTTCATATAGCGAAGGGTAAAGATTCCGAGAGGCGCCATGATAATGTTCGCAATGATGATGGAAATGAACAGGCCATAAATGATATCCGGATGCTCGGTAAAGAATACCGGGCCGGTTCTCATGCCGTGAATCATGATTGCGCCAAGGAACAATGCGGATGTGGAGTTTCCAGGAACGCCCAGTGCCAAAAGTGGCACCAGGGAACCGCCGGTTACTGCATTGTTGGCTGCCTCAGGAGCCGCAACACCGTTTACGTTTCCGTTTCCGAAGGAATCCGGATCACCGGACAGCTTTTTCTCAATATCGTAGGCCATGAAAGTCGCTACATTGGTTCCTGCACCCGGGATGATGCCGACGATGGTTCCGATTACGGAAGCTCTCAGCCATACCGGAAACTGACGCATACATTCTTTCCAGCCAATCCAGACATTATCGACTGTCGGCATAGTACTTGTTGTTTTCACATTTTTGCAGGCTTCCGCAGTTTTCATAACGGATACGATACCAAACAGACCGATCAGGGAAGCTACCAGGCTGATGCCACTTAACAGGTTTACATTGCCAAAGGTCAGACGCGGAGTACCATTCTGCGGATCCATACCGATGACTGCGATCAGAAGACCGATCATGCCGGAAAGAAGTCCTTTCGGAATGTTGTCACCGCTGATGCTGGTAATGCAGGCAATACCTAACAGAGAAATTGCAAAGTACTCACCAGGACCAAACTTTAACGCGAAATCTGCAAGTACCGGGGTTAAAAACATCAGCACCAGGGCACTGAACAGTCCGCCAAAGACACTGGCCATGGTGGAAGTTCCAAGGGCCAGGCCTGCCTTCCCCTGTTTCGCCAGTGGATAACCATCCAGTGTTGTCGCGAAACTGGAGATGGTTCCCGGAATACCAAGTAAAATTGCGGAAATCGAACCGCCATAAATGGAAGAACAGTAGATTGCTGCCAGAAACGCAAGCCCCACACTCGGCTGCATGCCAAAGGTCATCGGTACCATCAGCGCAATCGCCATATTACCGGTCAGACCCGGAAGAGCTCCGATTACCAGTCCGACTACACAGCCCAGAACCAGGAACAGCAGCACCATCGGTGAAGCTACCGTCTGAAATCCTAAGAAAATACTGGACATTTTCTCTCCACTCCTTTCTCACATGATTTTAGAAAAACAGACCCATGAATCTTACATGGAATAACTGTGTAAATGCCAGATACAAACCAATGCTGATCAACAGATCGGTTGGGATCAGAACCTTCCAGTTCCGGTATCCCAGTGTTACCGATGTGGCTAACATCATCAGAAACGTTGGGATTACATAGCCCACATACTGGAACAGGAAATAGTATGCAAACAGATACACTACAATCAAAGCCACGGTTTTATAGGAAATATTTTTCTTTTCCTTCTGAGCCGGTTCTTCCTGCTTTGCAGCCTTGAAAGAACCCGCCAGAATCAGAATTCCTAAAATTACAATAGCCGCGCTGACCAGCTTCGGGTATGATCCTGCAGCACCAGGAAGGCCCTGAAAATATACAAATACTGCAATACCTAAGACGATCGCGCCAATTCCAAGTCCACAGTCTTTCTTACCCACAGTGTACTCCCCCTTCTTATTCCTTCAAAAGATCCTGAATGGATTCCATATTCTTGTAGTCTTCATCCAGCATAGCCTTAAAGTCTGATGAATTTGCATAGGTAATCGGAAGTCCGCTGTTTGCAAACTGGTCTTTTACTTCGTCAGAGTTCATAACAGATTCCATGGTATCGGACAGGTACTGAACGATCTCATCCGGAGTGCCGGCTGGAACACCAATACCTCTATAGGAACCATACGTGAAGTCTATACCACTTTCCTTTAAGGTAGGAACATCCGGAAGGTTTTCACTTCTCTCATCGGAACAGATAGCCAGAACCTTGATCTTGCCCTGATCGATCAGAGAAGCTGCACCTGCGTAAGTAGTAAAGCCAACCTCAGCATGTCCGCCTGCCAGCTGTACAGTCTGCTCAGATGATCCGTTGGTATGCATATACTCAAACTGAACATCGGTCTTCTGGGAGAATAACAGGCTTGCAATGTGATGGGAGGTAGAGAAACCAGGTGTGGTATTCAGTAACGCTCTCTTCTTTCCTTCTTCTACGAACTGATCGATAGTCTCAATTCCGGAATCTGCGGATACTACGATAATCTCCGGGTCGAAGCAGTACTCTGCAACCGGGATAATGGAATCCATATCATAAGTAGTAGTTCCGCTCAGAACGTTGGTAACGAAGGATGAGGTCATAGCCAGAAGCGTGTAGCCGTCCGGTTTGGAGTTTGCTACATAAGTCTGTCCAATAACGGCACCGCCACCCTCTTTGTTCAGAACGCTGACCGGCTGTCCCAGTTCTTTCTCCATCTCCTGAGCCAGGATACGGCAGGAAAGGTCTACGTTGCCGCCTGCGGTAAACGGTACAACCAGGTCAATGGATTTGGTCGGGTAATCTGTGGGAGCTGCTGCTTTTCCGCTGTCGGCCGTTTTACTGTCATCGGCTGCCTTGGTATCTGCGGCTGCTTCTGTAGCAGCTGCGCTGCTGTCTGACTTCGGTGCCTCTGTCGCAGTGTTTCCCCCACCAGAACATCCGGATAATGCAAGAACTGCTGCTGCCATCATAGCCATTACCTTCAGATTTCTTTTTTTCATAGCGATCCCTCTCTTTTCTTAATGTTATTTTTTGCCGCTCAGGCTTTTGTTTGTTTTGTTTATTTTTTTCATTATTTTTATCTTTTTTTGTATTTTTTAACTATAACCATTTTAACACACCGCGCTTTTATTAGGAAATATACATAAACAATATGCCTATAACATAAACTTATCGCAATAAAAAAAGAAATCTGAAAGGTTATCGCATTTTCCTTTCAGATTTCCTGTTATCCAGTAATCCTATTCTGTTTTTTGGCCATCTTCACAAACTCCTGTGCAGCCGCCGATAAGTTCTTCTCCAAATATCCGACCGCCAGTGTCCGGATTGCATCCGGGCTGTTGATGGAGTAATATACGATTTCTTCATGGTTCGCTGTTTTTTCTACCGAGGAAGGTACAAACCCGATTCCCATGCCATTTCCCACCATCGCATTCAGGCTTTCGCAGGAATTGGATAAAAATGCCGCCTTCGGAACAAATCCGGCACTTCTGCACAATTTCTGAGAACTTTCATACATACGCCGTCCACGTTCATATAGAATAAATGGCTCCTCTTGCAGCTTCCGCAGATCTTCCGTCTCCAGTTCCCGTGATTCAGATCCCCCCAACTTCTGACATACATCCGAATGCTTCGGAACCGCCAGATAAATCTGCTCCCGGTAAAGCGGTTCATACCGAATCGTACCGCTGTGGAACGGCAGCATAACCAGTGCAAGATCCACTTCCCCGTTCATCAGCAGTTCCTCCGAGTAATTGGAAAACGCATCTACCACCTGCACCATGATTCCCGGATATTTTTTTCGGAATTCCGCCAGAAACGGAAGCAGAAAATTCTTCTGGTAAAATGGCGCAATGGCAATTGACAATTTTCCCTGGGTCAGCTCTTTAAATTCCCCCATCCGGCTAATCAGATGCTGACTGCGATTCAGGATTTCCCGCCCCTCTTCGCAGAAAATAGCACCCTCCTCTGTGAGGATTACTTTGTTGCTCTTCCTTATAAAAAGCTTCACCCCAAGCTCATCCTCCAGACGCTGGATCATCTGGCTCAACGCAGGCTGGCTTACGTGCACCACAAGCGCTGCCTTAGAAAAGCTGCCAGCTTCCGCAGCCGCAATTACATACTGGATATCACGTAGCTGCATTGTATCCCCTCCCCAATTATGTCGATTCTCTCTCGCATGACGTCTATTTTACCACAAAATCAACAAAATATGACCGTTATTTTTCGCAAAAAATGTGAAGAGGCGAACAGAAAAACAACTGCTATGTTTTTCTGTCCGCCTGGCATACAATATATTATTTCCGTTTTTACAGATGCAGCACGCGGTCGCGGATTTCCTGCGTCCGTCCCTGGTTCCAGAACTGGGTTCCGATATAGCCGCAGGTACGGCGTGCAACAGACATCTTGTCCTGGTCACGGTTGCCGCAGTTCGGGCACTCCCAGATCAGCTTACCTGCCTCATCCTCGACGATTTTGATCTCACCGTCATAGCCGCAGCACTCGCAGTAATCGCTCTTGGTATTCAGCTCTGCATACATGATGTTCTCATAGATGAACTTCATGACAGACAGGACTGCCGGGATATTCTGCTGCATGTTCGGCACTTCCACATAGCTGATCGCGCCGCCCGGAGACAGCTTCTGGAAATCAGACTCAAATTTCAGCTTGCTGAAGGCATCGATCTCCTCACTGACGTGAACATGATAGCTGTTGGTAATGTAGTTCTTATCGGTTACGCCCGGAATAATACCGAAGCGTTTCTGTAAGCATTTCGCGAACTTGTAGGTGGTGGACTCCATCGGGGTTCCGTATACGGAATAGCTGATGTTCTCGGCCTCCTTCCACTCCCTGCACTTGTCGTTCATCTTCTGCATAACAGCCAGGGCAAACGGCTTTGCAGACGGATCTGTATGGGACTTGCCGGTCATGCGTACGCACATCTCATGCAGGCCGCAGTAGCCCAGAGAGATGGTGGAATAGCCGTTAAACAAAAGCTTGTCGATGGTCTCACCCTTTTTCAGTCTTGCCAGGGCACCGTTCTGCCACAGGATCGGGGCTACATCGGAGATGGTTCCAAGCAGACGCTCATGACGGCAGCGCAGCGCGCGGTGGCAGAGCTCCAGGCGCTCCTCAAAAATCTCCCAGAAGCGGTCCATATCGCCCTCCGAAGAGCAGGCTACATCCACCAGGTTGATGGTAACAACACCCTGATTGAAACGTCCGTAGAACTTGTGGCTTCCGTCTGCGTTTCTCTGGGAATCCTCCACAGTCAGGAAGGAACGGCAGCCCATGCAGGTATATACGTTTCCGCCCTTTAATTCCTTCATGATCTTTGCAGAAATATAATCCGGAACCATACGCTTTGCAGTACACTTTGCAGCCAGCTCCGTCAGATACCAGTATTTGGAATCCTCTGTAATGTTATCTTCATCCAGAACGTAGATCAGCTTCGGGAAGGCCGGAGTGATCCAGACACCCTTTTCATTTTTTACGCCCTGCATTCTCTGGATCAGAACCTCTTCGATGATCATAGCCAGATCATCACGAGTGCGTCCCTCCGGAACCTCGTCCAGATACATGAACATGGTCACAAACGGTGCCTGTCCGTTACAGGTCATCAGAGTGATCAGCTGATACTGGATCGTCTGGATACCGCTCTTGACCTCCTCACGCAGTCTGCGTTCTACTACACGGTTGATGATGGTCTCATCCAGAGTCTCTCCGCACTCCTTGCGCTCCTCGATCACGTTCTTACGCAGCTTCTGGCGGCTGATATCCACAAACGGTGCCAGATGAGCCAGGGAGAAGGACTGTCCGCCGTACTGGTTGCTGGCCACCTGTGCCACGATCTGGGTGGTAACGTTGCAGGCAGTAAAGAAGCTGTGCGGCTTCTCGATCATGGTCTCACTGATAACTGTACCGTTCTGGAGCATATCCTCCAGATTGATCAGGTCGCAGTTATGCTCCTTCTGCGCAAAATAATCGGTATCGTGGAAATGGATGATACCGGCCTCATGCGCGCGCACAATCTCTTCCGGAAGCAGGACACGGCGGCTTAAGTCCTTGCTGACCTCGCCGGCCATGTAATCACGCTGGGTAGAGTTGATGACCGGATTCTTATTGGAGTTTTCCTGCTTTACTTCCTCATTCAGATGCTCGATCAGAGCAAGGATGCCATTGTCCGTGGTATTGGACTTTCTGGTCAGCTCTCTCTTATAACGGTAACGCACATATTTCTGCGCCACCTCATAACCGCGCATCTCCATGATGCCGGTCTCTACCATATCCTGAATATCTTCTACATTTACCGCATGCGTAGCCTCTTCCACCTGCTTAGCGATCATATCTGCCACTGCATTGATCTGATATTCATTCAGCTGATGAAGATGATCCACACTGGCATTTGCCTTTGTGATCGCATTCACGATTTTAGAGACATCAAAAGAAACTTCCTTGCCGTTTCTCTTGATGACATTTGTCTTAACATCCGTAGTCATGCCTAAACCCCTCTCAAATATACTATATCTTGTATTTTTATTGTTTATAAACAACTATATATCGTAGCAGAGACTATGATACTACAAATACAGGGAAAATGGAAGTGGCAATTTCACGAATATTTCATGGAATATTTGGTTGAATATTTATTTTACATAAGGTATGATTAGACAGGTCCGGTTTGCCAAAATACGGATATTTCCGCAGAGTTCCTTGCTTTTCACTCGAACCGGCAAACGGAAAAAGAACACGGGAGGTTTGCACATTGCTAAATAAATGGAAACAAACGATATCAAAATTTGTATGTTTTGTCCTAACATGCCAGTTGTTCATTCTGACAACCTGGGCAAAACCGGACTGGCCCTCCGATACCGGCATCATGGCTGAGGCAGGCATTGTCATGGATATGGATTCCGGTGCCATTCTGTATGGTCAGAATATCCACCTGACCTACCCGCCGGCCAGTATCACCAAAATCCTCACAGCACTCATCGTCCTGGAAAATTGCAATCTGGATGATACTGTAACATTTTCTACAACGGCTGTCAACCAGGTTGAGGCCGACAGCGGAAATAAAATCAGCGTTGTGGCAGGTGACCAGCTGTCCGTAGAAGACTGTCTCTACTCCATGCTGCTAGTATCCTGCAACCAGGCCGCCAATGCTCTGGCCGAGCATACGGCAGGCAGTATTTCTGCCTTTGTGAACATGATGAATGAAAAGCTGGCGCAGCTTGGATGTCAGGAAAGCCACTTCGAAAACCCATCCGGCTTAAATGGCGATAATCAGTATGTTTCCGCTTACGATATGGCCCTGATTGCCCAGGCTGCCTACGACAATGAAACCCTGGTAGAGATCAGCTCTGCCACCACCCATAAGATCGCGCCGACCACCCAGAACCCGGATGGCTTCACCATCCGCGGAGAGCACCGGCTCTGCGTGACAGAAGACCCCAGCAGCCCGTATTACTATCCAGAGGCCGTAGCAGGAAAAACAGGCTACCTGATTAAAGCCGGAAATACCCTGGTTACCTACGCGGTAAAAGATAACCGCCGCCTGATCTCTGTTATCTTAAAAGGGCAGCCAAGACAATACTTCGTAGATGGTAAGGCACTTTTGGAATTTGGATTCCGGTCCTTCCAGGACTACACTGTGGCAGACTATGAAAGCCGTTATGTAACCGGAAACGAGACCATCAATCTGGATAAAGGCTCGTTTCAGGCATCTGATCTGATGATCGATCCTGACAGCGTAATCACCCTGCCAAACAGTGCCTCCTTTGAAGATGCAGATATCACGCTTGGGGCGCTGCCGGAGATCAGCCCAGACAATGCCGTAGCGCTGCTCACCTACAGCTACAATGACCGGACAATCGGTACCGCGTATCTGCTGGCAAAAGATGGCGTCACAATCGACGGGAATGATTCAGCCTCAGAGGCTGCCACAACCGCTTTCGATACCGCAAATGCAGAAGCTCCCCTGGCTACTGCTTCCAACGCAGAGAAGCCCCAGCGGCCACACAAACATATTTCCGTAGCCGGTGTCCTGATCACAATCCTGATCGTGCTTCTTGTTCTTGGCGTGATCGGCCTTATAAGCTGGTTCATCTACTCGAAAAAGAAAGAAGCCAAAGCCCTGGCAAAACGACGGGAACGCCGCAGACAGCGCCTGCAGCGCTCCGGTGACGAAGAAGAGTTTGAGCGGCTGCTGGCTGAGTACAAAAATAAAAAGAAATAACGCCGCACCGCAGACCGCATTATAAAAGGCATATTGAAAAAGCCCATGAAAACCGTTCACAAATCGTTTTCATGGGCTTTTCTAATGCTCTTTTCTGAATTTTGCAGGGATTTTCTGATATGCTTTACCACCCCAGATTAACTGGTTCCCCGCCTCCTGCTATAATTGTTTTTGATGTGGAAGCCGTACTCTCTGACTGAGACGCGCCGTCTGATGCGCTGTCACTGTTCTGGCGCTCCTGTGGGGCCTCTGCTGTCTGCTCCGCAGTCTGTCCAGCCGCCGCATTCTGGTCTGCCTGTGTATGATCTGCCGGCTGCTCCGTCTGCGCACTGTCTGCTGTTTCCGTCGTTCTGCCATAGTTCAGTGCGGCATATACATCCAGCATACCATTGCTGCTGAGCTTGCCTTCCAACGGCGGAATCTTTCGCGCCGTTTCCAGAAGAACTTTCCGGATATCAGAAAGCTGCAGATCCGTGCGATAGGAATACAAAAACGCCGCCGCTCCGGCTACCATCGGAGCTGACATAGAGGTTCCGGTCATAAATCCATAACCGCCATCTGCGATGGTGCTGACAATGTAGGTGCCCGGTGCCGCGATATCCACGCTCTTTGCTCCGTAATTGGAGCTTTCCGCCAGGCTTCCGTCAAACATCAGGTTTGCCACAGAAATGACATTATCCAGGTCAAAGGAGGATGGATAGTCCGGCTTCTGGTCTGTGTCCTCTCCGATGCCTTTTTCGTTTCCGTTTCCGGCCGATACCACAAACAGCATCCTGGATGCCCGCATTACCTTCTCCAGTTCCGGATAATACTCTGTCGTACCAAAACTGAGGTTGCAGATGGAGGCTCCGTTTGCTTCCGCATAGCGAATGGCTTCAATGATGGCCTTTTCCTCACCTACACCGTACTGGGTTCCCAGTGCCTTTAATACCATGACCTTCACATATTTGTTGTCCGTAATACCGGCAATACCGCCATTTCCGCGGGCGGCGGCAATGGTTCCCGCCGCATGGGTTCCATGATTATCCTCAATGCCTTTACAGAGTTCATTGTTTCCATCAAAAAAATTCCAGCCATGTACATCGTCCACGTAACCGTTTCCGTCATTATCAATGCCATCTCCCGGAATCTCATCTTCGTTGGTCCAGATAGCATCCTTCAGATCAGGATGATTGATATCAATTCCCGTGTCAATGACTGCCACTACCACCTGCCGGTGCTCCTCTGTGCTGGAATCGTAAAGGTTCCATGCCGGCAGGATATCAATATCCACTCCCCGTCTTGCCCGGATCTCCTTGATACGGTAAGCATCCGGTCCGGCTACCGGGGCCGGCATGCCAAGGTAGTTTGCCAGATCAATGTAGGTTGCCAGCTTCGGGTTGCTGTCCTTAAAGCGATTTGTGATCTCGCTGTACTGCAGCTCCGCATCATTCTTCAGGCCCCACTGATATCTGGAATAGCTGTCTGAAGAAGACAGATTAGCCACACCCGGTCCATAGACATCGGTATGAAAGGTATATTGAGTGTCCGGCATTGCGGATGCCGCAGCATGCAGTCCCGCTCCGCAGAGCACTGCTGCTAATGCAGTAGCTGCCTGCTGTTTCCATTTCATTTTCATAATATACTCCTCAATTCTATCGCCATAACCGTGCAAGCACGCTTCGGGCTCTCTTGCACTCGTTACATTATAACACAGCTGTCAAATCTTTAGTTTGAACTTTGTGTGAAATTGTTTGCGCAATGCGTGAACAGTAACGTGAAATTCACGCAACAGAAAAACCCGTGGAGAAAATCTCCACGGGTCATCTTACGTTTGGACACAGTAGGCGCTCCTGCGCATCTACATGATATAAAAATTTCGATTAATTTCTGATCAGTGATTACTCAACGATAGAAACAACACGGCCTGAACCTACGGTTCTACCACCCTCACGGATAGCGAAACGAAGACCCTGCTCCATAGCTACCGGATGGATCAGCTCAACGGTCATCTCTACGTTATCACCAGGCATGCACATCTCGGTACCAGCCGGGAGCTCGCAAACGCCGGTTACGTCAGTTGTTCTGAAGTAGAACTGCGGACGATAGTTGTTGAAGAACGGGGTATGACGACCACCCTCGTCTTTGGTCAGAACGTAAACCTGTGCGGTAAACTTGTTGTGGCATTTTACGGATGCCGGCTTACACAGAACCTGTCCACGCTCGATCTCAGTTCTCTGGATACCACGAAGCAGAGCACCGATGTTATCACCAGCCTGAGCCTCATCCAGTAACTTACGGAACATCTCGATACCGGTAACAACGGTCTTCTTGGTCTCCTCGTGGATACCAACGATCTCAACCTCATCGTTCAGATGAAGAACACCACGCTCTACACGGCCAGTAGCAACGGTACCACGACCGGTAATGGTGAATACATCCTCTACAGGCATCAGGAACGGCTTATCAGTCTCACGCTGCGGATCCGGGATCCAGCTGTCAACTGCGTCCATCAGCTCCATGATCTTGTCGCCCCACTCACCGTGCGGATCCTCAAGAGCCTTCAGAGCGGAACCCTGAATGATCGGGGTGTCATCGCCCGGGAACTCGTACTCGTTCAGCAGCTCACGGATCTCCATGTCTACTAACTCAAGCAGCTCCGGATCGTCAACCATATCACATTTGTTCATGAATACAACGATGTACGGTACGCCTACCTGACGGGAAAGCAGGATGTGCTCTCTGGTCTGAGCCATAACACCATCGGTTGCTGCTACTACAAGGATAGCGCCATCCATCTGAGCTGCACCGGTGATCATGTTCTTAACGTAGTCAGCATGTCCTGGGCAGTCAACGTGTGCATAGTGTCTGTGCTCGGTCTCATACTCAACGTGTGCGGTAGAAATGGTGATACCACGCTCTCTCTCCTCCGGAGCCTTATCGATGTTCTCGAAATCGGTAGCGGTGTTACCAGCAACTCTCTCAGCCAGAACTTTGGTGATTGCTGCGGTCAGAGTGGTTTTACCATGGTCAACGTGGCCGATGGTACCAATGTTACAATGCGGTTTGGTTCTTTCAAACTTTGCTTTTGCCATTTTATAACGTCCTCCTTGATTTGCCCGCCTAGTACGGGCGATTGATTATATGGTTAGGCTGTTCTTTATTATATGCTATTTACGCAATATTTTCAAGCCTTTTCTATATTCCGGCTGGCGGCTCTGCAGCATATTCTTTGATAAAAACAACTGCAGAACCACCGGCTGAAAATTAGATTACATTATTTCTTGTGCTCGTTGATAACCTTCTCCTGTACGGACTTCGGAACCGGCTCGTACTTCTCGAAGAACATGGAGTAGTTACCACGTCCCTGAGTCTTGGAACGAAGGTCAGTAGAGTAACCGAACATCTCGGAAAGCGGAACGTATGCCTTAACGATCTTACCGCCGCCTAAGTCATCCATACCCTCGATACGGCCACGACGGGAGTTGATATCACCGATAACATCACCCATGTACTCCTCAGGCATGGTAACCTCAACCTTCATGATCGGCTCAAGCAGGATAGCGCCTGCCTTCTGCATAGCCTCCTTGAACGCCATGGAACCAGCGATCTTGAATGCCATCTCGTTAGAGTCGACCTCATGGTAAGAACCATCGTATACGGTAGCTTTTACACCGAGTACCGGGAATCCAGCAAGGATACCGGACTTGGAAGCCTCTTCGATACCAGCGCCAACTGCCGGGATGTACTCTTTCGGGATAGCACCGCCGACAACGGTAGACTCGAACTTGAAGGTCTCTTCTGCGTTCGCATCCATCGGCTCGAAGTGAACTTTACAGTGACCGTACTGACCACGACCACCAGACTGCTTAGCATATTTGCTGTCTACGTCTACGGCCTTGGTGAAGGTCTCTTTGTAAGCAACCTGCGGAGCACCAACGTTTGCTTCTACGTTGAACTCTCTCAGAAGACGGTCTACGATGATCTCCAGATGTAACTCACCCATACCGGAGATGATGGTCTGGCCAGTCTCCTGGTTGGTGGATGCACGGAAGGTCGGATCCTCCTCTGCAAGTTTCGCAAGTGCCTCGCTCATCTTGCCCTGACCAGCTTTGGTCTTCGGCTCGATAGCGATATCGATAACCGGCTCCGGGAACTCCATGGACTCCAGGATAACCGGATGATTCTCATCACAGATGGTATCACCGGTACCGGTAATCTTAAAGCCTACTGCTGCAGCGATATCGCCGGAGTAAACCTTGTCAATCTCCTGTCTCTTGTTAGCATGCATCTGAAGGATACGGCCAACACGCTCTTTCTTGCCCTTGGTAGCATTCAGAACGTAGGAACCGGAATTCATGGTACCGGAGTACACACGGAAGAATGCCAGCTTACCTACGAACGGGTCGGTCATGATCTTGAATGCCAGAGCTGCGAACGGCTCTTCATCAGAAGAATGACGCTCGATTTCATTGCCATCCATATCGGTACCCTTGATAGACGGGATATCGGTCGGAGCCGGCATGAACTCGATAACTGCGTTCAGAAGTCTCTGAACACCTTTGTTTCTGTATGCACTACCGCAGCATACCGGAACAGCGGTACACTCACAGGTAGCTTTTCTTAATACTTTCTTCAGTTCCTCGATAGATGGCTCTTCGCCTTCCAGATACTGCATCATCAGATCATCATCCAGCTCGCAGATCTTCTCTACCAGCTCGGTGTGATATAACTCTGCATCATCCTTCATATCATCCGGGATTTCGCAAACAGTAACGTCGTCGCCCTTATCATCGTTGTAGATGTAAGCCTGCATCTCGAACAGGTCGATAAGGCCCTTGAACTCGTCCTCTTTACCGATCGGCAGCTGTAAGCAGATAGCGTTCTTACCAAGTCTGGTACGGATCTGCTCTACTGCGCCGTAGAAGTTAGCGCCCAGGATATCCATCTTGTTGATGAATGCCATACGCGGTACGTTGTAGGTATCAGCCTGACGCCATACGTTCTCGGACTGCGGCTCTACACCACCCTTTGCACAGAACACGCCTACAGCGCCGTCCAGTACACGAAGGGAACGCTCTACCTCAACAGTGAAGTCTACGTGACCTGGGGTATCGATGATGTTGATACGATACTCCGGCTGTCCTTTGATCGGACGGTTGTCCTGGCCATGAATGGTCCAGTGACAGGTGGTAGCTGCTGAAGTAATGGTAATACCACGCTCCTGCTCCTGCTCCATCCAGTCCATGGTAGCAGTACCTTCGTGAGTATCACCGATTTTGTAGTTTACACCAGTGTAATACAGGATACGCTCAGTCAAAGTGGTCTTACCAGCATCGATGTGAGCCATGATACCAATATTTCTGGTTCTCTCCAACGGATATTCTCTTCCAGCCAAAGCTTTTTCCTCCTATTAGAATCTGAAGTGGGAGAAGGCCTTGTTAGCCTCTGCCATCTTATGCATGTCTTCTTTACGTTTTACAGATGCACCAGTGTTGTTTGCTGCGTCCATAATCTCGTTTGCCAGTCTCTCTTCCTGGGTCTTCTCGCCTCTCTTACGGGAGAACATGGTGATCCAGCGAAGTGCAAGAGTCTGACGTCTCTCCGGCTTAACCTCGATCGGCACCTGATAGGTAGCACCACCGATACGTTTTGCCTTAACCTCCAGAACAGGCATGATGTTGTTCATAGCCTCTTCGAAGACTTCCAGAGCCGGCTTGCCGCTCTTCTCTTCTACACGGTTAAATGCACCGTATACGATTTTCTGTGCAACACCCTTCTTACCATCAAGCATGATGTTGTTGATCAGCTTGGTTACAACCTTGTTGTTGTATAAAGGATCTGCTAATACATCTCTTTTCTGAATATGTCCTTTACGTGGCACGTTACTTCCCTCCTTAATTATAGAAATTAATTCATAGGTACTCACATGTTTCCATAAAAATGTGTTCGCGCACGGTTCTATCTATTCCTGCAACCACAGGCAATATCATCCCGGCACTAACTACTTTTACTTACGTTAGTGGTACTACTAGTGTAAGCTGTTACTTATTATTTCTTCTTAGCGTCTTTCGGTCTCTTAGCGCCGTACTTGGAACGAGCCTGCTTTCTGTTGGCTACGCCTGCGGTATCAAGAGTACCTCTGATGATGTGGTATCTGGTACCCGGAAGGTCCTTAACACGGCCACCACGAATTAATACTACGCTGTGCTCCTGTAAGTTGTGTCCCTCGCCCGGGATGTAGCTGGTTACCTCGATACCGTTAGAAAGACGTACTCTGGCGATTTTACGAAGTGCAGAGTTCGGCTTCTTCGGGGTTGCAGTCTTAACTGCGGTGCAGACACCTCTCTTCTGCGGAGAAGAAGTGTTGGTTGCACGCTTCTGTAAGGAGTTGTATCCTCTCTGCAGAGCCGGTGCGGTAGACTTCTTTTCTGCGGTCTGTCTTCCCTTTCTCACTAACTGGTTGAATGTTGGCATTCCTTTCACCTCCTGTGATATTGTCTGTTGGTTGCTGTAATTCTTTTCAGCTTTTTGCGCATCAAAAAATCCTGCGATTTTCGCACGCCATGTCATTATATCCGTTTGATGATAGCATGTCAAGGATATTTTTGCAATTTCTCGCCTGTTTTTCTTTATATTTAAGCCATTTGTTGTTACTGTTCACGCGTTGCGCAAACAGCAACGGATTTTTCCGATGCTTCGCATTCCAAATCGGCAAAATCTGCTGCCACCACGATATCATACGGCATTTTCAGTTCAGAAAATGCCTACCCGTGTACAGTAACCATTTGTTCCATTCATTTTCCCCACACATATTTTCGGACAGCCCGGAATAGAATAAAGCAATCAGAGTATTCCCTAAAGGAGAAGTTTTATGCTGCCATCCCGCCCGAAAGCTGTTCTGATCTCGCTTGTTGCGTCCTATCTTTTATCTGCCCTGCTTTTATTCATCCTGACCTTTGTTTTATACAGGCTGAAACTGAAGGAGTCGCAGATTGCACCCGCGGTCTATGCCCTCTATGCCATCTCCTGCTTCGCGGGCGGGCTGCTCTGCGGCAAAGCGCTGCGTACCCGGCGTTTTTTCTGGGGGCTTCTCACCGGAGTTCTGTATTTTCTGGCGCTCTTTACGGCATCCCTTCTGCTGCGCCACGGGCAGGTACCAGAGCTTTCCCGGATGCTTCCGGTACTGGCCTGCTGCGCGGCAGGAGGCATGGCAGGAGGAATTTTAAGCTGATGAAAAAGAAAGGGATGCAGCAAAGCTGAACCCGGTATGTTCCGGGACCAGTTTGCTGCATCCTCTTCTTTTTTACTGTTTTATTCGTGTTCTCCGTCTTTTTCCTTCTCTCCATCCTCCGACTCTTCCGGATGATGAATCTGAATGCGGATTTTTCCGATCCGGTTTTTATCCATCTCTTCTACTTTTAAATGAAGATTCTCGTAATCAACTTCCTCGCCTTCCTCCGGCAGATGGTCCAGCAGGCCGATCACCAGTCCGCCAATGGAATCATAATCCTCAGATTCCAGTTCCAGGCCCAAGCGGTCATTCAGATCGTCCAGTTTGGCTGAACCATTCACCAGATATTCATCCGGCGCAACTTCCTTTACGTCATCCTCCTCATCCTGATCGTACTCATCGCGGATCTCACCGACAATCTCCTCCAGCATATCCTCCAGAGTAATAAGACCGGCGGTGGCACCGTACTCATCCAGTACAATGACAATATTGTTGAAGGTTTTTCGCATCTCCAGCATCAGCTCGGCCGTCTTCTTGTATTCGTAGGTATAAAGCGGCTGGCGCAGATAATCACGGATGGAAAAATTCTTTTCCTTTTCATGATCAAACAGAATAAAATCCTTCATATTCACAATGCCGATGACATTGTCCGTATTTTCCTCGTAAACCGGGATACGGGTAAAGCGTTCATTCTGGAACAGCTCCATGAGCTCATCGAAGGTTGCGTTTACATCTACCATGACCATATCGATACGCGGCACCATAACATCCTTGGCCACAGCATCCCCGAAATCGAATACGTTGTTGATCATCTTCTTTTCTTCGCTCTCAATAACGCCTTCCTCATGGCTTACTTCCACGATCGTCCGGAGCTCATCCTCTGTTATGGGATCCTGCTTTTTGTTGGGGTCTACACGCAAAAGGAAGAGAACTCCCATGGACAGCTTATTGACAATGAAGATTACCGGAGTCAGAACCACCATCAGCACATGGATGGCACCTGCATAAGCAAAAGAGATTTTCTCCGCATACAGCGTGGACATAGTCTTTGGCGTGATCTCACCGAATACCAGGATCAGCAGCGTCAGCACGCCGGTGGCTACGCCAACCGCCGCATTGCCAAACACGCGCAGGGTCAGGGTTGTCATCAGGGAAGAGGCTGACAGATTCACAATGTTGTTGCCAATCAGAATGGTGCTGAGCATCTTGGCCGGATCTTCGATGACGGCCGCCACCATGGCTGCACGCTTGTCACCGCTCTCTGCCAGAGTACGCACCCGCATCTTGTTTACCGTAGTCAGGGCAGTCTCCGCCGAGGAGAAAAACGCTGACAGCATCAGCAGGATCAAAACCGCCGCCAGTTGTATGCCCGTACTGTCTCCAGAATCTAACATAGAAATATTTCGCTCCTTTTATATTTTCATTCGATTTTACATGGTTTCACGACTGCTGTCAACAGGAGTTTTTTCCGGCAGCATACCCCGGATTTCCTTTATGAACTCCGCTCCGAACAGGATGCCGGAGCCAAGAAATACAAAGATATCCCCAAGATTGAAGACTACCTTCTTCAGTTTTCCACACTGAATGCTGAAATAGTCCACCACATAGTGTCGGATCATGCGGTCATAAAGATTGCTGACCGCGCCGCCAAGAATAACAGCAATGCCGAATTTCTGTACGGTTTTTCCTTTCTGCGGAAGGATCGCAGCCAGAAAACCGGCCAGTCCTGAGATCACCGCCAGCGGCAGCATCCGCACAAGCTCTGCATGCTGCTCCAGAAAGCCGAAGGGAAAACCGGCGTTGTGATTCCGGTACAGCAGGATTTTTCCTTTTGTATGCGGCAGCGGCTTCGGGAAATTCTCCGGTTTTTCCCGGTCAATCAGCCATTTGATGCCAAGGTCCAGTGATGACAGCGCCGCGATGATTCCTGTATAAAGCATAGACACATTCCTCCTGATTTCCAGATATTCTCTCAATTGCGCAGGTGGCAAATTACTGCGCAGCTATTCTTATTGTACTATCAAAACGGAACGCCGTCAAACTGTAACCTGTTCGTAACTGTTCAGTACCATCACACTTACACCTGTTCTGATGTTCCTTCATATATTATCAGAAAAAAGTTCCGGGAGTTTTCATGATCCCCTGCAATGTTTCCCCTGCCTCGGAAGAGATTGCCGATTTCATCGTTCGGTATTCCCCGCGGGCTGTAGATTCCCTCTACGAGCTGGCCCAGACCCGGTGTGTCAATCTGGTGAGTCAGGAATACGCCATTGTCCACGCGCCCCTTTCCGGCGTCCTCCCTTTAAGTTTTACGCAGCACACCTACTCCGCCATTCCAAAACTTTACGGACTACAGGATACCACGGCCCTGGAAGCCACCGGAATCCTTCCGGTCTTTTCCCAGCCAAATCTCATGAGCACCGGCCAGGGCATCCTCATCGGGATGATTGACACCGGGATTGATTATACAAACCCGCTGTTTCAAAACCCGGACGGCACCAGCCGGATCCTGCGGCTCTGGGATCAGACTATTGAAAGTGAAAATACCCCGGAAGCTGTGGCCGGATTCCAGCCGTTTTACGGCACCGTCTACAGCCAGGAAGACTTAAACCGCGCCCTGGCCTCCGAACAGCCGCTGGAGCTTGTGCCCTCCACTGATACCAGCGGGCACGGAACCTTTCTGGCCGGAGTTGCCGCAGGCCGTCAGATTCAGAGTCCCACCACGTTTTCCGGTGCCGCCCCGGACGCCGCACTGGCAGTGGTACGGTTAAAGCCGGCCAAGCAATATCTGCGGGAGTTTTTTGCCGTTCCGCCAGATGCAGACGCTTATCAGGAAAATGACATCATGGCTGCCGCAGCTTTTCTTTTAGGCGTAGCCGGGCAGTACCAGATGCCGCTGGTGCTCTGCCTTGGCGTCGGCACCAGTCAGGGAAGCCACAGCGGAATCTCTCCCCTGGCCATGCAGCTGCAGGCCTTAAGCGGCACCCGCGGTTTTGCCTGTGTCACCGGTGCCGGAAACGAGACCGGATTCCGGCATCACTATTTTGGAAATCTTTCTCCTGATCAGGAATATGAGGATGTGGAGCTGCGCGTAGCGGATTCCACCTCCGGTTTTTCCATGGAGTTGTGGGCTGATGTTTCAGAACTTTACACGGTAGGCTTTGTCTCTCCCTCCGGAGAAGTGATTGAGCGGATTCCCATGACGGTAGGCCAGGAAACCACGATTTCCTTCCAGCTTGACGCCACCCGCATTTTGATCAGTTATCAGATTACCGAATCCTCCTCCGGACGTTTTTTAGCTTTTCTGCGTTTTACCGGCCCGGCCCCCGGCATCTGGCATATCCGGGTCTATCCCACGCTGTTTGTCGCCGGGCAGTTTCATATCTGGCTCCCCATGCAGGGATTTCTCACAGAGGACACCGGATTTCTCCGGCCGGACCCGGACATCACCATCACCGATCCCGGCAACGCGCCGCTGCTCTTAACCGTCAGCACATACAACCACGTTACCGGAAGCCTTTACATCCACAGCAGCCGCGGCTTCACCGCCACCGGACAGATCAAGCCGGATTTCGCCGCTCCCGGCGTGGAGGTGCAGGGACCAGGGATTCCGCCTGGCACTTCCCGCCTGTCCCGGCAGACCGGTTCCTCCGTGGCCACCGCCATCACCGCCGGAGCCGTGGCCTGTCTCTTCTCCTGGGGATTCACCCAGGGAAATGACACAACCCTCACCAGCATTTCCGTAAAATCCATCCTTATCCGCGGGGCAGAACGAAAAGAAGCGTTCCGCTATCCCAACCGGCAGTGGGGATATGGAACGCTAAATCTGTACCAGGCATTCCTGCTGATGCGGGAATAAAAATATTGAGACGGATTCAATAAAAGATCCGGAAGTGAAAGAGACCGCTTTCCTATATTTTCACATATCCGTTGTTTGCTTGCTCTCACAACACGTGTTCGCCTGCATCGGACTACATCCGCTGCATTCGGACACGTGTGTTCAAGAGGCAAACAACCAGATATGTGGAAAATACCGGAAAGCGGTCTCATTCACTTCCTGCTTCATTGGCTCCGCTAGAGATAAAAAACCACGCAAGCGCAATGTATTGGTTTAAACCTCTTACGTTTGCTTGCCATAGGATACCTGAAAAAACGGACACATCAAGGTTATAACAAGCGCTTACGCGACCTTGACGTGTCCGTTTTCTCCAGATATGGGCTAATCAAGCAATCATCCGAAGAGGCTCTGCAGGCACATAACTGCCGCCCTGGTCAGTATCCTTCCGGTCATAGCCTTTATTATCCTAACAAGACCAATACATGCCTGCAGCCACTATTCTTTTCGTAGCGCAGCCAATAAAGCAGGGCGTGCGGGGAATTGGATTCTGGAATTTTCCGCATATCCAGGTGTTTGCATCTTGAGCACACGTGTCCGAATGTGGCGGATGCTAATCCGACACAGGCGAACTCGTGTCAGCGAAAGCAAGCAAACAACGGATATGTGAAAATGTAAGAATTCAATTCCCCGTACGCCCGGACTCTTTATTAGTTCCGTCTCAATATTGTTGTTAGTTGGTTTCACCGGCCGGTTTGGTTCCCAGGGTAATCTGAACGGTACGCTCTACATACTGTCCATCCTCCAGGGACTGGACGGTTAAGTTCACAGTGTCACCGCCTTTGTAGTAGGTCAGCATATCTTTCAGATCTGCCATGGTGCGCACGGTCTGACCGTCAAACTTGGTGATGATATCTTTCTCTCTTAAATCGGACTTGGATGCTGCGCTGTCCTCTACAATCTTGTATACATAAATACCTCTCGGCATACCATACATACTTGCTGCGGTCTCATCAATATTCTGACCCTGGATTCCCAGATAACCCTGATCTGCCTCATCGACTGCGACACGGGTCTTCTTGTTCATCAGCTCGTTGATGATGTCCTGCGCCTGAGAGATCGGGATAGCGTAGCCCATTCCCTCTACCTCAGTGGAGGAATACTTGGCTGCGTTGATACCGATAACCTCACCCTTCATATTTAAAAGAGCGCCGCCACTGTTGCCAGGGTTGATGGCCGCATCGGTCTGGAGCAGGGTACGGCTGGTCTGATCCTCTGCCTTCACTTCACGATTTAATGCACTGACATAACCTACGGTTACGGACTGACCATAACCAAGGGCATTACCAATGGCAATGACGCCCTGACCAACCTTTAATGCGTCGGAATCACCGAGGGTTGCAACCTTGATCTGACTCATGGTGTCGGACGGGATATCCTTTAACGGGATGGCGATAACTGCCAGATCGGTTTCGGAATCAGTACCTTTGATGGCTGCACTGACCTGTGAATTATCAATAAAAGTAACCGTCAGCTCCTTAGAATCCTCAACTACATGATTATTGGTAACAATCAAAAGCTCTTCGTCGTTCTGGCCGACAATGATGCCGGAACCGCTGCTCGGAACCTCTACGGTCTGGCTCGGTCCAAACCAGGTCTGCTGCTGCATAACCATGGTGTTGTTAATGGCAACAACGGACGGCATAGCCTTCTCTACAATAGAAGAAACATCGGTCTGGATTGCGGAAGTAACCGGTGCTCCGGCTGTGGTACTGCTGTCTTCCTCATCAGACTGTGCTACCTTTACCTGGGCCTGCGTCTCAGTCTGGCCAATCGTGGTGTACTGACCCTTCAGGTACTCACCCGCCGTATCTACTGCAAACATGGTGCCACCGGCTACTGTACCAAAGAGGACTGCTGCCGCGGTAACACCGGCAATCTTTCCTGCCATGCTGCGGCCGCTTCGTTTTGTGTGTTCCGGTCTCTGGTGGGAAGCATGATGGAACTCCGGTCTGCGCGGTGCCCAGCCTCCGGTCGTATGATGCTGCTCCTGTGTCTGAGCATCTCCCTGACGGCTGCTGTCCTGAGCGGAAGCCTGAGCGTTCCAGGAAGCTGCTCTGTCCTTATCTGCAGTCTGGCTGTTCTGTGTGTTCCAGGCTGCTGCCCCATTCTCACCGGCTGCCCGGCCGCTGTTCTGCGGAGCGGACTGCCATGCGCTGCTGCTCTGGCTGCTTCCCTGCGGAGCGGACTGCCATGCGCCACTGCTCTGGCTGCTTCCCTGCGGAGCGGACTGCCATGCGCTGCTCTGGCTGTTATCCTGCGGAGCGGACTGCCATGCGCTGCTGCTCTGGCTGCTTTCCTGTGTCAGATGCTGCTCACTTCTGACCTCCTGGTTTTCTTCCTTACGGGATGCTTCACTGCGGTATTCCATATGTTCATCGTTGCGGTCATTGTAACCAGCTTCCGAATAATCGTTTCTGTTTTCTCTGTCGTTTTCGTACATAATGATGATCTCCTTTCCGTACTTCTTTTCCTTAACTCTGTAAAGAACTTTAGCAGAGAAATGTGTTGCAATTGTGTTCCCTTTTCAATTTAATTGTGAACTCCTCACCAAATAAAAAGAATATTCACGAAAGGTCCGAAGCAGGTCGGGGTGGTATCCCGCTGCGCAAAATATAAGTGCCGTGTTCGGACGATGTGGCTGACAGCCGTTTGCGGATAGTCGGACAAGATGTCCGCCTCCCGAAAACGTCAGTCGCCACATAGCCGGACACGTTGCACTTATATTTATGCTACGCAGGATACCGCCCCCGCCTGCTTCTGCTTTCCTGGCTATTTTACGGTAATAAAAAACACAGCCAGAATAGTACTGGTAAAAGCTGGAAATCATGGCTTTTATCAGTACCGTTCTGGCTGATTTTATTTCTCTCTTAGCGGAGGCAATACAGTAGAAGCCGGTTATCCCGGCATTCCGCGGAACATAAATATGGGTATACGTGTCCGGCTATGCAGCGACTGGTGTTTGAGGTAGGCGGACATCTTGTCCGACTATCCGCAAACATCTGTCAGCTGCATCGTCCGAACACAATACCCATATTTTGCGCAGCGGTATGCCGGGATTACCGGCTTCGGACCTATATTGCTATTACTTTTAAATTGTTATTTTTACTGTCCCGGTGCTGACACTGGTCCGGAGCCGGAAGAAGAGCTGCTTCCGTTTCCGCTTCCGGACGGTCCTCCGGATGAAACATTTCCGGAGCCTGCGCCGGTCGGCGTTGTGGAACTGCTTCCCGGATGAGATGCTGAGCTGGTCGGTGACGTACTGCTGCTTCCCGGATGAGATGCTGCTGTCGGTACCGTACTGCCGGAACCGGATGTCGTACTCTCACCGGTGCTGCCCGGATGAGATGCTGCCGTAGTCGGCGTTGTACTGCTTCCCGGATGACTTGCCGCGCTGGTCGGTGTCGTAGTGCCTGCATGGCCTGAGGAGGTGGTCTCCGTGCTGCTTCCCGGATGGGATGCAGAAGTGCTCTCCGTGCTGCTTCCCGGGCGGTCCGTTACCTTGGTATCCGCAATTCCGGATTCACTGGCCGAACTCTCATTATTCTTATGGTTATTGCGGCTTTCGGACTCTTTCAGATTTCCATCTTCATCCGTCTCCGCCCCTGTTGTAGCGCTGTGGCTGCTGGAAATGGTCTCACCCTTTACCAGGAAGCCGTCTGCGTCAGTCTCGTATTTCACATACTTGCCGTCCGCATCGGTCTCCATCTTAAGCTTTTTGCTGACCTTTTTGCCGTTTTTGTCATACTCGTATACGGTCTGGTACCCTTCCTCATCCTTGGATTTTTCTGAGGATTTTGTAGAAGCAGCGGTTGTCTTCTGCGGCTGTACCACACCGCCGCCAGTTCCGACATTACCGACAAACTGGCCTTCTTTGTAGATGCCGGTATCCGAAGAAATCTTTGCGCTGATCTTCTTTACCGTGTCGGACGGAGTATACGCCTCATCGCCAAAGAGAAATTTATGCAGTTCGATGACGTTGCTCTCCAGGGTAGCCGGAACAACCACTGCCCCCTTCTTACCCATGTTCGCGTCGCCGCGTGCCTGCGGGAATCCGGTAGTCTCACCCAGATGGAACTTACTGATATTCCGCGCGTTGCTTACCAGGTCATCTACACCAACACTGGTAGATACCTGCGGGAATACCGTTCCGATCAGGGTATACAGAGTCTGGAAGTCAGCCTTCTTGGATTTCTCAAAGGCCTGTGCAATAATCTTACGCTGACGCTCGGTACGCGCATAGTCGGTATCCATCAGTCGAAGTCGTCCGTACGCTACAGCCTGAACACCATCCAGATGGTTCATGCCTGCGTGGGTCAGCTGGCGGGAACCAATACCGGTTGCCTTTACGGTCTCTGTGATGAAGGAGTTAATATAGAAGAACTCCGCCTTGCTCAGCTCAATGTCCACACCGCCCAGAACATCAATGGCATTGGCTACTGCTTTCCAGTTAAAGGTCATGTAGTCCTGGATCTGCAGATCCAGGTTGCGGTTCAGGGCTTCGACGGCCTGCTTCGGTCCGCCTACAAAGTAAGCCTGGTTGATCTTGCTATAGGCCCCCTTATCGTTGATATTTAAGTAAGAATCACGGTATACCGATACCAGCTTGATCTCGCCGGTATCCCGGTTGATGTTGCAGAGGATGATAACATCCGAGTTCGTGGATTTCTCGATCGAGTTGTCACGGGCATCGACGCCGAAAATGGCGATGGTCCAGTAGCCCTTCATATTCTCTTCCGCGTCCACCGCAATGTCGTTTGTCTTGATCTCGCTGATCTGGAAATCTTCGGAGCGCTGGATCTTCGACATCATGCGGGCCATAAAGGCATAGCTGAAAATGGCTACCAACGCGATACACTCTGCCACAATCATGGCAATGATACGGCGTCTGCGCTTTTTCTTTGCCTCGCTCTGTCCAAAATCAGAACGGCCGCCGCGCCGGTCGTTTCCGCCGGTCGTTCTTCCGGCTGCTGCCTTCCGTACCGCACGGCTGCCTGCGGTTTCCCGCGCTGCACTGCTGCGTATATCGGAATCGCAAGCTCTGTTTCCGGTATTCTCCTGCCCCAGATCTGCACGTACTGCGCTGCCTCTGCGGCGGGAAGTGCCTCGCCCGCGTCCCATCTCCATCTCATCCAGCATATCCGGCGCATAGCTCCGGCTCACAGGCTCCTGACTGCTTTCCCTTTTCGGCTGCTTCGGGATCGCATGGATACGGGAATCTCCCATCACGTCCAGCTCCCGCTCTGCTGCTTCCTGGCGTTTTCTCTGGCGGCTCTCCCAACGCTCCCGCTCGGACGCGTATCCGCCCTCCTGCCCGGAAGAGCCATACGCTGCCGTATCCCGCATGCGTGGGTTGCGTCTGCTTCTCCGCTCTGTACTGCGCTCTAACTCATCGTCAAAATCGTGACTCATGTTTTGTACCTCATTCTCATTCCTGCCTGCTCCGGCGACCGGGTCAATAGGCGTTCTTATTAATAAAGCCTTTGAAAAATGTCAGAAACAATATCTTAAAATCAAATCCCAAAGTCCAGTTTTCAATGTAATAAAGATCGTGCTCGATCCGCTTGGTGATGGAAGTATCGCCACGGTAGCCATTCACCTGCGCCCACCCGGTCATACCCGGACGTACCTGATGCTTGATCATGTAACGTGGGATCTCTTCCTTGAAGCGTTCTACAAAATATGGACGCTCCGGCCTTGGTCCCACCAGGCTCATGCTGCCAAACAGCACGTTGAACAGCTGGGGCATCTCGTCGATGCTGGTCTTGCGGATCACCCGGCCGATGGTGGTCACCCTTGGGTCGCGCTTCGTGGTCCATTCACTCTTTTCTTTTTCCGGTGCCTGCACCTCCATGGAACGGAACTTGTACATCTTAAAAGGACGGTTATGCAGTCCCACCCGCTCCTGACAGTAGATCAGCGGTCCCGGAGAGGTCAGCTTGATCAGGATAGCCGTAAGCAGCATGACCGGCGAAAACAGGATCAGGGCCACAATGGCACCAAAAATGTCGATTGCCCGTTTCATGGCCGCATTCAGCGGATCATTCAGCGGGACACGGCGGATGTTGATGACCGGAAGCCCCTGCAGATCCTCTGTATAAGGCTTTGTCGGGATCACCTTGTTGTAGTCCGGAATAAACTTGGTGTGCACACCGGACTTTTCACAGACCGCTACGATCTGCTCCAGACCGCCGTACTCCTTCAGGCTTAAAGTAATGGCAATCTCGTCCAGACGGTTCATGTCCAGGATCGGCTTTAGATCCTTCATGGTTCCAATGACCTTGATACCGCGGTAGTCATAGCCCCACGGCTTGTGGTCATCCAGAATGCCCCGTACCCGGTAGCCCCACTCCGGATTGGCCAGCACGCGGTCAATGTAGCCTTCTGCCGCGCGGCTGTAACCCACCAGAATAATATGTTTCTGATTGTATCCCTTCGCGCGCATGGAACGCAGCACGGTACGGATCAGGTTTCGCTCCAGCGTCTCCGCTGTAATGTTGGTCAGGAAGAAGCCGGCCATCAGTCTGGCTGAGAATTCCCTCAGGTATGGATTTTTTCTTCCTAAATAGAGGATTGTTCCAAAGAGGAACAGTCCGATGATATTGGCCTTGCAGATGTTGGCAAATTCCTGTCGTCTGCCCTGCACCCGCTTTGGCGTAAACAGATGAAAGACTGTATACAAAAGCAGATAGACCGGTATGATCACCACCAGGACCCGCATATAAAACCAGGTCGGCAGGATACCAGCCTCCAGATCTGCTCCAAACAATCCACTTTTCAGTGTAATAAACCAGCTGAATACATAGGCGGCCGCGATCACCAGTGCATCCAGAAGCACATGCAGCCGGTTCAGTCTGGTCTGATTATCTTTTATCATATGGTCCACCTTTATCTCTGAACTGCCGTTTTATATTACCCAGACAGCAGCGGATTTGCCGATATTCCGCCAAAATGGCAGTCTTCCGGCATCATAATGGAATCGTAACGATTATACACGAATTTTCTGGATCAGTATATTAAATTTCTATTAACTTTTTGTCATACCAGCCAGTTTCTTCCGGATCTGGCGTCTGGAAAACTCGTAAATGTAAAGCGCCGCGCCGTAAATCAGTTCCCACTCAATGGCAAGATAATTAGGAAAATCTTCCTTCCGGTATGGAACCTTCCGGGTCTTTTTCACGGTTTTGATACCCTCAAGCACTCCGGCCACATAGTCCTTCTCAAAGCCGAGCTTCTTAAAGAAGAAATACTTTCCGGCAATTCCGGCGACAATGGGGAGACTGTTCACCAGAAGCTGCGGAGCCGGCATGTTCTTATAATTTAAGTACACGTTGTTGCGGGCTGCCAGCTTCACCTTAAAGGAATTGTACTTAGAGCCGCTGGTGCCGCTTCCCACATGGAACACCTTCGCAGACGGACAGTATAAATTATAGTATCCCGCAATCTTGGCCCGGTATCCCACATCGATATCTTCCAGATAGGCAAAATGCATCTCATCGAAATAACCGATTTCCTCAAAGACCTCCCGGCGGTAAATTGCTGCTCCGGCACAGGCAGAAAAGATATGGCACGGACGGTCATAGCGTTCGATCTCCTGTCCCACGCCCCGCTGATACGCCCAGCCCATGATGCTGTACATATCGCCGCCATCATCCATCAGTTCCTTATGGTAAAGCTGGATCATCTTCGGACTGACGGAAAATATCTTCGGAGAGCTTTCGATTGCCTTTAACAGCTCGCCCACATACTCCGGCTCTGCCTCGGTATCATTGTTTAACAGAATCACATAGGGCGTTTTCGCCGCCTTAATTCCCACATTCACCGCGCCGGAAAAGCCAGTGTTGGTCTCCAGAAAGAGGGAAGGAAGTCCATGCTCCTTCAGCCATTCCACGCTGCCATCGGTGGAGCCGTTGTCCACCACCAGCAGCTCAAAATCACGGCAAAGCTGCTTATCCAGGGCAGCCATACAGGGCTCCATGAATTTTAGGCCATTATAGTTTGGAATCACGATCGTAACTTTTTTCATGTGTCTTCCTCCCGCCTACTGCTCTTTGATCTCAGGCAGCTTGTACGGCTCACCAATCTTCTCTTTTAAGAGATCTCTCAGGGAGAAATCGGACTTGCGCAGTGTCAGGTTCGGGTTGTAGTACGGATCACCATTCTGCAGAATGTCCGGCCAGCGTTTTGCTACCAGCGCCCACTCACGGTTGAAGCGAGCCACCTTCTCCGGTGTATCCTCAAGGCCGCGGGACTTGGACTCATAATGATGCATCACCGCGTACGGCGCGTAAACCACCAGATAACCGGCTGCCCGCACCTTTAAGCAGAAGTCTACATCGTTGAAGGCCACCGCCAGCTCTTCCGTCAGGCCGCCCACCTCCTCAAACACAGATTTCTTCACCATCAGGCAGGCCGCGGTCACAGCGCTGTAGTCCTGGGCACACATAGCCCGGTGGAAGTAACTGTTCTCCGCCTCATGAAGGCCGATAAAGGTGTGGCCCGCCACGCCGCCAAAGCCGATCACCACACCTGCATGCTGAATGGTATCATCCTCATAAAGCAGGCGCGCTCCCACAATGCCGACCTCTTTTCTCTGGCAGAAGCCCAGCATCTCCTCAAACAGGCGCGGGGCAATGATCTCGGTGTCGTTGTTTAACAGCATCAGGTACTCGCCCTTCGCGAAGGCTGCGCCAAAGTTATTGATGGCGGAATAGTTAAACTCCCTCTCCCAGCGCACCACCTTCACCTGCGGGAATTCCTTCTGGATCTTCTCGTAGTAGGCAAAGGTTTCCTGCTCGGTACTGTTGTTCTCCACCACAATAAACTCCAGGTTCTTATAGGTGGCCCGCTCGATGATAGAGCGGATGCAAAGATCCAGATCCACGCTGTGATCCTTGTTCGGAATGATCACGGACACCAGCGGGTCTCCCTGGATGTGAAAGGTGGTATGGTAAATGCCGTAATCCACACCCTTCTCCACCTTCTCTGCCGGAATACCGCAGCGCTCATAATGAGCCATGATGGCTCTTGCGCCCGCCTCAAAGGCGTACAGCTTGCTCTCCGGGTTGCTGGCGGTGGATTCCTGATGACAGCGCCAGTGATACAGCACCTTCGGAATATGACAGATTTCCTTTGCGTTCTCGGTGCAGCGGAAGATAAAATCATAGTCCTGGGCACCGTCAAACTCGTGCCGGAAGCCGCCCACCTGATCTAACAGAGTCCGTTTTACCACAAATAAATGACAGATATAGTTGACGCTGGTTAAGAGATCCGGGTTGAAATCCGGCTTGAAATGCGGATCGAACAGCGCGCCGCCGTCCATATCCAGCTTATCCTCATCGGAATAGATCACGTCGCAGTCCGGGTGCCCGTTGATGGTCTTTGCCACCTCATAGAGCGCATGCTCCGGGATGGTGTCGTCATGGTCAGCCAGAATGATGAAATCTCCCTTCGCCATCCCGAGGGCCGCGTTGGTGTTGCCGGAAATACCAAAGTTATCTCCCAGCTCCGACACATGGAAGCGGCTGTCCTTCTTGGTGTACTCTGCCATGACGCGGCTCACAATCGCGCCCTCACCCTTCGGGCTTCCGTTGGCCACGCATACCTCCCAGTTTCTGTAGGTCTGGGCCAGAATGGAGTCTAGCATCTCCCGCAGATACTTCTCCGGAGTCTTGTAGGCCGGAATGACGATGGACAACAGCGGCTCATACGCGAACCTTGTCTCCCGCTGGGCAGCCAGCTCCTCCTCCTTCGGACGGGTCAGCTCATACCACTCGCCATAGTCGTAGTCGTTATCGAGTCCCTGCAGCTTGTGGCGGGATTTTAAGAGCAGGGCCTTTAAGCCGTGCTTCTTTCCAAACTCCAGTGCCACATGCACCGTCTCCATATTCATGAGGTCTTTGATCTTTTCCATGCGCTTGTGCGCCACGCTGGCGCGCTTTGCGATCAGCTCCTCATTGTATTTCACCCGGGCGGTCCTGCCGTCGCAGCGGATGACCAGCCAGTAATCTGCGCCGCGCTCGTATGGGAACTGAATGTCAAAACCATAATCCCGGTCATAGACCTGTTTGTAATAGATCTGGCTCACATCATCCCGGCGGGTTGCCACGCATTTGATCTCCAGCGGCTTTTTATTCTGGTCCAGGACCTCAAATTCCGCTTTGGACTCCGGTGTTTTTCCGATGACCCATCCGTTTAGCTGGATGGAATTTTCCCGGATCCTTACCACATCAATCTTGTATTTCATGAAATTATTTCTCCTCGAAGTTCAGACGTTCTTCTTCCACAACAAGCGGACGGTGCATCACGCGCTGGTTAATGGAGAGTACATATTCGCCCACCATACCAATGAAAAAGATCTGCACTGATCCCAGAAACAGCATACCGATGAGCATCGGTGCCATGCCTGCCGGAAAACGGTCCCACCAGATCAGCTTCATCACCAGATAAGCTACAGCCACCACCATACTTAAGAAAGCGCTGATGGCACCCACAAAGGTTGCCAGGCGCAGGCCTGCCTTCGTATAAGAGGTTACGCTGAGCATAGCCGCGTCGTACAGGCGGTAGAAATTGTTGTGGGTCTTTCCGGCCCGGCGCTTCGGCTGCTCATAAGGAATCTCCTTACGCTTATAGCCAAGCTCCGCCACAATGCCCCGCAGGAATGGGGTCGGATCATCCAGCTTCCGCAGCACCTCGATAAAATCCCGGTCATAAAGCCCGGAGCCGGTAAAATGCTCGATCTGCTCCACGTCAGAAAGCTTCTTGATGGTCTTATAGTAGAAGCTTCTAAGGGCATACATGATCTTGTTTTCCTTGCTGCTGGTCTTAATGCCGATGACGATCTTGTAGCCCTCTTCCCAGGCCTTCACGTATTTCGGAATCATGTCCACCGGATCCTGGAAATCTGCCACCATCTCAATGACACAGTCTCCGGTCACCTGCAGCATGCCGTAATACGGAGAGTTGAACTGTCCGAAATTGCGGGCATTGAAGATGGCCTTGATCTTCGGGTTCTCCGCGCAGAGTCTGCGCAGGATCGGGCGGGTGTCATCGGTTGAATCGTTGTCAATGAACACCAGCTCGTAGTCGTACTGGGGCAGATCCCGGGTCAGGGTCTCCAGCACCGCTTTGCTGATGGCCTCTACATTTTCCTGTTCGTTGTAGCAGGGGATCAGCACACTGATCTTTTTCATAATTGTATCCTTCCAAAGTTGTATATTTCATGCAGACATGCGCGGCCCCGTCCGGGACCGGTAACGCCTGTTGTTCCTTATCAAAGCATCCTCCGGATTCCCTCCGCAAAGGAGACCTGCTCCTTCCAGGTACCGCCGGTCAGCTTCTTCATATTTTCATTGACCGGGCAGATGGAGAGCGCGCCCTCCTTCGCCTGGACAAAGCTTCCGTATTCCAGATTTCCGCTTCCGCCGCAGAGACTGTGGATCTCCTCCACAAAATCCCGCAGCACCCGGGTGTCCTCCGAAGCCACGTTCACCGCATGGCACTCGCCCCGGTGGCTGTCACTGTAGCGATACAGTTCCACTACGGCGCGGGAGGCATCCTCAATGTCCATAAAATTCCAGCGGTGGCGGCAGGCGCTTAAGGAGACGGTTTTCCCCTCCGGCAGTTCCCGGGTCAGCGTGGAAATGATGGACCACGGATGGTCCCCCTTGCCGTAAACACTAAAAAACCGCAGATGGTAATACGTCATCTGCATCTCCTGGCACTTACTTTTAGCCTGCTCGTAAAACGCGAGCTTTGCTTTTCCGTATTCGTTGACCGGATGGCATTCCATAGACTCCTCCATGATGCCATCTGAAGTGATACCATACTCCACGCGGGAACCGGCATCCATAAATATCCTGCATCCCAGAAGCTTTGCCGCCTCAATGCAGCGCAGGGAACCATCGATATTGGTTTTCTGCACCTCGAAAGAATCGATTTCCTGACGGTTCACACCGCGCCACGCAAAATGTAAAAACGCGTCGGCATGCCCGATCTGCGGCACACATTCCACTGCCTCATCCATCTGCGCCGGAATCCGGTGCAGATGCTCATGAACCGGAAGACACTCCGTTTTCTGAGACTCGGGACGCACCAGGCAGTACACCTCGGCCCCCTCATCCAGAAAACGCTTTGCCACATGGCTTCCAATAAAGCCGGTGGCTCCGGTCATTACGATCCGTTTTCCTGAAAGCTCTGTCATATCTCCTCCATCATTGCGTCTTCTCCGCGAATTTAGATCTGCCGCGAATTTCCGCCCGTGTTTCTATAAGTGTTCAATCCGGTTGGTGCGAAGCGTCATGGTCTCCACCTTTCCGCCGAACCTTGTCTTTATGATTCCCGCAATCTCATCGGTATAACCCGGTGCCACAATCAGAATCGCGTCTACCGGTTCTTCAAAATAATGATCCGGGGCCATGATCGGCACATGAGAAGCCGGGGCAAAGCGTCCCTGCTTGAATGGAGCGGAATCAATGATGTAAGCCAGGTGTTTCCCCAGTTCAGACGTTGACGCCAGAGTAAAGCCCTGATGACTGGCACCCCACATGGCAAGACGTTTGCCTTCCCGGGCCAGACGCTCTGTCAGAGCGCGCACCTCGGCAGTTACAATCTCATAGCCTTCCGTCAGAGGGGCGATGATGCTGACACCCGCACCTTTCGCGCCGGCATCTGCATCCGTCTCCGGCATTGCCATCTTTCTCACAACCATGGACAGCGTATCCCGGTTGATCATCTCCTCCTCCAGCACCTCAAAGCCGCAATGGTTTAGCAGTGCCCTCAGCGTATCAAAGGTGTAATAAGCAATGTGGTCGCGGATCAGCTCGTAGTAGCTGCCCTTTTCCAGAATGTATTCCAGACTCGGCACGGTCACAAGTCCCATGCCGTCCTCCGCCAGATTGTTCCAGATGGCCTTTAACATGATATCCGGTCTTGGCTGATGCTCTAAAAAGTTAAAGGATAAGAATACATCAAAGGGCTTTTCCGGCACACTCCAGCCGCTTTCCGGGAGCATAGATGCCTCCGGTGAATGCCCGAAGCGCTGGTCTTCCCGCTCCGGAAACTCTCTCCAGACGCGAAGTCCTTCCTTCCGGGCCATCTCCACCAGGTCCGCCTTGTGCTCCATACCGTAGATTTCCACCGGAAACTCCTGTAAGAATTTCAGGAATTCGCCCCGTCCGCAGCCCGCCTCAAAGAAGGTCTTTCCTTCCAGATGATAAGTCTCGATCAGATGGCGGTACTGACTGGCGCGCAGCTCCCGCATGGTGGAAGAGCCGCCACCAGCCCGGATCACGTCGCGGTAATAGGCCACCGGCTCGCAGTCAAACTGAACCAGACCACATCCGCTGCACTGGCGCAGATGAAGGGTCACGCCCTCATCATTCTGTACTTCCTTCGCATCCGGGATGTCCTGGGCCGAAGCCGGAGCAGATGTTAACTCAAAGAGGCTTGTTTCCGGCAGGATCCCCCCGCAGGCTATGCAATGTTTCATAAATTCCCTCCGCAAATGTTCTGGCAGGCCGCCAGGATGTCTCCCGCAGGATCCGGCTGATATCCGGCATCAGATCTGCCGGCCCCTCCGCATTCTGCGGCCGTTCTCCATAGCTGTAGCTTCCCTGGCTTCCGCACAGGGCATACATTTCCTCAATGTAGCTTCGAAGCGGCCTGGTATCGCTGCTGCCAATATTGTAGACACCGGCCGGAGCTTCCGTAAGCAGGGAGACAAGGGCCGCTGCCGCGTCATCAATATAAAGAAAATTCCAGTTCTGCGTACACTCCCCAAGCTTCATGCTGCCACCCTCGCAAAAGGCGCGCAGGCAGGACTGAACCAGGGACCACGGGTGATCCCCCGGACCGTACACGCTGTATATCCTCGTATGAATATACTCCATATTCTTCTGTTTGCAAAGTATTTTCGCTTTTTCGCAAAAATCTACCTTTGCCTTGCCATATTCAGACACCGGATGGCAGGGCGTGTCCTCTGCTACAGTCTGGTGCCAGACTCCGTACTCCGCCTGGGATCCGGTAAATAAAAAGCGGCGGCAGCCAAGGGCTGCTGCTGCCTCCACCGCATCCAGGGCGTAGGTGACATTGCGCTGCTGCACATCCCGCTTTGTGCGGTTGTCACTGCCCGCGCCGTCCCAGCCGATGTGAATCCAGGCATCTGCCAAAAAGCCGTGAAGCGTCCGGATATCTGCCAGATCCAGCGGACAGATCGTCAGAAGACCGTCTGCTTCCCCGCCTGCCAGCTTCTCCAGATGCTTCATATTAGACGAAGCGGGGCGGACCACCGCAAAAACCTGGTGCCCCGCCTCCATTAATTTTTTCACTGTTGCCGCGCCGATAAAGCTTGTGGCGCCTGTTACTACAACCTGCATTATTTTATCCTCGGAATGATCATCAGTTTGTCCATCTCCTCATCCGGAAGGAATGGGGAAAGATCCTCAAGCGGCGGAGATACCAGGGTACCGTCCGGCAGACGCTTTGCGGAGGACTTTGGCTCAAAGTTCTGGTCTGTGGTTACATAGAATTCGCAGATCACCGGTCCGTCCATAGCCAGGGTCTTCTCAACCGCCCCAGCCACTTCTTCATTGTGATGTGCCACCACATAAGGATAACCGTAAGCTGCTGCCAGCTTCTCCATATCCGGGAAGCTTAAATCATGGCTGTCCACGCCGATTCCCACAAGCGGCTCACCAAAGAAGTTTTTCTGGGTCTGGCGGATGGAATGGTAACCACCGTTATTGATCAGGAAAATCTTGATCGGCATCTTGTGGTGGATGATGGTCTGCAGCTCCTGAATGTTCATCTGAATGCTGCCCTCACCGGTCAGCAGGATAATATCATGTTTACTGTAGCCGTCCCCCTCAAACTCCGGATCATGGGCCGCCATACACGCGCCGATGGCTGCCGGAAGGTCATAACCCATGGAAGCAATGGCAGAGTTGGATAAGAACCGCTGCCCCTTCTTCATGATGTAAGCGTGTCCGCCTACCACGCAGGCAGAACCGTTGCCGACTACCGTGATCTGGTCCTCGCCCAGGCGGCTGCTGAGTGCCTCCACCACTGCGTAAACATTGGCCTCCCGGGTCGGATCCGGTTTTAACTGTTCCTTGCGGATGGTCGGATATTTCTCCCGGTACATGCGGCAGGTCTCGCTCCAGGTCATGCCCGGCAGGCCCTCGCCGCCGTCAAATACCGGCTTTTTGTCATATTCTTCCCGGAGCACTGCTGCCATGGTTTCCATGAGATCCTTTGCGTCTGCGTGAACCGGCATATCCACATGAACGCTCGGCTTCTTTAACTCCTCCGGGTCTACATCATTCACGATCACATAGGCCTCTCTGGCCCAGGTCTTGTAATTATAGCCAACCTGGCGGATGCTTAAGCGGCTTCCCACGGAGAATACCAGGTCGCTGTTCTGTACAGCCAGGTTGCCTGGGCGGTCGCCCATGTTGCCTGGTCTGCCCACATACCACGGACAGTCATCGTACATGCAGTCATTGGCGTTCCAGCCAACCACCGCCGGAATGCCCAGTCCGTCTGCCACTTCCATGAAAGCGTCAAAGGCTCCGGCAATGCGGATTCCGTTTCCGGCATACAGAACCGGACGCTTTGCCTTCCGGATCTTCTCGATGATCGCTCTTGCTGTTTCTCTGGAAACTGGAGCCGGAAGTACCTGACGGTGCTCGCCCTTTCCGGCATAATCCTCCGAAATCGCGTGCGGCGGCTCTACCTCACTGGTTCCTTCGGTACCATGTACACCGGCCAGAACTGCTTTCTTTTCTTTTTCCTCCGTAGCTCCGGCAAATACTGCCGCGCCGGAGGTATGATCCATGCCCACGGTATGCAATGCCCAGCCGGTACCGCCTGCCTCATAATCCGCGGCGTCAAAGCCAGCCAGCTGCTCCGTGTCTACATACGCGCCCTGTACATCCAGCGGGATGTCCAGCCAGGTAGGGCCCGGACGTCCGGAGGTTGCCAGGTAAAGCGCCTTTTCCAGACAATAGCGGATACGAAGCGGGTCAATGACCATCTCACTGTACTTGGTCATGCAGTCAATCGATTTGACAATATCGAATTCCTGGTCTCCCATCGCGCGGATGCCCACGCCGGACCAGCGGGCGGTCGTGTCATAACGAACCTGACCGGATAAGATGAGCATCGGGATGGAATCCAGCCAGCCGCCTACCACGCCGGTGATGGCATTGGTGCCGCCAGGGCCTGTCGTCACGCACAGTGCTCCGATCTTGTTGTGGATTCTCGCATATGCCTCTGCCGCAATGGCGCAGGCCTGCTCATGGTGCTGATACAGGCAGCGCAGTCCTTCCTGATGGCCCAGCGCGTCATTCAAATGCATGGCGCCTCCCCCTGTAACCGTAAAGACCTGATTGATGCCTGCCTCCACCAGTTTCCCGGCAATGTAGTTGGATACTTTGATCTTCATTGGGAATCTCCTCCTGTTATGTTTTGTATAGTCCTGTGCGGTGCTTTTGCCGCTTTGTTTTCTATTCAATGTTATTAGTATACCATACATTCCCTTATCCTGCATCCAGAAATCTTGACTGGCAGCGCATGCCTCCATTTCCAGTAACCTTCACTTTTCAAGACGCATGGAATCCGCTATAATCTGCACCGTAATGCAACTGCGGATTCTCGGCCAACTTTCCACAAGCAAAAAGGAGAAATAAAAAGTTATGAACAAACATTACAAATTACTGGCTGTATTATCCACCGCGGCAGCAATGTCAGCGGCAACCCCTGCACTTGCCCTTTCCATCCCGGGAAGCGTTTCCACCGTACTGGCGGCAACCGCCGGCTGGCTGAATGAGGACGGCGAGCTCCGCTACAAAGACAGCGAGGGCTACTACCTGACCGACTCCTGGAAAAAGAAAGACGGCGAGTGGTATTACTTAAACGAAGACGGCTTTATTTCCCGTTCCAGCAAGATTGATGAATATTATGTAAACGAGGAAGGACGCCGTGTCATGAATCAGTGGGTCAGCGAAGCCAATGAGGACGAATGGGATTCCGAGGCTCCGGATACTTACTGGTACTACTACGGAAAAGACGGAAGAAGCGTTATCTCCAAATGGCAGGAGATTGACGGAAAGAACTACTATTTTAATGATGAAGGCCACATGCAGACCGGCATGCTGGAGTTAGACGGTGCCACCTACTATCTGGGCGAGGAAGGCGACGGTGTTAGGAAGACCGGCTGGATTGAGCTTGAAAATGAGGATGAGGATCTGGACCAGGACAGCGTATGGCATTTCTTTGACAACAACGGACGCATGGTCGTGAACCAGATTGACCGCAAGATTAACGGTTCCTACTACACCTTCCAGAACGGAATCCTGCAGACCGGATGGTTCCGCCTGCCGGAGACTGCACAGACCCAGGACACTGCAGCAGACGCTGATGCCGGGAACGCAACCGCGTCCAACGCAGACACTGCTTCCAACGAAAACAATTCCGGTTCCGCGGCCACCCAGGCTGCCCCGGCCATCGCCTCCTACCAGTTCTATGAGGAGAACGGAAAACGCGGAAACGGCTGGTACCAGATGGAAGGCGCGCCGGAGATCAGCGAAGACGGCGAAACCTTTATCTTCTATATTAAAAATGGCCGTCCATACTACGCGGAAAACGGCGTACAGGTCTTTACCGTAGACGGAAAACGCTTTGGCTTCAATGAGCGGGGCGAACTGCAGACCGGCCTCCAGAGCGTAATTACCGAGGACGGGCAGACCGCAAACTACTACTTTGGCGATGACGGCGTAATGAAAACCGGCAAGCAGACCATCTACGATGAGGATCTCGGTGAAAACCAGACCTGGTTCTTCTACACCGACGGCGGAAACAAGGGCCGCGGCTTCCACGGCGTGCGCGACAACAATGTCTATGTACAGGGACTGCGTCTGGACGCGGACCGTGACCTGCGCTACGCGCCGGCACAGTTAGACGGCGTATCCTATCTGGTAGGAACAAACGGCTCCATTCAGAAAGCATCCTCCTCTTCCAAATCCGTGACAAAACCGGAGCTTGGAAATGGCTTCAAGGATGTAAAAGATTCCAACGAGAAAACCTGGACCGTTGATGTAAACGGAATCATTCAGGAATAACACTTTACACAAACGAAACCTAAGTTTTCATCCGTTCAAAATGATATCAGGGCCGTACCCATTTTCTCGGGATACGGCCCTGCTTTTTTCTTTCATAACATTTTTCTTACGATTCCACCGATTTCCTTACAATACCGCCGTGCCCCTTGTCAGTGCAGACAGCGGCTGTTATAATAAATTTGCAGAGAGAGAAAGGATGATCACTATGAAGAAAAAAGCAGGACTCACCCTCATCTTAACCATCCTGTGTTTTCTGATGAGCGCATTCCCTGCCATGGCAGGTGAGTGGCACAAAACCGCAGAAGATCAATATCAATATATTAAAGACGACGGCACCAAGGCCACCGGACTCCTGGAACTGAAGGACGGCACCTACTATCTTGACGATAAGGGCAACCGTAAAACCTCCTACTGGCTGCGCTACAAAGGCGACTGGTATTTCTTCGGAGAGGATGGTCAGATGGCCACCGACACCTGGGTCGATAACTATCATGTTGGTGAAGACGGACAGATGGATAAGATGCGATAAGAGAAAATAAAAATCAGCGGAAGCGCCTCACATGGCACATCCGCTGATTTTTATTTTAGTCCTGAATATCAAAAGTCATATAGGTATCAGCCGGGATATCGGTCTCGTACATTGGCTCACCATCAGACTCATAGGCGCTCTTCTCGTAAATCTTTAAGTGCGTCTCGCGGTCCTGGAAGAAGCCGCCGAAGGTGTCCGCACCGGACTCTCCGTAGTTGTAGTCCTGAACAGCGGCCTCATCGTTGATGCTCTTAAGAACAGCATCCGCATACTCTGCGGCATCTTTTCCACTGGTACCGTCCTTTACCACAACGGTAACATCGATCAGGGCTTTGTCCTCATCAATGGTAAAGTCAATGGAATCCGCCATCGGGTAATCATCCTCATCCAGACAGATCTCATTCACCTCTTCATGGAACTGGTCCATATCCAGCTCAATGTTGTTATAGACGTTGAAATCCGGTTCTTCTGCCTCACTGGCATCCGGCTGAACGATGTTGCTCTTGGTACATCCACTTAAAAGCAGCATGCAGCCGCAAGCCACAAGCAATGCTCTTTTTCCCATTTTCATCATGATTTATTCCTCCTGTAAAACGTAAAGCAGATAACATTATATACGAAAGCCACTGGTTTGAACAGCAACTTTCGAAAAATGTAAAGATTTTTCACAGATTCATCACGGCAGCCTGCCTTATCTTCCGCTCAGAGGCTCCTATCCCAGTACGATCAGTCGGGCTACGGCCAGCGGGTCATCCTCCGGGAAGGACTGCATACACACCAGAATGTCACGCACCTGCTGCCCGTCCATCCCCAGCATGGAGGCAATCTGATCTGCCGGATGCCCGGTTCCGGAAAGCTCCCGGATCTCTTTTACCTGCGCAGCCATTGCTTCCAGCTGCTCCGTGAGGCTGCTTCCATCCGCCAGACCACTCTGGCCTTCTGCCGTCTCCTCCTCCAGAAAATCCTCCAGACGCAGTTCTTTCTTCCCTGTATCTTCTTTATAATATGCTTCGGACAGTTCCCAGTCCTCTGCCTGTCCTGCTGTTTTCTGATCCTGCATCATTTCTCCTCCGTTTCTTGACTTATGCAGTCCAGTATAGCATATGTTTTCGCAGAATACAAACGGAGCGCCGCCAAATGAATTTCGTTTCATCTGATGACACTCCGTATTCCTTTATCCTTCCATCTGCCGTCCTAAAAATCCGGCCGCGGTGGAAACCAGCTTCAGCTCTGCCTCTCCCGGCTTTGCCTTTGGATCACGACTTAAAAGAGCCACAGCCCCGATGGGATCTCCCTCGCAGATGATCGGCACAATGACCTCTGCCGTCACACCGTCCATCTCTTCCCCGGCCACCGTGATAAACTCCCTGGCATCTTTTTCCGCCACAACGGTTTCCCGCTCATGAATAACCTGCTCTAACTGCTTGCTGATCATCTTCTGCAGCATATCGCGCTTCGGCCCGCCGGAAACGGCAATCACCTGATCCCGGTCTGTAATGCAGACCAGCATTCCGGTGGACTGCGCCATGGCCTCCGCATACTGCGTGGCAAACGCGGTCAGCTCCACCATAGGAGAATACTTTTTTAAAATAATTTCCCCCTCACGGTCCGTAAAAATCTCCAGTGGAGTTCCCTCACGCACCCTCAGTGTTCTTCGTATCTCCTTCGGAATCACGACACGCCCCAGATCATCGATCCTTCTCACAATTCCTGTAGCTTTCATAGTGCTCCTCCTGCATAATTTCCATATCGTGTGTCTTATGGATAGTATGCGGAAGACTTCAAAATTTATACACCATCACAATCCAAAACTAATAGCTGAGCTGAATGATCTGCCCCAGGAGCGTCCGGGCAAGCTCCATCATGGCAGCGCAGTCCTTCTGCTTATTTCTGCGGTCCACATATAAGAAATACGGCTGCTCCGCCATCACAAAGCGGAGTTCATCCCCATAGGAAGCCACCAGCTCCGGAATCCCGGCTGTATCCAGCTTCGCGTTCTGGTACATGGTCAGGCGGATTTCCTGGCGGTTAATGCGCACCTCGGTCACATAGGCCTTGTGTCCCATGGCCTTTAACAATGCCACCTGCAAAAGATTGGCAACCGCCTTCGGGATATCACCAAAGCGGTCCATCAGCTCATCCTGCATATCCAGATATTCTTCTTCATTCTCAATGCCGGAAATGCGCTTATATACATCCAGCTTCTGATATTCATTCTTAATATAGGAAACCGGAATGTAAGCATCCACATCGCACTCCACCGTGGTCGCGAAATCCTCCGTCTCATCCCGGCGGCCCTGAATGGCCTGCACAGCCTGATTTAACAGCTTGCAGTACAAATCGTAACCGACCGCCTCCATGTGCCCGTGCTGCTCCGCGCCCAGAACATTGCCCGCGCCGCGGATCTCCAGATCCCGCATGGCAATCTTCACGCCGGAGCCCAGCTCCGTAAACTCGCGGATGGCCTGCAGGCGCTTTTCTGCCTCTTCCTTTAACAGCTTGTCGCGCCTATACATCAGGAACGCATAAGAGGTACGGCTGGACCGGCCCACACGGCCCCGCAGCTGATACAGCTGGGAAAGTCCCATGCGGTCCGCGTCCTGAATGATCATGGTGTTGGCATTGGGGATATCCAGTCCTGTCTCAATGATGGTGGTGGATACCAGCACGTCAATGTCACCATTCACAAAATCCAGCAAAATCTGCTCCAGCTTATGCTCCGGCATCTGCCCGTGGGCATAAACTACCGTGGCATCCGGCACCAGCTCCTGCACATGATGGGCCACCTCCTCAATGTCCTTCACGCGATTGTATACATAGTAAACCTGACCGCCCCGGGCCAGTTCCCGGTTCACGGCCTCCCGGACCATCTCATCGTTGTGCTCCATAACATAGGTCTGGATCGGCACACGGTCCACCGGCGGCTCCTCCAGCACGCTCATGTCGCGGATACCAACCAGACTCATGTGAAGGGTTCGTGGGATCGGCGTCGCCGTTAAGGTCAGCACATCCACATTTTCCTTCATCTGCTTGATCTTCTCCTTGTGAGCCACACCAAAACGCTGCTCCTCGTCAATGATCAGAAGCCCAAGATCCTTAAACTTCACATCCTTGGAAAGAACACGGTGGGTGCCAATCACAATGTCCACCTGCCCTTTCTTTAGGTCCTCGATGGTCTTTTTGATCTGCCCCGGCGTGCGGAACCGTGACATGAGCTCCACACGCACCGGAAAGTCCTTCATACGCTGCACAAAGGTATTGTAATGCTGCTGCGCCAGAATGGTGGTCGGCACCAGGTACACCACCTGCTTGCTCTCCTGCACCGCCTTAAAGGCCGCCCGCAGCGCAATCTCCGTCTTGCCGTAGCCCACGTCACCGCAGATCAGGCGGTCCATGATTCGGCGGCTCTCCATGTCGCGCTTGGTATCTTCAATGGCAGTCAGCTGGTCCTCCGTCTCATCGTAGGGGAACAGCTCCTCAAACTCCTGCTGCCACACCGTATCCTCGCCGTACTGGTAGCCGCCAAGCTCCCGCCGCGCCGCGTAAAGCTGCACCAGATCCTTCGCAATCTCCTTAACCGCCGTCTTGACCTTCGCCTTCGTGCGGTTCCACTGCTCACCGCCCAGCTTATTTAGCTTCGGTGCCTTCGCGTCAGAGCCTGCATACTTCTGAATGCCATCCAGGCGGGTAGCCGGAAGATACAGGCTTCCGTTGTCCGCATATTCCACCTTCAGGTAATCCTTGATGACACCGTCCCGCTCAATCTTCTCAATGCCGCGGTAAATACCAAGGCCGTGGTCCTCATGCACCACATAGTCGCCCACCGACAGCTCGGTAAAGCTCTGGATCTTCTTGCCCTCGTAGGAGGTCTTCTTGCGTTTGCGCTTTTTCTTCTCCTTGCCGAACATATCCCCTTCGGTGATGACCGCAAACTTGATCTGCGGATAGGCAAAGCCCCGGTGCAGATTGCCAAAGGTAACCAGGATCTCCCCCGGCTGCACCTCCCGGCTCTCATCGTCCGTGCAGAAGGCGCTCAGATCGTACTCCCGCAGATCCTCCGCCAGACGGCTGGCACGGGTACGGGAACCGGATAAGAGAATCACCCGGTAACGCTCCTTCTTCCAGCCTGTCAGGTCTTTAATCAGCATCTCAAAGCTGTTCTGGTAGGAGTTCATATTCCGGACATCAAAAGAAAACCGCGCTTCCGTGGTCATGCCCGGAAGCTTCTGCTCCAGGCCGGTCAGATAGACGGTATCTTTCCGCTGGGCCTTGGCCAGGATCTCCCGCACCGGATACAAAAGTCCGGTCTGCCCCGGAAGCAGATAGCCCTTCTCCAGACGGTGCTCCATACTCTCCCGGAATTCCAGCTCCACCGCCTCCCCCTGCTCCTTTAAGCGCAGCGGCTCATCCAGAAAGATCATGCTCTGTTCCGGGTCAAAATAATCCAGAAACGAAACTGTTTCCTTATTAAAATACGAAATCCAGGCATCCAGTCCGGTCTGTTTCCAGCCTTCCTCGATGCCCTCCGTCAGTTCCTTTACAATTCCGGTGATGCGGTATGCTTCCTCGGTGTTCTGCTGTGATCTCAGCTTCTCCGCAAAGCTCTTCGCCTCGCTGCGGATCCGCTCCACGCCCTCCTTTGCCTGCTTCTTTGTCAGCACGATCTCCGTAGCCGGATAAATGTCAATCTCATTCAGCTGCTCAATAGAACGCTGGCTCTCCAGGTCAAAGGTGCGGATGGAATCCACCTCGGTATCCCACAGCTCGATACGCACCGGAAGCTCCTCCGTCAGCGGGTAAATGTCCAGAATACCGCCCCGCACGGAAAACTGGCCCATGCCGTCCACCTGAGGCATACGCTCATAGCCAAGCTCCGCCAGGCGGATCTTCCATGCTTCCAGATCCAGCTCCTGACCAGTCTCCAGGTGAAGCACCTGCTCCCGCATGCAGCTTAAAGGAAGCAGATGATCCATCAGGCCGTCCATGGTGGTTACCACCACGCCGCTCTCATCCTCCATGAGATGGCGCAGCACCTGCAGCCGCTCTCTCGTGATCAGGTTGCCGTGGATATCCGCGCTGTAAAACAGCAGATCCTTCGCCGGATACAGCCAGACATTGTCCCGGAAACAGCCAAAATCATCGTAAATTTCTTTGGCCCTTGCATCATCATAGGTTACCACCAGCTTCCATGGCCGGTCCGCCATGGTCTCCTGCATCAGGTGCACCTTCTGGGAGTCCAGACAGCCGCTGACCTGTACCGGCCCCTGCTTCTTCTTCAGGCTCTGCTGCAGCTCCTCAAACTCCGCAAGCTCTGTAAGTGGATTTGCAAATCCCCTGCTCATAATACCTTACTCCGCTTTCTTTTTCGCGTTATAGTGGTTCATGGCCCGCTCCGCTCCGGTGGTCATCATCATGACCGCAGCCTCAGCCGCCTCGCCAAACGCCTCATCCATAATCTTCTGCTCCTCTGCGCCAAAACGGCTCAGCACATAATCTGCCAGATCCATCTTCGGCGGCTTCGCGCCCACACCCACCTTGATGCGTGGAAACTCCTGGGTTCCCAGGTGCGCGATAATATTCTTAATGCCATTATGCCCGCCGGCGCTTCCCTTTAACCGGATGCGCAGCTGCCCCGGATCCAGGCTGATATCATCATAAATGACAATGATGTCCTCCGGGTCGATCTTGTAATAATCCACCGCCTCGCGGATGCTCTCGCCGCTCAAGTTCATGAAGGTCTGGGGCTTTACAAGAAGCACCTTCTCCCCCTCGATCACACCCTTGCCGCACAGTGCTTTGTGCTTGCGGTCGCTCACATCAATATTATATTTGTCCGCCAGCACATCAATCACTGAAAAGCCGACGTTATGTCTCGTTTTCTCATATTCCCGTGTGGGATTGCCAAGTCCTGCAATTAAATACATCTTTTTATCCTTCCTTTTCCTTAGACCACTCCTGTATCCGGGTGATATAAATCTCCCGCACCGCCCTATTCGGAAGGGCCAGACGGTAAACACTATTCACTGGTTTTCCGACCCATGTCAAATAACCGATTAGAAGCAGCGCACTCCATAAATTGTCAATGCTCTGATCAATTTCATCATATGTTAATTCCAGACATATTTCTTTTTCCACGGATTCCCCTGCAATCAGTCGTTCCATTTCATCACGCGTTGTCTTATCTGCCCTGTTCACAAACCGCTTCACCAGATCATTCCCGCTGGTATTGATCCAGTAGGATTGCGGCTGCGCCCCCGGTTCTCCGCGAAGCCTGTCCACATGATTGATCACATCCCAGGGACAATAAACATCTGCACCGCCAATATGATATCCATCGTACCATTCTTTTGTTTCCGCCTGATGTTCTTCCAGGTGATACGTCTCCAACAATTCTGACACTTCCTGTTCCGTAAAGCCAAATTGTTCATCAAAACGGGCATCCGTAATAGAAAGTACTTTAAAATTATTCAGTCCTGTAAAAATACTTTCCTTCGATACCCGCAGGCATCCCGTCAATACCGCAAACTGCAGCGCATCATTGGTTTTCAAAGCCTGTCCGAATAGTCCACGGATCAGGGAAACCATTTCCTTATAATAACCATGCTGGAATGCTTTGTCCAGTGGAACATCGTATTCATCAATCAATATTATTGTTTTCTGTCCGTAATGCCTGTACAAAAGCTGTGACAGTAGCTGCAGACTGGACACAAGAATTGTCTCATCCATAGTATAACGCCCATGGTCAAGCGAACTCAGGGCCTGATATCTGCTTTTTTCATTTTCAGAAAGCTTTTTGCTATCTGACAAAAATAAAAAGCGCTCCGCTTCCGCAGCAACCAGTTCTGTCAGGCGATACTTTGCATCTGCAAAAGTAAGACCATCCACATTCTTCAAAGAAAGAAACACCACCGAAAACTTTCCCATATAGGTATTGCAAAGTTCCTGATTCTTTGAAATGTCCAACCCGTCAAACAAAGAACGATCTGCTCCAATTTCAAAAAAGCAGCGGAGCATACTCATATTCAAAGTCTTTCCAAAACGGCGCGGCCTGGTAAACAGATTCACCTCTCCCCACTGTTCCAGAAGCTGCTCGATCAATGTGGTTTTATCCACATAATAAAATCCATCTTTCCGGATTTTCTCGAAGCTGTCTACCTCCACCGGCAATTTTAATAATGACGATTTCATGGCTCACATTCCTTCCTATGCTGCTTTCTGTAAACATGGTTTTTATGAATATAGAATAGCAAAATTCGGAATGTATTGCAATGAGAACGCTTCGACAAACTTTAGGGTACCAGAAAAGCGCCGGGAGCATTTCGCTCCCAAGCGCTTTCGCTGTATTACTTATGGCTGAAAACGATTCCATTACTTATCATCTTCGCGTTTCTTGCTGACTGCCACGAATGCCGCGAGCATCATGCTGGACAGGAAGAGTACCAGTCCGCTTGCTCCGCTCTGACCGGTCTTCGGAAGTGCCGCTAACGGAACGTCCTCATCATCGATCACAAGCAGATCAGCTGCTCCATCTTCGTTCGGCAGGTTTGCTAACGGAACTGCATCCGGGTCAATGGTTACGGTTGTTGCTCCTGGGCCGCCGGACGGTGTAGAACCGTTGTCTCTCGGGCCAGAAGAACTTCCGCCACCTCCAGAGGAGCTTCCGCCACCTTCGCCGCCATTATTGTTATTGCTGTTACCAGTAATCTCTAAGCTTCCGTTTACATATTCAATATCATAGTTAGAAGCTTTTCCTACCGTAAACTTTGCATCTGACGGTACATTAGAAGATTTACCAGGCTGTAACTGAGAACCTGTTACTTTTACAGTTCCAATTACATCTCCACCTACAAGTCCAGTATTTTCAGTTGCTTTCTCCACGCTCCAATTACCACTAACAAGTACGGTTCCGTCATACTGTTTCTTATCACTTGCTGCCGTAATTGTTACCTTACGCGGATTAATTTTTAATAAACCAGTGTCTGTTGCATTTACTGTAAACTGTTCAGTTACATCCTGCCCATCACTGTCTTTTACAACTGCTGTTCCTACAATCGTGGTCACATAGCCATTTCCTGTAGGATCTACATCCGTTTCAGTTCTGCTGCAACTCAGGCCTTCTACAGTATAGGTCTTCCCTCCAAAAGTTAACTTATCATAAGTAACTCCGGATGCCGTCTTAGCAGTTCCATCGTATGTATATTCTCTATCCGGTGCATTTGCCGTAATCACATACTTGGTGCCACGATCTTTAACTTTAAGAGTTCCGTTTACATAGCTGATCTGATAGTTCGTTGCCTTGCCGCTTGTAAAGCTTGCTTCTGACGGTACGTTGGATGAGCTTCCCGGATATAACTGGGAACCAGTTACCTTTACGTCTCCAATCGTATCAGTTCCTACCAGGCCGGTAGTTTCTGTTGCTGCTTCTACACTCCAGCCTGCATTGGTAAGAACGGTTCCATCGTATTCCTTCTCATCACTCGCTGCCGTTACTGTTACCTCACGCGGGTTAATCTTCAGAAGGCCGGTATCAGTTGTATCAACACTAAACTGACTTGTTACATCATTGCCAGCACTGTCTTTTACAACTGCCGTTCCTACAATCGTGGTTTCATATCCTGCTGGATCCGCATCTGTCTCTGTTCTGCTGGAACTCAGACCTTCTACAGTATAGGTCTTCCCTCCAAAAGTTAACTTATCATAAGTAACTCCGGATGCCGTCTTAGCAGTTCCATCGTATGTATATTCTCTATCCGGTGCATTTGCCGTAATCACATACTTGGTGCCACGATCTTTAACTTTAAGAGTTCCGTTTACATAGCTGATCTGATAGTTCGTTGCCTTGCCGCTTGTAAAGCTTGCTTCTGACGGCACGTTGGATGAGCTTCCCGGATATAACTGGGAACCAGTTACCTTTACGTCTCCAATCGTATCAGTTCCTACCAGGCCGGTAGTTTCTGTTGCTGCTTCTACACTCCAGCCTGCATTGGTAAGAACGGTTCCATCGTATTCCTTCTCATCACTCGCTGCCGTTACTGTTACCTCACGCGGGTTAATCTTCAGAAGGCCGGTATCAGTTGTATCAACACTAAACTGACTTGTTACATCATTGCCAGCACTGTCTTTTACAACTGCCGTTCCTACAATCGTGGTTTCATATCCTGCTGGATCCGCATCTGTCTCTGTTCTGCTGGAACTCAGACCTTCTACAGTATAGGTCTTCCCTCCAAAAGTTAACTTATCATAAGTAACTCCGGATGCCGTCTTAGCAGTTCCATCGTATGTATATTCTCTATCCGGTGCATTTGCCGTAATCACATACTTGGTGCCACGATCTTTAACTTTAAGAGTTCCGTTTACATAGCTGATCTGATAGTTCGTTGCCTTGCCGCTTGTAAAGCTTGCTTCTGACGGTACGTTGGATGAGCTTCCCGGATATAACTGGGAACCAGTTACCTTTACGTCTCCAATCGTATCAGTTCCTACCAGGCCGGTAGTTTCTGTTGCTGCTTCTACACTCCAGCCTGCATTGGTAAGAACGGTTCCATCGTATTCCTTCTCATCACTCGCTGCCGTTACTGTTACCTCACGCGGGTTAATCTTCAGAAGGCCGGTATCAGTCGTGTCAACTCTGAACTGATTTGTTACATCATTGCCAGCACTGTCTTTTACAACTGCCGTTCCTACAATCGTGGTTTCATATCCTGCTGGATCCGCATCTATCTCTGTTCTGCTGGAACTCAGGCCTTCTACGGTGTACGTCTCTCCTCCAAAAGTTAATGTATCGTAAGTAACTCCGGATGCTGTCTTGGCTGTTCCATCGTATGTGTATTCTCCATCCGGTGCATTTGCCGTAATCACATATTTAGTACTGCGATCTTTAACTTCAAGAGTTCCGTTTACATAGCTGATCTGATAGTTCGTTGCCTTGCCGCTTGTAAAGCTTGCTTCTGACGGCACGTTGGATGAGCGTCCCGGATATAACTGAGAACCAGTTACCTTTACGCTTCCAATCGTATCAGTTCCTACCAGGCCGGTAGTTTCTGTTGCTTTTTCCACACTCCAGCCTGCATTGGTAAGAACGGTTCCATCATATTCCTTCTCATCACTCGCTGCTTTAACTGTTACCGGACGCGGCTTAATCTTCAGAAGACCAGTATGAGTTGATTCCACAATATATCTTCTGCTGTCATCAATCTTTCCAACCGCATTTTCCGTAAATGTGGACGCATACTCTGCTGCATCTGTTCCGTTTGCTACAGCTGTTATCCTACTGAATACTACTCCAGAAACAGAGCAGGTATAACCATGTACATTTTGTTCATTTCCATTATAAGTCTTCTCATCACTATTGGCAGTCAAAATTACGTTCTTATAATAGTAGAAATTAATAATATTGGCTTCGGAACCAAGCGTTAAAGACTGCGGTGTATTGATAGCCGTATAACCTTCAGCCTCAACAGGTACTTCATCATTTATGACATCACCAAAATGCTTACCTGTTACTGTTTTTGATTCTGCCACAGAAGTTGTAGTTCCTGCCCAATAATAATTTACTGTGTAGGATACTTCTTTCGGAGTCCACTTTGCCTTAAAAGTAACATTATTATCTGGCATCATGAATTTTTCATTAGCTACATAAACATGAGAATCATCATCCTGACGATCCCAGCCATTAAAATCATAGCCTGTTTTTGTCGGAGTTGTGCCAACTACATATACATTTGAATCTGCATTTTTAAAATATGTACTTGGAATATTCCAACTTCCACCATCCAAATCATAATTTACATTATATCCAGCAACATACTTTGCGTAAAATTCTTTATTCGCACGCATTGCATATGGGAAAGATATTACGTTACCTGTAAACTGCTCGTTATCATACCAACCTACAAATGTATAGGTAACGCCATTTTTTACTTTTGTATCTGGATAAGCTGCCACTGTAGTAGCAGTCGGTGCTGTTGTATCTCCGCTACGATATGGGCCAGACTGCTGTACTGATTGGAAACCAGTCTCGCCAGCATCTTCCACATAATAAATTGCATTGTAAAAATCTTTAACTACAATACGAACTTGACAATCAACATGCTTATCTGGATTAGAACTATTATTTCGTGAAATTTTATATGGTATTAACGTAATTGACTGAATATCATCTTTCGTTAACGTGACACCATTATACTTACTTTCAACACTTCTTTTATATGCATTAAAAATCGCATCCCAATGAGAACCATATTTGTTCTTATCAATAGTCCATGTGGATCCAGTAGATCCATCTGGCCATGTAAGAACTCTATGTGTCGGGCTATACATATTTTTTCCAGAATCTACCCAAGTGCCGCCGGTTACTGTAATAGTTCCTGTTCCGATGCACTCTCCCCATTGATCTCTAGCATTAGATTTAGGATCGCTAGTCGGTGTTTTTAAATAATAGAACAACGCCTTATCTGTTGACTGTGTCGCAGGTATTACCGTAATTTCTTTCGTTTCTGTATAAACTTTAGCATCAACAAAAGAAGTTGCATGCACCGTCACAATGGCGGTTCCAGGAGCAACTCCCGTCACATTTCCAGTATTATCCACTGTGAGAATTGCTGTATTCGAAGATTCCCATTCTAATGAAGAAGCTGCAGACCCTACTGGTTCTGTTTTTGCAGTCAACTTGATACTGTCAAATGCTTTCACCGTATCTTCACCGGTTAAGGTCACTCCAGTGATTGGATCTGCGGTAACGGTAATGGTCGCCGTATCCTCTCTAGGATTCCCGCCCCAATAATTATGATAAACATGGGTGATCGTTGCAGTTCCGACTCCAACCGCTGTTACCGTAGCAGTCTGTCCTCTTCCGGTCACCGTCAAAGCGCTCTCATTCGAAGATGACCAGCTTACATAATACCCGCTCTTGTCACTTTCAAGCGTCTGTGTCTGACCAATCTTCATAGTAGTATTATATTTTTCAATAGAAGCTGCCATAACACCACTCGATGCTGTCACCGCATAAATCGTAAAGTGCTCTGCCTTGAATCCAACTTCTTCTACAGCCTCACCCTCTACGCTCTGCTCGCTTACGCTCTCCAGCTTCAGCTCGCTGGCCTCTACTGCTTCTGCCTTTTCTGCAGTCAGCTGGGTCTTGCTGGTGTCGTCTACGGCTACGATCTCTACTTTGTCGGAGATCTCAGTCATTTCCTGAATCGGAGCGCCAGTGAAGGTTACGTCTACATAGCCGTCCTTGGACCAGCTGTTGCTGAGCTTCTCTCCATTATAAAGAAGGTTGATGTCGTATGCTAATACCTTGTTGAATTCCGCACCCTCGGACTCGCTTTCCATTTTCTCTTTGATGGTGTCGCCAAGTGCCTCGGTTACTTCGGTTGCGTCAAGCTCGGTGCCTTCCGGAATGATGCCTTCTTCTGCGTGCAGTTTGATGGTTACGCCATCGCTGCCCACATAGGATGCGTTGAATTCCGGATGTGCCACGTCTGCAGTCTCTTCCAGTCTTGCTACGATCTCCAGATCTTCGCTTACTTCTTCTACTGCGTAAACGTGTGCGTATTTCTCCAGGTTGGATGCGCTGGCTACGCCTGCTGCGTCTACTTCTTCCAGTTCCTCGCCGTTGGCGGTTACTTCGGTGATCTCATAACCCACCTGCGGGTCTACTGCGAAGTACAGGGTCTCGCCCTCGTTTACGGTATGAGCGCCCTTGATTGCTGCTGCGCCTACCGGGTCTACAGAGTAATCTACGTTGTACTGGCCTTCTACTGCTGCCTCGCCAACCAGATCTTCTGCCTTCACTGCATAGGCTCTTGCGTTTGCGCGTCCCCAGATGGTTACGGTGTTGTATGCCTTACCTGCCAGCTCGCCCATCAGTTCGATGGAATCGTCCTCCAGGAACTGCTCATCGCCATCAAAGTCAACTTCGCTGCTGTCACCATTGTTATCTGCCGGATTCTCAGCCGGAGCCTTGGTTTCGTCGTTTACAAGCTCACCGTCTTTGGTCTCGTCAGCCACGGTCTCACCGTCTGCGGTTTCATCTGCTGCGGTGGTCTCGTCTGCCTTAGACTCATCTGCTACGGTTTCTTCGGTCTTATCCTCAGCAACAGTCTCTTCTGCCTCGGTGGTCTCCGGAATAGCCTCGGTTTCCTTTTCCGGAACCTCAGCCTTATCCTCGGTCTCAGCCTCAGTTTCTTCCTCAGTGCTGTCTGCTAAGGTTTCCTCAGCCACTTCTGCGCTGGTGCTTACGCGGAATACTTCTTTTGCGGAGATGGATGCAGTTGCGCTTCCCTCTTCTGCCTGAAGCTCTTCCTCTGCTGCCGGTGCTTCGGTCTCAGGCTCAGCTGCTTCGGTTTCTTCTGCAGTCTCTTCAGCCTCTGCCTCGGTCTCCTCTGCTGCAGTGGTCTCGTCGGTCTCAGAAGAATTCTCAGCGCCGGTGGTTTCCTCGGTCTCGCCGCTCTCGGAAGCGTTCTCGCTCTCGGTTACGTCTGCCTTGGTTTCTTCCTCAGTCTCATCGGAACCGTTCTCAACAGTCTCAGAGGTTTCGCCTTCCGGCTTTACAACCTCTGCCTGCGGCTTCTTTTCATCGTCCACCATGGTGGTGCCGCTGTAGTCTTCCGCGTTCTCCACGCCCTCTGCATCTTCGATGTTGGTGGTGTTCGGATTTACGGTGACACGTGCAGTTTCATATCCACTTACGTTTGCGCGGAAGGTTACTGCCATGTCGCTCTCATTGATGAACAGGAATACCACATCGTCGGTACCTGCGTTGTAGAATACCTGCAGATCTGTATGCTCTGTCGCATAACTGCTGTCGATATCTACATCGAGCTGATATACCTTTCCGGCCTTGCTTCCTATTAACTTTTCATAGGAAGTTTTCAGGCTCTTCTGTTTTGCCTTCAGCTCTAATGAAGAAAAATCAAACACATCTCCGCTTTCCAGAGCGGTGCTGATCGCGTCTTCCAGTTCACTGCTGTCGAGCAGGAACAGAGAGCTTGTTTCTTCGCCTGCCGCAAACGCTACGGTCAGGTTCGTGCCAAAGTTGGTTACAACCATGGCTACGGTCAGCATAAACGCCACGATGCGTTTATACTCGTGCCTGATGACTTTTTTCAGGCCCAGTGTTTTCGCTTCGAGTCCTTTCATACTTCTCTCTCCTTTTCCCTTTATTTTGGCTATCTGAACGTGAATAAGAACGTTTTCCAGACAATGATTTCATTGTCATGTTCAATATACGCTTTGGGGCGTTACGTCAGCTGTTACTTTCCGCATTTTCTCTGGATTTTTTTCTCATTTCTTCCACATTTTATGCCCGTCTCTGCCCTTCTTAACGTTTTCTTAATTCTCGCTTTCCGGAACATGTTCTCCGGTATTTTCTGTTACCGGTTCTTCGGAGATTTCCAGCTCCTTGACATTCTTTCCCATGTTCTTTTTCAGGCTGTCTCCGGCAACAGCCAGAGCCGGTCTGCAGGCATAATAGACATCAATCTTCTTTCTCCGGTTTGCTGCCCGGAAATTCTTGCACACGCGGTCTGCCGCGATGTGGCATCCCTTCTGGTCTGTGCTGGTTACCAGTACCAGGAACTGGTTCTTGCCGTAGCGGGTATACAGGTCTGAGCGGCGCACGGAACGGATGATCGCGCGCTCCAGTCTCTGCCGTACCTCCTCCAGCTGTTCAGAGGATTCCAGCGGCTCGCCTTCCCGGTCAATAAGGGTAAAGAGTACCAGATGCGCTCTGGTATCTTCACGTCCCAGCACCCAGACAATGTAACGGTAAATGTCGATGAAGGTCAGGTAATCACAGCGGGTCGCGCCAAACACGTTGGGATCCGGTTTTAAGTGCTGCTGGATCTCCTCGATGTTATTCATCTCGTACTGGATCATGTTGCGGATGGCCCGGTAATGCTCCATCATCTCCTCTGACATGCGGATGCCATATTCCTGCTGGGATTCCTTGGCGATCTGCTCATAGTATTCTACCGCTGTCTGGTAATCCTTCATGGCGGTCAGGCATTCCAGCTTGACCAGCTGCCACTCCTCATAGGGATAGCGGCTGAGGGCCTGCTCGCAATAAGGGAGCAGCTCCTCGTAGCGGTTCTGTTTTTTCAAGAGTCTGGTGAGTTCCCGTAAGACCTTGAAGTAAAGCTCCTGATACTTCCAGTTCGCGGCAGATACCCAGTCATCAGCGATCATCAGCGGCAGGAACTCGCCCTTGTAAAGGCCGCAGGCCTCCTCCAGAAGCTCCACCGCTTTGACCGGGTCCTTTTCCTCCAATGCTGCCATGACCTGTTTCTGGAACACTTCTACGTCCAGCTCCACATCTACGTGATCCGCTGTCCACATATATACGCCGCCCTTTGTGGAGATATACTCTCCATCCGGCAATCCGGCGGCAATCAGGCTCTTTCTCAGGCGGAAGATCATGGCCCGCAGGGAATTGGCTGCCTGCTCGGTATCACTGTCTCCGTAAAGCTGCTCCAGAAGGCGGATCCGGCGGATACCCTCGCCTCTGCTGTAGATGAGAAGCATCAGCAAATGGAGCATTTTACTGCTGAGGCTCTTGCCCAGCAGAACCGGCTGCCCATGGTAAGTCATGCTGAAGCCTCCAAGCATCTGAATATAGATCACGTTTTCCATTACTTCTGTATGCAAATTATCATGTACTGTTGTCTTTTCCATAACGAATTCCTCCCTTGTGCCCTTAATATAGCAATCTTGTGCCCAAGATACAAGCACTTCGGCAGAATTGGTCAAACCTCGACAGAATTGGGATAAAATCAGGCCAAAAATGTAAAAAACGCCCGGCAGCAATTCTCTGCCAGGCATCTTCAGACTTTCATTATTTGTTTATGCCAGCTCTTCCTGCTGGTCCTCCAGTGCCGCGGTCGCGTAACGCTCCAGAATCACGGACTGGATCATATCGCGGGTTCCCGAATTAATCGGATGTGCGATATCACGGTACTCACCATCCGCAGCCTTGCGGCTCGGCATGGCAATGAACAATCCTTTCTCGCCTTCGATGACCTTGATGTCATGAACAACAAACTCGTTATCTATGGTAATGGAAACGATTGCTTTCATTTTCCCTTCTTTTTCGATCTTTCTCACTCTCACATCTGTTATTTGCATGTGGAAACCCCTCCCCCGTTCTTATGCGGCAGTCCGGAGACAGACGAAATGCCCACCCCGGTCAGCCGTCTGCGTGTTTTCATGATGTCATAAGCGAATACTCCACACTGTTACAGCGTATAGCGCTCATTCTTTTCAATAACAATCTTGATATCATCCGGCGTACCGATATAGGTGGTATTGGCACGGATCGTATCGCGGCTCTCTACGATGCAGTTCTCAATGACGGTATTGTCACCGATGTAAACATCGTTCAGAATGATAGAATTCTTGATCACGCAATTGTTTCCCACATATGCTTTCTTAAACAGAATAGAGTTCTCTACAGTTCCGTTGATGATGGAACCGCTGGAGATGAGACTGTTTTTAACCAGGGCACCCGGATTGTATTTTGCCGGTGGAAGATCATCCACCTTGGAGTATACATCCGGATATTCCTTGAAGAAGTAGTTGCGTACTTCCGGTTTTAAGAAGTCCATGTTGGTCTTGTAGTAAGAATCTACAGATGCAATGTTGCTCCAGTAGGAATCCAGCTTGTATGCGTAGATACGTTTTAAGTTCTTATAACGTACCAGGATATCGCGTACAAAATCCACACGGTCTTCTGCGGCGCAGCGTTCGATGAGTTCGATGAGCTGGCGTCTGCGGATCACATAGATACCACAGGAGATGGTGCTAGAGGTGGATACCATAGGCTTCTCGTCAAAGTCGACGATGCGGCCGTCATCGTTCAGTTTTACCTGGCCGAAACGGGTGATATCCTCTGTCTCTGGCATGTCCTTGCAGACTACGGTGATATCTGCCTTTTTCTCAATGTGATATTCCAAAACCTTGTTGTAGTCCAGCTTGTAGATACCGTCGCCGGCAGCAATGACTACGTATGGTTCATGACTGTTCTTTAAAAAGGAAAGGTTCTGGTAGAGGGCGTCTGCGGTGCCGCGGTACCAGTCGCTGTTCTCTGCGGTGATCGTCGGGGTGAATACATAAAGTCCGCCCTGTTTTCTTCCGAAATCCCACCACTTGGAGGAGCTTAAATGCTCGTTTAAGGAACGGGAGTTATACTGGGTAAATACTGCCACGTTCTGGATATGGGAGTTGCTCATGTTGCTGAGCGCAAAATCAATGCTGCGGTAGCTGCCTGCAACCGGCATTGCGGAAATCGCGCGCTTGTTGGATAATTCCCGCATTCTCTTACTGTTTCCGCCTGCTAATACAATACCAATCGCTTTCATCGTACGCCACCTGCCTTTATAATGTAGTCTCCGCTTGCCAGTGCCCCGTCGGTGTAATCCTCCAGAGTGGTGACGCCGGAAATTGCGGTATTTTTACCGATCTTGACATGGTCCGGGATCACGCTGTGCTCCCCAATGGTAACCAGGTCGAACTGGTAAACCTTCGGGTCGTATTTGCTCGGTGCGTACTCGCCCACACCAAGCTCGGAGCCCTCGCCCACCGTAGTATCCTCTGCCACGATCGCTTTGTTCACTTTTGCGCCTGCTTTGATATGACAGTCGCGCATGATGATGGAATCGTGTACCTCTGCCCCCGGCTCAATGGTAACGCCCGCGCCAATGACCGAGTTGGTAATGGTTCCGTGTACCTCGGTTCCCTCACCGATGATGCTTCGGTCAATCACCGCGTCTGCTGCCACATACTGCGGCGGGATGATATCGCTCTTGGTATAAATCTTCCAGTATTCCTCATAGAGGTTGAACTCCGGAATGATATCGATGAGCTCCATGTTTGCCTCCCAGTAGGAGCCGAGGGTTCCGACATCCTTCCAGTAGCCATTGTACTCGTAGGCAAAGATGCGCTCCTGCTTCTGATGGCAGTATGGAATAACGTGTTTACCGAAATCGCAGCCAGGCTCCTCAGACATGGCAATGAGGGCTTCCTTCAGTGCCTTCCAGCTGAATATGTAGATTCCCATGGAAGCCAGGTTGCTGCGCGGATGCGCCGGCTTCTCCTCGAACTCGGTGATACGGTTATTCTCATCGGTGATCACGATACCGAAGCGGCTTGCCTCTTCGATCGGCACCGGCATACATGCGATGGTGACATCTGCGTTATTTGCTTTGTGATATTCCAGCATAACCTCGTAATCCATCTTGTAGATGTGGTCGCCGGAAAGAATCAGAACGTAGTCCGGATTGTAGCTTTCCATGTACTCCAGGTTCTGATAAATGGCGTTCGCAGTACCGGTATACCAGTCACTGCCCTTGCTCCGCTCGTACGGCGGAAGAATGGTAACTCCTCCGACATTACGGTCTAAGTCCCACGGAATGCCAATTCCGATGTGACTGTTCAGACGTAATGGCTGATACTGTGTTAAAACGCCAACTGTGTCAACGCCAGAATTGATACAGTTGCTGAGCGGAAAATCGATAATTCTGTATTTGCCGCCAAACGATACTGCCGGTTTTGCGACTTTTTGCGTTAATACTCCAAGGCGGCTGCCCTGTCCCCCTGCCAAAAGCATGGCAATCATTTCCTTTTTAATCACGTTATCACCTCGCTGTAGTGTTTTCTTGTGCCTACTATTATACCACGCATTTCAGAGAAAGTGAACAAATAATTGTATTATTTTCAATATTTTTTGTACATTTTCCGACACTTTTTGCGTAATTTTTACATTTGTCAATATATGGTATATTGGGAATTGGGTAACACAATTTATGGATTTTGTCGTACTGCTTCCCGGGCAGAGCCGAAAATACGCGTATTTCGATATTTTTCTTGAATCACTTTATAAAATGAAGTATAATCTTGTTTAAGTATGCAAATAATGATATATCTGTTAAAAGATTGAAAAGAATGCAGATCAAAGGAGAAGTATTATGGATTTAGTTACTGTAAGAGAACTGTATAAAAATCGGGAAGCTTACCTGGATAAAGAGGTTTCCATCGGCGGCTGGGTGCGCAGCGTGCGTGCTTCCAAGGCCTTTGGCTTTATCGTAGTCAGCGACGGAACCTATTTTGAGACCCTTCAGGTCGTTTATCATGACAACATGGCAAACTTTGCCGAGATCAGCAAATTGAACGTAGGCGCAGCCATCATCGTAAAGGGTACCCTGGTTGCTACCCCGGACGCAAAGCAGCCATTTGAGATCCAGGCTTCTGAGGTTGCTGTAGAAGGCCCGTCCGCTCCGGACTACCCGCTGCAGAAAAAGCGCCACACCCTGGAGTACCTGCGTACCATCACCCATCTGCGTCCGCGCACCAACACCTTCCAGGCTGTATTCCGCGTACGTTCCCTGATCGCATACGCCATCCACCAGTACTTCCAGGAGCGTGACTTCGTATACGTTCACACCCCGCTCATTACCGGAAGTGACTGTGAGGGCGCAGGCGAGATGTTCCAGGTAACCACCATGGATTTAAACAACATCCCGAAGACCGAGGACGGTGCTGTTGATTTCACCAAAGATTTCTTTGCGAAGCCGACCAACTTAACCGTAAGCGGCCAGTTAAACGGCGAGACTTACGCCATGGCATTCCGCAACATCTACACCTTCGGACCAACCTTCCGCGCTGAGAATTCCAACACCACCCGCCATGCCGCAGAGTTCTGGATGATCGAGCCGGAGATGGCCTTCGCTGATCTGGACGACAACATGGAGGTTGCCGAGGGCATGTTAAAATATGTCATCCGTTATGTTTTAGAGCACGCTCCGGAGGAGATGGCATTCTTCAATAATTTCATCGACAAGGGCCTGTTAGACCGTTTGAACAACGTCGTAAATTCCGAGTTCGGCCGTGTGACCTACACCGAGGCTGTTAAGATCCTGGAGGAGCATAATGACCAGTTCGACTACAAGGTATCCTGGGGCTGCGACCTTCAGACCGAGCATGAGCGCTTCCTGACCGAGCAGATCTTCAAGAAGCCGGTATTCGTGACCGACTACCCGAAGGAGATCAAGGCCTTCTATATGAAGATGAACCCGGATGGAAAGACTGTTGCCGCAGTAGACTGTCTGGTACCGGGCATCGGCGAGATCATCGGCGGCAGCCAGCGTGAGGATAACCTTGAGAAGCTGACCGCGCGCATGGACGAGCTGGGCTTAAAGAAGGAAGATTACCAGTTCTATCTGGATCTTCGCAAATACGGTTCCGCGCGCCACTCCGGCTTCGGTCTTGGCTTTGAGCGCTGCGTCATGTACTTAACCGGCATGGGCAACATCCGCGACGTCATCCCGTTCCCGAGAACTGTAGGCAACTGCGAGCTGTAAATCAAATAATCCAATCCCTGCGTGTCGCTGACACGCTCCGGATTCGCAAAAACCTATGCGGGTATACTGTGCAGAACGAACTGCCGGCATACCCGCATTGCATTTTAAGGAGAACCCTATGAAATTTATTCACATTGCCGATGTCCACTGGGGCATGAACCCGGACAGTGACCGGCCCTGGAGCCGCGAGCGCGCCCAGGCCATCCGTGACAGCTTTGCGGAAGTCGTGCGGCAGGCCAGGCTGCGGGACGCGGACTGTCTCTTCATTTCCGGGGACCTGTTTCACCGCCAGCCGCTTCTTCGTGACTTAAAGGAGGTCAACTACCTCTTCTCCACCATTCCCGGTGTGCGGGTGGTCATCATTGCCGGAAATCACGACCGCATCCGCTCCAATTCTGCGCTGATGAGCTTTACCTGGTGTCCCAATGTCACCTTCCTCATGTCCGAAGAATTAAGCTCCGTCTACTTTAAGGACTTAAATCTGGAGGCGCACGGCTTCTCCTATCACACTGCTGAAATCAATGAGGCACGGTTAAACGGCATCAAAGCACCGGACGATGGCCGCATCCATGTGCTGCTGGCCCACGGCGGCGATGCCTCCCATCTCCCGCTGGATAAGGGGAACCTGGCCCACACCGGTTTTTCCTATGCGGCACTGGGACACATTCACAAGCCGGAGCTGGCACCGGATTTTTCCTACGCTTATCCTGGTTCCTTAGAGCCGCTTGACAAGACCGAGACCGGCCCTCACGGCATGGTGGTGGGCGAGATTCAGCCGGCATCCGGCCAGGTCATTTCCCTGGAATTTGTTCCGGTGGCGCGCACCCAGTACATTCCGCTGGTAGTCCATGTCACGCCGTCCACCACCAACGGCGAACTGTGTGACCGCATCACCGATGCCGTAAAAGAACGCGGCATGGAACATATCTACCGGTTCCGCATCCGCGGCATGCGTGACCCGGACATCACCTTTGACTTAGAGCCGTTAGAGCGCCGCCTGCAGATTGTGGAGGCGGTAGATGAATCCGAGCCACAGTATGATTTCTGCCAGCTGTTTGCGGAGCATCCCAGCGACATGATCGGTTTTTACATTCAGGCGTTCCAGAAGGAGGATCCCAGCCCGGTTGAGAAGAAGGCACTGTATTACGGGATCGATGCTCTGCTGCGCACAACAGACGAGAGGAGTTAATCATGCGGATACTGGATTTACATATTGACGGATTCGGCAAATTCCATGACCTCTCCGTCTCCTTTGACAAGGATCTGAACGTGGTTTACGGCAAAAACGAGGCCGGAAAATCCACCCTGCACACCTTCATCCGCTGCATGCTCTTCGGACTGGAGCGTGGACGCGGACGTGCAGCCCGCGCGGACCTTTACAGCAAATATGAGCCATGGCAGAACAAGGCCGTCTACGGCGGCCGAATGCGGGTAGAAAAGGACGGTGTCATCTACCGTCTGGAACGGAATTTCCAGAAGGATCAGAAAGCTTTCGTGATCGTGAATGAAACCGCAGGCAAAGAAATCGAGCCCACGAAAGGATTCATGGACTTTCTTCTGGGCGGACTCACAGAAACCGCCTACAACAATACCATCAGCATCGGCCAGCTCAAATGCGTGACCGAGGGCGGCATGGTAACGGAGCTTCGAAATTATATTGCCAATATGAATACCACCGGCAACCTGTCTTTAAATATCACAAAGGCCACATCCTATTTAAAGAACCGCCGGAAGGAATTTGAACGCCAGCTCACTCCAGAGGCAGCCCGCACCTACACCGCGCTGCTGACCGAGATCAAAAACATTGAAAAAGAGATTTCCGCGCCGGAATACGAGAACCAGCTCCAGACCTATCAGGATCTTCGTTCCCAGGTAAAGAACCAGCTTTCCGAAAAGCAGACTGAGCGGGAAACGCTTCTTCAGAAGATTGCCAAGGGGCGGCAGGCACTGGATGGAGCGCAGTTTACCGATGAGGCCTCCATCCACGCTTATCAGGAGAACGCCCGGAATACCTACGCCCATTATAAAGAGGTAGCCGACGCAGCCTCCCGCAGGGGGCGGTCCGTCCTTCCGGTCATTATGCTGGTGCTGGCTGTTTTCTGCGCGCTGGGAGCCGGAGCACTGGGATTTCTCAGCTCCCAGACCTTTGATCCGGTTGTTTTCGGAACCGGCGCACTAATCTCCGTATCCACCGGCGTGGCCCATTATACTGTGGGACTCATCTGCGCTTTGAGCGCTGCTGCCGTCTTCTTCTTTGCGGTGGGACTCATCTTCTTTATGAAGAACCACAGTTTAAAGCAGGAGCTTTCCATGACGGAAAAGCTGCTGCAGGAGATTTTTTCCCGCCATCTGGGAGATTCCTCCATTTCCGGGGAGGCCATGACTGCTTTTGAAAGCCGCATGGAAGAATTTGTCCGGTTAAGCCAGGTACTGGAACGCTCTGAGCAGTCTGTACAGGAGCAGGCATCCGAGATCAATGCGCTCCAGGCGAAAGAAACCGACTGTGACGATGCCATCTCCCGCCAGCAGAAGGCCCAGTGGGAGCTGGAGAAAAGGCTGGATCATCTGGCCCACTGCAAGGACCAGACGGAATCCTTAAAGCAGGTGCTGGCAGAGAATGATCGGATTCGCGAGGAAATCACCGCCATTGACCTGGCACTGGAAACCATGACGAAGCTTTCCGCCACCATCCGGGATTCCTTCGGACTATATCTGAATAAGACCGCTTCGGAACTGATTTCCGGCATCACTGGCGGCATCTACGACAGCATGAGCGTAGATGAAAGCCTGAACGTGTTCATGAACACCCGCACCCGCCTGGTCCCGGTGGAGCAGGTATCCAGCGGCACCATGGACCAGATCTACCTGGCCCTCCGCCTCGCCGCCGCCAAGCTCATCCAGCCGGAAGGCGATTACATGCCGCTGATCTTTGATGACAGCTTCGTGCTGTACGACGAAGACCGGCTGCGCACCGCGCTGAAGTGGCTGAAGAAGGCATATCCGGGACAGATCATCATCTTCACATGCCACCAGAGAGAAGCACAGATGATGACCGCAGACCAGATTGCGTATCATCTGGTGACGATGTAGAATTTCAATTTAAGTGAATAGCTAATAAGGTCCGAAGTTCAGGGCCTACTATGCAGAAACGCAGCACTAAGTGGAATTTTGTACTTCGTTCACTGCGCCGCCTATTGTCAGACCTGCGACCCAAACTCACACGCTTCGCGTGTTCAAACAAGGGTCTCCGGTCTGACGCTATGCTCGCTCACGAAGAAAATTCCAATGTGCTGCTAATTCTGCATAGTAGGCCCTGAACTTCTAGATTACTGGCTGCACCACAATATAAAACTCTACCTCTAAATAATTTTACTTCCGGCAAGAACGTGCCGGCAGCACCTCTTTGAATTGCTTGATTACCCTATACCTGGAGAAAACGGTCACGTCAAGGTCGCTTAAGCGCTTGTTATAACCTTGATGTGACCGTTTTATTCAGGTATCCTTTTGTAAGCAATGAAAAGTCTCGTTTTTAACTGTAATGGAGCCAGGAAAGCAGAAGCAGGCCGGGGCGGTATCCTGCGTAGCATAAATAGAAGTGCAACGTGTCCGGCTATGTGGCGACTGACGTTTTCGGGAGGCGGACGATCAGTCCGACTATCCGCAAACAGCTGTCAGCCACATCGTCTGAACACGGCACTTCTATTTTGCGCAGCGGAATACCACCCCGGCCTGCTTCGGACCTTTCGTGAATATTCTTTAAAAATTTTTACTGCCGCAGAATCGAAAAGTCTGGTGTATAGATCATATCATCTTTCGCTGCTTCCTTTTCCAGAAACATGATCATATAGATCGGATAATAGGTAATTTTATCTGCCGTGCTTACATTTTCATTGCATAGCACTATTCCCTGCGGAATATCATAGTTTTCCGCTGCCAGCACATTGCTCAGGGCCGCATGGCACAGTCATTTTTATCGCGCAATCCGTTTGTCCGTTTTTCCATAACTTTTTATGCTTATTTTGTCCGTTTTTCCAATAGATATTCACATATTTTTGTCCGCTTTTCCGCAAATTGTTTGTTTATAGTAATCAAGAAACCAGAACAGCCAATATAGCAGAAGTTCCGGGACCGTCATGCAGAACAAGCAGACACATTGGAATTTTCTTCATGAGCGAGCATAGCGTCAGGCCGGAGACCCTTGTTTGAGCACGCATAGCGTGCGAGTTTGGGTCGCAGGTCTGACAATAGGCGGCGCAGCGAATGAAGTACAAAATTCCACCGTGTTTGCGTTCTGTATGAGGATCCCGGAACTTCGGCCCTTTTTTGATACTGCAGATTCAATTTTAAAATACGATCCGGACCGTGGTTCCTTCCCCCAGCGCACTCTTTAACTCCACCTTCGCCTTATGGTAAATGGCTCCATGCTTTACAATGGAAAGTCCCAATCCGGTTCCTCCGATCTGGCGGGAGTGGCTTTTGTCTACACGGTAGAAGCGTTCGAAGATACGCTCCTGGTCATCGATCGGAATGCCGATGCCGTCATCTTCTACAGTCAGTACCGGATGGTCTTTGACGGTGACCACGTTGACTTCCACTTCGCCGAAGGGCTTGTTATACTTGATCGCATTGTCGCACAGGTTATAGATCATCTCATCGAGGATCTGTGGATTGCCGTTTACTACCGTTGGCTTTCCGGTGAGCATCAGGGTGATCTGATTCTTCCTGGCTACGTCCTGCAGGCGTTTTACCACATCAGACGCGAGCATATGCAGGTCTACCGGGCGCTTTTCCATCTGGACTTTTTCTTCGTCAAGCTGGGACAGGCGGATGATATCGCCTACCAGAGTGATGAGACGCTGGGCCTCCTGATAGATTTTTCCGGAGAAGCGGCCCATATCTGTCGGCTGAACCAGACCGTTCATCATGATCTCGGCATAGCCGGAGATGGAGGTGAGCGGTGTTTTCAACTCGTGGGAGACATTGGCCGTAAATTCCCGCCGCAGCTCTTCGCGGCTTTGCTGCTCGGTCACATCGAGAATGACTACAACCGCGCCGCTGCGCCCGTTGCTCTCTGCCACCGGGTTCGCGATAATCTGGTAGTGGCGGTTTCCTACATCCAGCATCTGCTCACAGTGAGTGCCTTTTAAAGCACCGTCTACAACCTGGCGGAAATTTTCTGAACGGTTCAGGCTGATGATGTTGAAATTCGCCTGGTGCCCGGTGTCAGCTGCATGGCCATGTGTTTCCGCGGTGCCAGTCTGCAGTCCTGCCCTCGCATTTCCTGCCTGACCATATCCATCCGCCTGCTCCACCGGAATTCCTAAAAGCTTCAGCGCGCTCTTATTATAGGACATCACATCGCCCCTGCTGTCTACCACAATAAATCCTTCCCGCATATTCTCGGTAATGGTGGTAAATTCTTCCTGCTTTTCCCGCAGGGTTTCCATCTGCTGCCGGATGGTTTCGTTTTGCTTTTCCAGTCGGCGTACCAATGGGGCCAGTTCATCGTAGACTTCACCGGCCTTTGGATCATCCGGATCCATCTCGTTAATCGGTGCCACGATCCGCTTGGTCTGAAATTCTGCCAAAATCAGAACACCCACCACGATCAGGATACCCATGGCAATCATGACCGGAATGGTATGTACTACCGTGGCCAGCGCGCTCTTTGTGGTGCTGGCTACACGGATGACGCTGCCATCGTCCAGACGTGCTACGTAATAGTAGGTCTGCTCGGCCAATGTGCGGGAAGTGCGGACACTCTCGCCCCGTCCGTTTTTCAGTGCTGCCGCGATTTCCGGACGGTCCTTGTGGTTTTCCAGGCTTTCGCTGTCCGCGAAGCTGTCATAAAGGACTGCTCCATCCGGGCTGACCCAGGTGATGCGGTTGACGCTGTTGCCGTCACCCCGGCTCTTTAAATGCGCAAGGTACTCTTCCCCAGACACATCCATAGCAGACTCCAGGTAACGCACCTCGGTCATAACGGACTGGCGCATCTGGGTCTGCAGATCCTGGCAGAGGAGCAGTGCTGTGATCAACGCAGATACTGCCATGGCAAGAAGAGCTACCAGACACAGGTTCCAGTAGATTTTTCTTTTGATTTTCATGTTTCAGACACCTCCAGCTTATAGCCGACTCCGCGGATGGTCTCAATGCAGCGGCTGGCCTCGCCCAGCTTCTGTCGTAATGTCCGGATATGGACATCCACCGTGCGGGTCTCTCCATCAAAATCATAACCCCATATTTTCGATAACAGCTGATCTCTGGTTAAAACCATGCCCTTGTTTTCCATCAGGTAACAGAGCAGTTCAAATTCCTTAAAGGTAAGAGTCACCGCATTTCCATCCACCGTAACCATATGGCGGTTTAAATCCACATGGATCGGGCCGGCATCACAAGTATCCGCACGCTGTTCCGGTTCTGTACGGCGCAGCAGTGCGCGCACCCGGGACACCAGCTCCATCATGCCGAAGGGCTTCGGAATATAGTCATCCGCGCCGCTGTCCAGGCCAACCACCTTGTCATACTCTGTGCCTTTGGCCGTCAGCATGATGACCGGGAGCCGTTTTGTGGGTCCGGCATCCCGCAGCTTCTTTAAGATGCTCAGGCCGTCCTCGTCAGGCAGCATGATGTCCAGGAGCACCAGGGACGGATATTCCTGCTTCATGGCATTCCAGAAATCTTTCGCGCAGGGAAACCCCTTTGCCGCAAGGCCCGTGGTCTGCAAAGTGTAGATTACCAGTTCCCGGATACTTTCATCGTCTTCAACCAGATAGATCATTTCTGTTCTCCTTCTATTCCAGATGGGTTCCCGTGATGGAATATTCCACCCATTCTGCAATATTCGTTGCATGATCTCCGATCCGCTCAAAGTACTTGGCGATCATCAGCATGTCAATGCAGAATTCACCCTGTTTTTCATCAATATTTCCGGAACCCAGCATGCCGATCAGTTCCTGTTTTACCTTTCCGAAAAGCTCATCGACCACATCGTCATACTGAACCACTTCTTTTGCGATGTTCAGATCACGCTTTACATAGGAATCAATGCTCTGGGTCACCATGCGCATGGTAGCGTCTGCCATATCACGGATATGAAGACGGCTCTTTGCCTCGCGGTCATCCACAAAGCCGCAGATCTCTGCAATATCCGATGCCTGGTCGCCGATTCGCTCCATATCAGAGATCATTTTCAGGGCTGAGGAAACCTGGCGCAGATCCTTTGCCACTGGCTGCTGCTGCAAAAGCAGCCGCATGCAGAGATTCTCGATATCGCGCTCCTTCTGGTCGATCTCATGATCGACTTTGTAAACCTCTTCCGCAAAATCCCCCTCTCCCATCAGGGTGCGGGATGCATAGGAAATGGCATCCTCGCAAAGAGCCCCCATACGGATCAACTCAACATTCAAAAGCTCTAACTGCTCATCAAATCGATTGCGCATATCAACCAAACCTCCCTGTAATGTAATCTTCTGTCTTCTTATTCTTCGGCATGGAGAAAATCTGCTCGGTCTCACCGAACTCGATCACTTCACCCAGCAGGAAGAAGGCGGTCTTGTCGGAGATTCGTGCTGCCTGCTGCATATTATGGGTTACCATGACGATAGTATAATCTTTTTTCAATTCTACTGCAAGGTCTTCGATCTTGGATGTGGAGATCGGGTCCAGTGCAGAGGTCGGCTCATCCATTAAAAGCACCTCCGGCTGTACAGCCAGGGCTCTCGCGATACACAGACGCTGCTGCTGTCCTCCGGAAAGTCCGAGGGCGCTCTTTTTCAGGCGGTCCTTTAACTCGTCCCAGATTGCCGCGTCACGCAGGGATTTCTCTACAATGTCATCGAGCTGCGCCTTGGAATGGATGCCATGGGTACGCGGACCGTAGGCAATATTGTCGTAAACGCTCATTGGGAAGGGATTCGGTTTCTGGAATACCATACCAACCCGTTTTCTTAGAAGGTTGATGTCCATGTCTCCGTAAATATCCTCACCGTCTAAGAGGATGCTTCCGGTGATGCGGCAGCCCTCGACCAGGTCATTCATGCGGTTTAAGGATTTTAATAAGGTGGATTTACCACAGCCGGACGGACCGATAAAAGCCGTGATCTCGTTTGCCTGGATGTTCAGATTGATTCCTTTTAAGGCTTTAAAATCGCCGTAATATAATTCCATATTACTGATTGTGAGCTTATCCATTTTGTTCTCCTTTTAAGCAGCCTTTCCGGACACTTTCTTTGCGATAAATCCGGATACTGCGTTGATGCAGACTACGATCACCAGCAGGACAACTGCGGTGGCGTAGGACTGGTTGGTATAAAGTCCCTCATTGGTCAGCACATACATGTGCACGGCCAGAGTACGGCCTGAGCCGAATAGGTTGGATGGAATACCTGCAACGGTTCCCGCTGTATACATCAGTGCCGCAGTCTCGCCTACAATACGGCCGACTGCCAGAATGATACCTGCCAGAATTCCAGGCACTGCGGATGGCAGAACCACCTGGAAAACGGTGCGGAGACGTCCGGCTCCAAGGCCAAAGCTTCCTTCCCGGTAAGAATCCGGAACAGCTTTGAGAGCCTCCTCCGTGGTTCTCATGATCGTCGGAAGGATCATGATCGCCAGCGTCATGGCACCTCCCAGGATGGTATAAGACCAGCCCAGTGCCACGGCAAATAAGAGAAATCCAAACAGACCATATACAATAGAAGGAATACCGGTCAGGGTCTCAGCGGTAATCCGCACGATGCTCACCAGCCGGTTTCCGCGCTTCGCATATTCTACCAGATAGATGGCTGCGAAAATACCGAGAGGAACTGCGATCAGCAGGGAAAGCCCTGTCATGACTACCGTGTTGACCAGCGCCGGCATCAGGGATACATTTTCTGTGGTGTATTCCCATGCGAACAGGCTCGGAGTCAGATAGGGGATTCCCTTGATCAGAATATATGCGATCAAAAACAGCAGTGTCAGCACTGTCAGAAGTGCGGAGACCGATACCAGAAGTAAAAGCACCAGTGACAGCGGACTGCGTTTATAGGATTTCAGCCGCTGACCAATGGTCTGATGGTTGATTGCCTGAATTTCCATATTTTTCTTTTCCATAGCTGCTTCCATTATGCATTCGCCTTTCTGCTGATGATTGAAAACGACAGGTTAATGATCAGAATGAATACAAAGAGAACTACCGCCGTGGCGATCAGCGCTTCCCGGTGTAAGTCCGTTGCATAGCCCATTTCCAGAACAATGTTGGCAGTCATGGTGCGGACACCTTGAAGGATGCCCTTCGGCATACGCGCCTGGTTTCCGGCTACCATGATGACAGCCATGGTCTCACCGATGGCGCGGCCCACACCCAGGATCACACCGGCCAGGATTCCGGATTTTGCTGCCGGGAGTGTTGCAAAAAATACGCTGCGCTCATGGCTGGCTCCCAGTGCCAGGGAACCCTCATAGTAGCTGGACGGCACTGCATTGATGGCAGATTCCGAAACACCGATGATGGTCGGCAGGATCATGATACCGAGCAGGATCGATGCGGTCAGCATGCTCTTTCCGCTTCCGCCAAAAAGCTGGGATACGACCGGCACGATCACCACCATACCGAAAAAGCCATATACAACCGATGGAATACCTGCCAGCAGATCAATCGCCGGTTTTACTACCTTATACACCGGCTTCGGACAGAATCTTGACATAAATACCGCCGTCAGGATTCCAATCGGCACACCAATGAGGACCGCGCCCGCAGTGACATAAATACTGCCGAGGATCATAGGCAGAATACCGAAGATATTGTTGCCCGGCTTCCACTTTTCACCGGCCAGAAACTGGAATATGCCAATCTTTCCGATGGCCGGAATACCGTTTGCGAAAAGGAAGACACAGATCATGGCCACACACAGAATGGATACGCAGGCACTCAGCAGAAACACCATATGCATAAGCTGTTCTTTCAGATTTTTCATGATTCTCACTTTCTTTCTGTTGCCGGGAGAAGAAATTACATCATATCCGGCATGCTTTACATAGAAACAGGGCCGCAGTGTTTTTTCGTCACGGGTTATATCCTGCCACAACGATGTCTTCCTGCTGCCCTGCTTCCTGTTTTTTCGTTTCAGTAGCGTTCTGGCAGACTGCTATTCACAGTCATGCTGTTTACTGAACATCTGCCCAGTCGGTGATCTCGCCGGTGAAGATGTCCTTCACGTTCTCGCTGGTCAGCTCGGCAACCGGGCTATCATTGTTGACTACGACTGCAATACCATCCATAGCGATGACAGTCGAGGTTAAGCCGGCTTCCAGTTCGCTGTCCTTTAAGTCTCTGGATGCCATACCGATATCACACACGCCCTCGATCGCAGAGGTCATACCGGTGGTAGAATCAGACTGCTGAACCTCGATCTCGACATCCGGGTTTACAGCCACATAAGCCTCTTTCAGCTTCTCCATAACCGGAGTTACAGAAGAAGAACCAGCTACAACAACCTTGCCCTTTAAGCCGGAAGCGGTGTAAGCGCCCTCATTGCCCTGGCTGATATAACCGTTGTCCTCAACAACCTTCTGACCATCCTCGCTCATGATGAACTTGATGAAATCAGAAGCAGCATCACTTAAGCCATCCTTGACTGCAATGTTGAAGGGACGTGCTACCTTGTACTCGCCTGCCTTGATGGCATCTACCGTTGCATCTGCACCATCGATGGCAACTGCTTTTACGGTATCATTTAAGGAACCCAGGGAAACATATCCGATCGCGCCCTTATTACCTGCGATGGTGGTCATCATAACGGAGGTACTGTTGGTGATCTCAGCATCCTCGGTGGTGTTGTCTACCTTCTCGCCAGCATCATTCTTGCTCTCAATGCCGAACAGCTCGATGAATGCGCCTCTGGTACCGGAACCATCCTCACGGGAAACTACGGTAATCGGGCCCTCTGCCTTGCCGCCGGCCGGCTCAGTGACCTCTGCCTTAGTGTCAGTCGCAGAACTTGCTGCCTCGGTCTGTGCCTCGGTTGCTGCAGCAGTCGTCTCTGCCGGTTTGCTTCCGCCGCATGCTGTCAGGCTCGCAATTGTCATACCCATTGCTAATACCATTGCTAATGTTTTCTTCATAATACGTTCTCTCCTCTTCTCTCTGTTTATGAATATTCTTTATTACGTTCTATGTTATCGTGGCTTTCATGTTCTCCATCTCTCAACCACAACTGCATTGTAAAATCCGAATGTAAAATCAAAAAGAGGGGGAATGTAAAATCGGTGTAAAATAGAATTGCTGCAAATTAACATGCGAATTTACTTGATAAGTTTGTAAGTATTACATATAATAAAAACAGAAAATGACGGGAGGTGAAATCATGCCGAATATTAAACCTATATCCGATTTAAGAAATTATACTGAGGTTTTAAAAGAAGTTCAGGAAGACCATCCTGTTTTTCTGACCCGCAATGGACGCGGCGAATTTGCCATTGTAAAAATCGAAGAATTTGATAAATTGAAAGCTGCTGTACAACTACTTGCCCATCTGGAGCAGGGGGAAAAATCAGCCCGTGAAAACGGATGGCTTTCTGCTGATCAGGTAGAAGCACTTTTGGGAGTATAACATATGTATCTGTTAGAATATACACCGCAGGCACTGCATGACTTGCAGACAATAAAAGCATACATCGAAGAAAATTTTGGTATGTCCGTTGCCAGCAATAAAATCAAAAAATTAGCATCAACAATCCGCCAACTAGAACTTTTTCCACATTCGGGACCGCCATTGCGCGACTTACTTGCTGTAGCCTCCGATTATCGTTATCTGGTTGCCGGTCCAAACTATGTGTTCTACCGCATTGAAAAACAAAGCATCAAAATAGTGCGTGTGTTAAATGAACAGCAGAATTTCATTCAAATTCTTTTTGGAATATCCAATTCTTCGGATTCCGATTCTTACTGGAAAGAATCATAAATTTCCACAAAATATTATAGGCCCGCGAAGCCGCATTTGCTGCGGCCTCATGGGCCTATAATTGCAAAACTAAACTAATTGTTTTTTATTGCTAACTGCTTTTGATAAGCAAAATCATCCTGAACAGCACGGAACTTCTCCTCATCATCCAGAAGATCATACACTGTTGCAGCTAGAATCTGGCTCCCCAAAGCGATGGCTCGGTATGCCTGCGGTGTCTTTCCCCAATCCAGATACTCCTGTGAATGGGAGGAACTTCCTTCTGGAACAAAAGCAACCCGAATGCATGCGCCAGGAATCTCATGCATAACATTTGCAAAATCTGTAGATCCTGTTTTTTCTCTATCCGGCTTACAATTTGGAGCATGATATAAAACGGCATTCTCCATGAGCAATGCATTCAATTTCTTTGCCGGAATTTTTCCTTCAATACGCTGATGATAACAAATATCACAAGTTGTCTCTGTCATCATGGACGCACCTCTGACAACCAGTTCAAACCGACGAATCAATTCATCCAGATAAGTGGAATCGTAAGAGCGCAGACCATATTCACCAGCAGCCTCCGCGGGTACAACATTCATTGCGCCTCCGCCATTAGAAATGGCATAATGCATCCGGCTATCCTCTCGAACATGCTCCCTCAAAAACTCAATTCCCTGAAAAGACAATAACATCGCATCCAGCGCACTGCGTCCAGCTTCAGGTTTCAACGCAGCGTGAGCACTCTTTCCATGGAAAGTAACCGTGGCACTAATCTTTGCCATCGATTTAATATCCGTCTGCGTGGCTGGACCCCCATGCATCATAAGCGCAATATCCAAATCTTTCAGATATCCTTCCTTCATCATGATCACTTTACCACCCTTGCCTTCTTCTGCCGGAGTTCCGTAAACAATCAAAGTGAAGTCCTTTTCTTTAAAGAGATGAGCCATGGCAGCTGCGGCTCCAAGAATTGCCGGTCCCTGCAACTGGTGTCCGCATGCATGCCCATTTGGAAGTGCATCATATTCACAGAGCAATCCGATTCTTGGTCCGTCATGACCCCAGTTATATTCTGCACGAAACGCTGTATTTAGAGAACCCAATCCACGTTGCACGGTAAACCCTCTGCTCTCCAACCAGTCCTCCAGAAGAGTGGAGGCAAATGTTTCCTGAAATGCCATTTCTGGCTTGTCGTAAATGGCATCTGCCATGGTCGTCAGTTCTGGCAGAAGTTCCTGCACAAAATCTTTTATTTTCTGTTTCATAAATTCTCCTTATACTCCATAACCAATAATCTGTGCAATCGAGCACAAGACACTGCCAAGAAGCAACCAAATTAAAAACAGCTTCCACATAAACTTCATCCAGCGATCATACGGAATATTTGCTGCACCCAAAATACCCATCAAAGCAGAGGAATGTGGCAGAACATAGTTACAGAAACCATCTCCAAACGTAAATGCCAGAACTGAAGTCTGTCGTGTAATACCAACAAGATCTGCAAGAGGCGCCATGATCGGCATAACAGCCGTCGCCTGACCACTTCCGGAAACAATAACCAGATTTACAAGTACATTTACCAGGAACATCGCTGGTCCCAACAGAAATCTTGGCACATGGTTCAGCATATTACTGGAGGCAAAAATAATCGTATCAATAATACCACCAGCTTTTAATACAGAAGCAATTGTACCGGCAAAGCCAATAAGAAATGCAGCTCCCAGCATGGTCTTACAACCATTGATAAACTCTGAAGCGATCTGAGATGGCGTCAGCCCAAGCAACAATCCTTCTACAATAGCAACAACAAGAAACAGGGCAGCATACTCTTCCAGATCCCAGCCCAGTTTCGTATTGCCAACAATCAGGCTAACAAGAGAAAGCAGCAAAACCAAAAGAATACAGATTTTTCTCCAATCCATTTTACCAAAAGCAGTCAGATCTACAACCCGTTCTTCCCGCCCCTGGTCAATATCATATACCGGGCTAAGCTCAGGATTTTTGCTAATCTTTCTGGCATAATTAACCAGGTAGAGACAGGTTACAATCAAAAATACAACAAAGCAAACTGCACGATAACGTAAACCGGAATAAACTGGAACTTCCGCAATTTTCTGGGCCAGCACAGCCGTATTAATATTCAGACCTGCAGTAGAAAAACCAATTGCACCGCCTAACAGAATGATAGCGACGCCAACGATGGAATCAAATCCCATTCCCATAGCAATAACAACCATGACAGGCGCAAATGCAATAAAATGGTTCACTGCCTGTGTAGTGCAAATTACTGCAAAAGCAGCCGTCATAACAGGAACAAACAGATATGCCTTACCACGGAATTGCCCTGCAGTAGAGCCAACCAGAACCTGCAGAGCGCCGGATTTCGCGATCATGTGAAAAGCCGCACCGGCAAAAATGACCGTATACATCAAATCAATTTTGGAAATCAGGGATTCCACGATCATCTTTGGTACCTTTAACAGGCTGACCGGAGAACTTTCCAAATACTGAAAAGAAGTGGGATCAACAACTTTAACGCCTTCCGCATTCTCAATACGCGCAAATTGACCAGCAGGAACAATCCAGGTCATTACAACAGCCAGCAAAATAATCATGACCATAATAACTAACGCATGGGGCATCTTGAACTTTTTCATCTACTTCTCCTCCGTTCTTATTTTTATCAATCCGTTTTCCATATACATTTCCGTACCAAATGGTTCACTAAGCCGTGCCAGTGTCTGATAAATAAGATTACTGTCAGTTTCATCAGCCGGACCCGGAATTGCTTTAAAGGACCGTACCTGCTCATAGCCAAGAGAAATCGGCAACATCTCAATGCTAATACACTGCCCCCCCTCCATTACTACCCGCGGAAGCACAGACAGAAAGTTTTCTTTTGACTGCTGTCCGCCGTTTTTTGCCTTTGATTTTCGGTAAGCAATCGCTTCCCGCGCAGTGGTGGTGTACGGAAGCTTATACTTATCCATGAAGTCCGGGGGCAGAACATCTACGAACTCATTCTGATAAATAAAATTGCCCAGGGAATAGAAAACCGGCTTGCCTTTATATAGTTCAATACCTTTCAACTGATGGCAGCCACCTCCAAGTACCAGGCTGGCTCCGGCATCAATGAACGCATGAGAGCATTCCTGAACAAAATCCTCAATCGATTCCATATTATCGTCTTTCATCTCATGCGAATGAAACATAACCACAACATGCTCCACATCACGTTTCAATTCCTCAATTGCACGGATCGTTCGATTCAAATCCACAGTCGAAGGTATCGTGATTTTGCCTTCCTGAGCATTCAGGCAGAATTTCATATCTTTAAATTCAAAAATATCATTGCTTTCCTGAAGTTTGTAGCCCGTTTTTAATCTGCGCTTATTTTTCACATTTACATTACAGACATCGGCTATTTCCTTCAATTGATCCATATGCGCTTGATTCAGCAAATATTTCTGTTCAAAACGCATGGGATTGATACCGGGACGGGCCGGTAAATACGGTCCCTGGATACCGGCTCTGGCAGAATCATCAAACGTGGATGTAAGTGCAATCAACGCAGTACGTCCTGCAGCAGACTCTGCAATTGCCGCTTTGGATGCTTTTTCTAGGCTTTCTCCTGCACCAGTAAAGGCAATCCCTCGCTGTCGAAGAGCTGAAAGTGTCTGGAACAGGCCCGGGTACGAATAATCCAGCATATGATTATTGGCAATCCCCCAAAGGTTAAATCCAAAGTCCAGCAAATCATCCAACACTGGGGCTTCTGCTGTCAGCCATGTTCCACCGGAAAATGTAGACGGATAACAATTTTTGTCAGTGATTGTGGTCTCAAGATTCACAATCCGAAAATCGCCCGTTTTCAGATACTCCTGAATCTGCATCTGACCCGGATAATTTTCAGGAAGACGATGCATGATCAGTGCGTCCCCGCAAGCAGTAAATACCGTCCTCAAATGAATCCCCCCTTTTTTTCTAATTGATATTACAATTGTAACAAACACTTCTTGATAGAAACAGTATATTATGTTAATCTAAGATTAAGGAAAGCTTAATCCGCATATTTATATCTGTTTATTTTAATGGAGGGGATTACCTTGCGGCTAAAGGATGAAAAATATGTATGCGCCCTGGCAAACTATGGAACCATCCGGGAGGCATCTGAAAAATTATATATTTCAGCACCAGCGCTCAGTATGTATATCAATCATCTTGAAAAAGAACTTGGAGTGGATTTATTTTATAGAAATCAGCAGCGCTTTTTTCCAACTGATATTGGTAAAAAGTACCTGGAACGCTGCCAAAAAATTCTGGAAATTGACCAGGAATTCTCTATACAATTAGGGAAACTCCAGAGCAAAAAAGAAAACTCTATATCTATCGGTATGTACAAGCGATCGGCCGCCTATCTATGGATTCCGCTACGCGAATCACTCAAAGCGAATTTTCCTGACCTAGAATGTCATTTAACGGTAGATAAGACAGAACGCCTGCGTGAAATGCTCAATAAAGGGGAATTAGACATGATTCTGCTTACCATTCCAAACAAGCCGAAACTTCAACAGATTTTTGTAGGCAAAGACGAACTTCTTTTTGCCTGCCCTACTGTGTGGAATCTGGAAAATACAGATCTTGGGAACGGACGTTTTCCACTGACAGATCTGACAAAGATCCCAGAAGAAAAAATCTTTCTCCCGGGAAAAACACAAAATATCTATTCTTTTGTAATTCAGTTTATGAATGTAAACAACATTGACTATTCCCATTTTTCTACACTAAACAATCTGGAAATATCCATGCAAAATGTATCTGCTGGAATCGGATGCTGCTTTACATTTCGAAGCTACCTTAATACATTTCCATCGTTATCCAATATTACATTCTATTCTCTAAGCGAAACACCAACTCGGATCAACTGGTATTTGGAATGCCTAGATCATGTAATGGAAAGCAGATATTTCCACACCATAAAGAAGGAAATTGCCCGATTGCTTCACATTTCACAGATTTCTACAGCAATTCCGAAAATCTGAGTACATCTTTATGAAGTCAAAAACACCGTTGAAAAGCCATGCAAAATAAGCTTTTCAACGGTGTTTTTAATTTCATTATTTGTACAGCGGATATTTCTCGCACAGCTTTGTTACTTCGCCGCGGATGTAATCTGCCTTGTTCTCGAAATCGGTTGCTGCCAGCCAGATGCACTCTGCGATCTTCGGCATATCCTCTTCCTTTAAGCCGCGGGTAGTAACAGCCGGGGTTCCGATGCGGACACCGGAGGTTACGAACGGGCTTCTCGGCTCATTCGGAACAGTATTCTTATTCAGGGTAATGAAGACTTCATCACAACGGTTCTGAAGCTCCTTACCGGAGATGTCCATGCCGCGCAGGTCTACTAACATTAAGTGGTTGTCAGTGCCGCCTGTTAAGAGTTTAAATCCCTTCTCCACCAGTGCTGCTGCCAGTGCCTTTGCATTCCTGCGGACCTGCTTCTGGTACTCGGTGAATTCCGGCTTTAATGCCTCACCAAGGCAGACTGCCTTTGCTGCGATAACATGCTCTAACGGACCGCCCTGGGTTCCCGGGAAGATGGCTTTGTTGAAGTTGAACTTGTCAGCAGACTCCTTGCTTGCCAGGATCATGCCGCCTCTCGGTCCGCGCAGGGTCTTGTGGGTGGTAGTGGTTACCACGTCTGCGTACGGGATCGGGCTCATATGCTCACCCGCTGCTACCAGACCTGCGATATGCGCCATATCTACCATTAAATATGCGCCAACCTTGTCTGCGATCTCGCGGAACTTCTTGAAGTCGATTTCTCTTGCGTATGCGCTTGCACCTGCAAGGATCAGCTTCGGCTTGTGCTCAACTGCCAGACGCTCTACCTGGTCGTAATCGAGGAAGCCTTCATCGTTAACACCGTAGGACACGATGTTGAAGTAAAGGCCGGAAAAGTTAACTGGGCTTCCGTGGGACAGATGGCCGCCATGGTCAAGGCTCATGCTTAACACCGTATCTCCCGGTTTTAACATTGCCAGGAATACTGCCATGTTTGCCTGTGCGCCGGAATGCGGCTGAACGTTTGCGTACTCACAGCCAAACAGCTTCTTTGCACGCTCAATTGCGATAGTCTCTACCACGTCTACATACTGACATCCACCATAATAACGCTTTCCGGAATAACCCTCTGCGTATTTGTTGGTCAGCACGGTTCCCATTGCCATCATGACCGGCTCAGATACGATATTCTCGGAAGCGATAAGCTCCAGATTTCTTCTCTGACGTGCGGCTTCCTGTTCAATTGCCTTGCCGACTTCCGGGTCATAGTTTTCGATAAATTTCATTACCTCATTAACCATGGGCTTTGTCTCCTTTTCCGCAAATGCCCTCTCTGACACCTTTCAGGCAGTTGCTTTCCTTTGCATTTGTTGTGACACAACGATTCCCGTAAAACACAGGCCGCCACGTTGTGACAAAGGCACTGGTAAGCCCAGCGCCTTCGCGGTTATTTACGGTCGATTATAGTACAGCGGTTTCAAAGTGTCAAGCAATTATAAGGCTGTACAAAATATTGTGCGAACTTTATTTTCTGCCTATGCGTGCAGCTTATATGCTCTTACCACAATCTGCAGTGTCCGGTTTCCGTTATACTCATTGATGTCTGGGTAGTAGATTACATCCATGCTCCGGCTGTTCTTTGCTTCTTCCACAAACTTGTCTGCCTCGGTAAATACCATGGCCTCCATGGGGCGTCCCTGCTCCGTTACCACGGTCATGCGGACCGCGTTATTGTTACGGCCAAGAGCCCGCAGGCTGCGGATCCGCAGATTCTTCTGGGCGAACTGGGGCTTTTCATTGCCCTGGCCGAAGGGCTCCAGACTTTTCAGCTCGTTCACCAGCGCCTCGGATATGTACTCTAAGGGCATGGCCACATCAATCCAGATTTTCGGAATGAAATCCTCCCTCGTAAGGGTGGACTGCTCGTTTAAGCGGCGGCGGAACTCCCCTACATTCTCTTCCTTTAAGGAAAAACCTGCAGCCATGGGGTGGCCGCCGAATTTCAGAAGCAGGTCCCGCACGCCGCACAGAGCCCTGTACATGTGATAGCTTTCAATGGAGCGCCCGGAACCCTTCACACAGTCCTCTCCCTTTGTCAGAACAAAGGAAGGCTTGTTGTAGGCTTCCCGCACGCGCCCGGCAATGATTCCGGCCAGAGATTCGTGACAGTCCGGCAGATACACCACCAGCACATCATCATCCGCAAGCTCCGTATCGACCTGCTCAAAGGCCTGCTCCATGCCGGCCTGGGTCATATCCTTGCGCTCTTCATTCAGAAGCTTTAACTCAGCCGCCATTTCTTCGGCCCGCAAAGCCGCCGGTGTTCCCGCCTCGCAAAGCAGCAGCTCCAATGCCAGCTGCGCGGTCTTTAACCGTCCGCTGGCATTCAGGCACGGTCCGATCACAAAGCCGATGTGATACGCCGTCAGGTTACAGATATCCAGTCCGCAGGCTTCCACCAGGGCGCGCAGTCCGGCACTGGCTGTGTGCGGGATCTGCTTTAATCCCCAGCGCACGATGATGCGGTTTTCGTCCTGCAGTTTCATGACATCGCCCACCGTTGCAATGGCCGCAAACTCCAGCATATCTTTCCACTCCTGCTCCGGAATACGGTTCTGCTCATAGAGCACCTGCACCAGCTTATAAGCTACCACACCTCCGCAGATTCCGGCAAACGGATACGGGCAGTCGTCCCGGTGGGGATTCACCACCGCATCCGCCTCCGGCAGAATCTGGCTGCCGTCCTCTGCCCGGACCACCTCATGATGGTCCGTCACAATAACGGTCATGCCAAGCTCTTTGGCCAGGCGCACCTGCTCCAGGGCCGCAATGCCATTATCACAGGTAACAATGGTGTCAATGCCGTCTTCCTTCGCCTTGCGGATGATGGACTCGTTGATGCCGTAGCCATCCCGGATGCGCTCCGGAATCTGATAGTCCACATGACCGCCGCACCGGCTTAAGCCCCGGTATAGCAGATAAGTGGAGCACACCCCGTCGATATCATAGTCACCCACAATGCGGATGCGCGCGCCCGCCTGAATCTTCTCCAGAATCAGAGAGGCAGCCTTGTCCATATCTTTCATGAGATGGGGATCATAAAGCTGATCTAAAGTTCCGTTTAAGTAACGGTCAATGGCCGTCTCCCCCTCCACATCCCGGTTCCGGATAATGCGGGCCGTGACCGGGCTGATATGAAACCGCGCCGCAATCCCGCTAAAATCTGCCCGCTTGGTCTGCAGCATCCAGATGGATTCCTGATTATTTCTCATAGTATTTGATCAATGCCTGGGTTCCCAGATCTCCCAGTCCCTCTTCCTGCAATTTCTCGTACATGCCAAGCACATATTCCAGCATGCCAAGCTTTGTATGTTCGGCCAGCGCTTCCTCGTCCGCCAGCTTCATGTCTTTGATAAAGTGCTTTACAAAGAAGCCCGGCTGCAGATCTCCCTTCAAGATGCGGGTGGCCACGTTGCTCATCTGGGCACTGCCTGCCGCTCCGGTAGAGATGGAGTCCAGCATGGTCTGCGGATCCAGTCCAACTGCATTTGCGTAAGCCAGGGCCTCGCACGCTCCGGAAAGCGCGCCCGCAATGGCGATCTGGTTGCACATCTTGGTGTGCTGGCCATTTCCGGCCTTGCCCTCATAATTGATGTTCTTTCCCATGGCCTCAAATAACGGCATGCAGGCATCAAAGTCCGCGCGGTCTCCGCCTGCCAGAATGGTCAGGGTTCCGGCTTTCGCGCCACCATCTCCACCGGTTACCGGAGCATCCAGGGCATGAAGGCCTGCTGCCCTGGCCGTCTCGTAAATCTTCACGGCCAGCTTCGGGCTGCTGGTAGTCATATCAATGGCATAGCCGCCCTTTGGAAGATTTTTCAGAATGCCATTCTCCCCGAAGTACACCTCTTCCACATCCTTCGGATAACCCACGATGCTGATCACCGCGTCACGGTCTGCCACACACTCCTTTACCGTATCGCGCCAGATGGCACCCTCCGCGATCACATCCTCCACCTTCGCTTTGGTTCTTGTATAAATGGCAACCTCAAAGCCTGCCTTCATTAGATTGCGGACCATGGATTTACCCATGATACCGACACCGATAAAACCGATTTTCTTCATAATATATTGCTCCTTTCCTGATGATTCATAGCAACAAAAAGCTTCGTCTAGTATACCATATCCGCCACCCTATTTCCACATTGCATTCAGACCGTTGATGGGATATACTGTTACTGTTCCGGCAAAACTTTCAATATACTATGTGATTTTGCCCAAACGCAATTACTAAAGGAGAGATATAAGTATGGGTAACAATAAGAAAAAATCCGACTCCGGCAACTTCCTGGTCCAGGGAAGCATTCTGGCCGCAGCCGGCATCATTGTCCGCTTCATCGGACTGCTCTACAAGATTCCCATGACCCGGGCCATCGGGGATGAGGGAATCGGTTATTACAACACCGCATACGAGATCTACAACATTGGACTGATCCTGTCCTCCTACAGTCTGCCTCTAGCTATTTCCAAGCTGATCGCGGCACGGCGTGTGCACGGAAAGAATCAGGATGTACAGCGGGTCTTTAAGGCCGGACTGCTTTTTGGTCTTGTAGCCGGCGGCCTGATGACACTGTTTTTACTGTTTGGCGCGGACTGGATCACGGTTCATATCTTCAACAGCCCCAACAGCGCCCTTCCACTAAAGGTTATGGCACCCACCATTCTGGTCTTTTCCATTATGGGCGTGGTGCGCGGCTATTTCCAGGGACTTGGCAACATGGTGCCGACCTCTATTTCCCAGGTCATTGAACAGGTGGTAAACGCGGTCATCAGTGTAGCTGCCTCCTTCGCCTTCATGCACTGGTTCGCAAACCGGGAAACCCCGGCGGCCTACGGTGCCGCAGGTGGTACCCTGGGTACCCTTTCCGGCGCACTGGCTGCCTTTGTCTTTCTGACCCTGCTGATGTTTGTGTACCGCAGACAGAACACGAAGGCACTGCGCAAGCCTCAGGCTGACCGCCTGGAAAGCTGGAGTCATGTATACACGGCACTGTTCCTGACTCTGACTCCCATCATCCTCAGCCAGTTTGTGTATCAGCTAAGCGGTTCTGTGGATAACTCCATGTTCGGCTTCCTGATGAGTGGAAAAGGTCTCACCGAGAAAGAACGCCTTTCCCTGCTTGGTATCTACGGCGGCAAGTACCGCCTGCTTTCCAACGTACCGGTGGCTGTGGCTTCTTCCCTGGGAACTTCCATGATCCCGAGTATTGTGCGCTCCCGCGCCCAGAAAAACCGCACCGATGTCATGTACAAGATCCGGCTGACCATCAAGTTCAATATGCTGATCGCCATTCCCTGTGCCTTCGGCATGGCGGCACTGGCTTCCCCGGTTCTGCGGCTCATCTTCCGTGACAGCCGGGATCTCACCCGGAACCTGCTGATGCTTGGCGCTCCGGCCGTCATCTTCTTTTCCCTCTCCACCGTTACCAATGCGGTGCTTCAGGGCATTGACCTGATGAGAAAATCCGTCACCCACTCCGCCATCTCCCTGGTGGTTCACGCGGCACTGGTGTATGTCATGTTAAAGTACTTAAACTGGGGCGTGTATGGTCTGGTCATCGGCAATGTGACCTTTGCCCTGGTCGTATGTGTGCTGAACTGGCATGCCATCGGAAAGGCGCTGCGCTACCGTCAGGAAGTAAAGACCACCTTTCTGCTGCCCTGTATCTGCGCGGCGGTCATGGGCGTGATCGCGTTCCTGTTTTATGCGCTGGTCAATAAGGTGACCGGTTACTACCAGATCGGACTTCTGATCAGTATCCCGGTAGCCATGGTTGTCTACGGACTCCTGATCGTACTGACCAGAGCCGTGACCGCGGAGGAACTGCCGGATATGCCATTCGGAATGCGCATTCTGCGGCTGTGCCGGAAATTTCACTTAATGTAAGTCAATACAGGATTTTTTATTTTCACGCGTTGCCCTTCTCCACGCTCCGCACTGCCCACAGCACAAATCCGATGGCCAGCGCCATCTGCAGCACCATGCTCACCCCCATCCAGTGGCTGATGAGGGAATTGTCTGCCTGGTTGCCGAACCAGGTTCCTGCCTGCATCCAGCTCTGATTGCCGGCTGTCAGCCGTCCGATAACCTGGGCAAAGGTAGCAATGGGATTGACTAACAGCACATACAAAAGACCTCCGGATCCACTGCTTACGCCGCCGGATTCCGCGGATGCCAGGTATTCCCCGATCTGCATCTGGTTGATGTAAGTGACCAGGAAGTTGATGCCATAGGTTCCGGCCGTCAGCACTGCCGTCACTGCGTAAGCAGCTACCGTAGCCGCCGTGGTCCGGCGAAACAGGGCCGAACAGTACAGGCCAATGCTTCCCATGAACACCGCCGCGGCAAAGAAGCAACATACCAGAAGCAGCAGATCCGATGCCGTCACACCGCCGTACACAAACACCATAGCCAGGATTGGCAGGCTGGACACCACCATGAGAAACATAGTCCCCAGGGCTGCCTCCAGCTTTCCCAGAACGATGTCCGCCGGGGTCATGCAGGTGGTCAGCATCAGATCCAACGTCTGGCGCTCCCGCTCCCCACTGATGCTCCCCGCCGTCATTGCCGGCATGATAAGGATCAGCATCAGAAATTCCAGGGATGCCACGAACATGTACAGATCCAGAAATCCCGTATACTGCACCTCTGCCGTCAGCCGTACCCGGGCCAGAGCTGAGTACATATTTAACAGTGCCACCAAAGCCAGAATCCCGTTAAACACCAGCAGTACCAGCGCCAGCTTAAAGCTTCGGGCACTCACCATGCACTCCCGTTTATAAACCGGATTCGTCTTCATAGGATAACACCACCTTTTCCTCATTGTGATCTGTGATCTGCATAAAGATTGACTCCAGGCTTCCCGGCTCCCGCATGAAACCGCGTACCGGAATGCCCGCCTCAATCATCTGTTTTAACAGTTCACTCTCCCGGTGCTCATCTCCGGTAAAGCCCACCATAATATCCTTCTCGCAGATGGAAATGGTACGCACCATAGGACTTTCCTTTAAGAAAGCCAGGGCCTTTTCCATCTGGTCATGTACACTGATGATGATCTGCTTGGAGGTGTAGATCCGCTCCATGATCTCATCCATACTGCCGGAAAGGACCATCTTCCCCGCATCGATGATGCCGATATCCGTGCAGAGCTCCGAAAGCTCTGCCAGGTTGTGAGAGCTTAAGAGAATGGTCTTTCCCTGCTCATGCAGCTCCCATACCATTTGCCGGAATTCCAGGTGCGTCCGCGGGTCCAGTCCGGCCGTGGGCTCATCCATGATCAGAAGCTCCGGGTCGTGGATCAGAGCCCGGGCCAGACAGAGCCTCTGCTGCATTCCGCGGGACAGCCCGTCTACAAAAGCATCCATGCGCTCTCCCAGCCCTACCTGTTCCAGAAGACTTCGGGCGCGTTTTCGTGCTTCAAAGCCCTCCAGATGATAGCAGGCCGCAAAAAATTCCATATATTCCGACACCTTTAAATTGTCATACAGGCCAAAGTGATCCGGCACATAGCCGATCCGCATACGCAGGCCCATGGTGTCGGCCAGCATATCTTTTCCGTCCAGCTCCACCGTTCCCCGGTCCGGCTTTAAAAGACCGGTCATGCTCTTGATGGTAGTCGTCTTTCCGGCGCCGTTCGGGCCCACAAAACCAAACAGGGCGCCGTCCTTTAGCTCCATGTCCAGTCCGTCCAGGGCATGGTAATTTCCGTATTTTTTATGTAATCCCTGAATCTTTAACATCAGCGTTCCCTCCCTGCTACCATCGGCATCGGAAGCTGAATAGCATCAAAGCCGCCTCCGTTGTAGGCATAGCGTACCGTCAGCGTGTTGCCCGGAGACAGGTAGGCCTTCAGCTGTTCTACATCTAACGTCGTTCCATCCAGATCCATCTTGTCAAAGTTGCCGGTCGCGTAGTTATAGAAATAAATGCTTCCGGTAAAAATGTGGCTTAAGCTGCTGCCGGTTCCTGCGAATTCTTCTGACACATTTTCGAAAGTCAGGCTTTCCACATCAATATCCGTTCCGAACTGATACTCCAGGGTCAGCGGTTCCGCGCCGCTCATGGAGTTGGTCTCGGCATCATAGCTGCCGCCCAGCACCTTTGGTGTCTTCATGAGCACAGAACGGTAGATGGAACTGTCTTTGGAAGCATTGACCGGTACCGTCTGGGTCAGCATGGTAATTCCATAGGTCTCCTCGGACGGATTCTTTAAGAACCGGCTTTCCTCCTTCTGGGTACTGAAGGCAATGACCCGGGCGTCTGCTGTATAAGCGTTTAAATAGTTATCGAGATAGAAACGGGTCAGGTTGGAACGCTCCAGTGCCAGCATATAATTTTTGTCGCGGATATCCGCGGATGCGTAGGCATCCTCCCCGGAGATATGCTCCGCAGCCAGATAAGAGTCACCAAGCGGGTAGCGGAGCAGCTCATAGTCCGCCAGGTTTTTGGTCTCGCCCGGCTCCATGCGTCCGATCTGGACCATATTTCCATATAATACCAGGGTTGCGTTTTCAATCGGATATGGGAACTGGTTGGTCAGCGTCCCCTGAATCTGTCCCTCAAAGTAATCTACCTCGCCCGTGATGCCCACCCGGTCCGTATTTTCTGTGCGCCGTTCCAGGCGGAAATAGCGCGGAGTAAATGCGGAAATGTTCTGGCCCTTCACCATCAGCGTATCTTCCCCGGTGCGGATCGCGATCTGGTACGGCTCATCCACATCCAGAGACTGTCCGCCCACGGTATACTGACTGCTTCTTGTGATGGGAAGCAGGCGGTAGCCCGGATCCAGTTCCACGGTGTACGGGCGGTTGTAAGGATTCCGGATATTGATATAGGTCGTATCCGTGATATAATCATCGGTCACATCCTGGATTGCCGCATAGGTGTAGAACGTAGAGCGGAAGCGGGTCGGCATGCCAAGCACATACACAAGAGCCGAAAAGCCAAGGGCCACGATCACCACACCCTTGCGGTACATATTCTGAAGGCCCCGGCCGCGCAGAAACAGATAAAGCCCCGGTCCCAAAATGATCAGATACAGGCCGGTTATCCCCACATAAAGCCAGAGGTTCGGCAGCTTATCCACATCTCCGGTGTTAATTAACCCCTGAACAGCCCAGAACCGGCCGGAGTTGCCACTGTAAACCACCTCGGCCAGCTGATTGATGCGCTCCTCACCAAGTAAATTGGTAAACAGGTAATCCACATAGGAGGTCTGCTTTTCACAGAAAGCCGCAATGTCGCCCAGATCAAAGGCAGCTACAGCCACCAGTCCCTGCTCCTTCACTGCCGCTGTCAGAAGCGGAAAACCGTTGCTGGAGAGGATCACATTGCCGCCATGAAGCGGTACATCCACACAGGAAATAGCCAGCATGCCGGCTCCCGGCTCATTCACCGCAGTGAAGTCTTCCGCCAGGTTGATATGCGTGATATTGGGTGTTCCGTAAGAATCATCCAGAAGCTCCGGCGCAAAACGGCCCAGGGTATCATCTACCCGGTCACCGGTTCCCAGGATCAGCACACCGCCGTCCTGAACCCAGTTCATGATTGCTGCCGTCTGCGTTCCAGAAAGATCGCGGAGCTTATAATTATTGACCACCAGCACATCAAAAAGGCTTAAGCCCACCTCATCCTCCGGAAAGTCTGTGCCATCCAGCTCAAAGGTACGGGTACGCAGGGTACTGTAGTTGATGCCAACGCCGTTTAAATAATGAAGCTCCCACGGGGCGTCCGAAAGCACACCCACAAACAGCTCCGGCACATCCCGGCTCACATTCAGCTTCACCTTGCGGCTTAAAAGCACATTGTCGGAATCATCTGCCAGAGACAGCTCCAGTTCATCGGCTGCCGTACCCAGCGGAATGTAGTAGCGCGTCGTTTCGCTGCCCTTCGCCTCTATCTCTACGCCGTAATCGTAGCGGTATACCGTCTCATCGGATTCTCTTGTTTTAATTTCCAGGGTTCCCTCTACCGGAGTCTCCTGGTTATTCTGTATGGTGACATTCACCGGCAGGTAACGCCCGCCCTTGGCGCTGTCTTCATAGCCATAGCTTATATCCATGCTCACCGGATCATCCTGCGCCCAGGCCGGAGCGCAAAAAGCCAGACCACCCAAAAAGCCGGCAGCCGCAAAACAGACTGCTGCCTTTTTCAGGGGTCTGACCATCCGGATGCCTGAAAAAATTTTTTTATTCATCCACATCAGAGTTCTCCAAAATGTTCCTTATCTACATCAAAATCCACCTGCAGGGTTACCGTGAACACGGTGCCGTTCAAATCACTCTTCACCGTGATGGTTCCGCCATGCATGTCTACAATGTTTTTTACGATGGCAAGTCCCAGACCGGTTCCTCCGGTATGGGTGGAGCGGGACTGCTCGACCCGGTAGAACTTGTCAAATATCAGCGGAAGCTCCTCCGCCGGGATCACGTAACCGTAGTTGGTCACGGAAACCTGTACCGTATCGGTATCGGCCATGACCTTCACCAGGATCCGTTTGCCCTCCGCGCCGTACTTGATGGCATTGCCGATCAGATTGTCAAACAGGCGGGCCAGAAGGTTGCCGTCCGCCGTGATGATCTTGGCCGGCACATTGCTCTGAAGCTCATAGGAAAGCCCCTTGTTGGCAAAGTTCGGATAGGACTCCTCCAGAAGCTGCCCTAAAAGCTTTACGATATCCACCTTGGACACATGCATGGCCAGCTTTCCGTAGTTCATCTTGGTAAAGCCGAACAGATCCTCAATGAGCTTTTCCAGGCGCTTGGCCTTGCTGTAGGCGATGTCTATGTATTTTTTCTGCATCTCCGGCGGCAGGACTACCGGGCCGGATAACAGCTCCAGATATCCGATGATCGAGGTTAACGGTGTGCGCAGGTCGTGAGCCACATTGGTGATCAGCTCATTTTTGGTGCGCTCGGATTCGCGTTCCTTATCCATCAGGCGGCGGATATCCTCCACCATCTTATTTAAGTTGGATGCCATGGAAGAAAACTCGTCATCTCCCACCACCTCCACCTGTGTGTTTAAATCGCCCTCGGAAATCCGTTCTACCGCATCGGAAATCCGGCCAATGTATGCCGCGGATTTTTCCTGCAGAAGCAGAAAGGTCACGGCAAAAGCCAGAATGCCGATGAGTACGTAAACCAGAACCACCACCACATCTGACTGCCCTACCATATTCAACAGGGCACTGGAATGCTCGGAACGCTGCGCATACTCGGCCAGCATGGTCAGGTTTGTGACCAGAAACACATCAATGAGGCAGGCCACCAGGGTGCTGTAGATGATGTTTGCTATGACCCGCGTATGGTAGCGGTGGCTTAAATCGCTTTTTCTGGCGTTATTTTTCAATTTTGTATCCTACCCCCCACACTGTGGTGATGATCTTGTCCTGACGCTCGTCCTCCTTCATCTTGCCGCGGAGACGACGGATATGTACCATAACGGTGTTGTTGGCCTCATAGACCTTCTCGTTCCAGACCTTCTCAAAGATCTCATCCGTGCTGAACACCTTGCCCGGATTGGAAGCCAGGAGATACAGGATGTCAAATTCAATCGGGGTCAGCTTGACTTCTTCATCGTACACCGTTACTTTATGATTGTCTTTGTTGATCGTAAGGCCACGGATGCTGATCTCATTCTTCACGGTCTCATGTACATTGCTGTTCGGGTTTAACTGGGTATAGCGGCGCAGCTGGGATTTGACCCGGGCTGTCAGCTCCAGCGGGTTGAATGGCTTTACCACGTAATCATCCGCACCGGTTCCAAGCCCCAGGATCTTATCCAGATCGGTGGACTTGGCGCTCAGCATGATGATCGGGATGTTGTTGGTCTCCCGGATCTTCTTGCACATCTCCAGGCCGTTCATGCCCGGCATCATGATATCCAGAAGGCAAAGATGAATATCTTCCTTATCTAAAATATCCAGACCGTCCTGGGCGTTGGATGCCTTAAATACTTTATAACCGTCGCTAACCAGATAAATCTCTACCAGGTCCGCAATCTCCTGTTCATCGTCCACTACCAGAATGTTTGTTTCTGCCATGACTGATTCCTCCTCGTATATCTATCGTTATTCGGGAAGCCCCAAAGCTATGTCGGCCCCGTTTTATTCTTTCTCTAGTGTACCATAAAAGAGGAACTCCCGTCTTACTTTTTTATTACATTTCCGGTAAGAAGAGGAAAAGCCGGAAACGTCAAAAGGCGCCCCAAAAGCGGGACGCCTCTCTGAACATATTTTCAATTAGTACAGCGGGAACAGAAGCTGCGCGGAAACCGCGGTACTGATCGCTGCGATGATCATATAAGGGAAGGTAAATTTCATAACCTTTAACGGGTTGTAACCACCGGCTGCGAAGCAGACAGCTGCCTCACCGGAACCGGACGGGAAGCCCAGAGCATAGTAATTGCAGGTACCGATGATCAGAACCAGGCCTCTCGGATCCCATCCGGCTGCCAGTGCTACAGATGCCGCGATCGGGATCAGCACGGACTGGGTTGCCATGTTGGACAGGAAAGTAGTCATGATAACGGTTGCAAAGGAGAATACAAACATAACGGTTACAGAGCTTGGATTCTCACCCAGAATGGATAAGATCGCGTTTCCGATCATATCACCAGCACCGGTGGAACCGAGGGCGTCTGCCACGATCAGAACGCCAGCCAGCATCCAGGTCATATCCGCAGTCAGGCCTTTTACTGCCTCCGGAACGGAAACTACTTTAGTGTAGATCAGAACCAGAACGCCTGCGGCCGGAGCCAGATAAAGCATATTGCCAGTGTACTTGTTTAACAGCATCAGTAGCATAACGACTACGAATACTCCGTATACAATCATTTCCTGCGCATCGGTGAGCTGTTTTTCGGTGGATGTTTTCTTCAGGGCATCCTGATTGATTCCTTCTTCCTTCGGCATCAGCTTCCATGCGAACAGGCAGTAAATGGTCAGTACCACCATCGGGATGATGGCAACCTTGAAGGGATCCAGCATGGAAAGCATATACTCCGGATGATCACCGATGACCCCCTCATACATACCGTTTAAGGTAGCAAAGGTGGTAGCACCCAGGCCCACCGGGAAACGGAATTTACATCCGACCATAACACCAAGAAGCGGAAGAAGCAGACGCTTCGGTGTAATATCTCCGGCATTGTCCAGGGTTAACAAGAAAATAACCAGAATGGAGATTGCTGCGGTTGTCGGGATAAACTGAGCCATTACCATGCCGACTGCATAGAAAACAAGAATCAGGACGGTTCCGCGTTTTCCCTTTGCTGCGTTCAGCACGCTGCTGATCTTCATAACCAGACTTGTCTTGCCAAGTGCGGCACTGAGTACCAGCATCGGCGCGATCAATACAACAATCTTGTTTCCAAATCCGCCAAACGCCTTCGGAATATCTACGATTCCGAACATAGCCAGCAGCAGACAGCAGGTCATGGTGGTAACGCCGAACGGCACTTTGTTCCAGATGAACATCACCATCATGAACAGTGTAATCGCAAGTACAATATACATTTCCATGTTCTCTTCTCCTTTGAATGCTTTCTCTCTGTTACTTCATCATCGCGCGTACCTGGCGCACACGCTCTTCCATGAACTGTTTCCAGATGGTGTCATCCAAAAACGGCTGAGACTCGTCGGTGTACTGTCCGGCCCGGTCTGTGATCTCGATCTGGTTCGGATGACTCGGCAGGGCAATGTCTACATGGATATTGCCGACCTTCTCCGCGTCTGCCAGGAAGCGGTCACGCAGGTCCGGAGTCAGATACTCACTCTGAGCGTAATACTTGTCATTCATGGTGTTGGCGCCCACACCGCCGTGCATGCCCACCACATAGCGCTCTCCGTTTGCCGGGTTAGTCACTTCCCAGAAGAAGGAGGTGCAGCCAATGGTGTGACCCGGAGTCAGCATGCTGTGGATGGTGACATTGCCCAGGGTAATCGGCTCCTCATCGGAATAGAAACAATCCGGCTCGAAATACTGCGGATGGGAATCCTTGTCGATGTCGATGGTCTCCTTCGGGCAGGCCTTCATGAATTCCCAGTCCTCTTTGGACATGTACATCTCTGCGCCGGTCAGCTTTTTCATGATAGCTGCGGCTCCACAGTGATCAAAGTGCGCGTGGCTGATGAGGATCTTTTTGATCTGCTCCGGACGATAGCCCAGGCGGTAGATGGAATCCACCAGCATGTAAGCACTCTCCGCGATTGCCGTGTCGATGAGGATCAGCCCGTCCCCTGTGTCAATTAAATAACAGCCCACCCAGGTCTGTCCTGCTACATACCAGGTCTGCGGCGCAACCTGGAACGGTTTGATTGCCAGTTCCCACGGACGGTAAGCCAGGGTAGCTACCGGATCCTTGGTCGGCGGTGTACAACGAAATGCCATTTGAATATTCCCCTTTCACTCTGCTCTTTATTTCTCATTTTCTGCTTGAGTTCTTTGTATGGCCCTAGTATAATTGAGAAATATTCTTAATTCAACTTATGTGTTTTTATTCAAAATCTTAGTTAAATTAATAGTTTTTCATTAAAATCCGGGTTTTTGCATTGTCAGATAATTAACAGAGTGGAGGAATTGTTTTTTATGGATCTGAGACAAATCGAGTACATCATTGCCATTGAACAGGAGGAAAGCATCTCCAAAGCGGCAGAAAAATTATTTATCACCCAGTCTGCTTTAAACCAGCAGCTTCTAAAACTGGAGAAAGAGCTTGGCATGCCGCTCTTTGAACGAAAAAAACGCCAGATGATCCCCACCGTTGCCGGCCGGATCTATCTGGCGACTGCCCATCAGATGATAGATATGAAAGAAGAAACCTATAAAATCATTCATGATATTGCGGATGAAACCGTGGGGGAGATTGCACTGGCCTACACCCCGGAGCGCGGTTCCATGATGTTTTCCGACCTCTATCCGGTGTTCCACAAACGTTACCCGGGCATCACCTTCCGCATTCATGAGGCCCGCATCAAAAAGATGGAACAGCTTCTTTTACAGAAAGAAATCACTCTGGCCTGCGTGGCCTACGCCACCGGCAAGCAGAACCCGGATCTGGAATACCGGGATTTTGGCGCGGAGTATCTGGTCCTTGCGCTTCCTGCCAGTCACCCGCTGGCCCATCTGGCCGGGGAAGAAAGCTGGAAAACACTGCCGGATCTGGACTTATCCCTGCTGAGTCAGGATTACTTTGTGCTCCCCACCCGTGACACCCTGAGCCGGGAACTGGCGGACCGTACTTTCCTTTACAACAACATCCGCCCCAAAATTCTCTTTGAGACCGGCAACAACCGCACGATGCTGAACATGACCAAAAACCAGCAATGTCCGGTATTCCTGCCGCAGTCTTACGCGCAGCCGAATCCGGACATTGTCTTCTTCTCCGTTTCGCCCCATGAGATATGGCACCGGGGCGTGGCTTACTTAAAGGGAACCTACTTAAGCAAGCCGGAAAAATATTTTATTGAACTGGTAACAAATTACGAAGCAGAATACCAGGGACAGACAAAATACTAATTGCTTTCCGCCGGTACAAACACCCGGGTATTGTGCACGTCATCCTGCTGCACGGCAGCCTTCGCCATGGCTATGGCCTCCTCACAGAGCTGCTTCTGGGCAGTCACAAGAACCTTGCCTCGCTTATCAATCTTCTCATAAGTGCCGTCCGGCTGCAGGATATGCGCTTTCACATTGTCCTCCAGCTGTACTTTTAAGATATGAACAACCTGCTCCTTCAAAGCCGGATCCTCCACCGGGAACATAATCTCCACGCGCTTATCAAGGTTGCGCGGCATCCAGTCGGCGCTTCCCATGTACACCTCCGGGCTTCCGCCGTTCTCAAAGTAGAAAATGCGGGCATGCTCCAGGAAGTTTCCGACAATGGAATGCACGCTGATGTTGTCACTTAAGCCCGGTACGCCTGCCTTCAGACAGCAGATACCACGGACTACCAGCTCAATCTTCACACCGGCGCAGGATGCCTCATACAGACATGCAATGATCTCCTGGTCGCAGAGGGAGTTCATCTTCGCCATGATGTGGGCCGGTTTTCCCTCTCTGGCCCGCATGGTTTCCCTGCGGATCATACGGACGCAGCGGTTTCTCAGCCACAGCGGAGCCAGGATCAGGCGATTCCAGGTCGGCGGCTCGGAGTAACCGGACAGCATGTTGAACACTGCGGTCGCGTCCTCACCGATCAGCGGATGGCAGGTTATAAGGCCGCAGTCCGTATAGAGCTTTGCGGTGGAGTCGTTGTAGTTTCCGGTTCCCAGATGGACATAACGGCGGATGCCGTCTTCCTCGCGGCGTACCACCAGTGTGATCTTGCAGTGGGTCTTTAAGCCCACCAGACCGTAGATCACATGACATCCGGCTTTCTCCAGCTTCTTCGCCCAGTTGATATTGTTCTCCTCATCAAACCGCGCCTTTAACTCTACGAGGACCGATACCTGCTTGCCGTTCTCAGCTGCCTCCGCCAGGGCCGCCACGATCGGGGAATGACCGCTGACGCGGTACAGGGTCTGCTTGATTGCCAGGACATCCGGGTCCTTTGCTGCCTTCTGCACCAGATTTACCACCGGGTCAAAGGTCTGGTATGGATGATGCAGGAGAATATCACCTTTTCGGATATTGGTAAAAATGTCATCTTCATTCATAAAGGCCGGAACCGGCTGCGGTGTATAGGAGGGCTCCTTTAAGTGGTCAAAGCCGCTCATGCCATACATCTTCATGAGGAATGTAAGATCCAGCGGACCGCTGATCTCGTAAATGTCTTCACTGCTGACGGAAAGCTCCCGTTTTAAGATCTTAAGTAGGCGCTTGTCTACCTTTTCCTCAACCTCCAGGCGGATGACCTCGCCCCACTGGCGCTTCTTCAGCTGCTTCTGAATCTCTTCCAGCAGATCCTCTGCCTCTTCCTCATCCAGCGTAAAGTCCGCGTTCCGCATGATCCGGAACGGATGAGCCGTGACGATGTTATAGTTCAGGAACAAATCCTTCATGTTCCGCTCAATGACTTCCTCCAGCAGGATAACCCGGCGCTCGCCCTCCGGGTCCGCCGGAAGCTCCACGATACGCGGAAGCACGGACGGAACCTGTACCATGGCAAATTCCAGTTCCTCGTCCTCACTGTCTTTTTTCTGCACCAGCGCCGCAATGTTTAAGGACTTGTTGCGGATGAGCGGGAAGGGACGGGAGGAATCCACCGCCATGGGAGTCAGTACCGGATAGACATCCTCATGGAAAAACTGGTCCACGAAAGCACCATCCTCCTCAGAAAGCTCCTCATGCTCGCAGATGAGCTGCAGCCCCTGCTGCTTCAAGGCCGGAAGCAGAGAACGGTTGTAGGTGGAATACTGGAGATTGACCAGCTCATGGGTCTTCCCCCCGATCAGCTCCAGCTGCTGATCGGCTCTTAAGCCTGCAATATCCGTCTTTTTATATTTGGCGTGCACCATGTCCTTTAAGGATGCCACACGCACCATGAAAAACTCATCCAGGTTGGATGATGTAATACTTAAAAACTTCAGTCGCTCAAACAGCGGAATTGCCTTGTCCCTGGCCTCCCCCAGAATCCGGAAGTCAAATTCCAGCCAGCTCATCTCACGATTTACATAATTTTCAGGTTTCAGGTATTTTTCATCAATCTCTGCCATGTCCTACACCCTCCTTTTCTGTCTTAACACCGGACGGATTCCAAAAATCTCCTCAAAAAAATCTCCCTTGTCCGCGATGGATATGGACTCCAGCGTTACATCCGCCGGACAGTCCGTCTGGATCAGCAGCTGTCCGTCTTTTACATTCAGACGGCAGTCCTTTAACTTTCCGGTATGGCCCCGGTCCATGGAGTTGGCCAGCCGCAGAATGGCCGTCAGCCTGGCAATGACAATGGACAGATTCTCCGTAGATACCAGCCGGCTATCCTTGGATGGCTTTGCCGATACCTCCACTTCATTGTAACGGAACTTCTGCTGATGATACTTCACGACATTAGCCACAATCTCACGCTCCACGTGGGACAGACCGATGATCTCCGTTGCCATGATCATGTTGTAGCCGCATTCCTCCGAGCCACGCATAGTCACAAACTTTCCGCAGGAATGTAAGTTTGCCGCGATCTGTAACAGCAGCCGCTCCCGCGCTCCAAGGCCATGATATTTTTTCAGGCTGTCAAAAACCTTTAAGGCTGCCTCCTCCACGTTCTGGATATGAGGCATATAGCATTTGTAGCGCTTTGCCATATTGCGGGAGGTAACGATGATATCATTCTCAAAGCTGTGGTTGAAACGGATCAGCTTTTTGTCCTCCGCATATTCCGCCGCCATGCCGTCTGTCATGCGGATGCCCGGCACCCACATGAACTCCGCTCCCGTGATTTCCAGCATACGCTTATAAATAGCGGCTGCCGGGAACATCAGGCTTGCATACTCCTCATTCACATCAAAAAAGTCTTCCGTCTGGGCAAGCGTCATGCTCTTTAAGCGCTCATAAAAACAGTTGAATTCCTGGATCGTGATCTGCTCAGAATGCTTTCCCTCTGCCATTTTATAATAAAGAGAAAGGATCGGCTCCCCGATGGCGATGAGGTTTTTGATTTCCCGGTCTTTTAAATACATCTTCCGGTAGGTCACCAGTTCATTGTCGATCAGCTCCGCAATGAGATTCTGGGCCCCCTGCTGGGTCAGCTTCTCATGGGCAATCAGTTCCCGCAGGCGCAGCACGCCGAGGGGCAGATTCTGGGTGGAAACCAGGGCATCCTTATCAAAGAGAGAGGCCTGCATGCTTCCAAATCCCACATCCACAATTGCCGTACCCCGCTGGATGTTCTTCTGGAACTCCGCGTCCTTCGCCGCAATGGCCTTGTAGCTGATGAAACGCTGCTCGGAGTTGCTGATGATCTTTACATCGATCCCGGTCCGCACCCGGAGCTGTTCCAGGACAATCTGGCTGTTTCTGGCCTCCCGCATGGCGCTGGTGGCATAAGCCCGGTACTCCTTCACCTGGTACTCTTTCATGATCCGTACAAAGTCCTGTAGTACCTCGCACATTTCTTCCACCAGACGGTAGCTGATTTTTCCTGTATTATAAGTGTCCTTGCCCAGCGCGATCATATGCTTCACCTGATCCACTGTGCGGACATTTCCCTTATCCGTAATCTCATAAATTCCAAGTTCCAGTTCAAAGGAACCGACATCGATTGCCGCGAATGTCCGTACCATACGCAATCCCTCCTGTAAAGTTTCCTGTATGCTCATAACGGCCCGGCAAAACGCACTTCTCCGTGCTTTTTCACCGAACCGTTATGGAAATTAATAATTGCCAAGGATCTTAAAATTCTGCGCCTCCGCGCCAATGCCCCGCAGCGCGTTCTTCACGCCTGCATCCTGCAGATTGCCCTCAATGTCCACGAAGAACCGGTACTCCCAGTTTTTTCCCGGAATCGGCCGGGACTCGATCATCATCATATTCACATGATTGAAGATGAAATTGCCCAGCATGTTATAAAGAGAGCCACTGGTATGCGGCAGTTCAAAGCAAAGGCTGATCTTGCCAGCATCCTTCTGGTAGACCTTGCGGTTTGCCAGAATCACGAAGCGGGTAGTATTGCCCTGATTGTTCTGGATAAATGGCTTTAACAGCTCCAGTCCGTACAGCTTTCCGGCAATCTCGCTGGCGATGGCTGCCTGGGACTTGTCGCCCTCCTCTACCACACGCTTTGCTGCTACTGCGGTGTTCTCCACGCTGATCTGTTTCAGACCGTTATCATTTAAGAAAGCGGAACACTGCATCAGCGCCTGCGGATGGGAAAATACCGTCTTCACATCGGACAGCTTTGCCCCCGGCACACCAAGCAGCGCATGATTCACCGGAAGAAAGGTCTCTGCCACAATGTAGTTGTCGTAGCGGGTCAGCAGGTCATACATGTCAATGACAGCTCCCGCAGAGGAATTCTCAATCGGCATCACTGCGTAATCTGCATTGCCCAGCTGCACTTCCTTCATGGCATCCTCAAAACGGGCCACATGATAAATTTCTGCTTTCTCTCCAAAATACTGAATGGCCGCCGCATGGCTGTAAGCGCCTTCCACTCCCTGGTGTACCACGCGCACGCCCTCCATAGGCAGCTGATCCAGACGCTCAAATCCCAGCTTCATAGCCCGGCCATGCTCCGCCAGGATGGAATACTGGTACTTGCGACTGATGGACATCATCTGGGAGAACAGCTCCCGCACCGCCACCTGGTTAAACTCGCTGTCCGCCATGGCGCTGACCGCGTCCAGCTTCTGCTTCTCGCGCTCTGCGTCATAGACAGCCTTTCCGGAGGCGATCTTGGTCTCTGCCACCTTACCACAGATGTCCATGCGCTCCTCAAATAACTTTACGATCTTCTTATCGATCACATCCAATTTATTTCTGCACTCCAGTAAATCCACTGCTTCTCTCCTTTGTCTCTGCCGGTGTTTTCCGGCTGCTCACGCCCTGCGTAAACCGCGGCGCTCTTCCTGCTCTTTTACCAGCATTTCTCTGATCCGTGCCTCACTGTAGGCGCCTGCACGTTTCCGGTCTTCTGCCGGAAGCTCTTTGATATAAAACGCTTCTCCGAACTCAATCGTCACATGAGACGGACGAATGAACGGAAAATGCTTTTCCAGGATCTCCGCGGTTCCGGTAATGGCCACCGGCACCACCGGACATCCGGATTTCTCCGCGATCTTTAAGCTTCCCTCCTTAAAAGGCAGAAGCTCTGCCGGATCCTTCGCCTTGCAGCGGGTCCCCTCCGGGAATATCCATACGGAAGATCCGCCTTTTACCTTCTCGATTCCCTCCAGAATAGTCTTTAAGCCCGCCTTGATATCCTTGCGGTCCAAAAACAGGCAATTCACATTGCGCATCCATTCCCGCAAAAGCGGAATCTTTTCCATCTCTTTTTTGGCTATAAAGCCGGTCTGCCCCGGCACTACAATATAACCGGTCACGATATCAAAATAGCTTCTGTGATTTCCCACATACAAAACCGGCATGTCCGGAATGTTCTCCAGTCCTTTCACTGTCAGCGTAGAACCGGTCAGTCGGAACACCATGCGCAGCACCTGCTTTACAACCTGCAGGGCATATTCCTTCTGGCGGTTTTCATCGTTTTTCCAGACACACTTTTCTCCGATCAGGAGCGGCAGCGCACTCACCAGGAGAAATACGATCAGCACCAGGAGAATCAAAATTACTCGTATCATCCCACACCTCATTCTTTTCGTAAGTATTCCTGTCCAGTATATAAAAAAAGAGGTGCAAAAACAAGTCATTCGCACCTCTTTTTTGGAAATTTGGAAATCCATTCAAACAGCAGGCCGGTGGCAAACCACAGCGGCGCAAAATCCAGGCGAATCAGCCCGTTTACACTGGTCTGAAACCCGGTATAGTTCCAGGGGCACATCCCCCATGCCGTTAAAACAGCACCCGACAGATACTCTGCCGTAAAAATAAGCACCATATAAAGCAGGCCGTGCCGTATGATCCAGTCCATGCGGCTTAATGGTCCGTCCCCGATCCACAGGTCTGCCAGTCTGCCAATGGGTGCCAGCAGGGCGCCGCAGCCGTAAATTGGAAACATCAGGAGTGAAGTTCTCCCCATCAGCCGCCAGTCATGGATCAGAATGGATTCCATGGAAGTAAACACAACCTCCAGGCACCATCCAGTCATGCCGCACAGGAAAAAATGAAATAAAAATCGCCGTAATCTGTTCATACGATTAATATAGCATCTTACAACGATTTTTATACCTTATACAAACTGGTTCCTGTCCACATCATAATGATAATCGATCGCGGACAGTTTTTCTCTGATCTCCTCCGCATCCAGATCATACGCGCCGCACAGATCCTCAAAACTGCTGTAATTGTCCCGAAGCTGCGTGTTTAAAAAGCTCATCAGCATCACCGGATCTTTAGGAATTGCTGCCATATTTTTTTATTCCTTTCTTTTCTTTATTCGTGATGCTATAATAATAAAACGAATTTAAAAAACCCACAAGTTTTTTATTACAGGAGGCCTAATACCCAACTATGAAAATCCCGAAGAAGAACCTGAAACGTATCCTGATGATTGCCACCGGCGGCACCATTGCCTCCAAGCGCAGTGAAGAAGGCTTAAAGCCACTCATCACCTCAGAAGAACTTCTTGGTTTCGTACCGGATGTCAAAGAGTTCTGTGAAGTGACTGCCATGCAGATCATCAACATTGACAGCACCAACATCCAGCCAAAGCACTGGCTGTTAATCTCTTCCACCATTGAAAAATATTACGATCAGTACGATGGCTTTGTTGTCTGCCATGGCACCGACACCCTGGCCTACACCGCATCCGCTCTCTCCTACCTGATCCAGAATTCTCCAAAACCGATTGTCATCACCGGTGCCCAGAAGCCCATTGACCTGGAGATTACCGATGCCAAGACCAACTTGTCCGACAGTTTCCTCTTTGCAAGCTGCGACAAAGCCCATGGCGTCAACATCGTCTTTGACGGCAAGGTCATTGCCGGAACCCGCGGTAAAAAGGAACGCACCAAGAGCTACAACGCGTTTTCCAGCATCAACTTCCCATACATTGCCACCATCCAGGACAACCACATTATCTTCTACCTGGACGACAAAGAGCAGATGCAGGATGAGGTCACATTCTATCACAAGCTGGACAGCAAGGTAACCCTGTTAAAGCTGATCCCGTCCATGAACGGCGACATCCTGGATTACCTGTTCAAACATTACGACGCGATCATCATTGAATCCTTCGGCGTGGGCGGCATTCCTTCCTATGAAGATGACAGCTTCCACCGTGCCATTGAGCGCTGGGTGAACGCGGGCAAATTCGTCATCATGACCACCCAGGTTACCAACGAAGGCAGCAATATGTCCGTCTACGAAATTGGCAAGACCATCAAGAAAGAGTTCGGGCTTCTGGAGGCTTACGACATGACCCTGGAGGCCACCGTCACCAAGCTCATGTGGATCCTGGGCCAGACCCACGAACCGGATATGGTGAAGGAGATGCTCTACAGCACCGTTAACCGAGATATCCTGTATACAACAAAGTGGAAAGCATAAATACCTTTTCACTGTTTCGCGTTCTGGCTTTCCGGAATTACCGGAAGCCGGCCGCGGAAGAACCGCTTTTTGAGTTCCTTCCAGCTGAACGGAATGATCGGGTAAATATAGCTCTTTCCGGCAATGGTCTTGTTGAATACAATCGCGCAGACCGCAATCACAAATCCAATGATATACCCCCACACATCAAACACCGCCGTAAATAAAAGCATGATAACACGCATGAATTTCAGCGCGTACCCAAGCTCAAAGCTGGACTGACTGTAGTTGGCAATGGTCACAAACGCCATGTAAAGCATGGTCTCTGAGTTAAACCACCCGGATTTCACCGAATACTCGCCCAGCACAATACCGGCAATGACGCTTAAAGGGGTGGTCAGCATACTCGGAGTGTTGATGGCTGCCAGACGCAGGCCGTCAATGGCAAATTCCAGGATCAGAAGCTGAAAGATCAGCGGCACATAGGTCATATCCGAAAGCTTCGTAAACGCCAGCCACTGCGGCAGCGCATCCGCATGCATCATGCCAAGAAGCCACGTCGGCGTAAGAAGCAGACAGAGAACGCCTGTCATCATGCGGGATAAGCGCAGATAGGTTCCGGTTACCGGCGGGAAATAATAATCATCTGCCTCCTCAATGATATCAAACACGGAGGAGGGCAGCACCATGGCCGCCGGAGAATTATCCACCAGGATTACGATATTTCCCTCCAGAATACAAGCTGCCGCCGTATCCGGCCGCTCCGAAAACTTAAATTTTGGGAACGGGTTGTACCATTTGTAAGGGAAGATTCCCTCTGCCAGACTCTCCTGGTTCATGGTCAACGCGTCTACCCGCAGATTCCGGATCCGGCTTCGGATATTGTTTAAGAGCTCCTCATCCACCCTTCCTTCCATATAACAGACCGCAATGTCCGTGTGGGAGCTGTTGCCTGCGCTTAAAATTTCCATGATCAGCTTCGGATCCCGGATCCGGCGGCGGATCAGTGCCGTGTTAAAAATCAGAGTCTCCACAAAGCCGTCCCTGGAACCTCGCAGCACCTTATCCTTCTCCGGCTCTCCCACACCGCGGGCCGGGTAGGTGCGGCAGTCTATCATCATGCATTTGTCATAACCGTCAATGAGCACCGCCGTAATACCGCTTAACAGCTGTACGATCATATCCTCCTCATTCGCGATCAGCCCCACCTCCCCGTAAGGCATATATTTTCCGGAAAAACCATTGGCGTCCGCCGGAAGATCCTCCGGCTTAATACTCCACCAGGCCTGCAAAATCTTTAAGAGGACTTCGTCCTTCGTCAGTCCGTCCACAAACAACAAACAGCCCTTTTTTCCGCCAATGGAAACGACACGGTAAACCACGTCAAAATTCTTTTCCAGACTCAGTGTCTGCTTCAGATGTTCCAGATTATCTTCCAGGTTTTTCGAAAACTGCATGGTATTTTGTCACCTTTCCTTATTTTATGTCACTTACAACTTGCCTTTCCATTTAGTATGTGAGAATTCCCCTCTCTTATGCGTCAGGCATTCTCATGAAATTTGCACAAAGAAGCTTTCGTTTTTATTCCTAAAAAAAAGTTTTTCTGTCACATTTTTAGTTTTTCCCCGTAGTGTAAACGAACGTCTTTGTGCTGCGGACGCGTGTATACAATTTGAGCAGTTTTTCCTCTCCAAAGTGCACAATCTTCTTAAAATTGCACAATATTCCTTGACGCTACCTGGAATTGATGCTATAGTGTCTTTTGTAAGAAAGACATGAGCGCCATCACTCCGGCGCCTTTTATTTTCTTAACTGGTATGGGGATACCAAGCGAAGACTGTATTGTGTAACGGTTTTTGATCGTGACCAGGAGCTGCTTTCTGTGGGGGAAAAGCGGCTCCTATTTTTTTGCCTTCCTTGACATAAAATTAGCCGGATGCTAATATAATATTTAAAACTAAGAAAATACTTGTGATTTTATTCCAAAAATGCTACCATTAAATATCATGCGGAGTTTTGCTCAGGCAAAGCTCCTTTTTTATGAAACCTAACGCAATACAGGGAGGGAACAACCATGGCACTGATCATTCCAGCAAACTATGATCCTCATCTCACCGTCCGTGAGACTCAGGAAGCAATCAAATACATTCGCGATACATTCCAGAAGGAATTCGGAAAAGAGATGCACTTAGAGCGTATCTCCGCGCCGCTGTTCGTTACCCAGTCCAGCGGTCTGAACGATAACTTAAACGGCGTAGAGCGTCCGGTCCAGTTCGACATCGCCGCAATTCCGGGAGAGACCGTTGAGGTCGTACATTCCCTCGCAAAATGGAAACGTATGGCACTGAAGGAATACGGCTTTGAGCCGGGCGAAGGCCTTTACACCAACATGAACGCCATCCGCCGCGATGAGGAGCTTGACAACCTCCACTCCTGCTACGTAGACCAGTGGGACTGGGAGAAGGTCATCACCAAAGAGGAGCGCACCATCGAAACCCTGGAATCCACCGTGCAGACCATCTTCAAGATCATCAAGCACATGGAGCATGAGGTATGGTACAAATATCCGCAGGCTGTAAAGCATCTGCCGGAGCACATCACCTTCATCACTACCCAGGAGCTGGCAGACCGCTACCCGGACAAGACTCCAAAGGAGCGTGAGAACCTCATCACCAAAGAGTACGGCTGTGTCTTCCTCATGAAGATCGGTGACAAGCTCACCACCGGTGAGCCCCACGATGGACGCGCACCGGACTACGATGACTGGCAGTTAAACGGCGACATCCTGTTCTGGTACGACCAGTTAAACTGCGCCCTGGAGATCTCCAGCATGGGTATCCGTGTAGATGAGAAATCCTTAGAAGAGCAGTTAAAGAAGGCCGGATGCGAAGATAGAAAGAACCTTCCGTACCACAAGATGCTTCTGAACGGTGAGCTGCCGTACACCATCGGCGGCGGTATCGGACAGTCCCGCCTCTGCATGCTGCTGTTAGACCGCGCCCATGTCGGCGAAGTACAGGCAAGCCTGTGGCCGGAGGATATGAGAAGAATCTGCAAAGAGCATAAAATTGTTTTACTGTAATCCTTTAGACGAAAAAGAGAACCGGGGCAGCGCACAGACGCTTCCCCGGTTCTCTTTTTCATTTTTACATTACAGATAAAAATCCGACTGACAGTACTGGATTTCTCCAGCTGCCATTGTTAACTGCGGTACCAGGATCTGGCTGCAGACGATTTCATCATCGCAGAAATCCTTCTGGACATACTCGCGGTCTTTTAAGTCAAAGATTGCGATATCGGCGATGGCCCCTGCTTTTAAGGTACCGATCTGGCCTTCCAGGCCCATGAGTCTGGCCGGTGTCTCAGTCACAGCCCGGATGATCGTATTGAAATCCAGTCCAAGAGCCAGATACTTGGAAATGACGAGCGGAAGATTCTTTGCGTACGGCGGCATATTGAACTTGTCCACCGTAAGATCCGTGGAAATCACATCCGGCAGGAATCCCGCAGCCAGAGCACGCTTTGCTGCCTTCAGGCCGAAGTTTCCTTTTCCGTTGGCTGCGTCAAAGATAACTCCCCGCTCTCTCGCCTTTAATACCAGCGGATCAATGGTTCCGTCCTCTGCCACGATCGGATTTCCCGCACCCTGGAAGCAGTGGCAGAAAATATCCCCCGGACGGAGGCAGTCTGCCAGTTCTCCGGCGGTAACCGGAGAATTGGTGGTATGAACGCAGACACGGAGGGAAGTGCCAAGACGCGCATTCAGCTCATCAGCCAGCTTTACCACAGTCCGCAGATAATCCGCACCGGTCTCATCTGGTACTACACCTTTGGAAAGGCGGATCTTCAAGCCCAGAATATTGTCGCGGTTTGCCTCAATCACACGCTCCATTTTTTCCACATTATAAAGAGCCGGATTGAAATCCTCACAAAGCTTCGGATCCAGCTGTCCGCCACCATACACGGTAAGGAAACCCTTTATCCGCACCTGAGACTGGGCAATCACGGATTTGTAAAATGCTTCATAAGTGGAAGTTCCCGCACTTCCGGCATCCACTGCAGAAGTGGTGCCCTGGGCAATCATCATGTCCGGATGGATGCAGATGGAACTTCCCTCATGGAACAGATGGGTATGAAAATCGATCAGTCCCGGAGTTACCAGCTTTCCGGATGCATCAATGATGCAGTCCGGATTGCACTCTGCTGCTTCTCCCTTTAAGTCCGCGATGCGCATATTTTTAATGTAAATATCTCTGATCTCGTCGATGCCCGCTGACGGATCCACAACGCGTCCGCCCCGGATAATATAATCTACTTTCATTCCAGTCTCCTTTATTTCACAAGCTTATACAATACCGAGTGTTCCGATGATGCATGCCAGAATTGCGCAGCAGAACGGCATGATCGCACAGGTAATGAAAACATATTTGTAGGTATCCTTCTGGGAGGTCTTTGCAATCTGGTTGCAGACAACCATTCCGGATGCATGCGGCATTGCATCAAAACCGGAAGATGCGATACATACAACACGATGTAACATGGACATATTCAGTCCGGATGCGGCCAGGTACTCACCCATGGAACTTAAGAAGATGTTCAGGCCGCCTGCGGAAGAACCGGTGATTGCTGCAATGACGTTGATAGACACCAAAGCGGTTATCAACGGATTTGCCTGCATGTTTACCAGTGCGGTGGTGATGCTCTCATAAGCCGGAGATGCGGATACAACGGAACCAAATCCCATAATGGAAGAGGTTGCGATCAGGGAGCTTAAACCACCGCCTGCGCCGTTGGAAACAGCCTCTTTTACGTTTAAGCGGTCTCTGTAAAGGACACAGCCTACGATAATTGCACAGGTCATGGCAATCGCTACTGCATAGGAAGACGGGATGCTGGTCATGGACTGAATACCAAACATCAGCACCAGAAGCACTACGATCGGTGCGAAGCATGCGCCAACAGACGGAGTCTTTCCTTCATCAACCGCATTTAAATCCATAATATCCTCGCCCGGGCTTGCCACAAAATGCTCACCCGCTGCTTTCGCTTTTTTTATCTGCCAGTTCAGGAACAGATAAGCAGACACAAACATGATCGCAGAACAGATCAGGCCAAGGGTGGCACCTGCATAAGCAGTGGTCCCAAAGTACTGGGTCGGGATCAGGTTCTGAGTGGACGGAGAACCCGGAAGCATGGCCATACATACGGTTACCGGGCATACCATGATGGTAGCAACAATCAGCTTCTTCGGAATATCCGCTTTCTGGAACAGGGCTACCGCGATCGGGTACAGAGAGAACGCAATAATGAAGGTTCCGATTCCGCCGTAGGAAAGAACCAGACCGGTAAGCATGACTACCAGTACAACGGACTTCTCGCCAAGAATCTTTAACATCTTGTTGGCAATGCCAACAGACGCTCCGCTGTCACCCATGACCTTACCGAAAATAGCACCCAGCATAAACAGCAGGAACCAGTTTCCGGCAAATCCGGACATTCCAGTCATAAATTTTTCAGACAATGTAGTTACAGGATCCATTGCGTTGAACGCAATGACGATCAGGGCACCTGCCAGTGATACAATAGCCATGTGCCAGTTTTTCCAGATCAGTGCAATCACACAGACGATTGCAACGATCAACCCTAAAATACCAACCATTTTGTTACTCCTCCTTTGTTTTGTATACCATTATGGTAACATGAAATTGATAAAAGCTGAACTTATAGTAATCCATGATTGCTGTAAGTTTAACTTCTTTTAGCATTTACAAAACTGCCTGATTTTTGTATAATAGTTACAAAAATAACAGATTTTAGTCTGACTTTGAACTTTAGATGACAGAAAGGAGTCTGCATTATGGATACACGACAGCTGAATTACATCCTGACCATTGCGGAATGCGGCAGTATCTCCAGGGCCGCAAACAAACTATTTATCTCCCAGTCCGGGCTGAACCAGCAGCTTCAGCGGATTGAAAAAGAACTGGGCATTTCCCTGTTTAAGCGGGATACCCATCATCTCGCCATCACTGAGAGCGGAACCATCTTCCTTCGCTATGCCAGAGAAACCTTAAACCGCGAAAAACAGATGTATGCCATGATCAGCGATGTCATGGATGGCAATGTCGGAGAAATCCGGGTCAACCTGGCTATGGAACAGGGAATCGAACTGTTCTGCGAAATCTTCCCGGAATTCCATGCCAAATATCCCCTGGTAGAGCTGAAGCTGGAGGATCATATTGTATATGACCAGTATAAATTTCTTGCAGAAGGAAAGCTGGATATCGGCATGGTTATGGTGAAAAACCATGAAATTGAAGATCTGGAATATGTTCATCTGGCAGAGGAACGCTTTCTCCTAGGGGTCCCCTCCGGTCATCCCCTGACCCGCTTTTACCAGCCCACTGCCGATGGAGACTACCCGGAAATGGACCTGACGCTCTGCCGCCAGGAGCCTTTTTCCCTGATGTTTGCCGGTTCTACCTTCCGCCAGGTCATTGATCCCTGCTTTGAGCAGGCCGGATTCACCCCGAAGATCATGTTTGAGGCCCGCACCAACCATGTCATCGCACTGATGGTATCCCGCGGAATCTGCCTGACCATCCTGCCAGAATCACAGGCCAAGCTCTACCCGCATCTCTGCTGGTTCCGCCTGGAAGACAATCCCACCTGGGAAAGCTGCATGATCTACCCCAAAGAACAGCCTCCGCGAAAAGCCGGACGGTACTTTATCGAACTGGCAGTAAAGCACGCAAAAGGACTGACTGCAAGGAGTATGCCGGACTGGACGCTCGCCAAATAACAATTTAAGAATAGTTGCGAAAGGTCCGAAGCAGG
>NZ_QUFI01000060.1 GCF_003478505.1 Clostridium sp. AF27-2AA
CCCCGGCCTGCTTCGAACCTTTCATGAATATTCTTTAAATTTTTATATCTGCCAGACAAAAAACCGCAAGTAATCCCTACCCTCTCACATACCGCTCCTGTGTAATCTTCTCATGGGAATTTCCGGCGAATTCTTCGGTTTCTGTCAGGTTCCAGCCTGACAGATCCAGGGTACTATGCAGATCTGCCGGGTAGACGCGATTCCAGTGAAACAGAATCAGCTCTTCGATCTGCGCTTCGTACTGTGCCGGATCCTGATCTTCCAGAAAGCAAAATTCTCCTGGGGCAATGTCTGAAAAGTCCGGTCCGGTTACTGCAATGCGGTCTGCTTCCTCTTCCGGAAACTGTCTGCGGCTGTAATCATTCATCCACAGCTTCTTTTCCCCTGCCAGTTCCAGCATGCGCTGGCGCAGCACGCGGTCCTGGCTCTGACGGCGTTTGTTGAACATCATTCCGTTGTTATCATCTACGCATACCATTATAATCATATTCCGTCTCCTTTTTGGCTCCTGTCTTTTCATTTCGCAAATTCACCAGATCTGTTCTTTTCGTGGTATCAGCATCTTGTTGCAGTTCAGGAAATTCCTACCATGTACCATAACATGATCTTCCGCTGCTTACAAGTTATTTTCCGTTTTACAGCGGTTTTATTCCGTGTTACACAATAGGCATTACTCTTCCCGGACTGTTTTCCAGCCTTTCCATGTGATGCGGTGCCCGTCTGTTTTCCAGATGATGGCACCGCTTTCTTTCGTCTGAAGGATCTGGCTTCCACACCCTGAAAGGCGCTCTACCGTATCCGGATGCGGATGACCATAACGGTTCTTTTTCCCACAGGAGATCACCGCATAGTCCGGGTTCAGCCAGGCAAGAAACCCTTCGCTGCTGGAATAGCCGGAGCCGTGGTGGGCGACCTTCAAAATCCAGGTACCATCTGCAGCTTTCCGGGTTTTCCTTTTTCCATTCATTCCATCCTTACCCTGGGCCTCCTGTCTTGCCCCAAAATACATCTCATCATACGTCACGGATTCCAGCGCCAGCAGATTTTTCTCTCCCTCTGCACTCATGTCACCAGTCAGCAGCATATGAAATTCTCCGTAATCCAGACGGAATACCAGGGAATGTTCATTGCGGTCCGTGCCGGATGCCAGCGGGCTGTGCCCGGAAGCAGCTTCCGGATAGAGACACTGCATGTGCAGCAAATTCTTCCCGTTTCGGCCAGCCTGCCTGCCCAGACGTTTCCAGATGGACTGCACGCCCAGGCTGCCTGCTGTACTGTCACCGGCATTCCAGCTCACCTCATCTCCCCTCGCGATCCACACGGTCTGACCGCCCTGCTTTTCGCACAATTGCTCCAGCCGCTCATACACCTCTTCTCCTTTTCCGGCTTCCGGCATGGCCAGTGTTCTGACAGCGACCATTCCGGAAGCCATTTCTGCTTTCTGCGCCGCCTGCTCCATCAACCAGCTCAGACCGCTGATATGATCCCAGTCCCCATGGGTGATAATGGCCAGGTCAATCTGACGGATTCCCCTGCTTTGAAAAAATGGTTCCAGCCGGTACTTCCCCAGCTCTTTCTGGTCCGTACTGCCGCCATCTACCAAAATTACCCGGTCCTTTGCGCGAATGCAGATGCCATCCCCCTGGCCCGTATCCAGAATCGTCACCTCCAGGCCGCGGACTGCGGGCGGGCGCAAAAAAAGCAGTGACGCCAGCAGAAAGCAGGCCAGAATCATTTCCCGTTTTCTGTACAGAATTCTGCTGATTTTAAAAGCAGGCGTTCTTTCGTTACTGTACTTTTTAAAAAGAACATAAAACAGCACCCCCAGCGTCATATAATACACCACAATCTGCCACAGCTCCGGCCTGCCGCACAACAGACTGCTGCCCGGCAGTCTCATAAACCACCGGCAGCAAAGCTCGTACCAGGCAAGCACGGCCCGGCCTCCTCCGGTCAGGAATGTACCAGCGCGGATCATAAAAAGACTCGCCAGAATACTGGCTGCTCCACTTCCCACTATAATCCCGGTTAACGGAACCACCAGCAGATTCAGGAAAATTCCATAAAGCGGATAAGAAAAGAAATGCCACAGAACAACGGGGAGAGAAACCAGCTGCATACAGAGAGTCAGGCGCAGGGGCTGCTCCCACGCATGCGCGCTCTCTCCGTCTGCTCCCAAAAGCAGGGGTCTTTCTGACGCATCTTTCTGTTCAGTTCCTGTGACGCTCCACGCTTCCAGTTCTTTCGCCAGTCCGATTCCGCCTATGGCTGCAAACGACAGCTGTACCCCTGCCTGATCCACCAGATAGGGACTGTACCACAAAAGTATCAGCGCCGACAGACCCATGGCCGATAAAAGGTCGTACGTACGGCCCAGATACGCTGCCAGAAAACCGCACAGGGTCATGATCAGTGCCCGGAGTACCGATGGCGATGCCCCGGTGAGAATGCTGTAAACCATGAGTACCAGGCCGCCCGCCACCGCCGCCCTGCCATACCCCGCCCCGGCTTTTCGCAGCAGTCCGTAAGCTGCCATGCTGACCAGGGACAGATGCAGGCCGCTTACCGCCAGCAGATGCGCAATCCCGTTTTTCTGATACAGTTCGCGGATTTCCTCCGGCATACCAGTTTTATCGCCCAGAAGCATGGCCGCAAAAATACTTCCATCCTCTTCTCCCGCAAGGAGTTTCAGGCGGGCCACCGCCCACATACGGAAGCGCAAAATTCCATTCGGCAGCACATAGGATATCCTGCGCAGTTTTGTCCATGCTCCCCATTCCTGCATCTGCCCCACTGCCTTGCCCGGCACTCCAGCTATGCTGCCCGAAAATTTTGGCTCCATCTGCTCTCCGTTTTCTATCTTACGCACCGCCAGCGCAAATACCCGCCATATCAGCTTCTGTCCGCGGTAGTAAGCGGCATAGTCAAACTCTCCGGGATTGGAGGCCGGCTGAAACTGTGTAAATTCGCCCCATACCCGCACCACATCACCAATCCGGTACTCTGCCCGTTCCGTGTACACCTGCAAAAACCGGAGCTTTCCTTCTTCCGTCTGCACGTTCTTTAAAAGCAGCACCGTCCAGCTTTCCTTCTCTGTTATCCCGCAGAGTTCTCCAGTTCCATAGATACTCTCCTCCTTCTCCAGCGCCGCCTTCTGCTCCGCAAGCACAATGTGCTCTTCCCCAAAGCCCCGTGCCATGCCCAATACGACAAAAAGAGGCAGAAGCTTTACTCCCAAGCTCCTGCCCCAGAATAATTGCCTGCGCCGGTCCGCGCACGCCGCGGCCACGCACAGCACAAGCGCCGCCGCAAGAAGCGGCGCCAGTTCTTTCATTGTGCTCTGATGCAGGATCACGACCTCTCCAAGTACGAATCCCCCTGTCAAAAGCAGCAATGGATGTTTGATGTTAATTGCCTCCTGTATAGTCGAGATTTCTCTCAAACAAGGTATTTAAGGAAATGGTTTCCCGGAATGTCACCTCCTGGGAGCCGTTCACCGTGATCTGCACCCGATTTACATTAGAAAGCTCCGACAGGGAATTGACAATGGAATAGATCGGGATGTAATCCCTCACTTCCAGGGAATTATTTAAGAACGCCGCGTCAAAATTCACATAGCAGACGTTCTCGTTGACCGACACGTTTAAGATCTTGATGTCGGAATTTAGCGTTGGCATCAGTCCCGGCTGTTCCGGTCCGCTGATGAGTTCCTCAATGATGACCCGCTCCACTGATGTGTTCACATTATGCATGACACTGCGTTTCTCCGGATACAGCAAGGTTCCGTTCGCGTCAGTAAAATACAGGGTCAGCTCCGTGCGCTCGTAGGCGTTGACATCGGTGATGCTGTCCACGAAATCCGCTGCGGAAATGGGGCCTGCCGGCATGCCGCTCTTATCAAGCAGCGGCTGATCCCCGGAATAAATGCTGATATACTCAATTCCAGGCACCTGGGTCAGGGTCCAGGCCAGCGCCGCCCGGCATAAAATCTCCTGGCACGCGTTCATGCTGGTATAATTGTTGTCAAAAAACAGATACAGTACCGTGTCATCCTTCCTGCAGCCCTGATACACCACCTTGTCAGATAAGACTACCTGGGCCTCCAGATCGGCCGGCACATGAAGCAGATTCTCCATTAATTCTCCGATGAGTGCTTCTGTGTCTGTTGTCTTTGTGCGGTAAGGCTGCGCGATGAGTTTGGTCACTGCCTGGTTCATGTAGTAGATCTGGTACTCAGACTCACCATTCTCCAGCGGTTTTTCCCGCTTCTGACACCCAGCCAGCATAAGTCCGAAAAGCAGGACTACCAGAAGAAGCAGACCTTTTGCGCCAAAGCTCCATACAGAGCTCCCGCGGTTATGCTTTGTTCGTTCCATAGTTCCTCCTGCTAGGCAATGTAGTTTAACGGGATGCGCAGCGTAAAGGTACTGCCCTCGCCCTCTTTGCTGCTTAACTTGATGGCTCCCTTGTGCATCAGCACCACATTCCGGGTGATGGCAAGCCCCAGGCCGCTGCCGCCGGTCTCCCGGGAACGTGCCTTGTCTACGCGGTAGAAGCGCTCAAAAATGCGGTCCTGAACATCCTCCGGGATTCCAATGCCGGAATCCTGTACCTTCAGGTAGAAGAACTTATGATCTGCGTCCAAAGTCACCCGCACCCAGCCCTCTTCCATATTGTACTTGATGGCATTTTCCACCAGGTTCGTGATAGCCAGGGACAGCTTCATCTCATCCACATCGGCAGTCACCTCCCGGATGCTCTCAAAGATCAGCTCCACCTTCCGCCGGTTGGCAATGGGTCGCAGCCGCTTTAAGATCTGCTCCACCAGAACATTTAAATTCACCTGGGTGATGTTCAGCTCCGCCTCGGATTTGTCCATTTTGACCAGGGACAACAGGTCATCGATGATCTTGCTTTCCCGGTCAATCTCATTGGAAATGTCCTCCATAAACTCCCGGTAAAGTTCCACCGGCACCTCACCCATACCCATCAGGGAATCCGCCAGCACGCGGATGGACGTGATCGGCGTCTTTAACTCATGGGACACGTTGGATACAAACTCCTGGCGAGACTGGTCCACCTCCTGCAGCTTGGTGATGGTCTGGGCTACAGAACTGGAAATATCACGGGTTTCCCGGTACGCCTCAGAGCTGATGTCTGTGTTCAGCGCGCCCTGCTCCACATGATGAAGCCGCGCCTGAAACTCCTTAAACGGACGTACCATCATGGCGGCAGCCAGCACGGCAGCCAGAATCAGAACCAGGACCAGAATGACCTGGAATAACACCAGCCGGTCCCCCACCGCATCGGTCAGACGCACCATGGCCTCCGTGGATGCCGTCATGACCAGGACTCCCTCGATGTGTTTGTTCTGGGAAAGGCTGTAAATAGGAACCGCCTGGGCAAAATAGTGCTTGTCGCGATTATAGCGGCTTACCGTTTCTCCCTGAAAAGAGCGAATGACGGTCTCCGCGATGTGCATGCGGTTTTCCGCAATATGGAACGTGTCCTGCACGATCTTAAAATCCTGATTCACCACCACGATACGCCCGTTGTAGACATCCGCAATGGTCTCGATTTCACTGTTTAAGCTGCCTTTATCCTCACCGCTTAAATACCCGGTGCGGGCAATCTTGCTGCTTAAAATCTGGCACTGGTTCTGCACCTCCACCATGCGCTCATCGATCTGGGTCTGCTTCACCGAGCTTAAAATCGTCTGGGTGCACAGAAACATGGGGATGATGCCAAACAGCACCAGACAGAGGGTGATGGGCACCTTTAAGCTGACCACCCGCTTTTTCAGCCATGGAATCTGCAGCTTTTTCATCTTATAAGCCATAGCGTTTCCGTTCTGCCTCAATGTCGATTTTCTTTGACATGGCTATAGCCAGGGAACCTGGTCCGATGTGGCAGGCAATGCTTAAGGAAAGTGGTTCGCCATATACCGTTCTGGCCTTCGGATAATGCTCTCCGATCTCTTTCGCAAATTCAGCCGCCATCTCATCATTCTGGGTATGTGCCACAAACAGCCAGGTATTCTCTGCTTCCGGATCCGCAAACCGCTCTCTTAAGTCCTTCTCTGCCGCTGCCAGCATGGCAGCGCGGGCCTGTTTCATAGTGCGCACCTTGGAAAAAGAATCCAGCTTCTCGCCCTGGATCTGCAGCACCGGCTTGATGCGAAGAAGCGTTCCCAGTGCTGCCGCTGCCGGGGTGATACGGCCGCCCTTCTTTAAAAATTTCAGGGTATCCACCGTAATGTAGATGCTGGATTCCATCTTCACACGCTCCAGGATCTCAAAAATCTGCTCTCCGTGAAAGCCAGCCTCTGCCAGCTCCTTTGCGTCCAGAGCGGACCGGCGCTGGGTCACGGAAATACGCTGGTTGTTCACCACAAATACCTTTCCCTCGTAATCATCTGCCAGCATGCGGGCCGTCTGACAGGAGCCGCTTAAGCCGCTGGACATCGGGATATGCACGATCTGATCGTAGCCTTCCGCAAGCAGTTTGTCCCAGAGATCGGTTACATCCTGCGGAGACGGCTGGGAGGTGCTGATATCCGCGTCCTCTGCCTGGCGTTTGTAGAATTCCTCCTGGGTCAGATTGATATCTTCCTCAAAAGTCTCTCCATTGATCATAAAAGGCATCGGAAGCACGAAGATTCCCAGTTCACCTGCCTGTGCCTGGGTAATGCCGCTGTTGCTGTCCGTAACAATTGCGATTTTCATGTTGTTCTCCTTCCACGGGGTATCTGATCCGGTTCGTACCGGTTTCTTATCAAAATTATTACATTTCATTCTATCTCATTTTGGGTGGAAAGGGAAGTATTATTTTTCATAGAAAAGATCAAGGAAAACCATCGAAAAAGAAAACGTTCTGAACGAAAATACGGGATTGGAAGATAATATCGTTTGTGTTAAAATACCCATAATTCCCCATTTATACAAAGGAGTGTTTTTATGGAAACCATTACCCTGGGTCTTTTTTCCCTCATTCTGGTAGTCTGCCTTCTTTTCAGGCTTCCTACCCTGTATGCCCTCTTTGCCGGGCTCATCCTCTTTTGTGCCTATGCCGCCAAAAAAGGAAATTCTCCAAAAAAGATTGTTTCAATGCTCTGCGCCGGTGTCCTCACAGCGAAAAATATCCTGATCGTGTTTCTCCTGATCGGTATGATGACCGCCCTCTGGCGGGCCTGTGGCACCATTCCCTACATCATCTGCCATGCGGCAAAGCTGCTGCGCCCGGAAGTCATCCTGCTGGTATCCTTCCTTTTAAACTGCGGGATTTCCGTGCTGACCGGAACCTCCTTCGGCACGGCTGCCACCATCGGCGTGATCTGCATGAGCATGGGCGTTTCTGAAGGAGCAAATCCGCTGCTTCTCGGCGGTGCCATTCTCTCCGGCGCATTCTTCGGAGACCGCTGTTCTCCTTTTTCCACCAGCGCGCTTTTAGTCAGTGAGCTGACCAAAACCAGCATCTTCGACAACATCAGAAACATGGTCCGCAGTGCATGGCTGCCATTTCTTCTTACCTGCGCCCTGTACGGCGTACTGGGATTTCAGCTGCACAGCCAGAATGCCCAGGCCGACTTAACCTCCCTGTTCGGACGTGAGGTAGCACTCCATCCGGCGGCGCTTTTACCGGCCATTGTCATTTTCGCGCTTGCGCTGATGCGGGTTCCGGTCAAATACGCCATGCTTGCCAGCATCCTGACCTCTCTTGGTGTCGGATTCGCGGTCCAGCATTTTTCCCTGTCTGAGCTGCCCGGACTGCTTCTTACCGGCTACCATGCCGCAGATCCGCAGGCAGCAGCCTTTTTGGACGGCGGCGGCATCAGCTCCATGGTGAAGGTCGCTGCCATCGTGTGCATTTCCTCATCCTACGCAGGCATCTTCCAGAGTACCGGACTCTTGGACGGACTGAAGGCCGGACTGTTAAAGCTTGGAAAACGGATCACGCCGTTTGGCGCTATTTTGCTGGCTTCGATTTGTACCTCCATGATTGCCTGCAACCAGACTCTGTCCATCATGCTGACGGACCAGCTCGGCAGCGAGCTGGAACCCGATGCCCACCGCATGGCCCTGGATCTGGAGAATTCTGCTGTACTCGTGGCCCCGATGATTCCCTGGTCCATCGCAGGTGCCGTGCCATTGGCAACTGTCGGCGCCCCCATCACCAGTATCTTTGCATCGTTTTTCCTGTATCTGGTACCGGTCTGTTATCTGATTCACTCCATAACAAAAATTTAAGAGCAATACCAATATAGGTCCGAAGCCGGTA
>NZ_QUFI01000061.1 GCF_003478505.1 Clostridium sp. AF27-2AA
CCGGGAATTTTTATATCAACGGCTGAAATTTAAGCGCTTACAAAGAAACACATTGGTGATATATCCCTCAACCAATGTGTTCCTTTTTGACTAACCTCTATTTCGGTTCCGATTTAACCACGATTATTTATTTAATCCTTTAGTCAGAAATCAACTTCTGTTCCATAATATATGCATATCAGGAGTTTTTCCATATTTGCCGGATCAATTGCTCTTGGATTTGAGCCGGTGCATGCATCACCTACTGCAAGTTCTGCAATCTTTGCAACTTTTTCCTTAAACTCATCTTCCTGAATTCCAAACTCTTTTAATGTTTTTGGAATATTTAATCTTACATTAGCTTGCAGCGTTGCTGACATGCACAAGCGGTACTTGTCGTCCTGTCAGGCACATTCCAAGATAATCCATAATCGTACAGAAACTTGTCGCTGATTTCGGAATCAAGCTATGTCTCATATTGTAAATGTGCGTAACCAGCCCATATCCAGATGCTGTTTTTAACTTACACTTTTGTTGGATTTCCTCTATCAGAGATATTCCTTTGGTTTTCTTTATTTTAACTTCATTTATTTTCTCTTCTCCGATTTCATCATAAGCATTTTCTTTTTCACCACAAGAATCTCCATTTTCGCTATAAAGATTCCCTCGTTCATCCTGCCATGTATACAACGGACTGACACATTTTCCATTCTTATCAATGTACACAATTCCATGCATCTGCCCGGTAAGTCCGATTCTCTCGACATCCTGATATTTATCTAAAAAATAGTCTGTTAAATTCTGAGCCTTTTTTACTATCTGTTCTGCATCCTGTATTCGTTCCCATTCGTGTTCTGTTGGGATAAAGCAGCCATTTTCTATAGTCTTTGCCTCAACAATTTCCAATTTTTCTTCTGCTTTAGTTGTTATTTGACCTTCTACTTTATTCTCCAGAACAACACCACTGATTGTTGTTGTTCCAATATCAATTCCAATTATTTTCATAAAACAATCCCTTCATTCATCATTCATAAAAACCCTATTAATTTAGATAATATGAACTGGAAAGATTACTTACTATTTCATTTAAATCTATCAGTTATTCCGCTCTTATTTTTATATCTCTATAACCGGAATCCGAATCTCCGTAACAAATTTATCCGGATCATCTGTGATTCCATTGTCGATCATGGTAATTTCTTTAGAAGAACCCGCTACCTGCATTTTATGTTCATCTATATATTTCATAAGTTTATGATAGTATATTTCTGCCTCGCTGTGGCTTCCGCAAAAATATATGGAAACACAAAGTTCTTCCTGATGCTGCTCCACTTTTCCCTCATAACTGTCCTCGTCATCAAGCAATAAAAATACCTGATCGTATTCCCCGAATTTCCCGGCTAACAGATTGTCCTTTGAGATGCCAACACCGACTTTCCCGAGAAATACAAGAGATTCTCTCTGATTTTCTTCCAGACGGCGGATGGCATATTCAAGATCAAGGTAAGATTTCAATCTGAGAGAATCTTTCATCCATACGGTTCGGTACGGAGGGAATTTTTTTAGATGTATCACATTCAGTTCTGAAGTTCTGGCATCCCGGAGATGTTGCAGACGGTGGTCAATCTTGCGTTCGATTGTTTCCAACTCCCGCCGTTTCTTTTTTATCAGTTTTTTCTGATTTAACAACTTATCTTCTATCACGTCGATGTCTCTGTTTCCCAAAAACTCTCCAATCTGACCCAATGGCATATCCAAAACGCGCAAGTAACGAATCGTATTTAAAACCTCAAACTGACGTACACTATAATAGCGATAGCCTGTTTCCGGATCTGTGTATTCTGGTTTCAACAGACCTGCCTGTTCATAATGCCGCAGGCTGCCAACACTGATATGAAACATTTTTGCCACATCACCAATCTGGAATAATTTTTTATTCTCCAAGCTGTTTCTCCTCATGAATTATGTCTGTCATTTTCTGATCAAAACAAGCATCAACCTGTGAAGCGATTTCTCCATCAAGCCATCCTTTTTCTACCATATCATTTAAAATACCGTAAGCTTTTTCATGTGGCATTCCCTGTTTATACGGGCGGCTTTCTGTCAGTGCCTGATAAATATCGACACACGCCATGATGCGTTCCTGTGTGTTTAATTCAGCAGCTGTTTTTCCAAATGGATAGCCTGTCCCGTCCAGTCTTTCATGGTGAAAGGCAGCCCAGTCACGTATCTCTTCAAAATCATCGATTTCTGACAGAATATAATAAGTATATGCTGCATGGTGTTTCATAACTGCAAACTCATCATCCGTCAGTCTTCCCGGCTTCTCCAGAATTTTGTTACCTATGGCAACCTTTCCAATGTCATGCAGCGCTCCTGCAAGATACATTTTCTGAATTGTCTCCTCATCAAATCCCATAAATCTGGATAATTTCTCAGCATCTGCCGCCACACCTATGGAGTGTGTACTCGTAAATGGTGATTTATAGTCTACGATGCGTGCGAAAAATTTCGCCAGTGCTTCAATCTGTTCAAAGCTAAGATCTTGTTTTGTACGCGGCACTCTGTTCCATAAACGAGTCTCCACATCTTTTTCTCCAAGTGACAGAAAATGTTGTTCAGAAAAAGCATGTCTAAATGCTTCTATACATTCTTCATCCGCTATAGAACCTGTGATTTCCTGAAGAAATGCTTCTACCTTCTGCCAGGTGTCTGAATCAAAAGAATCACTGCAGCAGACCTGGTCAAGCAGATCACATAGATGGATAATTCGTGCAAAAACCGGTACTTCTGTCCATTTTTTTCCAAAAGGTCCACTTCCATCTGCATTCTCATGATGATACAAAATGACATTCTTTATATCCGTATGGAATGGAATGTCTTTCATGTTCTTCTCACCTGCCGCACAGTGAATTCCCAGCTCCAGTGGAATCGCCGAACCTATTGCACTTGCAATATCATTGTGTAATTCTTCCTGAATATATTGAGTCAGTGCATTATCATGTAACAACGCACCGGCTGTCAGATCCTGCAGACTCTCCCCCTGAATTCCCATCTGTTCTGCCATGCAGACACTCATATATGCAACACGCTTCGCATGCTTATCTGTTACATGCACTAACTCTGCTTCCACACAATCCAATGCATAGGAACACGCTCCCAACAATCCCAAAACATCTAATTTCATATCCTTTTGTCTCCTATCTGTATCATATATCTGACTGTTATTTTATCACAAAAAATTTATATAAAAAAGGTTTCATATTATTTATACAAAAATAACGGGCAAATCTTTATCTGCATAATTATCAAATAAAGTTTTGCCTGTTTTCTCACTTTATAAATATGTCATTAACTGCGTGTCCTAAAGTCTTTCTTAAATAATCAGTCCATGCCTACTGTTTCTCTCATAGAATCTCTTCTTATGCGTCCAGCACAACCCTGCAATCCTTCTTATAACATGCGATTCCATATTTAATAAAGTTTTGCACGGGAGTTTGACAGTTACATATCGCAAAAAATAGCCGCAGGCCGCATAAAACCTGCTTTTTTTATGTCAATTTTTGTTTTTATGTATGTTATTTTATGTTATTGTGTGATATAATAAGAAGATAAGGGAGGGATGGTGCATGAACCTTCACATAACAAAATCTAAAAATGCTGAATCATTTTATATCTGTAGGTCTTATGCAAAAGATAATGGCAGTACGACTTCGACTATTGTTCGCAAGCTGGGAACTCTGGAAAATCTCCTGATCGAGCATGGGCCAACAAGAGATGATGTTATCGCCTGGGCAAAAAATGAAGTAAAAGCAGAAACCGAAAAATACAAGAAAGAAAAAGAAGCAAAAACTCTGCTGATCCCATTCCATACAGACAGGCCGCTGGACTATGATAAACAGGTCTTTTTCCGTGGAGGTTATCTCTTTCCACAGTCTGTTTATTATCAGCTGCAGATGAATAAAGTCTGTAGGAAATTAAAACAAAAATATAAATTTAAATACGATATCAATGCGATTCTTTCTGATCTGATCTATACAAGGATCCTGGATCCATGCAGCAAGCGTTCTTCATTCAGGACAGCACATGAGTTTTTAGAAAAGCCTTCTTATGAGCTTCATGATGTATACAGGGCATTAGATGTTATTGGCAGCGAATGTGACCTTATTCAGGCTGATGTTTACAAAAACAGCCACTTTCTTGGAAAAAGGAATGACAAGATCCTTTATTATGACTGTTCCAATTATTACTTTGAGATCGAACAGGAAGATGGAATTAAAAAGTATGGAAAAAGCAAAGAACACAGACCCAACCCGATCATTCAGATGGGCCTGTTTATGGACGGGGACGGGATCCCACTTGCTTTCTCCCTCTTTTCAGGGAATTCAAACGAACAGACATCGCTGAAACCATTAGAGCAAAAGATCCTCGAAGATTTTGAATGTCAGAAATTTATTTACTGCAGCGATGCAGGTCTGGGATCCGAATCTATCAGGGAATATAACCATATGGGGGAACGGGCCTATATGGTGACCCAGTCTATTAAAAAGCTGAAAAAAGAAGAAAAAGAATGGGCTTTAAGCCCGCAGGGATTCAAAAGAGTATCTGATGATAAACCTGTTGATATCTCAAAACTGCCCGAAGATGACAAAGGACTTTATTACAAAGACGAACCATATACCACTAAAAAGTTACAGCAGCGTTTGATCATTACTTATTCCCCTAAATATGCCCTTTACCAGAAATCCATCCGCAGCAAACAGATAGAACGTGCACAAGCGATGCTGGATTCCGGGAACACAAAAAAGAACCGCAGGAACCCAAACGATCCAGCCAGATTTATTGGAACAACAGCAGTTACAAAAGAAGGTGAGACTGCCGATATTCAGCATTATCTTGATGAACATATGATCTCTGAAGAAAGCCAGTATGATGGACTTTATGCAGTATGCACGGACCTGTTAGACGATGAAGTCAGCGATATTTTAAAAGTAAGTGAAGAAAGATGGCAGATCGAAGAATGTTTTCGGATCATGAAAACAGACTTTTCCGCAAGACCTGTTTATCTGCGGGATGAAAACCGGATCAAAGCACATTTTCTGATCTGTTTTCTGGCATTAATGATCTATCGTTTCCTTGAGAGAAAATTGAACTATAAATATACTTGTGAGGAATTATTAGATACATTAAAAGCAATGAATTTTGCAGAGATCCAGGAACAAGGATTTATACCTTTATACAAACGGGAAGCTATTACTGATGATCTTCATGAAGCCTGCGGCTTTCAAACGGATTATCAATTTATAACGAAAAGCAGAATGAAAACGATCCAGAAAAAAAGTAAAAGAAAAGAATAAATTACCATACTTCGTGACAATGAGAAAAATCGCCACAGCCCAGTAAATACAAGGGTTGCAGCGATTTTTTCTTTTACAAACTGTCAAAGACGGGACTATACCACATTGTTAATCTATTTTCTATACACCTTTACTTCTCCCTACTCAGTCTGTTAATAATAACAATATTTAGTTTTTCCCGAAGGGATTTGCAACGAAGTTGCTTAATCTTGTGAAGCTCTGCTACAAGCAATACCCAGTACTTAGTGGCGAAACGCCACTAACTGGGCAATGGTTGCACCCTTGACCGGCTAAGGCGCTTCGCCCTTAACCCGAGCAGAGTCTTTCTCCTGCCCCTTGCATAAGGCTCTGTCTTTACAATCCGACAAACTTGAAATTGTATGTTATTCAATCCAAAGCTTCATATAATCGCCCTCTTGATAGTTATATACTCGTTTGCCTGCTTCTTCTTTTTTCAATTACTTCAGTATCTGATAGCTCATCATAAAAAGAATAACCATCAGACCTAAAAATATCTTGACCAGTTTCTGATACATCGTTGTTGCCGCACTTATGAGTGGGTTCCAGGTTTCCTCTGGGCCAGGCATATTGTTTTTATTGCTCCAATTTTCTCCAGTTATCTTCTGGGCATAGAGACGGTTGGATGCATAAGAGAGCATTTCCTTGGCGGCTTCTGCCTCGTGTTCTGACAATTCAAGGGTTCTGCCATCTGCGAAAGAGAGCATTTTCCATTTGCCTGCTTTCTTTCTCGGGGAGGCCCATCCGCTGATGTCTGTGAGAAGCGGAAGATAGTAAACACCGGCGGCGTCCTGTTCGTCAATGATAAAATGATGAGTGACCGTGAACGATCTGTTGCTGGAAACTGGCTGCATGAGAAAATATTCCGTACAGAAAAGCTCTCTGATCTGCTTGCGCTGTCCCCATGCATCGAAGCAGGAAAGTGTCCGCATGACCGGACCAATGGCGATAAGAACGACAAACACTGCGCCTGTCAGCAGCAAAAAGACTGCGTATATCATAATCGACGAGTAATCACTGAAAGGCGATGCCGCTTCCCGAAGCATCACTCCACAAAGCGGAATCACCAACGCAGCTTCCAGCAGGGAAATCCCACGAAAAATTGCATTCTGGCAAAACAGATAATAAAAGCTGACAAAGGTATCAGCATTCTGCCCACTATGGTAGCGAAGCGGAATTCGCATAAGCAAAAGTTCAGACAAAAGGCCGACAAGCAGCACCACTTCCTTGCATACAAGGATATAAATTCCATACATCCATATATAGAGCCAGGTTCTGCGGGAGCCATAAAGGGCCAGTAAATCTCCAGCCTCCGCATTTTCCAGAACACTATTCAGGATCTTTTCCCCGAAAAACAGGTGATAACCGATGCCCAATATCAGTATGATCCATGCAATATAATCAGGAATGCAGGACAGCACCCAGCGTTTGCGGCTACCGTGTTCATGTCTCCTTTGTCGTAAGAGCCCGATTCCCCATAGAATCGGATAAAGAAATACAATAAGAAGCAGCGCAAGATTCGTTTGTGGCTGTATTACCGTTATAAGCAGGCTCAGGCGTTTGGCCTGTGAAGCTATGCTCTGCAGATTCGGTACATGCGCAAAAATTGATAGCATCGACACGAAAATTACTGCAAAGACTCCTGGTATCGCCATCAGACTGAATGTTTCCGCTTTTGACTTGCGCTTCACCAGATTATATAGGTCGTTAAGATACAGACCTGCATTTAGATAAAGAAGTATTATTGTAAGCCAAAAGTCTGGTAAATAATCGGCATCCACCGTATATAATTGAAAGAAATCCAAGAGCGCCTCTATCATTTTTCACTCTTCTCCCTATTGAGATTTATCCTGTTTATTCTTACGGAAACACCCTTGTTCATAGTCAGTGACATACTCCCACCACTTAGCTAACGCCTGAAGTGGGGGCTTCTCGTTCGATTGCCCGATAGGGCAAAGCATAAGCGAGCTATCCCCGTGTGTCCCACGGTTTTATTAGACATTATGATAGTATGGAATTTCTTCCGCAAGGATCAGGAGATTTTCTTTTCTGTATCAAGTATCATTCCAGATATTCGAATACCTTCCCTGCATATATTGATTGCTGCGTTTTGATCCCGGTCCATTCGATTTCCGCACGCACACTCATAAATGCGATCACTCAATTGCAAATCCTCTTTTATGTTTCCACAGCAGCTGCAGGTTTTGGAGCTGGGATACCAGCGGTCAATACGGACCAGTTTCTTCCCGGCGCGTTCCATTTTATATGCCAGAAAATCCGTGAACATTCCCCAGCCATTGTCATGAACACGCTTTCCAAAACACATATCCCGGTTCATTTCTTTCATATTCAGATCTTCCATGCACACGATATCATAGGAATTGGCTATCTTCCTCGACTCCTTATGCAAAAAATCCTTTCGCTGATGTGCGATATGGGTATGGATCCGTGCCACTTTCTTCTTTTGCTTTTTATAACGGTTACT
>NZ_QUFI01000062.1 GCF_003478505.1 Clostridium sp. AF27-2AA
AAGCAGGAAGCCCATTGGCTTTAGACAATGGGTAGTTCACTGAAGAGAATGAAAGGAAGGACAGGACGATGAGCGAAGAGAGATATGCCATTATTTTCAGCAGTCGGACGGGCAACACGAGGGAGCTCGCGGATACGATTCGAGGGGCACTGCCGGACGCGCGGTGTGCGTACTTCGGGGAGGCGAAATCCGCAGATCCGGATGCAGAGATGATCTATGTGGGTTTCTGGACGGACAAGGGCACGGCGGATCAGGCATGCCTGGAGCTGCTGGGCAGGCTTCGGAACAAAAAGATTTTCCTGTTTGGCACCGCGGGCTTCGGCGGCAGTGAAGCATACTATCAGAAGATTCTAGCGAATGTCCGCACGGCCATTGACGCAAGCAACACGGTGGTTGGAGAGTACATGTGCCAGGGCAGGATGCCGCAGGCGGTGCGGGACCGCTATGTGAAGATGAAGGAGATGCCGGATGCGAAGCCGAATCTGGATGCACTGATCGAGAACTTCGATCAGGCGCTTTCCCACCCGGATCAGGAGGATCTGGAAAGACTGCGGAGGATGATTACAGGGTGAAGGCCTCGTTCACCTGCTTGAACGGTAACTACCCGTGTATACAGAACGGAACATGACTCATGAGTTGGATATTTGCGTATTAGAGGAATTTATGATATAATATTCCCCATCTTAGCGTTTGCGTTGTGACACCAAACGCACTACACGAAGGGAGATTTGATCCATGAAAAATCCAGAGATTACCATTACTATGGAAGACGGCGGCGTGATCCGCGCAGAATTATATCCGGAGGTTGCTCCGAACACCGTAAAAAACTTTATCAGCCTGGCAGGAAAGGGCTACTATGATGGCCTTATTTTCCACAGAGTCATCAAAGGCTTCATGATCCAGGGCGGATGTCCGAACGGCAACGGCATGGGCGGCCCAGGTTACTCCATCAAGGGTGAGTTCAGTCAGAACGGTTTCCAGAATGACTTAAAGCATACTGCAGGCGTTCTCTCCATGGCACGTTCCATGATGCCGAATTCTGCAGGCTCCCAGTTCTTCATCATGCACAAAGACGCTCCGCACTTAGACGGTGCTTATGCAGCATTCGGTATGGTCATTGACGGCATGGATGTGGTAAACAAGATTGCCGAGACCCGCACCGATTATAGCGACAGACCGCTCAAAGAGCAGAAGATCAAGAGCATGACCGTAGATACCTTCGGCGAAGCGTATGACGAGCCGGAAAAGTGCTGATTCAGAGGAAAAGAATATATGGTTCAGAACTATACAGTTTGGGTAGAAAAGAAAGCATATCCGGTTGTGGTTTCTGACGAACGAAAAGCTCTCCTTGCCGCGAAAGCAGCAGGGAGAGCTTTTGTTGGCCTGATTCATCTGGAGGAATATGGCGGAGGAAGTCAGAAGGAAGAACGGACGGAGAAAAGCCAGACATCAGAGCTTCTGCGAACAGAAAACCAGCCGGTCGAAAAGGCAGCAGAGGGAAAGACGGCGAATGACATCTGGGATGCAGAGTATCTGGCAACGCCGGACGCCATCTGCCCGGAGTATTTAGAACGCATTGTGCGCCGCCACATCGGTCTGCCCTGGATTATCACAGAAACAGACCGCTTGCTCATCCGGGAATTTACCATGGAAGATATTGCCGGGATGCCAGAGGAGCCGGATGTCTGGTTCACACAGGAAGAACGGGAAGCCGACCAGGTCTTTTACGATGCAGAAAAATTGAAGGCCTATATCAAAGGCCAGTACCGCTTTTGTGAGTATGGAATCTGGGCATTGGTGCGAAAAACAGATGGCAGGATCATCGGAAAAGCCGGGTTATCCAATGCGAAGGAGCGGGAGACTGTAAGAGCAAATGGGTCGGACGAAGAGTTGGAACTCGGATACCACGTCTTTCACCCCTACCGCCGCCAGGGCTATGCCGAAGAAGCATGCCGTGCGATTCTTGATTATGCAAAGAACGAACTGGATTGTCCGGTGTGTGCCTGCGTGGCAGGAGAAAATACGGCATCGGTCCGGCTGCTTCGGAAACTAAAGGTAAAGTATGTTACTGTTTGTAATATGTGAACGGCAATAAAAGAATTCCCAGTTTGGAAAATAAGCTGCTATTATCTGTGGAGGTATGAAAAAGTGAAGAGCTCATTGAGTACATTATGCTATATTGAAAAAGACGGGCAGTATCTGATGCTGCATCGCACCGTGAAGAAAAATGATGTAAATAAGGACAAATGGATCGGAGTCGGCGGCCATTTTGAGGCAGATGAAAGTCCGGAGGAATGCTTGCTCAGAGAAGTCTGGGAGGAGACCGGTTATACGCTGACTTCCTGGAAATACCGTGCCATTGTGACCTTTGTCTCCGGGAATGGCGTGACAGAATATATGTCACTCTTTACGGCAGATGCCTTTACCGGCGAACCGATCGCATGTAATGAGGGCGAACTGGTATGGGTCAATAAGGAAGACGTAGTAACGTTAAACATCTGGGAGGGAGATAAGATCTTCTTCCGACTTCTGAATGAACGCACGGATTTCTTCTCACTCAAGCTTGTCTATGATGGTCACGATAAGCTGGTATCGGCTTCTCTGGATGGCAGGGAAATGGAGCTTTAGGTGAAATCCTTTACAATTTTAATGTATTCCTGCGCATGGTACGGCAGGTAACTGCCGCGCCGGTAGGCTGCCACAAAATCAACGGTGGTGCAGGTTTCCGGGCCGACGGAAAAGCAGGCAATATCAGGCGGCGGCTGGATGTGCTTTAAATGGGTTTCAGTGACAAAACCACAACCGTAGCCTTTTGCCACCAGCTGGACTTTTGCGGCGATGTTGCTGGTCTGCAGCTTTATGATCGGGGTGATCCCGGTCGCTTTAAAAAGCTGGTCTACCGTCTGCTGGGTCCGCTGTCCCGGAGTCTGGAACAGGAATGGCTCGTCTTTTAAGTATTTGAGATCCATCCACGGGTATTTGCAGTCCGGCTTTTGCACGCCCATTTCCGCAAGTGGGTGATGATGCGGCAAGATCAGGAGCAGCTCCTCGTGGCTGATGATCTCGTAGTCAACATCCGGGCTTTTAACAGGCAGATTGAAAAATGCGAGATCAGCCTCGGCGTTCAGCAGCATATCTTCCAGTAAATAGGAATGCGACTCCAGGATTTCCAGGCGCACGTTGGGATATAAGGAATTGAAAATCGGCAGGGTACAGGGAAGCATGTAGGTGCCGCGCATGGTCGGAAAGGCAATCTTTAAAGAGCCGTAATTGTTCTTTACGATGTCGTTCATCTCCTGGTCCAGCTCTTTTTTTAGGTTCAGGATCTCCGATGCTTTTTCCACATAATGTTCCCCGGCATAAGTGAGGACAAAACGGTGACCCAGCTTCCGGAATAGCTTTTGACCAAGCTCGGACTCCAGATTCTGAAGAAATTTTGTAAGTGTCGGCTGCGTTACATATAAAGAATTCGCAGCCTTGGTAATATTCTGATATCTGGCGATCGCCAGGACATAAGATAAGTCTTTAAAATCCATAAAAATCCCCCCCAAAATTTTCCTGACATGATTTTGAGATCGTGCTTTCGTTTTTGCAGTTCATGCAAGATTTCCTTATAATCTGTTAAGTTTATCATAGCATAAACTATAGATGTATAGAATAGTTTGAATGAAAATTATGAATTTGTATTACAGTTGGCGTCATGCTATGATAAAACCATAAAAACGGTACCGGTTAAGAAACCGGCGGCATGGCCAGCCGCCTTCACACACAGGTGATGGAGGAAACGAAATGCGGAATCAAAATGAGCAGGTGTACAAACTTCCGGTGACGATCATGCGGGGAGGAACCAGTAAGGGAATTTATATATTGGAATCTGATCTTCCGGAGAACAGGGAAGAATGGGATGCCATCTTGCTTCGTCTGATGGGAAGCCCGGACAGCAAACAGATTGACGGACTTGGCGGATCCCAGTCCGTAACCAGCAAGGTGGCAATCGTGGGAAAGTCACAGAGAGTAGATGCCGATGTGGATTATACGTTTGCACAGGTATCTGTAGACAAGCCGATCGTCAGCTATAAGGGAAATTGCGGAAATATTTCTTCGGGTGTTGGCCCGTTTGCGCTGGAAAAAGGTCTGGTCACACCGAACGAGAACGAGACAACCGTGCGGATCTACAATACCAACACGGGAAAAATCATTGCAGCTGATGTGAAAACTTCCGGGAATCACGTGAATTATACAGGAGATTTCCAGATTGCCGGAGTTCCGGGAACGGCGTCACCGATCCGTCTGAAATTTTTAAATCCGGCAGGAACCTTAGGAAAGGGTCTGCTTCCAACCGGAAATGCAGTGGATGTGCTGATGGTGCCGGACTTTGGTGAGGTGAAGGTTTCCATTGTTGATGCGGCAAATCCGCTTGTTTTTGTAAACGCAAAGGACCTGGGGCTGACCGGAAAAGAAAATCCGAACGGGTTAAATGCGGATGCAGCGAAGCTGGAGCTTCTGGAAACGGTGCGGGGACTTGCCGCGGTGAAGCTTGGCCTGATCGATGATTACAAAAAATCAGCATGGGAAACACCTGGTATTCCGAAGATGACATTTGTGGCGGAGCCGGATGCTTACGAGACCGCGGATGGAACGACAATCCGGAAAGAAGAAATAGATCTGCTTTCGCGGATGATGTCGATGCAGAAATCACATCCGAGCTATGCGATGACCGGAGCCATGTGCACGGCGGCAGCAGCAGTTGTGCCGGGAAGCGTAGTAGCGCAGGTGTTAAATCCGGACACGGATACCAAGTTTATCCGTATCGGACATCCGGGCGGAGTATTGGAATGTGGCGTGGATTACCGGCCAGAGAAAAATGAGCTGGTTATTGAAGATACCTTTGGATTCCGCACGGCCAACCTGTTGATGGAAGGCATTGCATCAATCAGAAGATAATGGGGGATATATTATGGAAATGATTCGGGCAATCTTACCGCAGCTTTCTCTGCTGGTATTAATCATGGTAATCGCAGTTGGGTTTGTAAAGAAAATCAATATCGGCTTCTTTTCCATCGGAGCTGCCTTTTTACTGGCACTGTTGGGAATGGCGGTAGAGCTGCAGATTAAATCTGGCGACACCATGCGGCTGTTAAAGGCAAGTGATGTGGCAAAAGGCTTTTCCAGTTCTATGTTTGTAACTTTGGTGGGTGTTACCTTCCTGTTTGGCATGGCATCCCAGAACGGAACGCTGGATTTGTTTTCCAAAAAGATCGTAGCTCTGGTCGGCAAGCGGACTTATCTGATCCCGGTCCTGATGTTTTTTCTGTCCGCCTTTATCTCTGCAATTGGTCCGGGCCACATTGCAGCAGGTATTTTGATGACAACCTTTGCCGTATATCTGGCACTAGAACTGGACATCAACCCGATGGCAACAGCATTATATGCAAAGCTGGGTGCCAATGCGGGCTGCGCATCCCCGCTGTCCTTGACTGGTATTCTGGCAAAGGAACTGTCTGAGCCGTTAGGCTACACCGGCTTTTCCCTGCACCTGTTTGTCAGCACCCTGCTTTCCGGCTTTGTGTTTACCCTGATTGTTTATGTGATCTATAAAGGCTACAAAGTAAAAGCAGACAACCCGCTGAAGCTTTCCGAAATCGAAAAGTTTAACGGGAAACAGCGCATCACCATGTCAGCAATTCTCATTATGGTCATCTGCTGCATCGGCTTTAAGTTAGATACCGGCCTCTTTGCATTTGTCATGGCAGCGGTTCTGATCCTGCTTGGATGTGCCGATGAGAAGAAAGCTATTAAGAGCATCCCGTGGGGCACCCTGCTCATGATCTGTGGTGTGGGTGTACTGGTCAACATGATCAGCCTCTTAGGCGGCATCGACCTGATCTCCGATACCCTGGCTTCCTTTATGACCGAGCATACCGCAACCCCGATCATGGCAGCAACCTCCGGAATCCTGTCCTGGGTAAGCTCCACCACCGCAGTTGTCATGCCAACCCTGTACCCAATTTCCGCAGAAATCTGCCAGCGCTTTGCCGGAGTCAACTACGTAGAACTGATCGCGGCAATCACCGCAACCTCCTTTGCAGCAGCAATCAGCCCACTTTCCACCGGAGGTGCCATCATCATGTCTTCCTACTCCGCAGCGCGTGAGACTACCACCGAGGAAATGAATAAAATGTTCTACACATTGTTCCTGCTTTCTGTAGCTAATGTATGCGTCAACGTGGTTATGGCGGCAGTTGGAGTGTTCAGTCTGGGAGGAGTATTTTAAAAATAACAATTTAAGAATAGTCACAAAAGGTCCGAAGCAG
>NZ_QUFI01000063.1 GCF_003478505.1 Clostridium sp. AF27-2AA
GACATAGCTTTTCACTTTCCCCTGCTCCGCCTGCTTCAGAAGCTGGTACGTCTCTTTTTTCCATGCCACTGTTTCCTCACGTTCCGCTCCTTCAAAGGTCTTTCCCTTTTCTGAGACGTGTAGCCCCTGCTCCCTGCTCTGTGCGTTGCACCGCTCCTTCAGCTCCTGCAGGTCGGCGCTGCTCCACTGCAGCTTGTGCCCGTCCTCAAAATTGACGGAATTGACGATAAAGTGCGTATGGATATGTTTTTTGTCCTGATGGGTAGCCACAAGCACCTCAAACCCTTTCCATGCCGCCGTATTCTCTGCAAGCTGTAAGGCGTTCCTGTGTCCTGCTCCGGCGTGATTTTCTCGTCCTTATGGTAGCTCTGGACAAAGTGCTTGTATGTCCTTCCCCCGGTTTTCTCCCATAGTTCCTTGGTGGCTTGCATTTCGTCCTTTACTGTATCTGGTTCACAGTGCAGACCGCTGACAAGCTTATCCTCTGTCTTTTCCTCTTTTGTCACATAGTCCAGTGCTTGCCCTATGCCTGCTTTTGAAGATACTGCTTTAATAACTGCCATACTTCTCTCACCTCTTTCATGGTGTTAGGAAGCTCTTGCTTATAGTCCACATATCCATTTTCATTCAGCTTCTTGGCTATCTGGTTCAGATTGTTGCCTTGCCTTTTCAGCTCTGGATATATCTCTTTCAGTCCGTCCAGATTGACAATGTTCGACTGTGTGAGGGCTTCAATGATATATTGCTGTTGGCTCTTTCCAGACTGCTCTACTTTTTCTTTTATCTGTGCAAGTTCTTCCTCTGACACTCTTATAACTATCTGCTTCGGTCTTGTCCTATTCATTGATGAAGTCCTCTCTTTCCTTTACCCACTTCTTAATGAGTTCGATTTCCTCGTTCATGTTCGGCTCTTTCTCTGGCTTCCAGTCCGCTCTCATGTCTTTCAGTTCTTCCAGTGCTTCTTCTAAGTCTGCCTTATAGCTTTCTAAATCTTCTTTTTCGCTTGCTATATATTCATCAACACTATTGTAACAAGGCACACACTCATAGCTTGTAAAATCATCATTATACTTGTGGTACACAATGTCTTTCCATTCATCACTTGGCTCTGCTATGTTCTGTTTAGTAATTTCAATGTCGGATTTTATTGTCTCTACGTTCTCCAACATATCCAGATAATGCTCTGGTTCATAACCCAAATTCAATAAGTGATTCAGCAGTGTAGGCTCTGGGAACATTCCGAACCAACAACGCTCGAACCACTGGTCAGCATAATCTCTTTCATCACTTCCATTGGAGTAAGTACCGCCCACCAAATCTCCGACAAAATTCTCTATCAGCTCTCCGATTGTCAGACCATGCTTCCCACACTTTCTCGCCAGTCGGTCACAATCTGCGTCCGACAATTTCACTGTGATTTTTCTCTCTCTGATTGTCTCAATTTCTTTCTGCTGTTCCTCGCCCCAACTCATGCTTTTACCTCTCTTTCTTCTTGGCTATCACTCAACAATTTACCGCATATCTGCGGTCACTCAAAGGGGGATTGAAGGGGGGCTTTGCCACCCTCACAAGTTCTAAAGTGTAGCCGTTAGGCTATCACTTTAGGGAACTTGCAATATATCCGCTACACATAATATAGCATAGTGATAGCCACTTGTCAAGCGGATATATTCGTGCGTGGATTTCGCCAGAAATACAGTGGAGCTTACTTCCTCTTGGGCGACTTTGGAAGTGTAGGAGGAAGAAAGTCAAGGGCTTGTTTTTTATCTGCAGTATGAGCTTCAGCCTGCCGATCAGCGAGTACAGCAGATAAAAAATGGTCGCAGACCACCCTTTACTTTCTTCCGCCGGAACAGACAATGAAGCACAAGGGGAAGTGACGGAACGGACGGACAGCCGTTTCCCCCTCCGGCATGATAGCCAACAAAAAAGAGTATCAAGGGTAAACGCTGCGGTCTTTCGACCGCCCTTGACACTCTTTTCCTTATGGCTCTGATAATAAACAAGGGGAAATGGCTTCTTGTGGCATTTCTGCCACTATGGTATAATGGGCAACGCTACCACCCCTATACAGGTACAGAAAGGGGGTGTGCCACCATGAGTATATTTTCGTCTTTCTTACTCTCTGTCTTGGCAAGTGTAGTCGCCTACTACATCTGCAAATGGCTGGACGGAGATAAATAGGCGGTAGCCAGCCTAAGGCATAAGCCACCTTGCCACAACGGAATAGAAAAGCCCCGGAGGTCGCAACTCCGGGGCTTTTTGCGTGCCACAATGAGCACTTTCGTCTTTCTTGCCTACTGGCATTATAGCATATGCCTTTCAGCATTTCAAGTATGCCCTACTTCCACCACTTATAAACCGTATGCTTTGCAAGTCCTGTCTCTCGGATGCAGTCCGCTTTTGTTCCCAGAGGGTTGCTTTCTCTCCATTCTTCGACAATCTTCGCCTTGTCTGGTCTCCCTTGTAGAGCTTTGCCCCTGTCCTCATTCATTGTTTCAAGGGTAAAACGTGCGATTTTTAAGTGCGTGGCTTGCTTTCTGCCGTTCCTCTTATTTGGCGGTATGACAACTTTCGTCTGCTTCTCTATCCATTCTCGGCTTGCCATAGTCGAAAGTAGCTTGTTATCAGCTTTGAGGGCTTTCAATGCGTCCTTTACATCTTCCCTTGTAAAATGGTTGTCCTCATCATCTGTAAGGCTCTCCAGATGCTCCAAAAATGAATAGGCATCTTGCCTTATTCGTCTTTCAGATATGCCACATTTCAAGCCATACGCACACAATGCCATGATTGAGAAGTACCTACCGCCTACCTTTACTTCGGTAAAAATCTTGTTCTTCCACCACTCATAAAGGGCTTCATTACACACCCATGTGCCTTTTTTCTTCGGTCTGCCCTCTACAACTCGCTCTTGATACCACTCTGGGTACAGCTTCTTTGCTTCGTCCAGTGACAGCTTACTCTTTTCTTTCTTCGGCTTCTCTGTAAGTACCGATAAATCAACCTTACAGTTCGGTATGCTGTCCTTTATATCTTCCAGAGTATAGCGGTTATCCGACATCTTATAGGCTTTCACTGGGAAGTCTGCCCCCAGCTTGCTCTGGCTCCCAACACACCTAAAGCCTTGATAGATACCTGTTATATCTGGGCTGTCTGGTCTGATACTGCTCGTATCGTTCCATAGTCTGCGGATAAATGCTTCTTTCAGCTCCGCAAGGGTATCTTCCAGATTATGATACAACTGTACTGGCTCTTTCAAAAAGTAATAGGCATGGACACCCTTTCCAGAACTCACAAGGTAGGTCGGTCGGAGCTGTACTCCGTTCCCGAATTGCTTCAAGAGGTTCTTCAACTGCTGTTTTCCGACATAATCAATATCTATTGCAACCGCATACAGTTCATGTGCGTTCTGCTTCGTGTGTGTCTTGCCATAGAACGTGATAGGCGGTATCAGTCCGAACTCGTCCCCTATGACCTTATCAAGCATATTCAGACTATCATCTATAACCCACTGCTTCGTTCTTCCCTTTCCAGATGGTCTTATCTGGGTTGCAATCACATTTCCTTTTCCGTCATGCTCTGCACTCTGTAAGCTCCCCTCTGGGAACAAGTCACGATAGAACTCATGGGGGCTGACCTCTGGAAAACCTCTCTCCAACATCAGCTCCTCTTTATCCCTATATACCTTTCTCCACTCATACATTGTTTTTGTATTTCTACGCATATTTTTCTCCTACTTAGATATATTATATAATATACTGCCCTTACTCCGCCTGACCGCTAATCTTATCAATAGATTTTTGCACCTTTTTCTCTCAAGTATAAGGGAGTGCCTTTTTGGTGTCAATATCTACACCTCACTCCCTCTCGCCTTCACCGCTTATCTTATCAATGAAGTATTTTACCTTTTTCCATCAAGTATAAGGGAGTGCCTTTTTGGTGTCAATATCTACACCTCACTCCCTCTCGCCCTTATCGCTTATCTTATCAATGAATTTATTGCACCTTTTTGACCTCTAAAAAAAGGGAGTGAATTAAGAATATCTCATCCTCACTTCACTCCCTCTTATTTTCATCACTACTCTTACCAATATTTCAGTATTTTCTACTTAGCATCACGAAGAGTTCCTTTCCATACTGCGTATTCGTCACCTTTCTCATCAGTTGCGGTTAATATTGCTTCACAATATGGATTTGATGGTGGATTCGGAGTCGTATATACATAGCTTCGAGAATTAGTTCCTGTATACCCATTATGATCTTCTTCATTTGTATGCCAACTATTTACTCCTTCAGCTCTTGTTACAAGTTTACTGGATTTTAATTTTAATGGATTAGACGTCATAGATGCCTTAACTGTGTACTGCGGTCTTCCAGATGAATCTAAACCATCATAAAAATACTCCATACTTCCTAAAATTCTATTTTCAATATCTAAAGCTGTAGCAGGAATAGGTTCTCGAGAAGAAATTGTGTTTTTTCCATCACACGCAAAATATACTTTATCCAGCAAAACAGATTCTCCATTAGTTGAACGAGTCACCGATTCTACCGCCTCGGTTTCAGCAGGAGCTGTATCTGCTGCAAAACTAACCATATTCATAGCCATCATCATTATTGCTGCCAAAGCTAACGCTACAGATCTGCGAATATTTCTCATTAATTTTCCTCCTATGTCAATGTATTTTTATAGCATCTAAAGCAACAAGTACATTGGCATCCCCTCCTTTTTGTTTTACTATACTATATTTTCAACAAAAAAACATTAATTATATATAACATTTTTATAAAACTTTACTTGACAAATAAATAATATAACACTATCAAAAACGTCCCAATATTACAGACCATACCGCCCCAAAACAGGTATATCTTCAAGCCCTCATATCTGAAAAAGCTGTTTTTGCTTTCCTCCAGCTCCCGGACTTTCTGCTTCATTACGCTTGTAAGCGTATCAGACTGCTTTTCAAGAGCTTTTGTTGCCTTCTGTACCGCCTCTATATTCGCCTGTAACGCCTTTTTTACCTCTTGGACGGTACTTTCTCTGACCTCATCTCTCAGGCTCCCAATTCCGGCTGATATGGCGTTCTGAAGTAGTTCGTTGCTGTTCTCTAACTGCTCGACTTGCTTCTTCAGCTCGCTGATGAGCTGCCTGCTCAGCTCGGCGTCTCTCTGCCTGTTCTGCTCTGCCCTTGCTTGTCCTTGATTTGACTGCTTCATCAATTCCTCGCAGCTCTCGCTCGACAAAGCTAAGGCTTCCTTCAGCAGGCTGTTCTCCAGCTCTGTCCGGCTCTGACGGTTCAGTTCTTGGATCCGTTCTCTCGGACTTGCCTGCTCTGACTTCTGCTGTTCGTGCATTTCTCTCAAACTCATGCTCCAGTTCCTCCTTTCCAAAACCCATGTTGTAGTATTTTTCCAGCTTATTATTACGAATTTTGCAAGCCTTTTCTCCTGCCTGCTTCCTTGCTAAGTCGGTATATGTGATGTATTTGTGGCTGTCCTGCCAGTCCACTCCGTACCCTCTTTCATTCATCAGCCGAATAAAG
>NZ_QUFI01000064.1 GCF_003478505.1 Clostridium sp. AF27-2AA
CCCCGCCGCTCACCCCCATAACCCCCTCCGACTTTCTCCCTGTCAGAGAGAGAATATTTTATTATATTTTCCCTGGCCTAAAGGCCATAGGGGGGCATATATTATCAATATATTTTTTCCCTATTTTACGACAAACCCATTTCAGCTTGTCCCCCCATAGGGGGCATATATTATCAATATATTTTTTCCCTATTTTCTGTTGATATTATAGCCTGTCCGGGTGGCTCTTGCAAGGCCCCCGGACAGGCTTCTTTTACAGCTCCATACCGCCCCAGGTATGGCCCCGTTCCTGATCTCTTTCCGGCTGCTGCACCTCTGGCACAGGTAGCAGCTCACGCGCCTTTTCGACCAGAGGACGGAACTGCTCTGGCAAGTGCCGATCCAGGAAATCCAGCACCGCCCCGATCCCTTCCCGGAGCCGCGCCGAAAACCCGCGCTCCCGGCTCAAATCTTCTTCCAGGTATTCCACCTGCACTTTGAGCTGCCGGTTTTCATTTTCAAGCCGCTGCCGCTCCTGGGCCTCCTTCAGCTTTTCTTTCGTCGAGGGGATTTTCTGCTGAAGCTGTTGGTTTTCTACCTTCAGCTCCCGCACCTTCTGCTCTGCCGCCGCGCCCCGGATCACCGCCGCCTTCAGCTCCTTCACCTGCTCCACCGTCACGCCCTTGACGGCCCCTGTCAGCGTCTTTTCCGGCTGTATTGCGTCCAGATCGGGCTTGACCTTCTCCACCGCTTTCAGCAGCTTCACATTCCCTTGCAGGGCCTTTCTCTGCTTTTCCAAGGCCGCGATCTCCTGCTCTGCCGCTATCACCTGTTCCTGGACAGCTTCAAGCCGCTGGGCCGCTGCTCTGTACTCTGGCAGCTCCATATGAGGCCGGCCACCGCCCAGGCTGATAATCTCAAACTCATGCGCCTGGGCGATTTCTGTTAGGGCTTCTTTCTCCCGTTCCATCCAGGCTTTCCATTCCGTCTGCTTCCGGCCAAGCCCCTCAAATCCTTGCTGCTTTAACGCTTGTTTCATTGATACCCTCGTTGAGAGGCCCCGGCTCTGCTCCGTTGCCACCGGCACGAAGTCCACATGGAGGTGGGGCGTGGCCTCGTCCATGTGCAGCACCATATTGAACACCCGCAGATGAGGATTGCGCTCCTGGAAGGACTCTGCAAATTCTTTGAGAGCTGCCGCCGCCCGTTCCCCTCCAGGGGAGCCGCACCCGCAGTCCGTCAAGTTGCCGATCTGAAAGATAGCCTCGTGAAATAGCTTCTCCTGCTTGCTCTGCCGGATATGCTCATAGTAGTCTGGTATCTTGTCCCTGGTCTTTTTCTTTTTGGCATTGTAGGCGGCCAGGGCTTCATCGAAAAGTTCGTGGTACACCTTTTTCAAATCCTCGTTGCAAAAGGTGACATTCTGCCCCGACCTGCTTCGGTCTACATTCGCCGCTGAAAAGCTCCTGTTGTTGTGCCGGATACTTCCCCGGCCCGTCATTCCCGAAATGGTTGTGCCTATAAAATCACCCGTCCCTTTCCTGCAAAAGCCTATATCCTACTACTCCTATTTTACCATAACTGGCCGCAGTCCACAACCTCTTTGTTACTTTCTTGTGAGAAAGTAACGCAAAAGCACTTTCACACCGTCGCCCCTTCGGGGCTGGCAGTATGAAAGTGCTTTTGCGCGCTCCCGCGGGGGATTGCCGGAGCTGCCAACCGCTACGGTTTCCCGCTGCTTTCGGGCGGCTCCGGCTGGGACTTCGGCCACACTGTCAAATTACTGCTTTATGCTCTGCAAAATTTCCTCAACCGTCGTTCCGTACAACTTTGCCAGCGCAATCAAATTAGAGGTACTCGGATCACATTCTCCGCTTTCCCACTTAGATACTGCTTGCCGACTAACCCCTATTGTTTCTGCTACAAATTCTTGGGTCATCTTATTTTTAGTCCGCAAGTCTTTCAATACTTCACCTAAATTTTGCTTAAGGACGCTCTTTTCAGCTCTTACATCTTTAGACCTAATATATTTCTTCAAAGCTCGAATAATCAAGATAACCAGATAGATAAATAGCCCGAAAAGACCTGCATAGATGATCAAAGAAATAACCAGCATTGGTGCCGCTATACTCATATTTGTTCCTCCTTTCTGATCATCATTTTAGCAATAACTTCTCGGTTGCTACCACCAATTATTGAGCAACTTTAAGTTGCTTTCTACTTTCCAAACAGTTTACTAAACCACCCGCGCTTTTGCTCCGGCTCCTGGCCCTGCTGATCCGCTCCGGCCTCCCCGGTAAGAAGCTGCTGCTGGATTGTCCCCGCGTGAAGGGCCTGGGCCGCCGCTGCTGTCTGCTGGGCGGCAACCAGAGCCTCCGTCAGCTTTTCAATCTGCCTGTCTTTTACTTCAAGCTGCCCTTGCAGTGTGTCGATGGTGGCCTGTAAAACGCAAACCAAATCGGAAACTTCGTGGTTTTCGGTTTGCGTTTTAGTTTGCGTTTGGTTTTCGATTTCGGTTTGCGATTTTTCAGAAAAAGCCTGTTTTATCAAGGCTTCCTGGTGTTCATCAATCGCAAACTGGTTTCCGTTTTTTCGCAAACCTGATCGCAAACCCAGGTTTGCGATTTGTTTATTTACTGCTGTCTTTGATACCCCTATCTCGTCCGCTATCTGCCGGATTGTTTTCATACTTTCACGAACAGGCCCACAGGACACACGCCCTCAAACCCAGGCGTAGATATGTACCAGCAGCCGGGGCCTGTTGGCTCCCAGGCTACTTCAAGGGTAATCTCGTGCCAGCCATCAGGAAACAAGGCGGTAAAACCCTGCCCTGCGTGTATGCCGTCCCCTTCCAGGAGCAGCCGAGAGTGCGGATCATCGTCTGCCAGATCGGGGAGCTGCAACTGCGCGATCCTCTCTTTATCCCAGCTCATAGACCTTTCCTCCTTCCCCTAAAATAAATCGCTATGCGATCCCGTCCGGGTGAGATATAAAATCAGCTCGTCCCCGTCCACTTCGTAGATCAGCAACCAATCCGGCGTAATGTGGCACTCACGACACCCAGCATAATCCCCGGAAAGTTGGTGATCCCTGTTCTTCTCTGGCAACGGCTCCCCCGCAGCCAACTTTTTAATAATATCCGTCAGCAAAGAAATATCAAAGCCGCGCTTTTTCACGCGCTTCAAATCCTTCTGAAACTTTGTGGTTGGTCTTATGTTATACATCAGCAAGCAGCTCCTCCATCATCTGATCGACATTGGAATAGGTCTTGCCGAGGCTCGGATCGGCTTTCATTCTCTTTACTTCCTTGATTGCTTCAACAGTTTCCGCGTTCGGCACATCGCCGCTAATTTCAAAGGGTATTCTATACTCCCTCACAGCCTTACGCGCAAAAACATTGAACGCCGTTGTCATCGTCATTCCCATATCAGCACAGAACGCCTCAAACTGCCGCTTCAAGTCTGCGTCCATACGAATGTTAATATTTGTATTTGCCATAGGTAGCAACTCCTTTCACTCTCATTATATCCATTGTATAACTTTTTATTTACAATGTCAATATATGTTTCTGACCGTTTACCCAAGCACTGGCCCTTAAACTTCTACCCTGGTATGTTCGCATTTAGAGGACAAAAAAGCCTTGATTTATGCGGCTTTCCGGGCGCAGTAGAGAGGGGGCCGGTATATTTACCCTCGGAGGGCTGAAAACGGCTTCTAAAGCGTAACAGGGGCCTTTCTGGGCCTTATTCCTGGCCCCCATCGTGCAGTGCGTCCAGGATCCAATCGCTCAACTCCTGGGAAGGGGACACCCGCACCGTTATATGCCCATTTTCAAAGCGCACCGCTGGCGGCGGGCAATCCCACCACTTACGGACGGTTTTCGGATCAAGGCCAGTTTCCCGGTGACAGTCGGCCTTGCGCCCCTCCGGGTGCTGCTGCCGCCATTCATAAACCCGCGCCTGGGCCGACGGGCGGCCATTCCCCTCACGCCAATTACTATGAACTATGTCCCGCGTTGCCCTGGCTATCTTCAAATGCTGTTCCTGTTTGCGCCAGTTCCGCTTATTGACAGGCATAGTCAGGCCGGAGAGCTTCGCTATATCGTCCCTGGGGAATGTCACATAGTCCTCATTGAACATTTCCAGGGCGCACACCACATCATCTTTTGTAAAGCGGTTTATATCCTCAACACTCATATCATCGTAGGGCCGGAGCAGCGCAAAAGCGTCCCGGCGCAGCTCGTCCTCGTCTATCCCGCATTTTTTTGCATAAATCGCCAGCGTCATAATGCCATAGAAACGATGGCCCACCCGGATTTCATCGGCGATCCGGTGTAGCCACCAGTCGTAAAGGTCACGCTTGACCGTCCAGCGGCCCCGCCGCTCCTTCTTGACGATCCTCCGCTCATACCAATCCGGGTACTTCTCTTTCGCCTCGGCCAGCGACAGGCGGCTCTTTCTCATAAGCCCCTCAAGCCGCTGCTGTTCCCCGTTGCTGTCCGGGATATAATCAAGCAACCGCGCCAGCTCCACCGGCCCGCCGAGCCGGAACGCCCTCACAGGGTACTCCCGTCCCAGCTTCGAGCCGGAGCCGACCACCCGAAAGCCCTGCAAAATCCCCTGCATTTGCGGCTCCTTGATGGTGGAGGTAAACTTATTCCAAATCTGCCGGGTAAGGGAATATTTCAGCTCTTTCAAGCATTTTTGGTTGTACGGGTACATAGGCACCGGCTCTTTCAGCACATAATACAGGTGAAGCCCTGTCCCGCTGTTTACAACAAAGGTTGCCTGGGGCAGAATATCCTTGTTCATCTGGTGCAGCGTGTCCCGGAGCTGGGGCATACCCACCCCGTCCAGGTCAAAAACCAAGGCATAGAGATACCTGGCATTTTTGCCGCACCGCCGCAGCCCAAAATAGGAGATCGGGGACATAATCGTGAAATCGGTATCTTGCAGCTCCCGCAGCTCGTCCAGCTCGTCAGTGATGGTACAGCGTTTCGCTTTACCGTCCCCCTCGATCTGCAAGGCAATCCCCGTTGCCTTGTCAACCTCACCTTTCGGCACCGTCACCGCAATTCCGTTTCCCTTCCTGTCCTCAAAATGGCCCTTCCTCTCGAAAGATCCTTCTGGGAAGATCTCACGATAAAACTCATACGGCTCCACCGGCTCCAAAAACTTCTCTAAATGCTCGTTCTTTTCCCTGTAAAGTTCCCGCAGCCGTTCCAGGGCTTCTTGCTGATCCGCCATTCCTTACACCTCTTTTCGTACATTCTGCAAACCCATAGGGGGAAAAGGGGAAGCCAAAGAGCGGCCCCTTCGGGGCCTTAAAGAGAAAGTCACCTCCCCCTTTTCCCCCTCGCTCTGGGGCATGGAAATGATGGAAAACCTTTCAGGTTTACCACATTCCCAC
>NZ_QUFI01000065.1:0-3780 GCF_003478505.1 Clostridium sp. AF27-2AA
GCCGAAATTGGGAGCCTGAGAGATGAGGTTAGAGAAAGTACCGTCCAAGAGGTTAGAAAGGCATTACAGGCGAATATAGAGGCTGTACAGAGGGCAACAAAAGCCCTTGAGAAGCAGTCTGATACACTTACAAGCGTAATGAAGCAGAAAGTTCGGGAGCTGGAGGAAAGCAAAAACGGCTTTTTCAGATATGAGGGCTTGAAGCTATACCTGTTTTGGGCAGGGATGGGCTGTAATATCGTGACACTGATATTGCTGATTTATTATCTATTTTTGGCTTAGTAAATGAATAATCAGGAAGCCGTAACGGCTTCTTGATTTAGTATATAAAAAAAGGTAAAAAAATGTATTGATAAGATTGGCGGTCAAGGCGACAGGGAGTAGGGGATAAAAGTTGACACCAAAAAGGTACTCATTTATACTTGACGAAAAAAAGGTAAAAAAATGTATTGATAAGATTAGCGGTCAAGGCGACAGGGAGTAGGGGGAAGAGACTATGTCAAAATATCAGAGACGCAGAGACAAAAGAAGATATGAGTGGAAGTCTGCTTACCGGGGGAAAGAAGCCCTTATGCTGGAGAGGGGATACCTGGAGGTAAGCCCTTATGGTTTCTATCGGGAGCTGTTTCCTGCTGGCAGTCTCCAGCAGGAGCCGGAGGACGGAAAAGGAAATATCATAGCAACGCAGATTAGACCGTCTGGGAAAGGCAGAACTCGGCAGTGGGTGATTGATGACAGTTTGAAAATGCTGGATAAGGTCATAGGGGACAGGTTTGGGCTGATACCACCCATCAGTTTTTACGGAAAGACACATACGAAGGAGAATGCCCATGAGCTGTTTGCGATGGTGATAGATGTGGACTATGTAGGGAAACAGCAGCTGAAGAACCTGCTGAAGCAGTTCGGGAATGGTGTGCAGCTCCGTCCGACCTATCTTGTTAGTTCCGGAAAAGGTGTACATCTTTACTATTTTTTGCAGGAGCCGGTTCAGCTGTATCGAAACCGGGAAAAGGTGCTTGCGGAGCTGAAAGAAGCCTTTATCCGGCGGTTATGGAATGATACCAGCTCCATCCGTCCGGACAGCCCGGATATAACCGGAATCTATCAGGGGTTTCGGTGTGTGGGCAGTCAGTCGAAGCTGGGAGCAGACTTTCCTGTAAAAGCCTATAAGCTGTCTGAGAACCGTTACACGCTGGAGGATATAAAAGCCAGCATACCCAGCTGTAAGGTTGACCTTGCCCCTCTGTATGAGAAGCCGAGGAGGAAAAGCACCGTCACGCTGGAAGAAGCAAAGGAGCTGTATCCGGAGTGGTATGAAAAGAGGATTGTGCAGGGAGAGCCGAAGCAGAAAAGTAAGAAGCAGGGCGGTACCTGGGTATGTAACGAAGCATTGTATGAGTGGTGGAAACGGAAGATAACCGAGGAAGTGAAAGCCGGAGGGCGGTATTTTTCCATTATGGCGTTATGTTCTTATGGATTGAAGTGTGGTATATCCGAGCAGAAGATAAGGCGTGACGCCTATGCGTTCCTGGAGCATTTAGAGAGTCTCACTGAGGACGAGGACAACCATTTTAGCCGGGCAGATGTGAAAGACGCTCTCCGGGCATTGAAAGGGGACAGAAAAAGGCTGTCAACGATAGCAAGCCGGGAATGGATAGAGGATAACACCAAGGTTACGATACCAGCCAATAAGCGGAATTATAGAAAGCAGGAAGTGCATCTTGCAAGAGCAAGAGCTGTACAGGATATAGATTATCCAAATCATGAGTGGGCTGGCAGACCTAATGCGGAGCAGACGGTCAGAGAATGGCAGGAGAGCCACCCGGCAGGAAAAAAAGCGGACTGTATCCGGGAGACAGGGTTGAGCAAGCCAACCGTTTACAAGTGGTGGAAATAAATGGAAAATTGTGCTATAATAATAAAAAAATATTTTTAGGGAGGAAATTATTATGAAAACGGTAAAATTATTATTTTTTTCTGTAGTATTCACATTGACATTTTGCTTTGCAGCCTTTGCGAGTGAAAAGAAAATACCAGCAACAGAAAATTTTACTAATGATGTTGTGTATGACAATCCAAGAAATTTAGAAAATGCAGATGCAAATAATTTAGCTGCTTTTCTTCCTCAAATAGAAAAATTTCAAGTGAAAAGTGTAAGAGTGTATCCGGTATATCAGAAGCCAGGAGATACTGAAGATTATTATGATTCGAATATATATGTAAAACATAATATTTCCGGAAATGATTGGGGGCAAAATAACTTTTTAGAGGTGTCGCCGGAAACCACAGAAAGACTTCTTCATAGCTTTGATGAACAAGGATATCAGGTTGTAAAATGGAGAATGGAAATGGATTGTTATAATACATATAAACATCCATTGAGATATCAATTCAAGTCATTAGATGGTGGAGTAACTGCTTCAGGAGGAGCTTATAGTGGAATGACCCGTACATTTGATTTAGTATTTCCAGTTCAAAATACAACCCAAAAATATGGAAATGGGTATAAGGGGACATTTACTTATACATCCGTAACAGGAAATGTTGTATCTTTAGAAGCAGGAGGTTATGTTTATTTAAATTCTTCAAGTTCAGATGCTCAATAGGTAAGGAGATATTATGAAAGTTAGTTTAAATAATTCTTTATGCTTTCAGATGAATAATCGTCGAATTGGAAAAGTAAATGAACCTGGAGTAAATGGACTTTTTTCAAATTCTATTGCATTGGAGGCAGAAAAAGTAAAAGGTGATCAATATATAGGACACAGTGTATCTCAACCACCAAAATTGGAAGATGATGATTATGATTACCTTGCTTCCAAATGGGATCCGACTCATATGTCAAGGGATGAATATAAGGAATTTGTAAGCTATCTTCGTGATAAAGGAATTATATCGGATGAAGAAAAGAGATATCTTGATGGTGAAAGAATAGCAACATCTGGACAAAGTTGGGTGTCATTCGATTATCCTACCCCAGTTGAGTATGGTGATGAAAATGTGCTGGAGTATATGCGATATGAAGCTTCACTTGTTTATGAACATAGAACGACATACACAGAATGGGGAAAGAATTTGAGCAAGAAAATAGTTTCTATTCTGGAAAAAATGGAAAGAAGAAGATAGAATCTGGCAACAAATAGCCAGATTGGGTGCGACAACGCTGAATATTATACCATAGGGGCAGAAATGCCACAATAAGCCGTTTTCCCTTGTTTACTGGGAGAGTCATAAGAAAAAGAGTGTCAAGGGCGGTCATAGACCGCAGTGTTTACCCTTGATACTCTTTTTTGTTGGCTATCATGCCGGAGAGGGAAACGGCTGCCCGTCCGTTCCGTTACTTCCCCTGTGCTGTATTGTCCGTTCCGGAGGAAGAAAGTAAAGGGTGGTCTGCGACCATTTTTTATCTGCTGTACTCGCTGATCGGCAGGCTGAAGCTCATACTGCAGATAAAAAACAAGCCCTTGACTTTCTTCCTCCTACACTTCCAAAGTCGCCCAAGAGGAAGTAAGCTCCACTATATTCTTGGCAGAATATACGCACGAATATATCCGCTTGACAGAAGTGCTACCACTATACTATAATATGTGTAGTGGATATATTGCAAGTTCCCTAAAGTGTTACCACTTTAGAACTTGTGAGGGTGGCAAGCCCCCCTTCAATCCCCCTTTTTAGAGAGCCGAAAGGCTCATAATGTACGATGGCAGCACCGAAGAAAGAGAGGTAAACGCATGAAAAAAGAAATGGATAAAATTCAGTTTGAGTACAGATACGAGGTGC
>NZ_QUFI01000065.1:3790-5328 GCF_003478505.1 Clostridium sp. AF27-2AA
GGCTGAAGCTCATACTGCAGATAAAAAACAAGCCCTTGACTTTCTTCCTCCTACACTTCCAAAGTCGCCCAAGAGGAAGTAAGCTCCACTATATTCTTGGCAGAATATACGCACGAATATATCCGCTTGACAGAAGTGCTACCACTATACTATAATATGTGTAGTGGATATATTGCAAGTTCCCTAAAGTGTTACCACTTTAGAACTTGTGAGGGTGGCAAGCCCCCCTTCAATCCCCCTTTTTAGAGAGCCGAAAGGCTCATAATGTACGATGGCAGCACCGAAGAAAGAGAGGTAAACGCATGAAAAAAGAAATGGATAAAATTCAGTTTGAGTACAGATACGAGGTGCAGGAGCTGATGAAAGTAATTGATAAGTACGTGAAACAGAATCCGTCAGAAAAAGAAAATAAGACACTGGAGCGTTTCTTTGACCTGCTTGATGTCATGGATATGGAGTGGTAAAGGGATGAGCCAATCGAAACAGAAAGGAGATATAAGCCATGGCAGTAAAATTTGAATTTTATTTGAGTGATGAAGATACCGAAAGATTGTTTGCAGTGAAAGAGGATAAAGGTAAGGAGGAACTGACCGGGAATGACTATGCACGAGAATTGTTGGAAAGAGAACTATATCGGCTGCATCCGAACCGAGTAAAGTATGATGATGAGACAGGAGAAAGAATCGAGTAATGGCAAACAAGAGTAGACCAAAGCAGTTATCCTTCCGGGTAAACGAGGAAGAATACCAGAAGTTGCAGGAGAGGGTGCAGGAGAGTGGGAAGAACCAGCAGGAATATATCCTTTCCTGCGTGCTGGATAAAAAAATCGTCAATACGGACGGAATCAAGGAACTTATCCCGGAGCTGAAGCGGATCGGGAACAACCTCAACCAGATAGCAAAGCGGTGTAATGAGGGCGGAGTGCTGCCAAGTGAATCCGAGGTGCGGGAACAAGGGGAGGAGCTGAAGCAAGTATGGCAGTTATTAAGGCGGTATCTTCAAAGGCAGGCATAGGACAGGCGATTGACTATGTGACGAAAGAAGAAAAGACAGAGGAGAAGCTTGTCAGCGGTCTGCATTGTGAAGCAGAGACGGCAAAGGAGGAAATGCAGGCTACCAAGGAACTATGGGAGAAAACTGGGGGAAGGACATACAAGCACTTTGTCCAGAGCTACCATAAAGACGAGAAAATCACGCCGGAGCAGGCACACAGGAACGCCTTACAGCTTGCAGAGAATACGTCGGCATGGAAAGGGTTTGAGGTGCTTGTGGCTACCCATAAGGACAAAAAACATATCCATACGCACTTTATCGTCAATTCTGTCAATTTTGAGGACGGGCACAAGCTCCAGTGGAGCAGTGCTGATCTTCGGGAACTGAAGGAGCGGTGCAACGCCCAGAGCCAAGATCAGGGGCTGCACATCCCAGAAAAGGGAAAGACCTTTGAAGGAGCGGAGCGTGAGGAAACAGTGGCATGGAAAAAAGAGACGTACCAGATTCTGAAGCAGGCGGAGCAGGGGAAAGTGAAAAGCTATGTC
>NZ_QUFI01000066.1:0-291 GCF_003478505.1 Clostridium sp. AF27-2AA
GTACTCAAACTGAATTTTATCCATTTCTTTTTTCATGCGTTGACCTCTCTTTCTTCAGTGCTGCCATCATCATTATGAGCCTTCCGGCTCGGGCAAAAGGGGGATTGAAGGGGGGCTTGCCACCCTCACAAGTTCTAAAGTGGTAACACTTTAGGGAACTTGCAATATATCCACTACACATATTATAGTATAGTGGTAGCACTTCTGTCAAGCGGATATATTCGTGCGTATATTCTGCCAAGAATATAGTGGAGCTTACTTCCTCTTGGGCGACTTTGGAAGTGTAGGAGG
>NZ_QUFI01000066.1:301-3719 GCF_003478505.1 Clostridium sp. AF27-2AA
ATTTCCTCTTGGGCGACTTTGGAAGTGTAGGAGGGAGACAGTCAAGGGCTTGTTTTTTATCTGCAGTATGAGCTTCGGCTTGCCGATCAGCGAGTACAGCAGATAAAAAATGGTCGCAGACCACCCTTTACTTTCTTCCGCCGAAACGGACAATAAAGCACAGAAGGAAGTAACGGAACAAACAGACAACTATCCTTTAGGATTATAATATATATCAAATCTATTTTTCAGCGTCTCCTCCCATATACTCTTAGAATAATTTAACTACAGTAATTAAAAACTATCAGAAAATAATTAATGCACAAAAAATCACTTTATAAGACTATAACTATCAGTCAACAAATTCTCTATACCATCTAAGAAATCTCCTTTAACCACCACTTGTAAACGGTCGGCTTACTCAATCCAGTCTCCCGAATGCAGTCTGCTTTCTTTCCAGTCGGATGACTCTCCCTCCATTCTCTAACCATCTGCTCTGCTGTCGGTCTACCACCATTTGTACACTCTCCCAACTCCACTTTAAAAGCTCTTTGATTATTCATATACTTGACATGAACCGCTTGCTTTCTATAATTCCGTTTATTTGCTAGTATTGTAACCTTTGTGTTGTCCTCTATCCATTCCCGACTTGCTATCGTTGAAAGCCTTTTTCTGTCCCCTTTCAATGCCCGGAGAGCGTCTTTCACATCTGCTCGGCTGAAATGGTTGTCCTCGTCCTCGGTAAGGCTCTCTAAATGGTCCAGGAACGCATAGGCGTCTCTCCGTATCTTCTGCTCCGATATGCCACACTTCAAGCCATAAGAGCACAACGCCATAATGGAAAAGTAACGCCCTCCGGCTTTCACTTCCTCAGTTATTTTCCGTTTCCACCACTCATATAAAGCTTCGTTACATACCCACGTACCGCCCTTCTTCTTACTTTTCTGCTTCGGCTCTCCCTGCACGATCCGCTTCTCATACCACTCCGGGTACAGCTCCCTTGCTTCTTCCAGCGTAACAGTACTTTTTCTTCTCGGCTTCTCGTACAACGGAGCAAGGTCAACCTTACAGCTCGGTATGCTAGCTTTTATATCCTCCAACGTGTAACGGTTCTCTGACAGCTTATAGGCTTTTACTGGGAAATCTGCACCCAACTTTGACTGACTGCCCACACACCGAAAACCTTGATAAATTCCGGTTATATCCGGGCTGTCCGGACGGATAGAGCTGGTATCATTCCATAACCGTCGGATAAAGGCTTCTTTCAGCTCCGCAAGCACTTCTTCCCGGTTTCGATACAACTGAACCGGCTCCTGCAAGAAATAGTAAAGGTGTACCCCCTTGCCGGAGCTGACAAGATAAGTCGGACAAAGCTGCACACCATTCCCAAACTGCTTCAACAGGTTCTTCAACTGCTGTTTACCTACATAGTCCACGTCCACCACCACCGCAAACAACTCATGAGCGTTCTCTTTCGTATGAGACTTCCCATAAAAACTAATAGGCGGTATCAGCCCAAACCTATCCCCTACGACCTTATCCAGCATTTTCAGACTATCATCAATTACCCACTGTCGGGTTCTACCTTTACCGGACGGTCTAATCTGCGTTGCTATAATATTGCCTTTTCCATCCTCCGGCTCTTGCTGGAGACTGCCAACCGGAAACAGCTCCCGGTAGAAATCATGAGGACTTACTTCCGAGTATCCCCTCTCCAACATAAGGGCTTCTTTCTCCCAATAAGCAGACTTCCACTCATACCCTCTTTTATCTCTTCTTTTGATGTATTTTGCCATAATCTTTTACACCTCACTCCCTCTCGCCTTCACCGCTAATCTTATCAATGAGTGTTTTTACCTTTTTCCGTCAAGTATAAGGGAGCGCCTTTTTGGTGTCAATATCTACACCTCACTCTCTCTCGCCTTCACCGCTAATCTTATCAATAAGTTTTTTTACCTTTTTCCGTCAAGTATAAGGGAGTGCCTTTTTGGTGTCAATATCTACACCTCACTCCCTCTCGCCTTCACCGCTAATCTTATCAATATATTCCCCTCCCTCTTTATTTACTTTTTTACTTATTTATGGTATAATTTTAACAAATAATCGCAAAACAAAAGGAGGTTTTTATTATGAAATGTAAAAAATTGTTTGCTCTAGCTCTAGCAATGGTAATGTGCGTACCAATGAGTTTTAATGCATTGGCTGCTCAAAACAGTACCACACAAGCATCTCCAGCAACATCTATTGAGGCACTTTTAGGCTCTGATTTTGAAGAGACGTTTAGTGAACAAGTAGAATCTCGTATCCCTGCTCCTCCTTTGACTTCAGTTCATGTTTATTTAGTAAACTCTGAACAGGCAGGACAAGAATATATTGCACCATACCAATATGCGACCAATTTAGACCATGGCGGTAGCTGGATTCAACTGATTACTCTTGATGTAGGTTACTCTGGTTGGCGTGAAGCAACATTTGATGGTAATAAAATGGACTTAACTGATGTAGTCCCTGTTGATACTGATGGCGATACTATCTTAGATGGTTATTTAAGACTATGGACATTAGATGTAAATTTCGATAACGGAAAATTTATATATCATGCAACACCTGAATATTCTGGAAGACAATACGAAGCCTGGATTAATGTTATATAAAAGGGAGTTCTTATGCGTATAGTACCTAATACATATAATTCTTACAATTATCAATTAAATTTACAAAATACTAACAGAAGACAAACTAGCAATTTCTTACAAATGGTTGGGCCAAATGCAACAGACCAGGTAAAAGAATCTTGGAAAAAAGCTGAACAGGAAGTCGGTGCTAATGGATTTGCTTTAGCTTCTGATGGTAAGTTTACTCAGCTGACCGAATTGATGGGTATGTCTCTTGTAAAATACCATCAAACTGGCAATATGGATATACTAGGAGACACTAATTCCTCCGCACGTCAAGCAGTCCAAGAAGCACTGGATCGTTTAAAGCAAAACGGAGTATCAACTGACGAAGAATTAAAAGAAAAGGCATTTTATGAGTCCTTCTTGAAATATTTATCATAACCGTGGTTGCATGAATGATAGAAGCAGGAAAACTTTATATTTTCCTGCTTTTTTTATTTCCTCACTCCCGACCGCTAATCTTATCACAAACTTCCCAGAAACGATGTGATTGCATTAAATATCAGTATTGCACAGGTTCCTATACTGCAAGTCATTCCTGCCCAAAACAAATATTCCTTTGTTCCCTCAAACTGAAAAAATCGCTCCTTACTCTCCTCTAACTCCCGGACTTTCTGCTTCATTACTGCCGTAAGTGTTTCGGACTCTTTTTCAAGGGCTTCTGTAACCCTCTGTATAGCCTCTAAATTCGCCTGTAATGCCTTTTTAACCTCTTGGACTGTACTTTCTCTAACCTCATCTCTCAGGCTCCCAATTTCGGC
>NZ_QUFI01000067.1 GCF_003478505.1 Clostridium sp. AF27-2AA
AGCTGTTTTATCCCCAATTAGGTGTAAAACTCTGCTCGATGGCGGGCGGCGGCGTACAAAAAATCTATATGGTATTTTTAAGAGAACCGTCCCGGCGGGACAGGTCAGGCAGTGACCTGTTCCACCTCTGGGATGGGTTTGAGATTAAAATGAATTTCGATAGAAATGTGTCTTGTTTTATCCTCGTCAATGCGCTCATGCACGACGATTTCTTTGATTAAGCGGTTGAGGGTGGCTGCGTCCAGCTCTGTGATGTTGGCGTATTCCTGAATGGCTTCCACCCATTGTTTTGCGTCATTGGCAAGCTGGACTTCATCGGACAGCCGCTTCCTGCCCTCGGACACTTTTGTTTTAAGCTCCGTCTGCTCGGTCTGTGTCCTTTCCAGCATGGTGTTGAAGTTCTGCTCACTGATACGCCCTGCAATCATATCCTCATAAAGCCGCATGACCATTTTGTCCAGAACCTCAATCCGTTCCTCGTCCCTTGTAAGGGAGCGTTCCATTGCTTCCCTCTGTTCCCGCTGCTCGGCTTCACAGGTATTGGTCAGGCGGTCGGCAACCGCTTCCCCGTCCATCAGGGCAGCTCTGGCACATTCCCGTATTTTTCGCAGCACATGGCTGTAAAGGGTGTCATAATCAATCCGGTGCTGGGTGCAGTGGTTCTTTCCAAAGGCATTGTAGGTCTTGCAGGAGTATATCCGCTGGGGATGTTTTGCGTTTGTGTAGCGTATCGTCAGCGACTTCCCACACTCGCCGCATTTTATCAGTCCGGCAAACAGGCTGATTTCATTGGTCTGCCCCGGACGCTGGCGGGATTTCAGCTTGTTCTGCACAATGTCAAAGCTCATGCGGTCAATCAGCGGTTCATGCTGTCCCTCCACCACAATCCAGTCCTCCGGCTTCTTTTCCCCAATCGTGCCGATTTTGAAGCGGTAGTCCTTTTTCTGGGAAGCAATCGCCCCAGTGTAGACGGGATTCATCAAAAGGTCTTTGATAACGGAGAAGTCCCACATATACCGCCCATTTTCCGGGTCTTTCTTTTCCCATTTGGTACGGGTATTGCGAAGCCCCCGTTCCCGGTTCCACCATGTGGGGCAGGGGATTTTTTCTTCCTCCAGCCGTCTGCGGATATAGTTCGGACCATGACCGTTTAGGGCATATCCGAAAATCAGCCGCACAATCGGGGCGGTTTCCTCGTCAATGAGCAGATGGTTTTTGTCCTCCGGGTCTTTCCGATATCCAAACGGAGCAAGACACCCGGTAAACTGTCCTTTCTGCGCTTTCAGAAGATAAGAGGAATGGACTTTCTTGGAAATATCCTTGCTGTACATCTCGTTCAGGATATTCTTGAACGGGGCAATGTCGTTGTTATCCCGCAGGGTGTCGATACCGTCATTCATGGCGATATAGCGGACACCGTTTCTTGGGAAAAAGTCCTCAATCAAATGCCCGGTTTGCAGATAGTTACGCCCCAGTCGGCTGAGGTCTTTCGTGATAACAAGGTTGATTTGCCTGCGCTCAATGGCTCTCAACATTCTCTGTAAATCAGGACGCTCCATATTAAGACCTGTGAAGCCATCGTCCTGATAGACTGCCACAACCTCCCATCCCTGCTTTTCGCAGTATTTTTCCAGCATATCACGCTGGTTTGCGATACTGGCACTTTCGCCTTGCAGGTCATCGTCCTTTGACAGCCTGCAATAGACCGCCGCACGATAGCCCCCGGCAAGTGCCGAACCGATTGTTCTGTATTCCATTTCGTTCATCATAGCCATTTACCCACACAATCCAGACGGTATCTGGCTCTTTTGAACCTCATCTTCATTATAGCTCATATCTTTCTTTTTAGCAAGATATTCTTTCGTATTTGTCTTTCCGTATTTCTGGGAAATCAGGCTGACGAACACATCGGTTGCATCCAGCTCCCCGTCAAATACAGTGGTCACATGAATCTCTGTTTTGTTTTTTGCCATAGGCAGTTATCCTCCATACATGAAAATAGCCAGACAGAGGGTGTCGGCAACGAAGTCCGGCAACGGGCTTCAAAAGACCTTGCAAACAATCTCAATCTGGCGATGGTTACTATTTATACTTTTCTTTTATTTTTCTGTTGTTTTGGTTGTCATAGGGGAGAAAAGCCGATAGTTTCGGGATTTTCCCCGGCAACCGGCTCGGCAACGGGATAGCAACAGGGGGTGCAACGGGCTGTCATTTTCAGAATGGAAGCTCCATCTGTTCTGTGACCTCCACAAAACCGTCCATCGTTTTTTCAGACGGGTTGCCGGAGTCCGTTGCCGGGTTTTCACGCTCCCAGCCCTTTTGTCTGCCATATTCGGAAAACATTCTTGGGTTCGGGAAGTACCGCCAGCCAGAAATGCACTGGTTCATAATCTCGTTGATTTCCCGGATTTCCCATTGCTTCGGCTCGTCAAAGGCATGGTTCAAGGCTCCCTTATAGAGCTGCTTGGAGCAGACCATGCTCCCGGTGTACTTATCAAGATACGCCTGTATCATCCCGGCTTTGGTGTCCTCCGGCATAAAATCCCGCTGGTGTTCTTTGAGATACCGCTGCATGGCAGGGCTGAAAGCCAGCTTGAACCTGCCGCTTCTGTAAATTTCCATCGCTTCTGCCCACATCTGCTCGATATAGGCTCTGGAAGCGGCTTCGTCCTCCAAAATGTGAACCTCGGCTTGCTCTGGGTACACCATGACGGGGATAAAGCGGCGGTTGCCGGAACGGTCAAGGGGCAGGAAGTCAAGGGCATTGGAAGTGCCGCCAAACACGCACTGACGGGGGCGGTCTGCTGGGTGGGTTTCATAGGGTATCTTGTAAACCTCTTTCTGTCGGCTTAAAAATGACTTGATTTCCTCAATGCTCTTGGCGTTGGCGGTTGCCATCATTTCCGACATTTCGATAATCCAGTGACCTTGCAGCTTGCGGTACACATTGTCATCGTCCAGCTTCCGCAAATCATCGGAGAACCACTCGTCCCGGACTGCCAGCAGACGGAAGAAAGTGGACTTGCCAGCCCCCTGACCGCCGACCAGACAGAGCATGATTTCAAACTTGCACCCCGGCTGAAAGGCTCGTGAGATTGCACCCAGCAGAAACAGCTTCAATGCTTCATAGGTGTAATCGTCTGCGTCAGCCCCCAGAAAGTG
>NZ_QUFI01000068.1 GCF_003478505.1 Clostridium sp. AF27-2AA
CCCCGTTCTCACGGGGCGAGGATTATAATATCAAATGTCACGGCAAAAGTCAACAGTATTTTTTAAATTTTTGGAATTTTTTTAATTGCTTAAAAAACGCGTATATTCTGATGTGCGTTCTATATAAAATTTCTCCTTTCCAGATAAGCACTTCTATATAGAATAAAACACATCCACGATCTGCTGCTTCTCTGCATCAATCACCCCATAGGTATTCAGACGAAGTTTCGGAATAACTGGCAGACTTACAAAGGCCAGCGTCATAAAGGCATCAACATCTTCATGAACTCCAAGCTCCTGTGAAAGTGACTTCATTGCCTCCAGTCTCCGATCTACTTCTTCTACCGGAAGCTCTGACATCAGACCTGCAATCTTTAGCGGAAGATCCAGTACTACCTTGCCATCTACCGCAATGGCCAGCCCTCCTTCATTTTCCACTACACGGTTTCCCGCTGCGGCTATATCTTCATCAGTCACTCCTGCTATGACCAGATTGTGAGAATCATGGCCAACGCTGGTTGCTACTGCTCCTTTCTTTAAACCATAATTTCCAAGGAATCCGATTCCGATATGTCCGTTTCCTTCATGGCGTTCCAACGCCACAAGCTTTACAACATCCTTTTCCGGATTTACTCCAGCTGCCATGCCAGGCAGTTCTGTCCAGTTTTCTATTCTTTCTTTTGTAATCAGTTCATGACTGACAAGATCAATCACCCGGATCTGATTTTTCTTTTTCGTCAAAGCAAGATCAGATAACTGTATCGGCCGACAGTGGAACGAATGAAATACACGCTTTTTGATTTCAGCATCCCACTCTGTTGTCTCAGCTGTTTTCTCAAATATAACTTTTCCATTTTCTGCAGCCAGTTTTCCGTCCTTATAAACCCGGAGCACCTGAAAATCCCTCAGATTATTCAAAACTGTCAGATCAGCCCTGTATCCCGGTGCCACTGCACCACGTTTTTTCAGCCCAAAATATTCTGCTGTATGAAGCGTTCCCATTTTAATCGCGCGGATTGGATCCGCCCCCAATGCTACTGCCTCCCGGATAATAAAATCAATATGTCCGCCCCGAATCAAATCTCCCGGATGTTTATCATCAGTTACCAACATAGCCCGCTGGTAGTAAGGCGTATCAAAGACAGGCATCAGTTTTTTTAAGTTCTTGGCTGCTGTTCCCTGACGGACCATGATCCACTGCCCTCTGGCCAGTTTCTCCCGCGCTTCCTCAAATTCTGAGCATTCATGATCAGATGCGACACCGGCTGTCACATATGCATTCAAGCCCTTACCAGATAATCCCGGTGCGTGACCATCGATCTGTTTTTCGTACTCCTGTGTTTTCTGAAGTTTTTCAATACAATCCGGAGCATTCTGAAGCACACCGTAGGAATTCATCATTTCAGCCAGCCCAAGCACCCGTTTATTCTGGTAAAACGGAAGCAGTTCTTCCATATGCAGTTTCGCTCCGGATTCATCCAAAGCAGTCGATGGCACGCAGGATGGCATCATGAAATAGTTATCTAAGTGGAGATTCTTTGTTGCTTCCAGCATATACTGAATCCCGGCTGTTCCTGCCACGTTTGCAATTTCATGAGGATCTGTAATTACCCCACAGGTTCCATGTGGCAGTACCATTCGTTCAAATTCCGACGGTGTCACCATAGAACTCTCCAGATGCATATGTCCATCCAAAAAGCCAGGACAGACATATGCACCCTTCAAATCAGTTTCCACGTCTCCCTCATAGTCTCCAATTCCGACAATGATACCGTCTTCTATGGCAATGTCTCCTTCTTCTATAGTTTCTGTAAAGACATTCACGATTTTTGCATGCTTCAACACCAGCTCTGCCTTTGTTCTCCCCGCTGCTGCAGAAATCTGTTTCATAAACTGATTCGTTGATGCCATAAGCTCCCCCTCCTGACTTCTCCTGAATCCAATTTTGTTTTGTAATTCTAAAGTAGTAGTTTGCCTTTATTGTAGTCTATGGCCAGCAAAAATACCATAACTATTTTACGCAATAAGCAATCTTGCCGAACTGTATTTGAAAAGGACTGCATCAAAAACAAAAAAACGACAGAAGGATCCGTACGTCAGACCCCATCTGTCGCTTAGCTTCTGTTGTCTATTTCAGAAGCCATCATACATATCCGATGCAGAAAATCCTCCACTTTTTGTAAATGCACGATCCTCAATGGAATCACACACGCTCAAATAACAGATATCTCGTACCCTGAAAAGTCAGTTTACCGATGTCTCCTTCCGCCAGCATTCCATATTCTCTACCTGAAACCGGTAGTTCTATACGATCACCGCTCTCTACCTGAAACGTGACATAGTAACTGGTACTTGAGGTCGAATAGTAGCCATGCCCTCCAGACAGATCACCTGCATTTGCATGGCTATGATGCGTGATATTTTCACGCTTTGCAACGATAGTTGCAGTCACCGACAAACGCGGTGACTGATTGTTTTTATGCCATGTCCCGATTCCTGTTACAAACTGGAAAATGATCATTCCGAAAACCATCACGAAAATAATCGGAAACATAAACTCAAACAGCGTAAACATACAACTCACCCTTTCTTCATCTTGCGTCAAATGATTACTCTAAAGATTCTTTGACAGACGCTTTTCTCTATGAACTCCGATTTATCTTTCTAATTTTCTATCTCAATTATACCATCCCGGAATCAAACACAAAATATAGGAATTCTGTCGGTTTTCGTCCTTTTTTATTAAGTCTTACTTTTTTTGTTACAATTTAAGAGTCCGGCTTCGAAAAGTCGGGCTCTTGGTTTCAAATATCTTATACGAATTAGAGAAAGAGAGAGGAACAGTTACTCCAAAACGGATCCTGATGCAACCTTTATGAGAATGAAGGTCTGGGTAAGTATGCTCAAAATCTACAACGGATAAGGAAAAGAGCTAAATTTAATATTTTTCCTTAAAATAAAAAGGGTTGCAGTAACGAATTTTCAATCGTTACTGCAACACATCCTTCTTTAGAAGAGCTGCTGACGGGAATCGGACCCGTGACCTCCGCACTACCA
>NZ_QUFI01000069.1:0-1630 GCF_003478505.1 Clostridium sp. AF27-2AA
ATCAATTGGTTAAGCTATAAAGAGCGCAGGGTGGATGCCTTGGCACTAAGAGCCGATGAAAGACGTGATAAGCTGCGAAAAGCTTCGGGGAGGAGCAAATATCCATTGATCCGGAGATATCTGAATGGGGAAACCTGGCTGAGAAGACCTCAGTCGTCGTATGGTGAATCCATAGCCATACGTCGGGAACCGCCTGAACTGAAACATCTAAGTAGGGCGAGGAAAAGAAAGAAAACTCGATTTCCAAAGTAGCGGCGAGCGAAATGGAAAGAGCCTAAACCGGAGCGCGTGCGTTCCGGGGTTACGGACTGCAATATGTGAGCTTTAGGATAGTGGAACGGTCTGGGAAGTCCGATCACAGAGGGTGAAAATCCCGTACACGAAATCCAAAGGCAGCTAGCAGAATCCAAAGTACCACGAGACACGAGAAACCTTGTGGGAAGTCGGGGGGACCACCCCCCAAGGCTAAATACTCCTTAGTGACCGATAGCGCATAGTACTGTGAAGGAAAGGTGAAAAGGACCCCGGGAGGGGAGTGAAAGAGAACCTGAAACCCTGTGTTTACAAGCTGTGGAAGCACTTTATATGTGCAACCGCGTACTTTTTGTAGAACGGTCCGGCGAGTTACCTGTACTGGCAAGGTTAAGCACTCAAGGTGCGGAGCCGAAGGGAAACCAAGTCTTAATAGGGCCACAGTCAGTATGGGTAGACCCGAAACCGGGTGATCTATCCATGTCCAGGTTGAAGCTGCCGTAAAAGGCGGTGGAGGACCGAACACACATCCGTTGAAAAGGGTGGTGATGAGGTGTGGATAGGGGAGAAATTCCAATCGAACCCGGAGATAGCTGGTTCTCCTCGAAATAGCTTTAGGGCTAGCCTCGTGTTAGTCTCCTGGAGGTAGAGCACTGAATTCTTAAGGGGGCGTCAAAGCTTACCAAGAGATATCAAACTCCGAATGCCAGAGAGATGATGCACGGGAGTCAGACGGCACGAGATAAGTTGGGTCGTCAAAAGGGAAAGAGCCCAGACCACCAGCTAAGGTCCCAAAGTGCGTGTTAAGTGGAAAAGGATGTGGGATTTCGAAGACAACTAGGATGTTGGCTCAGAAGCAGCCACACATTCAAAGAGTGCGTAATAGCTCACTAGTCGAGAGGTCCTGCGCCGAAAATGTCCGGGGCTGAAACACGACACCGAAGCTGTGGACTTGCCTTAATGGCAAGTGGTAGAGGAGCATTCTTAACTGCGGCGAAGCAGTACCGATAAGGAGCTGTGGAGTGTTAAGAAGAGAGAATGCCGGAATGAGTAGCGAGATGGAGGTGGGAATCCTCCAGGCCGAATATCTAAGGTTTCCAGAGTAAAGCTGATCTGCTCTGGGTAAGTCGGGACCTAAGGCAAGGTCGAAAGACGTAGTCGATGGACAACAGGTTGAAATTCCTGTACCACATATCATCAGAACTGTGGGGACACAGGGCGATAACCAGACCCGGGAATGAAAAGACCGGGGCAAGCGAAGAAGGAGTTAAGCCGGCAAATCCGCTTAACAATCCGAAGACGTGATGCGGACCGAACAAAAGTAGGGAAGCTGGAGATTCGAACTGTCAAGAAAAGCCGCTATTGTGTGATATGTGCC
>NZ_QUFI01000069.1:1640-2789 GCF_003478505.1 Clostridium sp. AF27-2AA
AGCGTGATGCGGACCGAACAAAAGTAGGGAAGCTGGTAATTCGAACTGTCAAGAAAAGCCGCTATTGTGTGATATGTGCCCGTACCGTAAACCGACACAGGTGGATGAGGAGAGAATCCTAAGGCCGGCGGGAGAAGCATTGTTAAGGAACTCGGCAAAATGACCCTGTAACTTCGGGATAAAGGGTGCCTGCGCAAGCAGGCCGCAGAGAATAGGCTCAAGCAACTGTTTAGCAAAAACACAGGTCTATGCAAAACCGAAAGGTGAGGTATATGGGCTGACGCCTGCCCGGTGCTGGAAGGTTAAGAGGAGAGGTTAGAGCAATCGAAGCTTTGAATTTAAGCCCCAGTAAACGGCGGCCGTAACTATAACGGTCCTAAGGTAGCGAAATTCCTTGTCGGGTAAGTTCCGACCCGCACGAAAGGCGTAATGATTTGAGCGCTGTCTCGACAATGCACCCGGTGAAATTGAAGTACCAGTGAAGATGCTGGTTACCTGCGCCAGGACGGAAAGACCCCATGGAGCTTTACTCCAGCTTGATACTGGGATTCGGTTATACATGTACAGGATAGGTGGGAGGCTAAGAAGTGAGGACGCCAGTCTTCACGGAGCCGCTGTTGGGATACCACCCTTGTGTGACTGGGTTTCTAACCTGCAGCCGTGACCCGGCTGGGGGACAATGTCAGGTGGGGAGTTTGACTGGGGCGGTCGCCTCCGAAAGGGTATCGGAGGCGCTCAAAGGTTCCCTCAGAATGGTTGGAAACCATTTGCAGAGTGCAAAGGCATAAGGGAGCTTGACTGCGAGACCGACGGGTCGAGCAGGTAGGAAACTAGGACTTAGTGATCCGGTGGTATAAAGTGGGATTGCCATCGCTCAACGGATAAAAGCTACCCTGGGGATAACAGGCTTATCACTCCCAAGAGTTCACATCGACGGAGTGGTTTGGCACCTCGATGTCGGCTCATCGCATCCTGGGGCTGAAGTAGGTCCCAAGGGTTGGGCTGTTCGCCCATTAAAGCGGTACGCGAGCTGGGTTCAGAACGTCGTGAGACAGTTCGGTCCCTATCCGGCGTGGGCGTAGGATATTTGAGAGGAGCTGTCCTTAGTACGAGAGGACCGGGATGGACTGACCTCTGGTGCATCGGTTG
>NZ_QUFI01000007.1 GCF_003478505.1 Clostridium sp. AF27-2AA
GGAATTTTTATATCAACGGCTGAAATTTAAGCGCTTACGTTTATTCGGTGTGTAGTTTCAGAAAATAAAATGAATTTTTAAGATTATGTATGAACGTCAAAAATTTATAGAAAGCAGGAATACGATTTGAAACAAGAGCAGGAAACCATAACGAAAACCATAGATGAAACACTTTTGATACCGATTCTTGGAAAAGGGAAGAAATTGTATCACTATACATCAGCTGCTGGCTTACAGGGAATTTGTAGTGGGGAATTTTGGGTCACAGAAAGAAGTTTTTTAAACGACACAATGGAATTTCAAGTGGCGACTAAAATTTTTTGTGAAGTGATAGATAATCATATGAAAAATAAGGAACGCGCTGAAAAGTTAAAGAAGAAAACCTGCGATGAAATTGAAAGACTGACAAAACCTGGAATGCTGGGAGAAGAAGTAGCGTATTCGGGTGATTATGTCATTTCATTTAGTTTGGATAATGATAGCATCCTTATGTGGAGTGAATATTCGGATTTTTATGGATATTGCATGGAATTTGATTTTGAAAAATTAGTAGCAGGAATTCAAAAGAAAACGAGCTATGAACTTTTGCATGGCCAGGTTATATATGATCATAAAGAACAAGTATCTATCATTGAGAAAACCATAGAAAATGAAATCATAAGACACGCGCCAGGGTTTGAATATTTAAATTCATGGGAAGAGTTGGACAATCTGACAGACGAAAATATAGAAGATTTGTATGTATGGTTATCAGTGTTGATTGATGCATATAATATGTTTTTTAAGTTGGATTGCTTTAAAGGTGAGAATGAATATAGAATGGTATTTTGCTGTATTCATGATGGAGGCAGAGTAAACGATGACGGAAGAGAAGAACAATATTTCAGAATAAAAAATGAAGTTATGATACCATTTGTTAAGAAAAGACTTGTAAGTTTGGAAGCGTTAGAATCGGTTATGATAGGTCCTAAGAATAAAAGCGATATAGCAGAAAAGGGATTGCAGTATTTCTTTAGAAATATGAAGATGGATGTTAAAATCCATAAATCTCAAATGCCTATACGATATTAAAAAGCATCTGCAAAGTGGTATGTGGAATTGAAGGATGGTATAAAAGCAGAAAGGGCGGTGTAGATCAGCTATGATTTCAGCAAAGCCGACAGAAAAACTTACGGGAATTACCTTAGAGGGTGATTATGATGATTTTCATGAGATCGTGGACAGTATCCATAGAATGAGCGGTCTGGAAGAGGACGTTTGCGATGAGTATTATGCTGTTAAAAATATGCTTCTCAGTGTTTGCTATGATATAAGGCATGCGTTTATGGGATATCGAGATGTGAAGAAAGTTGATAACGGGGTTCACGATGAGATAGTGAAATGGCATTCTATGAAAATGCCCAAAACAGAAGTGCATTTCAGTGTGAATCTCTTATTTCCTGAAGCAGTGTTTGTGGCATTATCATCGTCAGAACTTTACGTCCGGGCGCGGCGTGATTACGGGATCCGTGCAAAAAGGAAGGAGGAAACAGAAATGCTTCCAGCCTTTTCTTATGCAGACTACATACGGGACAAGGCAGTCATAGATAAATTATCTGTGACAATTCTTGGTGCATTAGCAGAAGTAATCGGGGACGAAGAGTTAGAAAAGCTGATGAAATTGAAGGAAAACTGTTATACATTTCTTTTTTGGGATTATGCAGAGCAGTATGTATATAAATGCAATATTGAATATTTGAAAACGGTCGTGGAAAAACGGAAAGACAAGATTCGCAACATTGCAAAGCGTTTCCTTAAGCAGCCGGATTCATATAAAAGATTGAAACAGGATCTGGAATATTCAGCGAAGGTTTATCATTGCAGCGTTCATGAACTGGAAGATCCGAAGCTTGAATATCCAGAAGAGATTGAGTGGTAGTATTTGGGGGGGAATTTGGCAGATGCAGGTCTTGCAGTATCCATGATTGAAGAGGGGATGAAAATCATGAAAAAATATAAAAACCTAATTATCGTTGGCAATGGCTTTGACCGTTGGCAAAATCTTCCAACATCTTATGAAAACTTTCGCCTTTATTATCAGGATCACATTATAAGCGCGGCTGAGGCCTTGGGCTGTTCCTTTTATACAGTGATAGATAAGACTGGAAAAGAACAGAAACTGACAGCCGTGGAACTTATATATGGAGATATTCTGAATCCGGGAAATCTGGAGGATGAATTTTTCTGGAATCTGGAAGCGCGGATGGACCGCATGAATGACCAGGCAATTAATCTCCATTTTGGAAGAAGTGAGGAGGGGCGTAAAGCCTTAAAAAAAGCCGTGAGTGAAGCAACATTATTGTTGCGAAAGCTGTTTTGTGACTGGGTTGGAACGATTGAGATTGAAGAAAAAAACAGTGGTTTTGTGTTTGGAGATGACTGTTTCGTTATCAATTTTAATTATACGGATACTTTGGAAAAACGGTTTGGAGTGGATGCTAGAAATGATTTCCATATTCATGGAAGTGCGTCGGATTTAAATTCTATTGTAGTAGGTCATGCCAGTCATCCGGAGAAGCCTTTTTCAGAACTGATTGAGCATCGGTTTATTCGTTCGGAAGATCCGAAGAAGGGCTTACCGCGGCTGGAAGGTCTGTATGCAGTGGAGGCGGCTTTATACGAGACTGATAAACACGTAGTGGACCGCATGGATGATCTGTGCGTGGCTTTTATGGAAAACGGAGTGCACATGGAAGACATTGAAAATATTTATGTTTTGGGGCATTCCTTTGCTCCGGCAGATTCGGAGTATTTTGAATTTCTTCATGCAGTTACTCGGTGTAACTGTAACTATGAAGCATTGTCTCCAGTTGGACATATGGATAGGGAGATGCTGGGGGCCATGCTGAATGGAAATGACGAGGTACTTATGGCTGGAATTATCCTGAATCTGCAGTATGCAGAAAGGCACAGCAATAGACTGAACCCGGAACAGGAGGATTGGTTTGCATACCTGGATGAGGGATGCGATGATAAAATGCCGTATGATGAAAAACTGAGCAGATTAGCGGTGGAGCAGCGTTTCTGGATGGAGCAGGCAGAGCGGACCCAAAATAAACTTGAAAAACTGGCCGAAAAGTATGGGAAAAAAGTTCCGGCAAATTGTCATTCAATTCTGGGGTACATGGAATATGTAGATGGGGGACATATAGAAAGAAAACATAGTGCGAACTGGCATATTAGCTGCTTCTCAAGCGAAGACCGAAAACGGATCAAACGGGTGACAAGAGACTTACATATAAAAAACGTAAAGTGTTATCAGACAATTGACGCATGTATTGGTAAATTTGCGGTTGAAGGTTCTGGTAATATAGAAAATCCATCTTAGGAGCCAGAAAGAGGCACAAAGGAGAAGAATATGACGCTGGGAATGGATCATGTAATTGTTGTGATCAAAGGGGACATCACAGATAAAAAACTGCTGAAAAAGCTGAGAGTAGATGCGATTGTCAATGCCGCGAATCCTACGCTGATGGGAAGCGATCAGGGCGTGGATGGAGCTATCCACGCGAAGCTGCCGAAATTGAAAAAGCGGATTTGTAAGGAGCTTGGAACGGACCGGCTGGCGAACCGGCAGCGCTGTGGGCGGGGAAAAGCGGTGACAACCTCTGATGGGGAAAAAGGAAAGAAATTGTGCCGTTATATTATACATACGGTGGGATCCAAGTATGACGGAAGCGGAGAAATATGCTCCAGTTCCCGGATACAGACACTGGAAAACTGCTATCATTCTGTAATCGATGAGGTGAAAAAACATCCGGATATTCGAAATGTGGCAGTGCCTGTCATTGGCGCTGGGGATTATGGCTTCCCATTTAAACTTGCTATGGAAATTGCGGTCTGCAGCATTAACAACGCGATTTTGGAGTGGCGCCAGAAAGATTCAGAACTGTTTGAAAAGGCAAAACTGGAACGGGTCTACATTTTTATTTTCCATCCTTCCAAGGCAAAAACGGATGAAAAATTCCAGACGGCAAATTGGGTAATGCAGAAGTACCATCAGCTGTTGATGAGTAACCGCAAGATTACGTATCTGACCTCGTGGCAGGCGCATCTGAGCTACTGGAAGGAAATACGCATGTATGACCGGGAACGGGGATATTTTTCTATTGCGCGCACGGTATGGGAAATCTTAATGCTCATTCGGATGCTGTTTCTTCCGGTAATGTTTCTGAAAGATTTATTTGGCGGAAGAGACTGGGAGAAACGCCGGAGTTTTGTGGAATGGCTAGTTGCGTGCAAGATAGCGCTGCCATTTGTGAGTCTGCTGTTTCTGAACCGGATAACGGCAAAATGGCTATTGGTAGGATTGTCGGCATTGATCGTGTATAGCCTGGCGGATACGCTTACCTATTTGCTAATTCTGATGATGATGTCAGACATTCAGAGACCATCAGCAAACCTAATTCGGACATGGCTCATGCTGTTTATGAACTATATGGAGGCAGCGTTGGATCTTTCGGTGCTGTATGGATGCTGTGAGCGTTGGTTCAGCTGGGGCCATGGTGGTCTGATCTCGATTAGAGCAGCGGGAAAGTGTGGTCTTCTGGGTTTCCAGAACATACCAGAGCATGTTTCATGGGCGGAAACACTTCCCTGGATGTCAGATGTATTTTTATATGCGGATTCGGCAATTAAATTCTTCTTCTTTTCTCTGGTGCTGGTATATCTGGCATCGCATATGAAGCAGAAGGAGTTTTTGAGTTAACCAAGAGAAACGAAAGGGAGAATGTATGAATATTTCTGTATTTTTGAGTTATCCAAAACCACATTTAAAAAGTCAGAAAGACTTTGTTAATAAATTAAGAGAGTATTTGGAACAGAGAGGATTGCAACCGAGAACATTAGGTGTAACAGATTATGATATGGAGGCACCATTAACTGCAATACGGAGATTGATGTTGGAATCAAATGGACTAATAACTGTAGCATTTAGACGAAATCGGATAGAAAAAGGTTCGGGAAAACCAGATAGTGATATCGGCGAAAAAGACTATGATTTGTCCGGAAAATGGTTGACAAGTCCATATTGCCAAATTGAACCTGCAATGGCTTTTCAACTAGGTTTGCCGGTATTGATACTGAGAGAGCAAGGCGTTCTTGAAGAGGGAATTCTGGAAAAAGGGGTATTAGGAATGTACATGCCAGAATTTAGTTTAAGTGGAAATTTGAATGATTATTTTAAATCAGATGAATGGATACAGCTAATTGGAAAATGGGAGGTGAATGTGAGAAAAGTAGTGGAAAATAAAGGACGGCCACCTATGCTTTATTAAAGACAGTTGTTGGTGCTTGACAAGTGGATGGGAAACTGAGAAAAAGTTACGTGTAGGGAAGTGAATCGGAGATTATTTATATAAGGTAGATAGGAAAGAAATTGTTGCTGGTGTGGTGGCGTTTTCGGAGAATGGTAGTAGATGCAGAAGCAACGAAGAAATATGATGTATCATTATTGTAATGAGGAAACTGTTTTTAATATACTAAGAAAACATACCCTATGTAATTTACGGATTTGATATTTATAATATAGAAATATCCAGATCAGGATCATTATATAGCTACAGATGAACAGGAGGCTGTTATGAAACCAACATCACCCCTTATGGGATACATTGTATATATGGAGAAAGAATATCCATTCCTGTTTGAGGATGGAATCTTACGTTTGTTTCCACCGACCAGGGAAGACTGGCGGAAACGCAGGAGAAGTTTGTTTCAGAATTTGCAGGAATTAAAGGCCAAATGTCAGGCACAGGAGTGGGTTGGACATTCACGTTTGAAAGGGCGGACACATGATGGAGATAGTATTGTGTTTTCGGTTTCAGACCTTTCTTCAAATGATAATGGATTTGAGAGCTTTTCAGTTGATTATCACTTTAAATATAATGTCTCATATTTAGACGACGAGCAGATTTATGGTTTTTCTTTGACAGGAAAAGACGTAGATCGTTTTTATAATCCGAGGTGTGTGTTTACTACGGACGTATCGTGCGATGAATTGGGGATACAGAGAACTGGGGTATATGTAGAGAATAAGAATGATAATGGGGCAGTTTGTGCAGGAAGTTATAGATATGGAGATACAGAAATTACTGTTTCTTTTAGAGCGGTTCCAACGCTTCACTTTCGTTCAGAGGCACCATTATCTGCGCACAGCCGGATGATAGTTTCCTTTTCAAAACCGCAGAATCTGGAGTATTTGCTTCAGGTTTATGAGCATTGCTGCAGGTTTTTCTATTATGTGTGTTACAGGCGCAATATAGAACTGGATTCCCCGGATATATACGGCATGCGGGACGGAAGAAAATCCAACGAAGGTATTTTGTGGTTTCCACAGAATGATCTGGCAGGGGAAGTTGAACAAAAAGACGCGGAAGAGATGATTGTATATGATGATCTTGGGGAAAAGATGATGGCGCTGTTTCCGCCGCTTGCAGAAGACCAGATTTATCTGGAACATTTGTGCCCTTCTGTTGCGGACCGGCGTTCCTGGGGAATCAACCATATTATTTTGATGTTTGTGGCTTTTGAGCGGGAGTTCCGTAATCTGTATGATGATACGATTGTACGTTCAGATATGTACGTTGAGGTGCGCGCGGAAGTAATGAAATTTCTGGAAAATTTGAAGGAAAATAGCCATGGAAAGAAGAAAAAGTATATTGGGGAGATGGAACGGACTTTAAGTAAAACAGAAAATAAATATGCAGACCGCATGGAGAAAGCAATGCGTGACTGTGAGGAAATTCTTTGCCCTTTTTTGAAGTATTATTATCGTGACGATCAGTCAGATGATTTGATTGAAGATATTTGTGCCAGAATGAATCAGCTGAGGAATGACGCAGCGCACGGCAATATCGATCTGCAAATTGATCCGGTTCATATATCCGATTTTGCGATTCTGGAGAGTTTGATTTATGCTATGCGTTTGAAGGCAATTGGTGTAGAATTAGAGAAGATACAAACATGTCTTCAGACGATGAAAGGGACACGGATGATACTGGCATAAAATGGAGGCGTCAGCCTCCATTCAGCACCGTAAGTCCATGCGCTGCCAGTTTATCATTGATCTGATCGATATCAAACTGTTCCTGATTGATCGCGGTGGCAATGATGATATCCCGTGGATCTTTTACATAGATTTCTCTGAGCTGAAACAGTTCCAGAGTGCGGCGGGTTTCTTTCCAGTTCATGTGAGCGGCGAGACAGAGCATCAGGACGATATCACGGGAGGGCTGTGTTTTTTGACCGTTTAACAGATCATAGATGTAGGACTTGGAAATCAGTCCTTTGCAGCGACTGACAATTTCAGCGGTTGTGATGGAATGACTGGCGAAATATTCATTGAAATAGTCTTGGATGGAAGGCGTGGATGCGTGTCTGGATAGGTAGCGCTCCATGTCTTTTTCCGTGCGGACTTTGGAGAAAAGATGGAGGAGTTCAGTGGTATCGGATTGCGGCATAAGGATTCCTTCTTTCGTGTGTTTGAGACTATTATAGCAGAGGATTACAAAGGGGAAAAGAGTTAGGGTATGACATTACAGGAAGAGTATGAATTATCCTGTTACCGGGTATTGGACCGTCTGTGGGATGATAAAGAAGTATACCTGGTGCGCCATGTGGAAACGGGAAAGCTGTTCATTAAAAAGCAGATTGACCTTTATAACCAGCGTGTTTATGAACATCTGAGCAGGCTGGATATTTCTGGTGTTCCGAAAATTTATCTGTGTGTAGAACAGGAGAAGAAACTGGTTGTAATAGAGGAATATATTCACGGAGAAACGCTGGAAGAATATCTGGAAAAGAAGGAAATCATGGGAGAAGATGAGGCGGTTTCCATGATTATCCAGCTTTGCAGGATTTTGAAGCAGCTGCACCGCTGCCGGTCGCCGATTATCCATCGGGATCTGAAGCCTGCCAATATTATGATCAGCAGTGATGGTGTGGTCAAACTGATTGACTTTAATGCAGCGAAGGAATACCGGATGGGGCAGATGGAAGATACCTGTTTAATGGGAACCAGGGAGTATGCGGCACCGGAACAATATGGCTTTGGCCAATCAGACGCCCGTACGGATATTTATGCTTTGGGCGTTATTTTAAACAGGCTTTTGACAGGTGATTTTCCGAAAAATAAGTTATATGAGGGCAGATTAAAGCCGGTCATTCAAACGTGTATCCAGATGGATGCGGATGCCCGTTACCAGAGTGTGGAGCTGCTGGAAAGGGCATTGGAAAGTGGTAAAAATGAAAAGCAGCGAAAGAAAAATACGGGAAAAAGAATGGTTTTACATCTGAAAAAACGGTATTTACCCGTTGGTTTTCGAACAGGAAAAGTATGGAAAATGTTTGCAGCAGGGTTTGGTTACTGGCTGATTACGTATTGCTGTTTGACCATGAATTTTCATGACAGAAGCGGCGCAGTTCAAATGGGATATGCATTGTGGTTAAACCGGATTGTCGTGTGGATTTATATGATATTTTCTGTCTTTTTTGTGGGAAATTATGTTGGACTGCGCAGAAAATTTCCGGGAATGAAGGGAAAATTATGGGGACAGTTTTTGTTTGGATGTGGGTATCTGGTGTTGTTTTTTTGCGTGGCGGCAGTGGTTGTGGGGCTTTTGGAGTAATGAAAGAGTATATAGCCTGAACGGAAACATAACAGATCGTGAGGAGGAAAAGTCCGCTGGCAGCGGACGAAAATAGAAAGGACATGTGGTAACCTGATGGAAAAGAAGGAGGTTATCACATGAGAGAGAACGTGACAGAAAGAGAACATCTGGTATTGCCGGTTTACTTAAATGAAAAGGTCGTGCTGGATATGCTTGCAATCCTGCAGGATGGATTTTCTATGGTTAGTGAGATCAGTACAACGTCTCAGGAAAGCAATGATGTGAGTGGAACAACAAAAGGAGAAATGAGTTCTGGCAGTTTGCTGAATCGGGTCTTGAAAATCAAACTTGGGGCGGAGGTTTCTGGTGAAAAAAAGCAGGAAGAACAATGGGTAAGCAAGGAGGCCAGATTTCATACTAGTGCGTCCTTGTTTTCAGAGTTTCGCAGACAGCTGATTGAGCATGATATGCTGACCTGCATGGCATCGGATTCGCTGGATATCCATGAAATACAGATTGGAGATTTTATCGAGGTTGAGGGAGCACTAATGAAAAATCCGCTCATCGATATTTTGGAAAAATTTATTTCTGTATACCGTATGAGTAAAATTTTTTCAGAGCCAGTGGCCGTTGGGCATAAGAAGCAGGCTTCACAGAAGGAACTGGCTGAGGATGCGCAGATACAGCAGATGAGGGCACTGTTAGAGGAACTTCGTGTTACAGGAACATTGGACTTTGTGCTGAAAAGTGATCGGGCTTCACTGGTGTTGTCCGCACAGGAGAAATATCTGGAAAATGATAATATCTCTGAACTGATCGGAGGAAATTTCAAAATTCTGGGTAAAGTAATTAAGATTTGTGCAGAGAAAGATGAGGGAATCAGCCTGGTGCGGAAAACACCGCTGGACATTTTAGACGCGGATTCGCTGGATGGTTTGATTCAGGCGTTTGAGAGCAATGATCTGAAACAACTACATCTGCCGGAGGTAGAAATTCAAATCAGTGCGCCGGCAGCAATTGTGATTCCGGTAGCAATTTATGTGTAGTTTGAGGATGCGAAGATAGCAGCAGGAAAGCGAGAACAGATAGCGTTTGCGGAAACCTTCCAACTGGAGTAAGATAGATATATCAGTTGGAAGGTTAATTTTATATCGGAGAAAATTCCAAGCATACGGGACAATTAAACAGAAAAGAACTGAACAGGCAGGGGGAGAAAAGAGATGCTTAGAATCTTGCATTTATCAGATATTCATCTTGGAAAAACATACAAAGATCCAGAGAGCATGGCGTGTAATATTGCGGCGGATATTGATCATAATGGCCTGAGCAATATTGAGTGTATTGTAGTAACCGGCGATATTTTTGACGGACAGGCACAGCTTGGGAAGGATAATTTACCGGAGCTGATTCATATTGCAGCAGGATTTTTCCAGACTTTATTGGATGAAATAAACAGCAATCAGCCAGAAACCCCGCTGTGCCGGGAAGATGTCATTTTTGTACCAGGTAATCATGATATAATACGAACGGATGATGTGGCTAAGAGATGGGATAAGTATCGTGATTTTCTGAAAAAATTTTATGGGGAAATACCTTCCTGGTATGATCTGAAAAACTATTCCTTATGCAGAGAATATAAGCGTAAAAAGGTTGTTTTTGTTGGGTTTAATTCCTGCGAAATTGAAAAAAGAAAGCTCTTTGATTCTGATTATATCCGGACTTTTGAAAAGTATATGGGCGAAGAAAAACTGGAAAGTGTTGAAAAGCAAAAAGTCATTGAGGCAATGAAGGCTGTGACCGCGAGCAGTTATGATGATTATGGAAGGATTCCAGTGTCTCAGCTTACGGCTATGGCACGGAAAATTCGGGGGATGGATGATTATACAGTGGTGGCGTTATTTCATCACCATTTTTATCTGTTCCCGGAAATTGCACAGCGTTTTGGCGACAGCAGCCTGATTCGGAACTATGCAGAGGTAATGCAGCAGCTAAGCTATATGCATGTGAGTGTAGTGATGCACGGACATAAACATTATGCGTTGGAGCGTCCGTTTATCACGGAAGGCTATTTTGAATCTCCTGAGAATATCATAGACGTATTTGCCGGCGGTTCTGTCGGGACAGATCGGAAAGACGAGCATACATTTGGTGTACTGGATTTGTATGGGAAGGATGATGATATAAAACTTCGGCATTATAAATTCTGTTATAAGGATGAAAAACTGGAGCCAATTAAGGAAAAACAGGTGCCTCCGAAGAAAACAAGTGGACGGGTTGTAAAACTGCTTGAAATATTGGAGATGCTGCGGCCTGAAAAATACAAAACGTATGTAACAACTTCAGAAAAAGCATTTTCGTCGTATGATTATTGCAAGGACATCATAAACTGGGTGAGTGCGGCAATCACAGGATTTACGGATGCGTACAGGTATCTGGAGCATGATTATCACAATATTTTGTTCCTGCTTTATGCGATAAATTACAGAGTTATCAGTTATATGAAACTGGTAGGAAAAGCGGATTCCTATTTTGAATCGGCATCTAAAAACTGGGATGCTTTCTATACGGAGAATTTGGAAAACAGTGGATTTTCTGTTTCGAAAGAAGAGTATCATCAGTTGTTTATGCAGAAAAGACTGAAGGATGTAGCAGCACATTGTGATAAGATTTTAAACCGGTGCGGCAATAAACCATCTCAGGTTTATCTGGCGTTTACGATGTTAGGAATATTCTTTTCAGATCTGTATATGGTGCTGACCAGGTACGCGGATGATTTTAAAGAAAGTATTCAATACAAGGTAAATATTAAAATCGAAGAAAACAAATTCCATGAAAATGTACCGGCTCCCCGCATTGTAATCCGCTCAGATGCAGATAGGAGAAGCGCGTATGTAGAGTTGTTGTGCAATGAAGCTACAGCACATAAAATGGCGGTATTGTTTGTAAAAGAGTTTGATCTGATGATTCACAAATTTGAGGATTATTTCAAACTGATTGGGTTAAAACTATATTATTTACTGCCTAAAATCGATAAGGATGTGATGAAGAACACGCTGGATAATTATAACTTTGAAGCGTATATTCCAACCCTGATTCCGCTGCTGACTGGCGACAATATTTACTCCTCAAAGACGGCTTTTGCAAGAGAACTCATTCAGAATGCAATTGATGCAATTGCGGTGAGGGCAGAAAAAGATTCCAGCGAGTTTTCGAAAGAAATTCTGATTGATATGAACAAAGATGAGCAGGGCAGACGATATTTCCGGATTGTGGACCATGGTACCGGGATGGATAAATACAAGATAGAACGGTATTTTACCAGCATTGGCCGGAGCTTTTATTCTGGAGAAGAGTATGAAGATCTGAACATTTCCTATAAGCCAATCAGTAATTTTGGCATTGGTTTCCTGTCATCGTTTATGGTGTGCAGGGAAATTGATGTTAGGACCAAATATTACACGGATAATTCGGAAGGATTAAAGCTGCATATTCCGAATTATGATGGATGCTTCTTTATTGAAAGAGATGAAAAGGCGGAAATTGGTACGGAAATAAAATTATATCTGGAGACGGATATTGATGATACCCAGATTATGAAATACATAGAGGAGGCGATGCGGGATATTGCGTATCCGGTAGAGCTGCATTGGAAGAATTATAAAAACTATTCAATGGAAATGAAGATTGAATCTCATGCAATGCGGAGAGCGGTTGCTGCAGAAACCTTTAAGTTCTTTGTGCCGTTTTGCGAAGATGGTACAATCGGCGAAGCCAATTATGAACAGGATATTCTTAGCGGCAAGTATGTTGAGAAGTATAAGTATGGACTGCTGCTTGGCAAAAATAAAGAAAATGTAGGAAACAGTGAGATTTTTAATTCTGGAATTGCGGTGGAAAAAGTTTCGGTTGCAAGTTTGTTTCACTGGCATTCAAAAAAACATGACAGTGGGTTTAGAGACCGTCATTTAGGGTGGAATAATAAAATCTGGATTAATTTTCCATCAAGCTGGCTTCAGTTGGATGTATCCAGAGAAAATATTACAGGTTTTAGCGATGTGGTTACAAAGGGAGAGAATCAGGACAGAGTGGTTCTTGACAGATTGGGACACCGGATTGCAGAAAGCATGTATAAGCAATTAAAACAGTTCATGGAATATGCGGAAAAAGAAGATACAGAGGTAGATGTGAGAACATTGTACCTGCAGGATGCAGCAGAGCAGGCCTTGATGCTTTGTGGAGAAAATGCGGGTGAACTGGTAGATAAATTGAGGAAATTGCAGTACGAATTAGTAATAGAATTTACAGAAACCGGGCTCAGCTATTACTTAGAACATAAAAATATACAAAATAAGCAGAGAATCCGATTTTCAAGTGATCAGGCAAATGCTGAATGGAATAAGCGGAAGAACATGATCAATAGTGGAAAGGACAAACAGAACCATATAACAAAGCATGGAAAGGATACAGTAGATATATGGAAAAATAGATCAGTGATGATTGATTATATGTGTTATTTATATTCGACAAAGGAAAAACAAGAAGTAAAACAACTATCAGATGTTAATTTTGAACACCGGATAATAGAACGGGATATATTTAAAGAAAAACGAGGAAACTTTAAAATTTTTTCGACATTGCTTTTGGTAAAGGACTTGAATGCCGCAGATGACGCGTTGGATATACTAAAACAAGATAATCCTATCACAGCTAGCATGGAGCGGTGGCTTTTAAAGAATACAAGTGTGGGGAAAGAGGATGAGACAAAGGTGGTAATTTCTTACGAAGAGCTGTTTCGCAGTGAGGAAAAGTCTTTGAAGGACAAAAAATAACCGTAAGTAATCAATTGCGGGTACCATCCAAAGCGAAACCCCGCATAGCTGCGGGGTTCAAGACTTCTTATAACGACTTGGACATTTTTCCTGAATTCCTGGTGCCCAGGGAAGCAGTTCATCCAGAAAGCTTAAATTTGTGTTATTCATATGTTTGGGAATTTCGGTGAGAAGCAGTTCTAAATACTGGTATACATTTAGGTAGTTAGCTTTTGCTGTTTCAACCAGGCTGTAAATCATGGCGCTGGCACGAGCACCATTAGAAGACTCAATTAGCACGAAATTTTTTCCGACCGCTGGTGAATGGACGGATGGCCTGTTCAGCATAATTGTTATCCATTGGGATATCACCATCTGTTAAGAAAGTTTGAAGATATGGCTCCTGGTGGATGCTGTATGCCAGAGCCTTTCCAATGGTACTGTTGTGGGTGACTTGGTTGTATTTTAATTTCACCCACTTGAAATAAGCGTCAACTTTTTCTGTAAGAATAAGCTGTCGCTATTTTAACCGATCATCTAATGGCAGATCATCAAATCCATTGTCGATGTGAAGCATTTCTGTGATCAGTGAATAAGCTTTATGGGCAATGGTGCCGTCTGCCGAACCTTTGATTGATTTGATGAAATCAGCGAAAGGTCTGCGTGCGTGAATCCAATAGCCGCCAATAACCAGATCAGGGCGCTCTTTACTGGGTTTGTGATACACCTGGTAACCATCAGGAAAGAGCCTGATTAGTTCTTCTTCCGAAAGAGAATGCTCGATAATTCGGGCCGGAAGTCCATCCAGGTCCGCATCTCTTTTTCCAAGCGTTTTTTTTACGACGGTATGAGGCAATGATTACTTCTGTGATTTCTGGTTCGGAGGCATTTTCATCAGCAGTCATTTCGGCTTCATTAAAAGAATCGAACAGAGTGAGTTGTCCTTCTGTGAGATTACTTTCGGCCTGTCGACCGAAGTGTCGCTGGTTCATGATACGGATCTGTTCAGTTAGAAGTTCTATCTGGTGGTTTGTATCAGCAAGCTGAGTGTTTGCGGTATCAAGCTGGGATTGTACAGAAGCAAGCTGATCTTGCAGGGACGCAACGATAATAATGAGAGCTTCCCGGTTAAGATTATTCGGTTGATCTTCAGAAAGAATCATCATAAGTTGCCTCCGTTAGTGCTATTACATGTCATTATTATAGCAAAAAAAGTTGTGTGGCGAATTAAAATGGGGAAAAGAACCGTGAAATTGCCTATGAATAGAACGCTGCATATGTCATTGTAGATTAAGCATGGCGTACCGCCTTGATCAGTGTATGCAGGAAATCTTCTGAGATGCCGGAGTCAACTGTAATGGTAATGCCATTTATTGTGATGGTAGCTGTTGTACGAATTGTGCGAATCATGCAAACTGGAGTGCTTGATTCTGTTGGAACCGAAGTGCGTTCAGAGTTTGGAAAAGCTAAAGGAACGATATCAGGAAGCACCCGTCTGGAGAGATATTCTTTGACAAGATGTTTCCAGTAATTGTAAGCATGGACTGAAAGATGATTTTGTTCGCACCATTGTTTTACTGTTAAGCCACTGGCTTTCTGCTCAGAAAAGCAGGTAATCCATTCGTTTAGATGGAGTTGATGTGTCTTCGTTTTAGCGTTCATGAGAAATACCTCCAATTGAGTGATTTGGGCTGCGCGAATTGCGCAGGGATTTCGCTTTTAAGAAAAAAGATCCCCATTTTGCCAATGGTTTATGAGGCAAAACAGGGACTACCAATACGGAATAAAAAATTATAGTTTTTTATGTAAAAACAATCATATATAAAATTCCGCAAAAAATCAAGTGGTTATCGGATAAAAGAGAAAGATGAAACTTTCAAAAAATAAGAAATTTACAAAAACCTCTTGCGCCTCCACCCCCCTCCCGCTATAATAAAATCTAAAGCTATCTATATCCATGGATTACATACCGAGGAAGACACGTAAGATGAATATCACAGAAAAAATCACTGTGCCGCTGATTGAATCACGGTACCTGAGCGCGGAAAACGCGGACAGGTATCGTTCAATCATGCGGCTTTTTTATTTGTATTATGAGAAAATGCGTTACTGGCTTTATCAGGAAGAAATTTTTGAGGAATTGAAGGCGGAGCCGTATTTTGCGGATTACACGATGGAGCAGTGCCGGCAGGACTTAAATGCCCTGGTGGGGTGGAGAAATTTGTCTACGCTGCAGGATACCAGAAATGTGAAGAGCATTGAGGCGTTTAAGAACAAAAATTTCCGCTATCAGATGACGGAGTATTCCGTAGAGATTGAGCGTATGGTGGTACGGCTTGAGAACCTGTTTGTGGAGGGAGCTTCGCTGGAACCGGCGCTTCTGGACCGGCTGCGCATACAGATTGGAAAGCTGGAGGAGACGGCTGCGCTGGAAAGTGACCAGGTGCATGTCTGGTGGAATGATCTGAACCATGACTTTATGCGGCTGAACCAGAACTATCAGGATTATATGCGGGAATTAAACAGTGTCCGGGCGGAAGAACTGATGCGGACACAGGAATTCCTGGTGTTTAAGGACCGGCTGATTGATTATCTGCGCAGCTTTGTGCAGAGCCTTCAGATGAATGTGGGTAAGATTGAGCAGCATTTAAAGAAAGCGGATCCGCAGATTGTTGCAAAGCTTCTGGATAAGGTGACGCAGTTTGAACTGTCTGTTCCCAGAATGGATGTGGAAGTGAAGGAAGAGCAGATCCGGGAGCGTATGGAAGGGCGGTTTCAGAGCATTCGCAGCTGGTTTGTGGGAGGCGCCGGGGAGGAATCGGAGGCGGCGAAGGTGTTTGATACTACCAATGAGATTATCCGGAAAATTACCCGGTATGCCGCGCGGATCAGTGAAGCCGGAAACAGAGGAGCAAACCGGCGGGAGGAGTATCAGAAGCTGGCGTCCCTGTTCGCAAAGTGCAGGGATATCCGGGAGGCGCACTGCCTGTCCGCCATGGTGTTTGGGATAGAAAAGCCTGTTCATCTGAAAGGAGATTTTAAAAGAGAGACGGACAGCATCAACAGCGGTGTTTATGAGGAAGAGCCGCTGCGCGTGACCATTGCGCCCCGGGTGCGGAATTATAAGGAAAAAGCGAAACGCAGTGTGATTGCGGACCGTTCGAAAGAAAAGCAGGAGGCCAGGGATGCGGTCCTGCAGAGAGAACGGAAGAACCGGGATCTGCTGCAGGAGTATATCAAAGACGGGCGGCTTATTTTCGCGGAATTGCCTGTGCTGGAGCCCTATGTGCGGGATGTATTTCTGCTTTGGCTGTCTAAGGCACTGGAAAATAAGTCACGGACGGCAAAGACGGAGGATGGGCGGTATTATACTGTGGAGGAGCGGGAACCTGGAAAACGCTGTGTTTTGCAGTGTACGGATGGAACCTTTTCCATGCCGGTGTTTACGATCATATTTGAGGAGTAAAAGTGATGAATGTATTGGAGACCCTGTTGAACCGGCGCTGGATCTTAAAATCAAGGGACCGGGAGCTTTATTATCAGGTTCGCGATGAACTGGACAGCGTGAAAAAATTTCTGACGGAAAAGGTGGGATACCAGGTGATCGTGAATCCGTATCTGATCCGGGTGGAGAAGATACCGGCCAAGGCCAGGCCCTGGATGGGAATCCGCCAGTTTCAGGATCCGCTGCAATATGTGTTTTTATGCCTGATCTTAAGCTTTCTGGAAGTGCGGGAGGCGGGAGATCAGTTTGTTTTGTCGCAGCTGACGGATTTTGTGCAGGCACAGTGCCGGGAGGTGCAGATTGACTGGACCTCCTATACCCACAGGCGTCATCTGATCCGTGTCCTGAAATTTTGTGTCAGTGAGGGAATGCTGGAGATTGATGACGGCACGGAGGACAGCTTTATGCGCAGTGAAACCGGTGAGGTTCTTTACCGGAACACAGGGGCAAGCCGTTATTTTATGCGGAATTTTACGCGGGATATTATGGAATACCGGGGAATGGAAGATTTTGAAACCGATGAATGGATCGATGTCAACACGGACCGCGGTGTGGCGCGCAGACAGCGCGTATACCGCAGATTGCTGATGAATGTGGGAGTATACCGGACCTCGGAAGCAGACGAGGATTTTAACTATATCCGGAATTATCAGGGCAGAATATCAGATGAACTGGAAGCGCTTCTGGGCTGCGAACTGCAGGTTCACCGGGGAAGCGCGTATCTGGTTGAGGGCGAGAGCGCCAATCTGGGACATTGTTTTCCGGAAGAAAAAACAGTGGGAGATATTGTGCTGTTATGCTGCTCTCTGATCCGCAAGAAAGTGGAAGCCGGAACCTGGAAGCTTCAGGCGGATGAAAGTATTCTGGTATCGCGTGCGGAACTGACCGGGCTTTTAGAAGAGTGCCGTCGCAGGTATGGGGCTGGATTTGTGAAAACTTACCGGGATATGACGCCGGGAGAGTTCTGTGAGGCAGTTCAGGGTTATCTGGAGGAACTGGATTTTATTGCCCTGGATGCTGGAGATGTGGCTGTGGCGCGTTCGCTGACCGGACGGGAACAGGATCGGGTGAGAATCTTTCCTGTGGTCGGAAAAGTATTGGGACAATATCCTGTGGATTATAATGGGGAAGAGGAGACAGAGGAATGAACAGCAGATGGCAGATGAACCGGATTGGCCTGATTGATTTCTGGTATTATGATGAAGAAGAGTTTGCTTTTGCGGATGGAAGGATGCTGCTGCGTGGTTCCAATGGTTCTGGAAAATCCGTTACCATGCAGAGCTTTATCCCGCTGATCCTGGATGGAAATATGCGCCCGGAGCGACTGGATCCATTTGGCTCCAGGGCAAGAAAGATGGAAAATTATCTGTTAGAAGAGGGCGATGAGCGGGAGGAACGGACGGCATATCTGTATCTGGAGCTGAAGCGCAAAGAGGGGAATAATTACCTGACGATTGGGGTCGGACTGCGTGCCCGCCGTGGAAAGAAGCTGGATACCTGGTATTTTTACATCAGTGATGGAAGGCGGATTGGCAGGGATTTTTTCCTTTATAAGGATGTGGACCAGAAGATTGCCTGTACCAGGCTGGAGCTGCGCAACCGGATTGGTGAGGGCGGGCGTGTCATGGACAGCCAGAGCGAATATATGGACGCGGTGAACCGTCTGGTATTTGGATTTGAATCGGCAGAGAAATATAAGGAGATGACGGATCTGCTGATTCAGCTGCGTTCTCCGAAGCTCTCCAAAGATTTTAAGCCATCGGTGCTCAATGAGATTCTGAGCAATTCTCTTTTGATGCTGTCTGAGGAAGACCTGCGTCCGATGTCGGAAGCAATCGAAAATATGGACGCGCTGAAAACCAACCTGGATCACCTGCGGGAGAGCCTGAAGGCAGCAGGCCAGATCCGGCGGGTTTATGATCAGTACAATCAGGCAATGCTGTGCCAGAAAGCGAAGGGCTATGTGGCGGAGCTGCAGAAACAAAAGGAGTACAAAGCGCTGGCGGAATCCTGTGAAACAGAGATTCATGAGATGGAGCAGGAGTGTGAACACCAGAAGGAACGGCATGCAGCTCTGACCGAGGAGGAACAGATTCTGCGGGAGCAGCAGGATTCTCTGAATGCCAGTGACGCGGTGCGTTTAAAAGAACAGGAAACGGAGCTTGTCGCTCAGATTTCGGAAGGACAGACCCAGGAACAGAAGAAGCAGAAGCAGGAAGAGGAAAAGAAAGCACGGTGGCAGGAGCTTGACTACGGATTCAAAGAGCTTGCCCAGAAGAACGAACTGGAACTGGATAAGTTAAACGAGATGCTGGATGAGACCGAAGAGCTTATGGAGGAGCTGCCCTTTGACGAGGCTTCCTTCATGGCCCGGGACCTGCGGGAGAATCCGGAGCGGGAGTATGATTTTGACGGTCACCGGAAACAGCTGGAGGTGTACCGGAAAAGAGTAGAAGAAGGAATCGAAATCCTACAGGAAGAAAAACAGTGCCGGGAACGTTATGACCAGCGGCTCGCGGAGGTGGACCGCAGGCGGGAGGAACGGGACCGGGCTGAGCGGGAACGGATTCAGGCAGAGCAGCTTCTGGAGCAGAAGAGAAGTGAACTGACGGAGCAGTATTACAGCTGGAGCCGGGGCAATGCGGAGCTTTCCCTGACAGACGGAGTCCTTCAGTCACTGACCCGGGCGGTGCATCAGTTTGACGAGGATTCTGATTATAATGAAATCCGGGAAGAGGTGCGCCGGGAAGCGTATGGACGGGAAGACCAGATCCGTGAAATGCTGCAGGCTGAGAGACAGAAGCAGACGGAAGTCTGTCAGGCCCTGGAAGCAAAGCAGGATGAGCTGGAACAGGTTCGGAATCAGAAGGAACTGGAACCGGAGAGAAGTTCTGCGGTGGAAACAAACCGGAAACGGCTGAAAGAACTGGGAATTCCATGCTATCCGTTTTATGAGGTGGTGGATTTTGACCCGGGCATGGACGCGCAGGCCTGCGCGCGTCTGGAAGAAGCGCTGGAACAGATGGGAATTCTGGATGCGCTGATTGTGCCGGAGGAATACCGGGAGCAGGTGCTTGCCACAGATCCGGGGATGTGTGACCGGTATCTGTTTGGGGATGGAAAGAAGACCGGTGAGAGCATTCTTTCCTGCTTTTCCGTGGATAATCCGCAGCAGGATATTCTTTTATACCAGCAGATCGCGCCGGTGCTGGAGCAGATTGGCTTTCAGATAAGCAGTGCCGATACCTGGGTCGGGGCAGATGGTCATTACCGGATTGGCGTACTGGAAGGCACGGTTGCCGGGCAGCAGGAGGCACGCTATATTGGAGCCGGGACCCGGGAGCGTTACCGGCAGCAGCGTATTCAGGCGCTGGAGCAGGCGTGCGCGGTCTTGACAGCGGAGAAGGAACAGGCAGATGAACGGGTTAGAAGCCAGGAATCGCGACTGGAAAAGCTGAAGCTGGAAATGGAGACATTTCCGGACGGAGCGGATCTGAAGGAGACTGCAAAGGCATTTGGAAAGGCGGTTCTGCTGGCTTCCCGCATGGAAGAACTGGTGAAGCAGGCCCGCGAGAGTCTGGATGAAGCCGGAAAACAGTTAAATGAAGTGAAAATCCAGGTTGTAGAAATCTGTGAAAAGGCGTATCTTGCGCCGAGACTGGATCTGTTCCGGGAAGCGGGGGAGACCATTTTGCAGTACCGGGATCTGCTTGGCCGGATTCAGATCAGTCATCACGCCTACCGGAATGGCTGCGCGGCACTCAGAACCCAGCAGGCTTCCCTGGAGGAAGCGGATGCGGATCTGGATGATATCCGTTATGATCTGGCAGATATCCGCAGAAAGCTTTCCGGCCTGAAGGAACGTCTGGAGCGTGTCCGCAGTCAGCTTCAGATGACCGATTATGAGGAAATCCGGGAAACCCTGGATCACTGTGTGCAGCGGTTAAGCCAGATCCCGGCGGAGAAGGAGCAGGCAGTCAGTAGTCAGGCAACCCTGAGAGCCAGAATCACACAGAAGCAGAAGGAGGACCGGGACAATGCCGCAAGGTTATTGGAGAGCCGGGAACGTGTGAAAATTCTGGAACAGGATTTTCGCGGAGAGTACGAGCTTGGCTATGTTCCGCGTCAGTTTGCGGTAACAGAGGATCTGGCCGATCAGGCGCAGAAGGTGGTCCGGCAGATTGGAGGAAATGCTTCGCTGCGGGAGCTTTCCGATTGTCACAGTGCGCTTCAGGAAAAATATCACGAAAACCGAGGATATCTTCTGGATTACGCGCTGCAGATGAAGCCCATCCTCGACCGTGAGGAAAAAGCAGGGATTCCATCATCCAGGCGTATTGACCTGGTGGGCAGGTACCGCGGCGTGGAGATGAAGTTCCCGGATCTCATTGGAAGGCTGGAAACGGAGGCAGAAGAGCAGGAGCGGCTTTTGAGTGATAAAGACCGGGAACTGTTCGAGGATATTCTGGCAAATACCATCAGTAAAAAGATTCGCTCCAGGATTCATGAGAGCAATGCCTGGGTAGAGCGCATGGATCAGCTGATGGGACAGATGAAGACATCCAGTGGCCTGAAGCTCAGCCTGAAATGGAAGAGTCTTCGCGCGGAAAACGAGGATCAGCTGGATACCAGGGATCTGGTGGCGCTGCTTCAGAAGGATGCTGAGATTATGCGGGAGGAAGAAGTGGAGCAGCTGTCACGGCATTTCCGTTCCAAGATCGCGGAGGCGCGCAGACAGGCAGAACAGGGCGATTCGGCCCTTTCGTTCCATGCCGTGATGCGGGATATTTTAGATTACCGGAAATGGTTTGAGTTCAGGCTGGAATATCAGAAGACCGGGGAAGTGAAAAAGGAACTGACCGACCGGGCGTTCTTTACCTTCAGTGGCGGCGAAAAAGCCATGTCGATGTATGTGCCGCTGTTTTCAGCCGCAGTGGCAAAGTATAAGGGCGCAAGAGAAGACGCGCCGAGAATCATTTCGCTGGATGAGGCCTTTGCGGGTGTGGATGAGACCAACATTCGCGATATGTTCCGCCTGATGGTAGATTTTGAGTTCGATTTTATCATCAACTCCCAGATCTTGTGGGGAGATTATGAGACGGTTCCGCAGCTTGCGATCTATCAGCTGGTGCGTCCGGAAAACGCGAAGTTTGTTTCCGTGATTCCGTACCAGTGGAATGGAAAGGAGCGTGTGCTTCAGACCGATGCAGAGTAAAGAAAAACTTCTGGAGGAGTGCGTCAGCTATCTGCGGGCACGGCCGGTGTTTGACCGTGTCCTCCGCCAGGTGCGGGAAAAAGCAGAGAGCCTTGGCCATATCGGGGGAAAGACGATCATTTCCATCCGGTCCGGGGCGGAACGGGACCAGCTGGAGGGATTTTTCCAGAAAAATCTTCATGGAAAAAAACAGCTGACGGTTTCCGTGGAGCTTCTGGAGCGGGCATTGGCAGACAGCCGCTTTGCGGCTCTTTCCTGGGATGAGATTTTATGCGCGTATTTTGGCGGTCCATTCATTGGAAAAAAGGAGCAGCGGGAGAGGGAAGAATCTGACCGGAATGATTTTTTTGCGCAGTACGCAGACCCATCAGGAGATATAGGGGCAAGATTTCTGGCAGAAATATTAAGCGGGGAGTGCGAGGGGCGCAGCCTGCTGTACGCGCAATACCGGGCAGACCAGGAATTGCTTGGGCAGCGGCTGCGCGTTTTGATACATGCCTGTGACAATCTGCCGGCAGACCGCGGGCTTGCTCAGGCCTTGCCGGTTTTTGCCGCGGAAATCAGCGGAGATCCGCACTATTTTGATGAAGGAACCACAACGGACAGGCTTTTGCGGCTGTTTATTCAGAAGCATTATGGGATAAAACGCCAGCCATCCTATTCGGATACAGAGTGGAAAGCGCGGATTTTATATCGTGCCGGTATTTTGAAGGATGACCTGTCCAACACGGTATTAATTTATGGAATCCAGGCATTTTTACAGGATGGGACAAGGCATAGCGGAATGGATGGATTTTACCGGATGCGGGAGCCGCTGCAGTGTACGCTTCAGACCCTGTATCGTCTGGAGCGGGTTTGCGGCGGGAAAGATGTATATGTAGTAGAGAACCCGGCAGTATTTGCGGTGCTTTCCAACCGTTATCCCGAAACAGCGTTTGTCTGTACCAATGGACAGCTCAGATTGTCAGCGCTGATTCTTCTGGACCTTCTGAGCCGGGAGAGCAGGCTGCATTATGCCGGGGATTTTGATCCGGAGGGACTTGGCATAGCCCAGAGACTGAAGGACCGGTATGGCAGCAGGCTGGAATTATGGGAATATAAGCCGGAATACTACCTCCGGGCCAGATCAGCGGAAAATCTCCCGGAAGAAACGATTTCGCCGGAGCGCATGAAAAAGCTGGATAAGCTGAAAGATGCAGAACTGGTAAAAATAGCGGATCTGATCCGGCAGTACGGAAAGGCTGTGTATCAGGAGACGATGCTGGAATGGGCGTATAGAAATGAATCAGAACTTCAAGAGGGGTGAAAACATGCTAGCAAATTTAACCACAGATGAAAAAGACGCAATCAAAATTCTCGATTACTGGTTCATCATGGAATTTTTAAACCAGCAGAGCCTGAAAAAATATAAGGAGAAAGAAACGAGTGCATTAACATATAAAAAACAGCTGCTGGAAGGCAGAAAGAAGCGCCCGAATAAGAAGGTAGAGGATTTTGTTTGGTTTAAGCCGGGAGATACGCTTCGGACTTTGGTGAAAGCGGAATCAGAGGCCATGCGGCTTCCGGTATGGAGTGATTTTACGGTTTTTGTGGGCTGTATGAGGAAGGAAGTATGCATCCAGAACATAGCGCAGAATGTGGAATGGGCTGGTCAGGAACCGGAAGAAAACTATGATGAGATAGCCCTTGCGTCATTAAAATTTTCGAAAGATGGCAGCTATGTCGCGGATTCACTGTCGATATCTCCTTTGGCATGGGCAATGAAACGGTTATCCGGAGGTACGGCCAATGCCAGTCAGAAACTGGCAGTGTCAGAGTATAACTCCGAGGTCAGAGAGCTTGAGGATCAGATCAGCAGGTTATTTGAACCGATAGAAGAAGGGGATTTGGCATCGGAATTAAAGGAATCCTGTGCTGTCTCTGATACGGTTTCTTATGGTTTGTTAAAACAGATAGAGAATATGGTTCTGGAGGCGCTTCATTTAAACGTATCTGAGACGAGAGGATCATTTCTTACCGTTTATTTCAAATTGTATGCGTCAGAGAATGAAATCGAAGAAGAAGAGAATGAAATAGGTCTTCATATGGATTTTTATTCGGAAGATCTTGCGATGGCTGCGGATGGGATTCGGAATCATAGTTTTACAGAGGGTAAGAAAAAGCTTCTTCTTGATTATATTTTGGGCCTTTATCGTTACGGCATAGATTCTGAAAAGAAACCCCATCGACTTGATGTTGTGAAACCGCAAAAGGAAGAGGAATTATATCAGTTTATGCGGGATACCCTTACGGCGAAAAAGGCGCCATTAGGGAAATGGCCTTCTCGTTTTATGCCGGTTTTGATGCAGCAGATCGCTGTAAATCTGGCAACGGATGAGGATGCAAAGCTGCCGGTATTTTCCGTGAATGGACCGCCTGGAACGGGCAAAACCACGCTGTTAAAGGAAATTATTGTCAGCAATATCATTGAGAAAGCAAGGCTTCTTGCGGAGTACGCGGATCCGGATGAGGCGTTTGATGACTATTCTTTTCAGCATGGCAATGGGCCGGGAAATTCCTATAATCAGTGGGTGAAAAAATATCACAGGCTGAAGAATAAGAAAATTTCCGGGTACAGTATTCTGGTGGCATCCAGCAACAATACTGCTGTAGAAAATATCACCAAAGAGCTGCCGCTTGAGGAAAAAATCATAGGGGATCTGGCTTCGTCAGAAAAGAATGATGGGCCGAATGATGCTGCCCTGGATGAACTGACAGGGTTATTTACTGTGTCTGAAAGCAGAGAAACGCTGCCGTTCAAACAGAAAATCTGGGAAGAATATACAAATGAAAAGGGCGAGAAAAAGGCGCGTTTAAAAGAAATTGTAATGGACGAGCCGGATATTTATTTTTCCAGATTTGCGACAGATCTTTTGAATGATGAGATTGGAAAGCAGGAGAAACAGCAGGCCTTTGGGCTGATATCAGCCTCACTGGGTAAGAAAGCGAATATCGATAAAGTGGAAAAGAACGTCATTGTTCCACTTCTGGAAGTTATGAAGAGAAATGATGATGTAATAAAGAGAAAGAGAACATATCTCGCTGCGAGGGAACGGTTTGGTTCACAGCTTTCTTTCGTGTTAGATCTGCGAGCAAAATTGGATCAATTGTCCGATCAGGAGAAAGAATTTACCAATGTTTCAAAAAGGGCAGGGGAAAAGAAGCATCAGGCAGAAATTCAGCGGAAGAAACAAACTCAGCAGTTATCTGAACTTGACAGAACGGTTGCAAAACAGCAGGAAAACATAGGCCGGCTCAACGATGAAAAGAAGAAGATTGAGACAAAAATCACCGGCATCCGTGCCGTTTGTGCGGACCTGGAGAATAAAATAGCATTACAGCGAGAAAATATTGCCGCTGCCCAGACAAGAATAGATACGCTGCAGAAGAGTGTCTCTTTGTTTGGAAAGCTTTTTAAATCATCCAGATATAAGGAAGCTCAGGAAGGCATCACACAGGCATCTGCAATGCAGGAGCAGTATTTGCTGCAGATGAATGAACTGAATCAGGAACTGAATGATGAAAACGGGAAACTGCCTGCTTCTCAGGATGAGATAGACAGCCTGGAAACGGAAATTTACGAGAATGGCAGAAAACTGAAAGAATTTCAGGCGAAACGGGCAGCAATTGAGGCGGAGAGACAAAGATTAGAAACGGAGCTTGCTGCTGCGGACAGGAAAGTGAAAGAGCAGAAAAAACTTCTTGAGAAAGCAAAATTGAGTTATCAGAGCCGGGATTCTTATGAGCGTGGCTTTGTTTTGGAGCGTCAATTTATCAAAGATGTTTTGTCATCGGATATGGATGTCTCAACAAAGGCGCAGCTTAGAAATCCATGGATTTCAGAGCACTACAATCGGGAACGTGAAAAACTGTTTTTATATGCGCTTCAGATGACAAAGGAATTCATTCTTGGATCGAATAAGTGCAGAGATAATTTTAAGCATCTGGACTGCCTCTGGAGCGGAAGCTATGGCGATGCGGATCCGGTGAGGTTTGTAGATGATGACCTGCAGGCGTGCACGACTGCGGTCTATGAGACGCTGTTTTTACTTATCCCGGTTGTATCCTCTACATTTGCGTCTGTACAAAGATTATTAAAAAATGTCAAAGAGGATATCATTGGAACGCTGATTGTGGACGAGGCCGGACAGGCTTCTCCTCATATGGCGATTGGCGCGCTTTGCCGGGCTGGAAAAGCGGTAATTGTGGGGGATCCGAAGCAGGTGGAGCCTGTTGTTACGGATGACCAGGATGTGCTGAAGCAGACGTATACAGAGGATATGTTTAAGCTCTATGCGGATAAGACAAACTCCGTTCAGCGTTTTGCGGATCTTATGAATCCATACGGAACCTATCTTGAGAATGACCAGGGAGCACAGGAGTGGGTAGGCTGTCCGCTGCTGGTGCACAGAAGATGTATTGCTCCGATGTATGATATTTCCAATGACATTTCTTATAACAATATCATGAAACAGCAGACCGCCCAGCCTAAGGCGGAGAAGCTGGCCACATTCATAGCCGCGCAGTCGCAGTGGATGAATATAAGCGGAAAAGAAGCGGGAAGAAAGAGACATTTTGTGAAGGAACAGGGCGATAAAGTGATCGAAATGCTGGAAACCGCTTTTTCAAAGAATCCGTCTCCGGATCTGTTTATTATAAGCCCGTTTACAACTGTGGTATCGGGAATTAAGGATTATGTGAAGAAGTATGCAAAAGCCTGTCAGAACAACCACAGGGAGAGTGTTCTGCTGAAGTATGAGCCGTCACTTTCTGGCTGGCTGGACAAAAATGTGGGAACGGTACACCGGTTTCAGGGAAAAGAGGCTGCGGAGGTCATATTCCTGCTCGGCTGCGATACATCATCGGATGCCGGGCCGGCAATCCGGTGGGTCAACAATAACATTGTAAATGTAGCTGCAACACGGGCAAAATACAGGCTCTATGTGATTGGTGATATTCAGGCATGGAAGCAGTCAAAATGCGTCAGCAGGGCGAAAGAGATTATAGACACCTATGCGTTTGAAGGCCTGGATCGCGAATTACAGAAAGCGCAGCCGGATCAGGAAAAACTGAAACATTTATGCCTGCAGATTCCGGGAGGAACAACATTCCCGGCTCAGCATGAGCAGGGCGAAAGCGAAGAAGAGGAAGAATATATCCCATCAACGGAGGAAGTGATTGGCGAATTAAGCAGATGCAGGAATGCTTTGCAGACGCGTTAAAGCATTATTTCCCGGATCATCAAATGCGGGGAATGCGGACTGCCGGTTCTCCGGATCAGCGGATCCGGTGTCTGAAAGATGCCAGTCCGGAAGAATTTACACTTGGCTGGTACTCGACCTTCATTAAGTATAAGAAGAATAATCTCGGCAGTATTATGGCTCAGCTTGGTTATGAGGTATATGACCGGCAGTGGTGGGACGATTTCCGGGCAAAATTATTCGAATGCAAAAACCGGCGAAACGACTGCTGTCATACAAAATTGTTCCGGTGGGAAAATCTTGAAACCTTGCTGAAGACCATATTTGCGGCATCGGAGTCAGAACATCATAACCGGATTGATGGGCTGATCTATGAGAGTAAGGTTGGATTGCTGATGAAGGAGGGGGAGAGGTAGGAGTAAATGATATATAGATACAAATTTACAATTGTACATAAAACATATTCGTTTTATAATAAACATATTATTTCATTCGGAGGATAAGACATGGCTGGCAGCGGCAATAATACCCGAAATCCACAAAATGCAAACGACAACTATCCGGCGGCAGCGTTACGGCATTTTCATGATGCGGAGATTCTGAGAGATGCAGATGCGTATGAAAATGCTTTGTGTCATTATGCATTCTCAGTAGAATGCGCGCAGAAGGCATTGTTATACTGGAAATATCAGTTGAGGCCGTCTGCGCATGGCATAGATAAGGACTGGACACAGGTTTCTTCTCTTCTGAATGCCTGGGCCGCTATAGATAGCGGACTTGCTTCTGCAATGCCCATAGGTATAATGCCGCCAAAACTCTACAAGGATCATCCATCAAGACGATATCAGCGGTGCTTTGATGTTACGGAGCAGGAGATGGCTGATTGCCAGGCATTTGCCCAGAGTATGGAGCAGGTGATTATGAATATGCTAATGGATGGGCTTATAACAATATGAGGCAGGAGGGCGAATAGTTGGTCAGTTTTGAGAATGCATTGGATACAGCAAAGAGCAGGATCGCGAGATGGAATGATTTTGCCGGACTGGATGAAGTAAATCTTGTGCGGGATGCAAAGGGACGGATTTCTGTTTATGTGGTACCGCAGAATCATTATACAGTGGCAGAAAACAGTGTGGATGTGTTGAAAAATGATCTGACGACAAATATAGGTGGATTCTTTTCAGACACGATATTTGTAGAAGGAGCAGAAGACTGGACGAAGGATTTGTTTGGTAAGATTCATGAATTGCGTGTGGAGGATCAGGATCCGCCGTCTGGGGCAAATACGTCTGTAAAGTGGTATGTGGTAGAACGTGGAATTGCAAAGAAAGCATGGATTCAATGCTGTCAGAAGGAACAGGCAGCGTGGCCTTATGGAGATACGCAGCCAGACGCTTCAGAAGTGCTGCCTAAGATTGTAACCTTTTTCTCTTATAAAGGTGGCATGGGAAGAACAACAGCGTTAACGGCAGTGGCATTGGAATTGCTGAGACGAAAGAAGAATGTCTTAATGCTTGACACAGATCTGGAAGCACCGGGATTATCAACCTTCTTTTTCCCAGCTGATGATGCGGGCTATATTAGAAAAGGAACGGTAGATTATCTGCAGGAAAAGAGCATGAATCCGAACACTCCGATGAATATGTCAGACTATATTATTCCTCTGACCAGTCCTGTTTATATGGAGAATGGTATGGGTAATCTGTATCTGGTAAGCGGAGGAAAACTGAACGATGAGTTTTTGCTGAAGCTTGCAAGAATAGACAGTCAGGAATTGGTGGGAGAAAATTTAAAAAAGAATTTGGTTCAGCTTCTGAAGGATTGCTGTGAAGCTTTGAAGGGCAGCGGTGGAATTGATTATATCTTGATTGATTCCAGAGCGGGCTTTCATGATATGGCCGGAGTGGTTACGGCACAGATTCCTCATGGCATAGTGCTTTTTGGAAAAGACAGTTTCCAGTCGTGGTTTGGAATTCAGCAGGCGGTACGAACCATTGCAACAAGTCAGGCTGACAAGCCATTTGCGATTATGGTGGACAGTGCTTGCGGAGTGAATGGAATTGTGTCTGAGGAAGAAAAAGAACACTTTCGGCAAAAGTCCTATGAAGTATTTTGTTCAGATTATTATGACAACGATATGCAGCCAGGAATCCGGGCCAGCAGAGAAGCTCATGATCCAGTGTTTGTTCGGTACATGCCTGCTTTGTCGGGGGATATTCCGTTATATGACGAGAATAGAACAGAAGATTTGAAAACCCAGTTGTCTGATCAGCCTTATCGGGAGATAGCAGAACGGATCATGGAACGGTTTGGGGAAGCTCAGGAAGGAGATGCGGAAAACAGTGGACAGGACAGTTTTGCTTGAAACATTTGAGCAGCTTGGTGGAACAACCGAATATGAGATGGAGGATATCCGCAGTTTCCTGCAGGTAAAGCAGTATCAGGAATTGCAGGATCCTACAAAGTTCCTGATCGTAGGCGGACGAGGTGCGGGAAAGACCAGGGTATTTAAGACATTTGTGGGTGAAGATGGATTTCGTCGTGTAATCGGAGCTGGAATTTATTTTAACAGGCCAAATTATAAAAATACGGATGTTTTGGTGGGGTATTCGAAGGAAGATAACAGTTTGCCAAATCAAAATGTTTTAGGAACTCTTCAGGAAGATAAGGACACAATGGCATTCTGGGTGGGGGCTATTGTATTGAAGCTGTTAGCCTTTTTTGCCAATGATACGGAAGTTTGTACAGTGGCAGAAGAGTTTTTTTCACAGCAGGAATTGGAATTGTTTGAAAAGAAAACCACATTAAAATCGCCGGGCAAATGGCTTTCGCTTTATCAGGAACACCCGGAAAACTGGGAAAATTTTCTGGACGAGGTGGATGAAATTCTTGCGCGGAGAGATCGTTGGCTAATTATGGCATATGATCAGATTGACCGAATCAGTCCGGACCATGATATCATGTATTCTTATATCCGTACATTAATCATGTACTGGTTCTCGGTCAGCACACGCTGGCGCAGGCTGAAATGCAAGGTCTTTATCCGTACAGATTTGCGGAACTCAGAAAGCCTGCAGTTTCCGGATGCATCAAAACTGGGAAGCCGGCAGATTGATTTAAGCTGGAATACGCTTTCTTTGTACCGTCTCCTGATTCGTCGGCTTGCCAATGCAAAAACGGAGGAGCAGACACGGGAAATGATAGAATATATGTCAGCAGTTCCGGGGCTGGTTCAGGAGAATCCTTCTGTTGGTTATCTTCCGACGGAAGAGGAAGAAATCATCAGAAGATTTATTATTTATCTGATAGGACGTTATATGGGAGCATCTCCGAAAAAGGGAGACAGTTATTCCTGGGTACCGAATCATCTGCAGGATGCCAATGGAGACCTGGCACCGAGATCTTTTTTAAAGTGTTATGCCTGTGCTGCTAAGGTGATGCTGCAGAATCCTAAGACGCAGTCAACAACAGCTTTATTGACGGCATCTTCCATTCAGGGGGCAGTTCAGGAGGTATCCGCAGATCGTGTGGCTGAATTGAAAGAGGACTTTCCGTGGCTGGAAAACTTGAAGACGGTTCTGGAAGGAGAAACATTGCTGATGCCGGGGATGGAGTTCAGAAAGAAGATGAAACAGCTTCTTGATATGGATACGAAAGTGAAACCTCCTGTTAGAACGGTTGAAGAATTAATGAATCTGCTGATGTCTTTGGGTATCATACAGAAAAACACGGATGAAAGAATCAACATGCCGGAAATCTATCTGCATGGATTTGGCTTGCGCCGAAAGGGTGGATTACGGAGACCGAAATAGGAAAAATTATCCATCAAGACGATATCAGCAGTTTTGGGGAGAAGCAGTGGATATTATGGCAATATATGGTAAAAAAATAATTCGTCTGTTTTAACGAAATCAAAATCCAGAGAACTGATTGCCCTGGATGGAGAACTTTGCGACTTTAAAGATGGAGAGGCGAACAGCTTCCGGATCTGGCTGGAGATGAAGGAATCCGGAGAAAATCTGCTTGGTTATATGGTTAAAAGCGGAATTGAAGGTCTGGAAAAGAAGAATGGAATCGGAGAGAATGAGATTTCACAGGGTACACTGTGACAAAATTTCATCAATGCCTATGGCAAAAACAGCCATGGAATCCCCGTTTCTCCGTTGCTTCTTTGTGCGAACTTCTGAATCTTTCAAATACGTTTTACAAACATATTTCCCTCTAGTATAATGAGTTCGTTTAATTAATAAGGTACGTGATTTTCATTGGGGGAGAATAAGGATACAGTATGAGAAATGCGTTAATTTTTGATGATAATAAAATTTTGGCAGAGCTTGTGCAGATGAAGGTGGAGGCCCTGTTTAGAAAGTACGGTCTGGAATTTGAAGTGGACCGCATGAGCAGACTGAGTCAGCTGGAGGCGTGTGATAAAACTTATCAGCTGGCATTTATGGATATTGTGCTGCCGGAGCAGGACGGAATTGATATTACAAGACAGTGGAAGAATTCCGGACGTTTTGAGGAAGTGGTTTTTGTATCCGCATATGATGATAAGGTGTTTGCTTCTTTTGACACCAATCCGCTGTATTTTGTAAGAAAAACGAATCTGGATGAGGATCTGGAGCAGGCAATCATTTCCTATAAAAGAAAGATTTCCGCAACGCAGGTGATTGTGCCGGAGGGCGCGAAGTACCATGTGTGGGATGTGAACGAGATTATGTATCTTGTCAGCCGGAACCATTATATTGATGTATATATGGCCAATGGCAATAAGCCTCTGATTCGCGGCAAGCTGGATGACATCGAGAAGATTCTGCAGGATTACAATTTTGTACGGGTTCAGGTCAGCTATCTGGTCAATCTGAAATACGTAGATGCGGTTAAGAGCCAGATGATCCGCTTAAAGAACGGCGAGACATTCCGTATCAGCCCGAAATACCGCGAGAAGGTGGCATCCCGTATGGAGGCTGGCTGGTAGAAGGCTCTACCGGGTAAGTCCGGGAAGCTGTTCTGAAACGAATGTTGTCCGTTTCTGGACACTGGCAAAAGGTGACAAATAACAGGAAAAGTTGACAGTGAGGTGTCTCTTTTCGGAAAACTACAGTAAAATAAAGGCATTACATTACAAAAAGACAGTCTGAAAAGAGCTGTCTTTTTCCGTTCATGGAAGCAGCATTCTTTTCAGCAGGTTAGGGGGGATGATAATGCCGGTACTGAAAGACAGACATGTTGTGATCAGCCGTGCGAGAAATGGCCGTGAAATTTACGATACGGTGTGTGAGTGGCTGAATACAACGAATTATTTTAAGTGGACCGATGATTCGGTGAGTTACAACAATGAACTGGAAGAACTGGACCGAAAACGTCGGATGCTTCTCCTGCGCCGCAAGATTTCGGAGTGCGGCTGCGTGGTACTTTTCGCGGAAATGTATGGGAATTATAAAGAGTGGATTGATCTGGCAATCGACATTGCCAACGAAATGCACAAGCCACTGATTGGTGTCCGGGACTGGGATGCTTCTCCTGTGCCAAAGCGGATGCAGATCAACTGCCGGGTAACGGTAAAATGTGAGCGCAACGCCATTGTAGCGGCGATTCAGGAGTATTGCCTGTAAAAACGGTAAGAGCTGCCGTGCCAGAATTTTCTTGCGTTCTCTCTGCCTTCTCCGTATAATGAAAGTATTTAAAGTGTTAAATTTGTAACTGGGAAGAGGAGGCAGTCTGGATGGAGAAGAAACGGGATATGGCCTGGAAGGTGCTGAACCGGAAAATTGTGTTTCAGGATACCTGGGTGCAGCTGGAGGCATCGAGCTGTGAACTGCCGGACGGGCGGATTATTGAGCCTTTCTATATTCACCGGGATCCGAATTTCGCGGTTGTAGTAGCGGTGACAAAGGATCAACGTCTGGTGCTGGTGCGCCAGTACCGCCATGGCGCGGAGAAGGTGCTTGTGGAGCTGCCGGCCGGCGCGATTGAAAAAGAGGAGGATCCTCAGGCAGCAGCCGCGCGGGAGCTTCTGGAGGAGACCGGGTACAGGGCCGGAAAGCTGGAGTTTCTGATGAAGACAGCGCCGAACGCAGCCAATTCTACAGCATATGCTTACTGCTATCTGGCAACGGATACAGAGTGGGCGGCGAAGCAGCATCTGGATGAGATGGAAGATGTGGCGGTGGAGTTCATGGATTTAAAGGATGTGCGAAGGGCATTGCGGGATGGCGTGTTTGAACAAGCTGTACATGTGGCGGCCCTTTACGCGGCGTTAGAAATTCTGGCCGGGAGGAATAACGGATGAATCTCTCAAAAGAAGATCAGGAATTTGTGAAAACCTACGATGATTCCAAATACGCAAAGCCGTCTGTGACAGCAGATATGGTGATTTTTGCCCGTGGCAGTGAAGAGGAACATCTGGAGGTGCTTCTGATTCAGCGCGGTCGTCCGCCGTTTCGCGGCCAGTATGCGCTGCCGGGCGGCTTTGTAAACCCGGATGAGTCGGTGGACGATGCTGCCGCGCGGGAACTGAAAGAGGAGACGGGCGTGGACTGTGGATGCCTGGAGCAGCTGCGCACGTTCAGCACGCCGGGGCGGGATCCGCGGCGCTGGGTGATTACCTGCGCGTATCTGGCTCTGGTTGAGAAGTCGGAAATTACTGTAAAAGCGGGAGATGACGCAAAGGCGGCAGAGTGGTTTTCGGTAAAGCTGGAGCGGCTGCCGGATGCGAGTGGGCCGGGCGAGAAGGCCGGGAATAGAAGAAAAGAAGAATTGTGGCAGGTTCACCGCTGGGTACTGGAACTTTGTGGGAAACAGGAAATGATCCGCATTCCGTTTCGTTCGGAACAGCTGCCAGGGCAGCTGGAACCGCGGTTACAGTTAGAAACGGAAGAGCACGGGCTTGCCTTTGATCATGGTCTGATTCTGGCATACGCAGTAATGAGGCTTTCCAGGGCTGCTCATAATTCATTGTCATGCCGCCAGAACAGCGGTCCCAGAAGCCGAATCAATGCTGCGCCGCTGCTGTCAATCAGCACGTCGGAGAAGCGTCCGGCGCGGCCGGGTACGAACAGCTGATGAAGCCATAAGATTACCGCATGGCTTCTGAGATTTCCTTCCACAGTTCAATATCTTCGGAACTGAGGCGCATATTGGTGACAAGTTCCTGGCCGTCCGGGGAGGTGACTTTGAATTCAAAAATGGTACCCTCCTGGATGCCTTTTCTCACGATTGCGTTTAAAAAGAGCGGGAATTTCGGATGGTGTGCCGCAAAGCGGGACCAGGCATTTTTCATTTTCATTAATTTCATCGGATTGATCATGGTGTCTCACTTTCTTATATTAAAGATTCTTTTATCAGATGGTGTCTTTTTGCTGCTCTTTGGAGCGCCAAACTGCATTCCCTAGTATATCCCAGATTTGTTTCTGTGAAAAGTAATACTTGTAAATTCACGGCAAAATATGTATCATAAAAGTTACTGTACACGGGTAGGCATTTTCTGAACTGAAAATGCCGTATGATATCGTGGTGGCAGCAGATTTTGCCGATTTGGAATGCGAAGCATCGGCAAAATCCGTTGCTGTTTGCGCAACGCGTGAACAGTAACTCATAAAAATTATTGAAACAAAGAGAAACAGAGGATAAGAGAATGGGAATGTTTTCACGGAAAGATATGATCCGTCTGTTTGGCCCGCTTTTGGTGGAGCAGCTTCTGGCTGTTTTGGTGGGCATGGCGGATGTGGTGATGGTAGCGGCTGTTGGAGAGACGGCGGTTTCCGGCGTGGCGCTGGTGGATTCCATTAGTGTGCTGGTGATTCAGGTGCTTTCGGCTATGGCAACCGGAGGCGCGGTGGTCTGCTCGCAATATATAGGAAAGAAAAAGCCGGATCAGGCTTGCCGGGCGGCAGGACAGCTGGTGCTGATCACAGCGGCGCTTTCGCTTCTGATCGCGGCGGTGGCATTTATCGGAAACCGGCATCTGCTGCGGCTGATCTTCGGTTCGGTGGAGACGGCGGTCATGGACAACGCGCAGACATATTTCTGGTTCACTGCCATGTCGTATCCGTTTCTAGCGCTTTATAATTCCGGGGCGGCGCTGTTTCGGTCTATGGGCAATTCCAAGGTGTCCATGAAGGTTTCCCTGGCAATGAATGCCATCAATGTGGCGGGCAATGCTCTTTGCGTGTTCGGGCTGCATATGGGAGTGGAAGGTGTGGCAATTCCTACGCTGGTTTCCCGTATGTTTGCGGCGGTGGTCATGGTGATCCTGGTGCGGAATCCGAAAAACAGCATTCGGGTGGACCATCTGGGGCAGATGATTCCGCAGCCGGATATGATCCGGAATATTCTGGCGGTGGGAATTCCGAGCGGTCTGGAAAACGGCATGTTCCAGTTTGGAAAGATCGCGCTGCAGAGCCTGGTTTCAACGCTTGGCACGGCATCCATCGCGGGTTACGCAGTGGCCACCAACCTGGTGACGTTTCAGTATCTGCCAGGTGTGGCATTGGGACTGGGGCTTATTACCATTGTGGGGCAGTGTGTGGGCGCAGGTGAGCCGGAGCAGGCAAAGTTCTACACGAGAAAGGTCATTGCGGTCAACTATGGCCTGCTGCTTGTGATCTGTACCTGCATGGCAGTTTTCCGGAGCCGTGTGGTGGAAATTTATAACCTTTCCCCGGAGGCATCGGTTCTGGCACAGAAACTTTTGCTGGCGCATTCCTGCGGCATGGTGCTCTGGCCGCTGGCTTTCGCACTGCCGAATACGCTGCGTGCCGGACTGGACGCGAAGTTTACCATGATGGTTTCGGTATTTTCCATGTGGGTGTTCCGCATCGGACTGGGCTATGTATTTGTCAAGGGACTTCACATGAGCGTGATGGGAATCTGGTACGCCATGTTTGTAGACTGGATCTTCCGCCTGGTGGTATTTGTATGGCGGTTTCAGGGATTTTCAGCGCGGGTGCGTCAGGTGTGAGAAGACTGCAGTTTACAGGTGGGATTTTTCTGGACTGAAAATTCCGTATGATACAGTGATGGAAGCGAGAAGGAGGAGCGGAGTATGAAACGGGCATGTGGTATACTGCTTCCGGTGGCGAGTCTGCCATCGGAGTATGGAATTGGAGCTTTTTCAAAAGAGGCTTACGCCTTTGTTGATCAGCTGGCTGCGGCTGGGCAGCGGTACTGGCAGATTTTGCCGTTAGGGCCTACTGGTTATGGGGATTCTCCGTATCAGTCATTTAGTGCCTTTGCGGGAAATCCGTATTTCATTGATCTGGAAACGCTGGTTGCGAAGGGACTTTTGACGAAGGCAGAATGTGACGCGGCGGACCTGGGAGCAGATTCGCAGGATATTGACTATGAGAAGCAGTATTTCCATCGATTCCCACTGCTGAAAAAGGCATTTGGAGCATGGAAAAAACAGCAGCAGGAGAAAGGCCGCAGCGAAAAAAAGCTGCAGGAATTTTTTGCGGATGCTCTTACAGAGGACACCAGGGAATATTGCTTTTACATGGCGGTTAAGAATCATTTTGGCGGGAAGAGCTTTCTTCTGTGGGATGAGGATATCCGTACCAGAAGGCCGGAAGCGCTGGAGCGGTACCGGGAGAGCTGCCAGGATGAGATCTTCTTTTATGAATTTTTGCAGTATGAATTTCAGGAGCAGTGGGCGAAGCTAAAGCATTACGCCAATGAGCACGGCGTGAAGATCATCGGGGATATTCCGATTTATGTGGCCATGGACAGCGCGGACAGCTGGGCGCATCCGGAACTGTTCCAGTTTGATGCGGAGGGTCAGCCGGAGGCGGTAGCCGGATGTCCGCCGGATGCGTTTTCGGCAACGGGTCAGCTGTGGGGCAATCCGCTCTACCGCTGGGAGCGCCATAAGGAGACCGGTTATGCCTGGTGGCTTGCGCGGATGGAGTACAGCTTCCGCTTGTATGATGTGGTGCGGGTGGATCATTTCCGTGGATTTGATGCCTACTATTCGATTCCGGCAAAGGACAAGACTGCGGAGTTTGGCCACTGGGAGAAGGGACCTGGCTATAGCCTCTTTAAGGCAATGAAGAAGCAGTTTGGCAAGCTTCCGATCATTGCGGAGGATCTTGGATTCCTGACTCCTTCTGTGCTGGAGCTGGTGAAGAAGACTGGATTCCCGGGCATGAAGGTGCTGGAGTTTGCTTTTGATGATGAGGGCGCCAGCAGTTATCTGCCGCACCGCTATCCGAAGAACTGTGTGGTTTATACGGGAACCCACGACAATATGACGCTACAGGGCTGGTATCACAGCCTGTCTCCGGCATCGAAGACGTTTGCGCTGCGGTATCTGGGCAATGCGTATACGCCGGAGGGGGAGATCCACTGGGATTATATCCGCCTGGCGCTGGCCAGTGTGGCAAAGCTGGCGGTGATTCCGGTGCAGGATTATCTGGGTCTGGGAAACTGGGCGCGCACAAATGAGCCATCCACCCTTGGAAAGAACTGGCGCTGGCGCATGAAGAAGGATGATCTGACACCGGAGCTGATTGCAAAGTGCCGGGAGATGGCGGAGATTTACGGACGGGCAAAGAAGGTTCAGGCAGATTTACCGGAAAAAGAGCGGGCAGATAAAGACACCCGGGAGATGCAAGAAGAGCGGCCGGCGGAAAAGGAAGAGAAGCCGACTGCAAAAGAAGAACGAAGATCCGCGGATGAAGCACCGCAGTAACGCAGTATAAAAAAGAAAAACGCACGGGTTACAGAGATGATGCTGTAATCTGCGCGTTTTTTGTTTGAAAAATAATGCTTCCATGACAATGGAAAGACTAATGAAAGGAAACCTGTGTAGCAGCTGCGGCCTGTGCGTCTGTGTCAGATGCGGCATTGCCGTTTTCCTCCGGGTCGACTGCGCCGCCCTCCAGGGTTTCTACGCTGCCCTCTTTGTGGGAAGTAAAGGTACCCTGTACCTCGTTGTCAGCCTTGTCGCGGGCGTAAATATGAAGTCCGGCCGGGTCCATCTCGAAGGAGAGGGTGTTGCTGGCGCGGTCCACGCTGGTGGGCTCTACGCGTACTCCGGCGGAATCCAGTGCGTAGATGGAATCAAAATTGATGCCGGACTGGCTGTCGGATAAGGTGATGGTAACGACGCCGTCCTTGATATCGGTACTGGAAAATTCCGGCGGATTATCGTCTAACACGTTTACGTGCTCAAAGACAGTGGCCGGCATGCCGTTTAAATTCACTACGGAAGACTCAATGGAGCCGTTTTTGTAAACGGTGGCTGTGTATGTACGGTGCCTGCCTTTTTCCAGTTCCAGCGGTTCACCATCTAATGTCATGCTGACGGATTTGGTCGGGAAAAATGACTTTACGGTCAGGACAACATGGGTGGAAAGGTAGTCGTTGGTGTCTTCTACCACAACGTCCAGCTTTGGCTTCGCGGTGAGACAGACAAATAGGATGCTGTTAAATACAATGAACGGGAGCACATAAAATAAGAGGATATGCGGCCATTCACTTTGTTTTTTTCTGCGGTACCGGTGATCACGGCGGGACGCAGATGGCTGATTCTGTTCCATAAAAAACTCCTTTTATCGCAAGGCAAAATGCCCGATGATCTGTCCATTAGCATAACAGAAAAACCACGGATTTACAAGACAACTTTTCTTACGATTCCATGAGTTATCCCCTTTCGGGAAGCCTGGGAGTATGGTAGAATGTAAATATCAGATGGTTGGTAACGCGGATTGCAGAAGAGGAGATGCTGCTGAAGCATGTTTTCAGGCAGAGAACGAAAGGTCAGCGGCAAAACGGTATATGAATGGGGATAAACAGATGATTCAGAAAGCGGCGCTATTTGCGGCAAAGGCCCATGAGGGCATGATACGGAAGGGAAGCAGGATTCCTTATATCTATCATCCAATGGAAGTGGCGCTCATTGTGGCGCAGATGACCGATGATCCGGAGGTCATTGCCGCGGCGTATCTTCACGATGTCCTGGAAGATACCAGTGTGACGCCGGAAGAACTGGAACAGAATTTTGGAAGCCGGGTATTGTCGTTTGTGATGGCGGAGAGTGAGGACAAGTCCCGTACCTGGCGGGAGCGGAAGGCCAGTACGATTGCCCATTTAAAACGGGCGCCGCGTGAGGTGAAGCTGCTCACGCTGGGAGACAAACTCAGTAATATGCGCAGCACCGCCCGCGATTATATGGTGATCGGGGATGAAATCTGGCAGCGTTTCAACGAAAAGCACCGGGAATGCCACCAGTGGTATCTGGAAGGAATTATGGATGGCCTGCAGGAACTGCGGGAACTGCCGCCATTTCAGGAACTGGAGCGGCTGTATCATCTGGTATATGAATCATAGAGAAGAAGCATCGGCAAAAGTCGGCACAGTTCATAGCATATATGAACCGTGTCGATTTTTGCGGCGAGGAGAACTATAAGCGGGCCGGAATGCGCTTGACGCGTGTTCCGGCCCGAAGTACAATGGGCATAAGAAACGCGGTGTGTACAGTCAGCAGACACACCGTTTCGCACAGTTCGCCGGTTCCGGCATGTGCAGACAAACCTGTCCCGTTCGTGACAGGAATTTCAGTATCAAAATGAGGTTACAGCTGTGTCATAAGGGAAGAGACAGCAACTTAATGTTTCAGGGGGATTTGGGTGACAAAAGAAAAAGCAAGGGGAATACAGACTGCGCTCTGGGCGGCGCTGGTACTGGTGCAGATGACGGTAGTCGGCGCGCTTCAGGTGCGCGCGGAAACTGTGCGGCGGGAGGTGACCTATGAAGCAGTGGAGGGAGAAGCGGAACTTCCGGATGAGATCACGGTTTCGGTGCTGGCCGGGAACGATGAGGAGCTGGTGCGGTGCCGGGCGGTGGATCAGGTGGAAGAGGATGCTTACTGGCGGGATGATTTTTCCTTTCCCATCACATTTTATGAGTATGGGGCGGGGGAATACCAGCTGGGGGAGATTATGGTAAAGGAATCGGAGCTGATAGATTTTTCTGAGCTGACTGAGCTGGCGCAGCAGTATGGAACAGAACTGCTCTCGAGCATGGGACTCTCCGAAGAAGAATACGAAGTGGAGGAGATTGGCTGGGCAGGAATGCCCTATGAAAATGAGGACGGTATTGTGTGCCGGGACGCGGTGGCCCGCGGAAGCCGGCTGTTGCGGGATTATCAGGTAATGTATGAAGGGACTGTGGATCCGGAACGATGGGAGAAGCTGAAACGGGGTGGCGCGCCGGGAGAACTGGACGAGGCTCAGATGCAGGAAGAATCTGCTTCGGAGAAAGCGGAGGAGACAGCCGGGGCAAAGGCGGAAACGGACGCGGCACAGCCGGAAGAGGTGGAGAAACAGCCGAAACAAAAGAAGTCCAGGCTACAGGAATTTCTGGAAAGAGTGACCAGGATTTTGCTGATTGCGGTGGGAATCGGGGCTATCTTCTTTTTTGGCGGACTTTTAGTGCTTGCGCTGCTTTGGATTTACCGGAAATTGCGGGAATGGCATGCGCGGAGCCGGTAAAAGAAAGGCTGGCAGCAGGCGGGAAAATAGGGTTTGCGTTTTAGCATATGAAACTGCAAACAAGTACTGAATGACCGGGCGTTTACATATGATAGAGCAGAATGGTTTCGGGCATGGGAAGAAGCGCGGAGCCTGAACATTTCCGGGAGCGCGGTGGCAGAATGAAAACATGGTATCAGATGACGGCAGAGGAAGCCCTGCGCGGGATGGAGAGCAGCCATGGTGGACTTTCATCCGGCCAGGCTGAGGTGCGCTGTGGTCAGTTTGGAGAAAATGTGCTGCAGGAGCATGCCGGAAAAAAAATCTGGCAGGTATTTCTGGAGCAGTTTCAGGATCTTCTGGTGTTGATCCTGATCGTGGCAGCGGCAATTTCTGTTCTTTCTGGCAGTGGGGAGAGTGCGGCTGTTATTTTTGCGGTGATCACCATGAATGCGGTATTGGGAACGATTCAGCATGAGAAGGCCAGAAAGTCTCTGGAGAGCCTGAAAAAACTGTCCGCGCCGGTTGCGCAGGTGCTGCGGGATGGAAAAAGCCAGGAGATTCCGGCAGCGAAGGTAGTGCCGGGAGATATTGTGCTGTTGGATGCCGGAAGCCTGGTGGCAGCGGATGGCCGTCTGCTGGAATGCTATAACCTGCAGGTGAATGAAAGCTCACTGACGGGGGAGTCGCTGCCGGTGGAGAAGCGGGCAGGGGTGGAAGATGTAGCAGGAATTCCCCTGGGAGACCAGTACAACATGGTCTTTGCTGGTTCGCTGGTGACGGGTGGCCGTGGCGTGTTTGTGGTGACGGCCACCGGCATGGAAACGGAGCTTGGAAAGATTGCCCGGCTCATGAATATGGCAAAGGAGAAGAAAACGCCGCTGCAGGTGAGTCTGGACCAGTTTAGTACCCATCTGGCGGCTTTGATTCTCGGAATCTGTGTACTGGTGTTTGGGCTGAGTCTGTACCGGGGAACCAGCGTACTGGAATCGCTGATGTTTGCGGTGGCGCTGGCGGTGGCAGCCATTCCGGAGGCGCTCGGTTCCATCGTGACCATTGTGCAGGCCATGGGAACGCAGCAGATGGCCCGGGAACACGCCATCATCAAGGATTTAAAAGCGGTGGAAAGCCTGGGCTGCGTCTCGGTAATCTGTTCCGATAAGACTGGAACCCTGACCCAGAACCGTATGACAGTGGAGCAGGTGCTGGTAGATGGAAGGGTTCTGCAACCCGGGCAGCTAAGGCTGTATGACCCGGTCCAGAGGTACTTTTTATATGGGGCAGTTCTGGACAACGACGCAGTGGTACAGGGGGACGTCTGCACGGGAGACCCAACGGAAGCAGCACTTCTGGCAATGGCTCTGCGGGCAGATGTTTCACCTGAGGCGCTGCGCCGGGAGATGCCGCGCCTGGGAGAACTTCCTTTTGATTCCGGGAGAAAGCGGATGAGTACGCTGCACTGGTGCGACGGAATCTGTGTCCTGTTTACCAAAGGAGCGCCGGATGTCCTTCTGGAACGAACTGACCAGATTCTGACAAAAAGTGGAGTAAGACCTATGACGCCGGAGCAGAAGAAACAGATTCGGCAGCAGAATGAGAGCTGGGCGGCCGGAGGCCTGCGGGTGCTGGCAGTGGCCTACCGGCCTCTGGAGCAGATGCAGGCCTGCAGCCTGGAACTGGAGGATTCCTGTATTTTCCTGGGCATAGCTGCTATGCTGGATCCGCCGCGGCCGGAGTCGAAACCGGCGGTGCTGACGGCAAAAAAGGCGGGCATCCGTCCGGTCATGATCACGGGAGATCATCCGGTGACGGCACTGGCGGTGGCAGAAAAGACCGGAATTCTGGAGGCCGGTGACCTGGCGGTGACCGGGCCTGGACTGGATCAGATGACGGATGGGGAGCTGGACCGGAAGCTGGAATATATCTCTGTTTACGCGCGGGTCTCACCAGAGCACAAGATCCGCATCGTGGAAGCGTGGCAGCGGCAGGGCAGGATTGTGGCCATGACAGGGGATGGGGTGAATGATGCCCCGGCCTTGAAAAAAGCGGACATTGGTGTGGCCATGGGAATCATGGGAACCGAGGTTTCCAAGGATGCGGCATCCATGATCCTGACAGATGATAATTTTGCCACTATGATCAAGGCGGTGGCGAATGGCCGGAATGTGTACCGGAATATCCGCAATGCGGTACAGTTTCTGTTGTCCGGCAATATGGCCGGCATTTTGTGTGTGCTGTATGCCTCAATTCTGGCTCTGCCCATGCCCTTTGCCCCGGTGCATCTTTTGTTTATTAACCTGCTGACAGATTCGCTGCCGGCGATTGCCATTGGCATGGAACCCCAGGAGGAGGGACTTCTGGACCAGCCGCCGCGGGATCCAAAGGAGGGAATTCTGACCGCCGCGTTTTTGCTCCGGCTTGTGCTACAGGGAATGCTGATTGCGGTGAGCACGATGACGGCGTATCATGTGGGGATGGATACAGGCGGAGCCGGGACGGCCAGTACTATGGCATTTTCCGCGCTGACTCTGGCCCGGCTGTTTCACGGATTTAACTGCCGGAGCAGCCATTCGCTTTTGAGCCTTGGAATCCGGAGCAATATGTGGAGTGTGATGGCTTTTGAAACGGGAACGCTGCTTCTGGCAGCAGTGTTGTTTTTGCCGGGGCTGCAGGTGCTGTTTGCGGTGGCAGATCTGAGCGCAAGGCAGCTGGCAACGGTGCTGGTCTGCGCCTTTGTGCCGACGCTGCTGATTCAGGCAGTGAAGATGTTGGGAGAAGCGGCTGCGTAGGGAGATAATATTTTAACAAAGAAGGAATACATTCAACAGAAAAATAGTCATTCAACCTAACAAAAAGGATGATTGTATAAAAACAGATACCTGGGATGTATTGAGAAAAAAACGCAAATATACCGCTTGCAATTTAGAAAAAATATGATATTCTATATGCAGGTCAGATGAATGGCCTGCTATAGAATGAATCGTTATGAATTTAACAAATCATGACGGTATTAAGGTATACAGAGAAGCTGCTGATCCCCCCAAAACAGACAGCGGCAGTTGACGGACAGACAATATGACTAATCAGATAGCAAAATATTTGAGAAGTTATATTTTTTTCTGGCAACTATGTATACAGTATGCAAAAACACAGTACAATTTTAAGGAGGAAAACACCAAATGACTAACTTTGATCAGTGGGATGGATTTGACGGCCGTCTGTGGAAAGAAGAAGTAAACACCCGTGATTTTATCCAGCATAACTACAAGCCTTACGAGGGAGATGAGTCCTTCCTGGCTGGCCCGACCGAGGCTACCGACAAGCTGTGGGGAATCCTGCAGGGTCTTCAGAAAGAGGAGCGCGCAAAGGGCGGCGTTCTGGATATGGATACCCACATTGTTTCCGGTATCACTTCCCATGGCCCTGGCTACATCAGCGAGGCTGATAAGGACTTAGAGCAGATCGTTGGTCTTCAGACCGACAAGCCGTTAAAGAGAGCTTTCATGCCGTACGGCGGTATCAAGATGGCTGAGCAGGCTTGCCAGAACTACGGTTATGAGCCGGATCCGGAGCTGCATAAGATCTTCACCGAGTACTGCCGCACTCACAACCAGGGCGTATTTGATGCTTACACTCCTGAAATGAAGAAGGCTCGTCACAATAAGATCATTACCGGTCTTCCGGATACCTACGGCCGTGGCCGTATCGTAGGCGACTACCGTCGTGTTGCTCTGTACGGTATCGATTTCCTGATCCAGGAGAAGCAGAATGATTTCGCAAACTGTGGCGATGGCGTTATGACCGACGACATCATCCGTCAGAGAGAAGAGCTGTCCATGCAGATCAAGGCTCTGAAGGATATGAAGGTTATGGCTCAGTCTTACGGCTACGATATTTCCCAGCCGGCTAAGACCGCAAAAGAGGCTGTTCAGTGGCTGTACTTCGGATATCTGTCCGCAGTTAAGACCCAGAACGGTGCTGCAATGAGTGTTGGCCGTATCTCCACCTTCCTTGATATTTACATTGAGCGTGACCTTGAGAACGGCGTGCTGACCGAGGCTGAGGCACAGGAGCTGATCGACCATCTGGTAATGAAATTCCGTATGGTGAAGTTCGCAAGAATCCCGTCCTACAACCAGCTGTTCTCCGGTGACCCGGTATGGGCTACCCTTGAGGTTGGCGGTATCGGCGTAGATGGCCGTTCTATGGTAACCAAGACCGACTATCGTTTCCTGCACACCTTAGAGAACATGGGACCGAGCCCGGAGCCGAACATGACTGTTCTGTACTCCTCTGCTCTGCCGGTAAACTTTAAGAAGTATGCAGCTCACATCTCCATCAACACCAGCTCTGTTCAGTACGAGAACGATGACGTGATGAAACCGGTATGGGGCGATGACTACTCCATCTGCTGCTGCGTATCTGCTACTCAGACCGGTAAAGAGATGCAGTTCTTCGGCGCACGCGCAAACCTGGCTAAGTGCCTGCTGTACGCTATGAACGGTGGCCGCGACATGAAGAGCAGAGAGCAGGTTGGTCCGGAGTTAAGACCGATCACCTCCGAGTATCTTGATTACGATGAGGTTATCCGGAAATACGATGTTATGATGGACTGGCTGGCAGGTCTGTATGTAAATACCTTAAACCTGATCCAGTACATGCATGATAAATACTTCTACGAGGCAGCTGAGATGGCTCTGATCGATACCGACGTCCGCCGTACCTTCGCAACCGGTATCGCTGGTTTCTCTCACGTAGTAGACTCCTTAAGCGCGATCAAGTACGCTAAGGTAAAAGCAATCCGTGATGAGGAAGGCATGATCATGGACTTCGAGACCGAGGGTGACTTCCCGCGTTACGGCAACGATGATGACCGTGCGGATGACATCGCAGTATGGCTGTTAAAGACCTTCCTTGAGAAGTTAAAGAAACGCCACACCTACAGAAATTCCGAGGCTACCACCTCTATCCTGACCATTACCTCCAACGTAGTATATGGTAAGGCAACCGGCAACATGCCAGACGGAAGAAGAGCAGGCGAGCCGTTATCTCCTGGTGCAAACCCGTCTTACGGCGCAGAGAAGAGCGGACTGTTAGCTTCCCTGAACTCTGTTGCAAAGCTTCCGTACGAGTGGGCTCTGGATGGTATTTCCAATACCCAGACCATCAACCCGGATGCACTGGGCCACGACGCTCAGGAGCGTATCGACAACCTGGTACAGGTTATGGACGGATACTTCGATCAGGGCGCTCACCACTTAAACGTAAACGTATTTGGTACCGAGAAGCTGATCGATGCTATGGAGCATCCGGAGAAAGAGGAGTACGCAAACTTCACCATCCGTGTATCCGGCTATGCAGTTAAGTTCATCGACTTAACCAGAGAGCAGCAGATGGATGTAATCTCCAGAACCTGCCACGCTAGCATGTAATTTACGGACGGAAGTCTGATAAAAAACACTCCGGGGGAAACGAAAATTTCCCTATACCGGAGTGTTTTTATTTTTCGGGAGATACTATAATCATAGAAACAATACAGGAGGAGAGTTCATGGAAGAGAACAAAGCACTTGTGGGTCATGTGCATTCCCTGGAGACCTTTGGGCTGGTAGACGGACCGGGTGTCCGCACCGTGGTATTTTTGCAGGGCTGCCGCATGCGCTGCCGTTACTGCCATAACCCGGAGACCTGGAGCATGTCCGGCGGCGAAGAATGGACTGCGAAGGATCTATTCAACCGTGTGTACCGTTACCGCACGTACTGGAAGAACAACGGCGGTATTACCGTCAGCGGCGGCGAGCCGCTTCTGCAGATTGATTTCCTGCTGGAGTTCTTTGCGCTGGCAAAGGCAAAGGGCATCCACACCACACTGGATACGGCAGGAAATCCATTTACCAGGGAAGAACCGTTTTTCGGTAAGTTCCGGAAATTAATGGAACTGACGGATCTGGTCATGCTGGATTTTAAAGAGATGGATGGCGTGCGCCATAAAGAACTGACAGGTGTTGCGAATGACAACATTCTGGATCTGGCAAGGTATCTTTCCGACACCGGAAAAGATATGTGGATCCGCCATGTGCTGGTACCTGGGCTCACCGACCAGGAAGATGATCTGAAGGCTATGCGAGGTATGCTTGATGAATTAAAGACCGTGAAAAAGGTAGAAATCCTGCCGTATCACAGTCTGGGACTGTTCAAGTGGCAGAATCTGGGAATCCCGTATACGCTGGAAGGTGTACCGGCTCCGACGAAGGAAGAAGTGGAGCGGGCCGAGAAGCTTCTGGGAATTGTCAGATAACCGGCTGACAGGTCATCCGGTTGTTGACCGGAAGAGCAGTTAAGCGGATAATCTGCTGTTTGGCCAGCAGGAGTAATCTGCTACAGTTCCTGGTATCGTTCTTCCAACAGTTTCCGTATGCAGGGGTAGAGTGGGTTCAGCGCCTGCTCTTCTCTCCAGACAAGCAGCCCTTTTACAAAAAATGGTTCCGGCAGAGGAATATGGAGCAGGTCTGCTTCTATTATATGAAACAGACTTTCCGGAAGAATGCTAAGTCCCTCTTTTTCGCAGCAGAGGCGTGCGGCTTCCTGATACGTGCTGGTTTTGACGATGTTTGGGCAGTCAGCCAGCCCGGTTTGTTCCATAGCTTGTTGCTGCAGGGATGGGAAAAGGGAAAAATTATCTTTCATAAAAACGCGGTCATACTTCCAGGAGCCTTTGGATTTCATTCTTTCGATTAGATACGTTTCCTGATACCGGGAGCGAGATGCGGCGAGAAGATAGGAATCCTGGTGAAAGATCTGCTGAATGCAGGGCTTGGAAAACATGGTCCGGGTATTTACGATAAGCAGGTCAACGACATCATTTTCCAGAAATTGCCAGGCATTTTCACAGTCTCCGGCTGTGAGTGTAAGCCGCGCCTGCGGATAAAGTTTCAGGACTTTTGGCCAGATGTCTTTCAGGAACATGTTTCGCATGGTGTATTCAATATAGATACGGACATTTTGCAGAGCAGTCTGCTTCAGGGAGGTTAAAGCATCCTGAAGCTCCTGCTCTGTTTTTGCAATCTGCTTTGCGGTCTCCAGCACGATTTTTCCGCGTTCAGTCGGAAGAATAGCAGATTTGGAACGCGCAAAGACCGGAAAACCAAGTTTTTCTTCAAAGATTTTCAGCTGTTGGGAAAGTGCTGGCTGGGAAAGCAGGCAGCGCGCTGACGCGCGGCTGATGTTCTGTTCTTCTTCAATGGCCAGAAGGTATTCGTAAATTCTGGAATTCATAAGCAGTCTTCTCCATATTCTCTCAGAATTTGTCTGGTGTTTTCGTCCGGACACAAAAATTCAGAATTTGCCTGGTGCAGGCGTCGGTATTCCAGATAAATAAAAAATTTTTCCATTGGGGTCAGAACATGCCCTTTGCGAAAGGCAAATCCTTCGAAAAGAGTGGGCATACCTGGAAGTGAAAAATAATGGAGCTGTGGAAGACCAAAAGCGCTTGCTTCATCCAGAAAACCGGCATAGCTTCCTTCTGCAAGCAGATGTTCGTTTGTCAGGCGATTGGAAGTTTTGAGCTGAATATTTAACTTCAGATGATTCTGTTCCAGAAAACGGCTGACGCGTTCCCCGATTACGGTTCCGATATCTGGGAGAATAAACGGAGCATCTTCCATGGCAGAAAGCTCTGAAACGGATAAGGCAGCAGGCGCGGTGGCAGTACCTCCTTTGTCATAGAGCGGGTGAAAACTGGGAATGCCAAGCAGGATCTGTTTCTGTTCAAGAGAGAAAAACAGGTAGTCGTATTTTCTTTGAAGTTCGCAGTCATCGATCATCAGAAGAATAAAATCCAGCTGATGGGCGAGAAGCTTTTCATGTAGAGAGGCAGATCCCTCGTTTGTCACCGAAACCTGAATGTATGGATACTGCTCCAGAAGATACGGATAAATATAGGCAAGCGCAGTGCCTCCACGGATGGGCGGAATTCCGAAACGTACTTCGTTTGGAGAATCCTGTTCCAGAAGAGTCAGCTTTTGATGAAGCTGGGATTGCAGCAGCTGGATCTTGCGTGCGCTTTTCAGATAAATCTGTCCGGCCTGGGTCAGGGTATAGCAGCCGGAAGAGGTGAGAAAAAGGCGGATCCCGGTTTCTTCCTCCAGATTTTTCAAGTAGCGGCTCAGCACGGACTGTGAGACATGAAGCGTCCGGGCAGCCTGGGAAAGTGTTTTATTTTCAGCGATGGCAATGAAGTAATCGTAGTGGAGTGTGTTCACGAGTCTCCTCCTGAAAAGCATCTGAGTTGCTGTCAGAAATACGGTGGAGACAGTAATTCCGCGTATGGACAGAGATGCTATGCTTTTTTCTTATAGTATTATGTTTAGTATATATTAGAAAATCCGAAGATTCAAGCGTATGATGGAACTATAAGAGGTGCTGGGTACGCATGTGTAAACAGTAACCTGTTGGAATCAGGCCTGGATTCAAAATCATTACGATGCAGTTTTCTTATGGTACAAAGGAGGAGGCAACAAATAATGAACACACAACTGATCATTACCTTGGCGGTGCTGGTATTCATGGCAGTATCGTTTATGGTGAGAAAAATATCATTCGGTCTGACTGGCATGATCTGCATGCTCGCACTGGCAGTGACCGGAGTCATAGATTTAAACACGGCGTTTTCAGGTTTTTCCAATAAAACCACAATTCTGGTTGCAACTATGATGCTGGTAGCTGGTTGTATCGGAAAGACAAGTCTGGTAAGCGTAATCCGCAAGCGGATGTCTTCCATTCAGGAGAAAAGCGGAATTTTCCTGCTTTTGGCGATTCTTGGTTTCACCATTTTATTGACCCAGCTGATCGGTATGACTGCCCTGATGTCTGTCATGCTGATGTTAGTCGTTACACTGGATGATGACAGCGATCTGGCACAGTCCAGAATTTATTTCCTGATCGCAGCGGTCAATGCAGCCTGGTTCGGACGTTTTCCGATCGGTATGGGTGCAACCCTGCCGATGATCCATAACTCTTACTATGAGGGGCTGGTAGCAGAGCATCCGGAATTCCTGCTTGGTGTATTTGACTATATGAAAGTGGGACTGATCCCGTCCATCGTGTTGACGATCTACTGCTTGTTTGCATGGAAGCTGATTCCAAAGACAAAGATGGACGTGAATGCGATGCAGCACACCAACAAAGATACAAAGGCATCCCAGCTGACAAAACGTCAGGAGCAGATTGTCTGGGGCGTATTTGGAGTCATCATGCTGGCATTTGTATTTTCTACCCAGCTTGGAAATCTGGTTTATCTGCTTCCGATCGCAGGCTGCATTATCCTGGTGCTGACCGGTGTTGTTTCCAGTCAGGAAGCTTCCTGCACACTTGCCGGTGACATGGTATTCTGCGTAGCGGGTGTTCTGGTTGTTTCTTCAGCGCTGAACTCTTCCGGTGCAGGTCAGCTGATCGGTGATTTTGTGCTGAAGCTTTTGGGAAGTAATCCGTCCAGCACCCTGGTTATTACGGTGTTCTGTGTTGTTACCGTGATTATGACTACGTTCTTAAGCAACAATGGAACCATTGCAATCATGACACCGATCGCAGTTTCGACGGCACTGGCCGGGGGCATGAATCCAAAGGCAGTTGTTTTGGTTGTATTCGGTGCATCCTGCCTGGCGATTGCATTCCCAACCGGATGCGCCGCAGCGATGATGGCATTCTCCATTGGAAATCATAACCCGATGAAGCTGCTTCGGTTTACGCTGCCGTTTTTGATCTTGGGATCTGTTTCCCTGATCATTTCCGCAAGTATTTTTTTCCCGGTTTACAGTTAAGGAGGTAAAGTGATATGACGAAAGAGTTGCTTCAGGAACAGCTTGAAATCCTGGATCGCACCAATATGCATAAAAACGCAGCAAAAGAACGCGTGATCCCGGAAAGCTATCTGGCTTACAAAAACCAGGTGGAACAGAAAGAGACGATGCTTGAGAGCCCGTCAACCGGTGTGCCGGTGCGGTGTGTGATCACAAAAGCAAACAATCTTGAGAAAGATGCCCCGCTGTTTATTAATCTGCACGGGGGCGGATTTGTCCATCCGCAGGATGGAGATGACGACCTGTTCTGCGCCAGGGTGGCAGCCGAAATCGGTGGAATTGTAGTGGATGTCGATTATGCGGTAACACCGGAATATGTATTTCCAACGGCGTTTGAGCAGGTCTGGGATGTGGCAGAATGGGCTTTTGCACATGCAAAAGAGCTTGGCGCAGACTCGAACCGGATTTCCATCGGCGGTCACAGCGCTGGAGGTGCGCTGACTGCAGCTATCTGCTTGCGTGCAGCAAAAACAGGAAACATGAAATTTGCGCTTCAGATCCTGGATTATGCGGCACTGGATAATGCAATGTCGTTTGAGCCGGGCGGAAATGAACGCAGCCGCGCGTTCTCCATGCTTTACTGCGATGGAAATGTACGTGTATTAAAGAGCCCATACTGTTCTCCGGTTTTTGCGTCCGGTGAAATGTTGAAAAATCAGCCGCGCACCTTGATCATCAACGCAGAGCATTGCCCGTTTCGGACGGTTACCGAGCGTTATGGACAGCGGCTGGCACAGGCCGGAAACGAAGTGGCATTTCGGCTTTTCCCGGGAAGTGCCCATGGATTTACCATCCGCATGACAGGAGCATGGTTAGAAGCCCAGGACCTCATCATACGGTATCTGAAAAAAGCAGAGTACAGGGAGGTAAAGTAAGATGACAGAGGAGAGAAAACAGGAAATTCTCGAAATCATAAGAAATACAAACCGGAGACCGGCACAAACCGGCAAACCGCTGTACCCGGAAGAAATTATGGCATATCCCAATCTTTGTGAAGAGATAGAAAGCATTAGCCGCACCGTGGATGGCTTTTCCTATCGCATGGATATTCTGAGGGCAAAGAACCGGGGAAAAAACTGCCCGCTGTTTATCAATATCCATGGAGGCGGATTTATTGGTCCGCACCGGGAAAACGATACTTATTTCAGTGCGTACATGGCAGATCAGATTCATGGAATTGCGGTAGATCTGGACTATACCCTTTCTGATGCAGCACCATATCCGGTGGCACTCCATCAGTGCATGGATGCGCTGGATTATGTGGCAGAGCATGCAAACACGTGGGGCGCGTCGGCGAAAGATATCAGCGTTGGCGGTTACAGCGCCGGCGGCGCCCTGACAGCAGCAATGGGAATCTGCTGTGCAGAGCGCGGCGGCTTTGTGCCAAAACTTCAGATTTTGTGTTATCCTCCGCTGGAATACCGTATCCCGGATCAGTACAAGATCGATGCTTACGACCGCCAGATTGGAATGGAGCGGTGCAAGGCATTTGCAGATCTCTACTTCGATGATAAGAAAGAAAATTTTGAGGATATTCATAATTCTCCGCTTTATGCGCCGAGAGAGATTCTGGCAAAGCAGCCAAAAACCCTGATTCTGTCCGCAGGTCTCTGCAATTTCCGTTATGAAGACGAAGATTACGCGATCTGCCTGGCAGACGCAGGTGCGGAAGTCATCTTAAAACGCTTCCCGGAAGCATCCCACGGATTTATTCCGCATTTCATGGATGGCTGGAAGGAAGCAGCTGACCTGATGGTGCGGGAAATCCTGGAAAAATGAGTAAATAATTTGAGCGTAAAACAATGGACCGTGGAAGTTGCCTTTGGTAATTTCCGCGGTCCTGTTACGTTAGGGATATTGCTATAATTTACTCATCGCAGCTTCATCGGCCACGATCGTGACATCATTATGCAGCTGCAGAATGGATGCCGGAACCTGCGGAGTGATAGGTCCGCAGATGGTGGCTTTTAATGCATCGGCTTTGTCTTCGCCGCTGACTACCACCAGAATCTTCCTGGCCTTCATGATGCTTCCGATGCCCATGGTGTAGGCCTGTCTCGGAACATCGTTTTCAGACTCAAAGAAGCGCTTGTTGGCATCAATGGTGCTTTCGGTCAGGTTGACGCAGTGGGTTTCGCGGGCGAAGGAGTCTGCCGGTTCGTTGAAGCCGATGTGGCCGTTGCGGCCAAGTCCGAGAAGCTGTAAGTCTATGCCGCCGGACTGGCGGATGATTTCCTCATATGCCGCGCAGGCTTTTTCCGGGTCCGGTTCCAGACCGTTAGGCACGAAGGTGCGGGTTTTATCAATGTTGACATGGTCGAACAGGTTGGTGTTCATAAAATAGCGGTAGCTTTGCGGGTTTTCCGGGCTTAATCCCTTGTATTCATCCAGGTTGATGCTCATAACCCGGGCAAAATCCAGATCGCCCTTGTTGTACCACTCGATAAGCTGTTTGTAGGTGCCAATCGGGGAAGAGCCGGTGGCCAGGCCTAATACACAGTGCGGTTTCATGATAACCTGTGCGGAGATGATGTTGGCCGCTTTGCGGCTCATGTCCTGATAGTTTTTTGCTTTGCAGATGTTCATAGTAAGTAATACCCCCTTATTTATATAAAATACCCCTTCCACCTTAAGTATATCGGTTTTTGGCGGAAATACAATAGAAAAAACAGTTTAGCAAAAACTATTGTAATTCTGCGCAGAGTCAACTATACTACGCCCATAGGGGGTGCATACGCATGATCATTAAAAATGTAAGGGTTTACACAGAAGAACAGAAATTTGTACTTGGCGAAATCGTGGTTCTGGGAGACCGGATCACAAAGGTGCGTGCAGACGGGGAGAAGAGACAGGCTGCCGCAGAAGCTCTGGAAACGGAGCTTTCAGTAAACGGATTCCCGGAAGACGAAGAAGCGGAAGAGGTCGTGGTGGATGGGGAAGGCGCTTATGCCATTCCTGGTCTTATTGACCTGCATTTCCATGGATGTGTGGGGGCAGATGTCTGCGATGGAACGCCGGAGGCGCTGAAAAAGATTGCGCAGTATGAGGCATCTGTCGGAGTCACAGCCATTGCTCCGGCTACCATGACGCTGCCGGTGGAGGAGCTGGAGCAGATATTGCGGAATGCGGCGGCTTATAAGCGGGCGCAGGACGAACACAGGGCGGCGAATGCGGCAGCAGGCCAGAGTGTGCAGAGGGCAGAACAGAAAGCAGACGGGATGCCAGAAGGAAAATTGGAATTTCCGGAGGCAGATCTTCTCGGCCTGAATATGGAAGGCCCGTTCATCAGCCCGGTCAAGAAGGGTGCGCAGGATGAGAAAAACATTGTTCCCTGCAACGTGGAAATTGCAAAACGTTTCCTGAAAGCATCTGAAGGTCTGGTGAAATTCATTGGCATTGCGCCGGAGGAGAGCAGCGAGGCAGTTGCCTTTATTCAGGAAATGAAAGATTCTGTGGATATTTCCCTGGCGCACACCAATGCAGATTATGATACGGCCATGGCAGCCTTTGCGGCCGGGGCAAACCATGCAGTGCATCTGTACAATGCAATGCCGGCCTTTACCCATCGGGCACCGGGAGTCATCGGTGCGGTGGCAGACAGCAGACATGTAATGGTGGAACTGATCTGTGATAATGTACACATTCATCCGGCGGTGGTGCGGGCTACCTTTGCCATGATGGGAGCGGACCGGATGGTCCTCATCAGTGACAGTATGCGGGCCACCGGAATGCCGGACGGTACTTACACGCTGGGCGGCCTGGATGTCAGCGTGAACGGAAACCGGGCAACCCTGGTGGATGGCGGTGCACTGGCCGGTTCCGTGACCAATCTGATGGACTGCATGCGCACGGTAGTGAAGGTTATGAAGATCCCGCTGGAAACGGCAGTGGCCTGCGCAACAGCCAACCCGGCCCGGTGCCTGGGTGTGTATGACACCTACGGTTCTATTTCGGAAGGGAAAAAAGCAGATATCGTACTGCTGGATGAAGACCTGGAACTGAAAATGGTGATCAAGGACGGTCAGCTGCCATTTCTTTAAAAGAGCGCTATAGGGTGAAGTACTTTAAGGCAGATGAGAACCGGAAGAACTTTGTGGTGCGCGCCGCTTATTAAAGAATGAAAGTGACAAGATGCAAAAAAGAACCTCGCCTGATAGATATATTTCCATCGGGCAAGGTTCTTTTTCGTTTCATGATAAAGCAATATTTTATTTCCAGATCATATTTAAGATCAGCAGCTCTACGATACCGACGCCAGTCATGACGAAGGATACGGCTGTCTTACAACGGAGCTGGTCTTTGATCTCGGTTAAGCCGAACATACCATTGAACACCCAGAAGCCACTGTCGTTGAAGTAGCTGAATGCGATCGCGCCGATACAGGAAGCCTGTGCCAGCAGAACCGGATTTAAGCCCAGGGTGGCAATGAGCGGAGCAGTCAGGGATGCGGAGGTGGTGATCGCTACGGTTGCGGAACCAAGAGCCAGACGCATCAGGGCACCGATCAGGACCGGGATCAGAATAGCCGGGATCGGCCAGGAAACTACGGTAGCACCGAGTACATCGCCGATACCGCTGACTTTGATGATGTTTCCGAGAGCGCCGCCTGCACCGGTGATCAGCATGATCATACCGGTATCTTTGATGCTGTCGCCCATGATGTTCATCAGCTTATCCTTCGGGATATCTTTACCGATGCCGTAAACAGCAATGGTGGTACCAAGAGCCAGGGCTACGATCGGGGAACCTACCAGGGTAATGATGCTGTAGATGAAGCTTTCTTTGTCAACACCTACGAAATCGCAAACGGTTTTGCTCAGAATGAGTACCAGCGGAATCAGGATCGGAGCAAGGGACTCGCCCAGGCCCGGAAGCTTTTTGCTGCCCATGATCTCATCTAACTGATCCATGGATTTTAAGTATTCTTTCTTGAATTCCTTGCGGTCGTAGGTACCGTCCTCACGCGGGATCTGGTAGATCTTCTTGCCGATCCAGTGTGCATACAGCAGAGCTGCGATGAGGATCGGAACAGACATCAGGGCACCTGCGATGATCATCTGGCCAACATCTACGCCCATCATTCCGGCAGCGGTTAACGGACCCGGAGTCGGCGGAACCATTACGTGGGTACACTGCAGGCCGCAGGCCAGAGCCAGAGCCAGAGCGATAACGGATTTACCGGTTACGCGGGACATTGCCTTACATAACGGTGCGAAAATTACGATTGCGGAATCTGCGAAAACCGGGATGGATACCAGCCATCCGGTGATACCAAGGGCAAGCTCCTCTTTGCCGCTTCCGATTTTCTTGATGAAGGAGTAAGCCATACGCTCTGCAGCGCCGGTCTTTTCGAGGATACCGCCCATCATAACGCCGAGACCGATGATGATACCGGTACTTTTTAAGGTGTTTCCGAAGCCATCCTGGATTGCGGTAATGGCATCAGACGGGGACATTTTGCCGATCAGACCTGTGATCAGTGCAGCAAGCAGCAGCGCGATAAAGGTGTGGGTCTTGGTCTTCATAACCAGGAAGATCATGATCGCGATGCCTAAGAACAGGCCAAGCAGCATCTGGGTTTCATGTGACATATTTCATACCTCTTTCTGTAGTGTGCTCACTTCGTATGCATCGTTACTGTTCACGCATTGCGCAAACAGCAACGGATTTTGCCGATGCTTCGCATTCCAAATCGGCAAAATCTGCTTCCACGGCTGTATCATACGGCATTTTCAGTTCAGAAAATGCCTACCCATGTACAGTAACTATGCATCAAATATGGGGGGATGCATTCGCAAAGCCGCTGTTGCAAGGCTGTGAACGAAGTGATAAAATTATGACAAGAGGCATTATAGCGAAAATTGATACATAAGTAAAATTAACTGTACTTAGCCAACTCTTAAAATAATTAATATTTGTTCTTAAAATAATGGCGCTGAGTTTTCCCAGTATTCCCGTGCGAGCCGAATGAATTCCCGTGCACCGGAGTTTAAGTAACCATTTTTCTGGCAGGAAATGACAATTTCCCAGGACGGACGTTCCGGCAGGGAAAAGCAGGCAACGCCTTCGGTGAGTCCCAGCGTATAATACCGCGGAATGATACCGCAGCACAGAGTAGACTGCACCATGGCGGCAATACCGCTGGTATTGTTGGTTTCAAACAGAATATTTGGGGCGAAACCGGCTTTCTCAAACAGCAGATCGCAGGAGGAACGAAGTGTGGAGGTCTTGTCCATCAGCACAAAGGGCTCATAGCGCAGCTCGGTCAGGTCCAGGGTTGTCAGTGGTTCGCCGGAAGGTGCAGCTTTTGCTGCCAGCGGATGCCCGCTTGGGATGATCAGTACCAGCTCCTCCTGCTTTAGCGGATAGTAGGTATCGCTGGTCTGATCCTTTTGCGTGAGGGTCATAAGACCCACATCAATATCCCCTTTGGCAATGGCATCCTGTTGGGCCCGGACCCGCATCTCAATAGGGCGCACATCCAGGTTCGGAAAGCTGCGGTGCAGTTCCGGGTAAATGGACGTGAACATGCGAAGTCCCCGTCCCGGTGTCAGGCCGATGGTCAGATGGCCTTTGCGGGCGCTGACAACATCGTAGATTCTGTTGTATGTGGTATTTTTAATCTGAAGAGCAGCTTTTGCACCCTCGATATAAATTTCCCCGGCTTCTGTCAGGCGCCAGTTGGTGCGGGAACGGTGAAACAGAGGTGTGCCAAGTTCTTTTTCCAGCTTTAAAAGCTGCTGGTTTAAGGCAGACTGGGTGATGAACAGTTTTTCCGCAGCCTTGGTGATGTTGTTCTCCTCTGCGATTTTTAATATGTATTCGATTTGTTTGGTATCCATGTAAACCTCCCATGAACAAATGCGGCTGTATGTGTTTCTTCTATAAAATAAAGCACATTTGATTATAACAGTTTCTAAACAGAAAATAAACAAGAAAAATTATTAAGAGAAATATAAAAACTATTAATTTTACTTATTTGCATAAAGGTGCTATGATAGCATCAGTAAGAGATACAAAGAACTTCAAAATATCATTTATATATTATTCAAGGAGGGTATTCAAATGAACGCAATTCCTACAATTACTAAGATGGAAGTTTTCCCGGTTGCAGGACATGACTGCATGGAGCTGAACTTAAGTGGTGCGCACGCTCCGTACTTCACCCGTAACATCGTGATCCTGACCGACAGCACCGGTAACGAGGGTATCGGTGAGGTTCCGGGCGGTGAGAAGATCACTGCTGCATTAGAGCAGATTAAAGATCTCGTAATCGGTTCCAGCATCGGTGATTACAAGCAGACCTTAAACAAGATCCGCGCATGGCTGTCTGCAAACATCAAAGATGACAAGCGTGGTCTTCAGACCTTCGACCTGCGTGTAGGCGTACATGTAGTTACCGCAGTAGAGGCTCCGCTTCTTGACCTGCTTGGCAAGTTCTTAAACGTTCCGGCTGCTGCCCTGATGGGTGACGGAATCCAGAGAGATAAGGTTCGTTTCCTGTCCTATCTTTTCTATGTTGGAGACCGTAAGAAAACCGATCTTGAGTACGAGGAAGAGCCGGATGCAGAGTGCGACTGGTACCGTCTGCGTCACGAGGAGGCTATGACTCCGGAAGCAATCGTGGCACTGGCAAAGGCTACCAACGAGAAATACGGCTTTGAAGACTTCAAGTTAAAGGGCGGCGTTTTAGCTCCTCAGGAAGAGGTAAAGGCTGTTACCGCAATCAAGGAAGCATTCCCGAACGCACGTGTAGACCTTGACCCGAACGGCTGCTGGAGCTTAAAAGAGGCTCTGGAAGTTGCTCCGGACTTAAAGAAGGTTCTGGCATACTGTGAGGATCCGTGTGGCGCAGAGGATGGCTTCTCCGGCCGTGAGGTTATGGCTGAGTTCAGAAAAGCAACCATGATGCCGACCGCTACCAACATGATCAACACTGACTGGCGTCAGATGTGCCATGCAATCGCTCTGCAGAGCGTAGATATCCCGTTAGCAGATCCGCACTTCTGGACCATGGAAGGTTCTGTACGTGTAGGCCAGCTGTGCAACGACTTCGGTCTGATGTGGGGCTGCCATTCCAATAACCACTTCGATATCTCCCTGGCTATGGTTGTACAGTGTGCAGCTGCAATCCCGGGCAAGATGAACGGTATCGATACCCACTGGATCTGGCAGGAGGGCCGTGAGCGCCTGACCAAAGAGCCGATGCAGATCGTAGGCGGATGCATCGAGCTGCCGAAGAAGCCGGGTCTTGGTGTAGAGGTTGATCGCGACCAGATCATGAAGGCTCATCAGCTTTACATGGATAAGTGCTACGGCAAGGGCGCTCGTAACGACGCTGTTGGTATGCAGTACCTGATCCCGGGCTGGACCTTCGATAACAAGAAACCGTGCATGGTTCGGTAATTGAATATTTCATAATAAATAAAGAAGCCATCTTCCGACGATTGTAGGAAGATGGCTTCTTTGCAGCTGTATATAATAAAAGTATCAGAAATGATATGTCAGCTAAGCGGCGGGAACGTGTCATTTTCTCCAGTACTCCCGGCACAGCTCCAGAAAATACTGCTCTGCATGACTCAGATAGGCTCCTTTCCGACAGCACATGGTCACTTCCCAGCGCGGCTGTCCTTCCAGCCGGAAATAGACAACACCTGGAGCTGTCTTTGCAAAAATCCGCGGCAGCAGGGCACAGCCTACCTCAGCCAGCACCATGCGGTATTTACTGACGTTGCTGCTGGTGGAAAAGAGGACCTGGGGCTGGAACCCCGCTTCGCGAAAGAGAGCCTCCTCCAGCTGGAACATGGTGGACCGGCGGGTGATCAGGATAAACGGATCCTCCAGAAAACGGGACAGACTGACCTCGGGCGCATCCTCAGCCTGTGTACTTCCCAGACAGGCCAGCGGATGGGAGGCGGGAACAGCAAGAAAAATTTCTTCCTCTGCCATGGAAAGATAGGTATTGTCGTCCTTCTGGGATTCCACCAGTGTGATAAGACCAAGATCCAACTCATTGCGTGTGATGAGATTCTGCATGGTCCGGACGTTGCACTCCACCGGCTCAATCCGGATATCCGGGAACTTCCGGTGGAATTCCGGGTAGATGGCAGTGAACATATTGACGCCGCGCTCCGGAATAAGCCCCAGGCTGATACGCCGGTTCCCGCTTTCTTTTAAATCCTGGATCTGGCTGTAGGCATCCTTTTTCAGGTTCAGGATCTGTCTTGCCGTATTTATATAAATTTCGCCCGCCGGAGTCAGGTGCCAGTCGGAGCGGGTCCGCACAAAGAGCGGGAGCCCCAGCTCCTTTTCCAGCTTCTGCAGCTGCTGGTTTAAGGCGGACTGGGTGATAAAAAGTTTCTCTGCAGCTTTAGTAATGCTGCGTTCTTCACTGATCTGTATGATATATTCCATTTGTCTGGTATCCAACCGAAAACCCTCCTGTCATAAGAATGCTATGTAATACCGGAATCGTGCTTTGAAATAAATGTTAGAAAAACTAACATAAATATTATTTATATAAATTTGACTGACGTACAGAGCTATTATACAATGTGATTATCAATAAGACAAGTTTCACAGGAGAAATGAGGAGGATGGATCAAAATGATGTCCTATGATGTGATCGTGATCGGCGCCGGCGTTGTCGGATCGGCCGTGGCGCGGGAATTATCCCGTTACCAGTTGAAGACTGCGGTGCTGGAGAAGGAGCTGGATGTGGCGTGCGGAAACAGCAGCCGCAATACCGGCATGCTCCACGCCGGATTTACTTATAAGCCGGGAAGCTTAAAGGCAGAGTGCGCCGTAGAGGGAAACCAGGAGTTTGACCAGGTGGCAAAGGAGCTTGGCGTGCCGTTTAAGCGTACCGGAAAGCTGGTAGTTGGTTTTACCGACCATGACCGGGAAAACATTTTAAAATACAAGGCCATTGGCGAGCAGAACGGTGTCCAGGGCATGCGCATGATCGACAAAGATGAGATCAACCGCATTGACCCGAATGCAGGCGGTGAGTTTGCCATGTATGTGCCGTCCTCCGGCATTCTGGATCCGATGCAGTACACCATCGGTCTTGCAGAGAATGCCTGCCAGAATGGTGTTAAATTCCATTTTGGCCAGAAGGTGACCGGCATTACCCGGGACGAGGCGAAGGATGTTTGGGTAGTAAAGACGGAGCAGGATACCTTTGAGACAAAATGGGTCATCAACTGTGCCGGTATGTATGCATCGGAGATTTCCGAGATGCTCGGCTACCCGAACTACCCGGTAAAGGGCTTTAAGGGTGAGTACTATGTGCTGGATAAAAAGGCCGGAAAGTTCCTTTCCATCCCGGTTTACCCGGCTCCGAATGATAAGGGCGGCTTCTCCACCCATGCAACTCCGACAGTGGACGGCAATGTGCTGGTAGGACCGGATTCCTATGTAACAGAAGACCGCGAGGATTATGTTGTAACCAAGGAGCATATGGACGGTCTGTTCCGCGACGGCAGCAAGATGTTCAAGCAAATGAAGCGTGAGTACTTTATCCGGAACTTTGCAGGCATCCGCTGGAAACGCTATAATCCGGAAACCGGAGAAATCCTGGATTTCCTGTTAGAGTCCGATGGTGCACATCCGCATACCGTAAACCTGGTTGGCATTGAGTCTCCGGGTGTGACCTGCGCACTGCCGCTGGCACGCCGTGCTGTGGCATTATTAGTGAAAGAGGAGCATCCGCAGAAGAATGATGGCTTTGATCCGGTGCGTCCGGTAAAGAAACGCTTCCATGAGATGAGCCATGAGGAGCAGATGGCGGCCATCAAAGAAAATCCGCTGTACGGTGAGGTGGTATGCCGCTGCGAGACCGTGACTAAGGCCGAGATCCTGGATGCGATCCGCAATCCGCTGGGCGTCTGTACCGTGACCGGCATCAAGAACCGTACCCGTGCCACCATGGGACGCTGCCAGGGCGGCTACTGCGAGACCCGCATTACCGAGATGATCGAGCAGGAGAAGCACCTTGCGCCGGAAGAGGTTCGGTACTCCAAACGGGATTCTTATATTTTCACAGGAAAGGTCAGGGACATAAAATGAAAAATGTAGATGTTGTAATTATTGGCGGCGGCCCGGCCGGACTGGCGGCTGCGCTGGAGCTCTGGAAAAAGGGCATTCATGATATTCTGATCCTGGAGAGAGAAAAGGGACTGGGCGGAATCCTGCGCCAGTGCATCCATGATGGTTTTGGTCTGACCCGTTTCGGTGAGACCTTAAGCGGACCGGAGTATGCCTCCCGCTTCGCAGAGCAGGTGAAGAAGCTGGGTATTCCGTATATGACCGATACCACCGTGCTGGAGCTGACACCGGACAAGCAGGTGTTTGCGGCATCCCCGGAGGGACTGCTGGAGATCCAGGCAAAGGCAGTGATCCTGGCTATGGGCTGCCGGGAGCGTACCCGCGGAGCCATCAGCACTCCGGGAACCCGTCCGGCCGGTGTGTACACTGCCGGTGTGGCTCAGGCTTATATCAATTTAAAGAACCGCATGCCGGGAAAGAATGTCGTGATCCTTGGATCCGGTGATATCGGCATGATCATGGCAAGACGTATGACCCTGGAGGGGGCGAAGGTGCTGGGCGTGTTTGAGATTCAGCCATACGCCAGCGGACTGCCGCGAAATATTGAACAGTGCTTAAATGATTATCAGATTCCACTGCATTTAAGCCATTCCGTAACGGAGATCCGCGGCGTGGACCGTCTCGAGAGTGTCGTCATTTCTGAGGTGGATGACAGGCTGCAGCCGATCCCGGGAACTGAGAAGGAATATCCGTGTGACACCCTGATCCTTTCCGTGGGCCTGATCCCGGAAAATGAGCTGACCTGGATGGCCGGCGCAAAGCAGGATGATGGAACCAAGGGCGCGTCTGTAGATGAAAACTTCCAGACCACCGTTCCGGGCGTATTCGCGGCAGGAAACGTGCTTCACGTACATGATCTGGTAGACTTTGTTTCCATGGAGGCAGAGGAACTGGCAGACGGAGCAGCCCGCTACATCAAAGAGGGAGCGCTTCCGGATTGCGGCCTTGCCATTACAGGAGACAGTATGGTAGGACAGCTGACCCCGGCCCGCTTCAGCGGTACCGGAAATGTAACGGTGTCCTTCCGTATGAGAAAACCGGTGAGAAACTGCACCGTAGAGCTGTGGCAGGGTGACCATCTGGTAAAACAGAAGAAGTTTCCGAAGGCTCTCCCGGCAGAGATGATCCAGATTGGCTTAAAGCCGGAAGAACTGAATGAGAAGGATAACCTGGAGGTGAGAGTGGTATGTTAAGAACCTTTACCTGTATTATGTGCCCTCAGGGCTGTGAGATTACCGCGGAGGGCAGCGAAGCGCCGTATTCCATCACCGGCAACAAGTGCAAACGCGGCCATGAATATGTAGAGCAGGAACTGGTAAACCCGATGCGGAATATAGCAACCTCCATTCTGGTGGAGGGCGGTGAGATGCCGCTGGCCAGCGTCCGCCTGAGTGCGCCGATCCCGAAGGCTAAGATCTTTGACGTTATGAATGAGATCCGGAAAGTGAAACGCACCGCGCCGGTTCATGAGGGCGAGGTCGTGATTGAAAATGTGCTGGGACTGGGAAGTAATGTCATTGTGACCAGAACGGTGGAAGCAGAATAACAGAAGAGAAAGCTTTATCGAAAGGAGCCGCTTTTGCGGCTCCTTTCGGTGCTTGTGGGACCTGGGAACCGATGGTATAATGAGTATAAAGACTAAAAAGTAGGATTGGAGGCAGCTATGGCAGGAAAGATGAAACTTCCAGTTGGACTGGAAAGCTTTAAACAGATCCGGCGGGAGAATTATTACTATGTTGATAAAACCGGGCTGATCGCCCAGCTTCTGGATCTTGGCAGTGCCGTGAATCTGTTTCCGCGCCCAAGGAGATTTGGCAAGTCGCTGAACATGAGCATGCTGCAGAGCTTTTTTGAGCTTGGCTGTGACCGGATTTTGTTTGAAGGACTGAATATTGCCGGGAAAACGGATTTGTGTGAGCAGTACATGGGAAAATATCCGGTCATTTCTGTCAGCTTAAAGAGTGTAGACGGAAGCACGTTTGAGGCAGCCCGGGCTGCGCTTAAGATCATTATTGGAAATGAGGCAATGCGCTTTTCCTTTTTGAAGCAAAGTGAGCAGCTGACGCTGGAAGAAAAGCAGATTTATGAAAAACTGATTGAAATTGGTCAGGCTGGGAACGACATGTATGCAATGTCGGAAGATCTTCTGACAGCAAGCTTAAAACTTCTGTCCGCACTTTTAAAGAAGCATTATGGAATTCCGGTCATTCTTCTGGTAGACGAATATGATGTACCGCTTGACAAGGCTTTTCAGAATGGTTATTATGATGAGATGGTATCTTTGATCCGCGGACTTATGGGAAATGCACTGAAAACCAATGAAAACCTCAAATTTGCAGTTCTGACCGGGTGTCTGAGGATTGCGAAGGAAAGTATTTTTACCGGTCTGAACAATTTTAAAGTATATCCGTTTACCAATCCGGCCTTTGATGAATTTTTTGGTTTTACGGATAAAGAAGTAGCGGCAATGCTTCATTATTATGATCTGGATGAGCATTATGAAACCGTGAAGTTATGGTATGATGGTTATCAGTTCGGAAATACAGAGGTCTATTGTCCGTGGGATGTAATCAATTATTGCAGCGATCATCGGCTGGAACCGGATTTTCCACCGCAGAATTACTGGATCAATACCAGTGGAAATACGATCCTGCGGCATTTTATTGAGGACATGGGAACGGAAAAGAAACTGACGAAGCTGGAGCTGGAAAGTCTGATCAGTGGAGATACGGTCCAGAAGGAAATTAACCAGGAACTGACCTATCAGGATCTGTATTCTTCTATGGACAATCTGTGGAGCACTCTGTTTATGACCGGATACCTGACACAGCGTGGAAAATCGGATGGAAACCGTTATAATCTGGCTATTCCCAACCGTGAAGTCCGTGAAATCATGATCCGTCAGGTGCTGGAGCTGTTTCAGGAAAGCGTGGAGCAGGATGGCGGAATGGTAAATAAATTTTGCAATGCGCTGCTCTGCGGAAATCCGGAAACCGTGGAATCTGTCTTGACAGAGTATCTGAAGAAAACCATCAGTGTCCGTGATACCTTTGTGCGGAAACCGGCAAAGGAAAACTTTTATCATGGAATTCTGCTGGGAATTCTGAGCTTCAAAGGCGGCTGGTCTGTCCGCTCAAATCAGGAGTCAGGAGATGGATTCAGTGATATTTCCATTCGGATTGATGATGCCGATCTCGGAATAGTGATAGAGGTAAAGTATGCGGAACCGGGACGCGAGGAACAGGAATGCCAGAAGGCACTGAGGCAGATCATTGACAAGCAGTATGAAGAATCCCTCCTGCAGGATGGGATCCATAAGATCCTGAAATACGGAATTGCATGCAGCAGGAAGAAGTGCAGGGTCGTGATGGCAACGGAGAAAATCAGAATATGACATGAAAAAGCTCCATGAAAGCAAATGCTGTCTGCGGTTTTCATGGAGCCTTTTGCTGTCAGAAAGAAATAGAATATTTCTCTGCCAGATAAGGGTGTTCGGTGTTCTGTTTGAAATAATTTAAGATTTGATCCATAAAGGCCTGTTCCGGCTCGTTTAACACCCAGTCCTTCTGGCGTACTACCAGATTTAAGCGCTTCATGGCCGGGGAGAGCGGGTAGTAGGCAATGTGGTTGCGGTTGACAGAGCAGGACTCGGATATAAATGCGACACCGGCATTCTGGGCTACCATACTGCGTGTGGCGGAAATGTTGTTGGTCTCACACACGGCAACAGGCTCAAACCCGCAGGCATCGAAGAACTGGTCGCCGATCATGCGCAGGGAGGCCCCCTTTTTGGATAATAAAAGGTTGTCGCCTGCAAAGTTTGCTTTTACTTCCTCTGCAGTGATCGGTGTTCCGGATGGATGCGTCAGCGCGTACGGGTGAAACATGGATATGGCAAGGAATACTTCTTCCTCGCGAAGTACCTGCACAAGGCTTCCGTAGGGAATAGTGCTTACGTCAGAGGCCAGGCCGACATCCAGAGTACCTTCAGTCAGTGCCTTTTTGAAGGCAGGCAGGCTTGTTTCTGTAATTTCAATGGTGATTCCCGGATACTGTTCCCGGAATAACGGGATGATCTCGGTCAGCATGCGAAGTCCCCAGTTCGAGGTGACTCCGACACGGATACGGCCTTTCTGGCTCAGTGCCGCAATGTTCTGATACAGATCCTTCTGGATCTTTACAACCTTCTGGGCAGCTTCTACATACAGCACACCGGCAGACGTCAGGCTCAACTCACCTTTGGACCGGATAAAAAGAGGTGTGCCGAGTTCCTGCTCCAGTCTGGAAAGATACTGGCTCAGAGAGGACTGAGAGACAAACAAGTCTTCTGCCGCTTTCGTCATATTGTGCCGGTTGGCAATGGCCAGAATATAGTTTAAGTATTTGACATCCAAAAGAAAACCTCCATTTGTACGTTGTGCAATTCATGAGCTGCTTCTTATTATACCCTAAATGAGAAAGAAAGTAAAAAGCTTTCACAGGATAAGCTCTCCCCAGTATTCCTGGGACAGCCGGATGAAACAGTCTGCTGCTGCTGAGAGATAGCTTCCCTTTTTCCGGCTGGCACAGATATTCCAGACCGGATGTGAGGGAAAGGAAAAGTAGGAAACATGTTCAAAAACATGCGGATGGCTGCTGGCGGCAAAATAGCTTGGAACGACGCTGCAGCAGATCCCGGCAGACACCATTTCCAGTGTTGTGGCAGAACGCTGTGCGAAAAACAGGGTTTCCGGATAAAAGCCGTATATCCGGAATGCCTGGCAGATCACCTCATACATGGTAGATTCTTTATACATCATGGCAAAGGGTTCATACCGGACAAGATTTGGATCCAGCTCCGGATAGGGGCTTTTCTCAGTTGGGACAGCCTTGCCACAGGCCGGATGCAGGCTGGGAATGGCAAGGAGGATTTCTTCCTGAGCCAGAGGAATATAAAGATCCTCTGTCTGTTGTTCTTCTGAAAGTGTCAGGATTCCGAGATCCAGCTTGCCGGTACGGATCATCTGCTGTTGGGCGCGTACATTGGCCTCGTAGATATTGATGGTCACTTCCGGAAACTGTTTGTGAAAGGCCGGATAAATATGGGTAAAGGTTGTGGTTCCATGTTCGGAAGTAACACCAATACTTAAATTTCCTTTCTGGGAGTCGGACAGATCCTGAAGCCTGCGGTCGGTTTCCTGGCGGATCTGCAGGATCTGGCGGGCAGAGCTTAAGTATATCTGACCGGCCCTGGTGGGGGACCAGCCGCTTCGGGAACGCTCAAAAAGCGGAAGACCGATCTCGTGCTCCAGATTGCTGACCTGCTGGGTCAGTGCGGATGGGGTGATAAAAAGTCTTTGCGCGGCGCGAGCCAGCTTTCCTTCTTCTGCAAGAGTAACGATATATTCGATTTCTTTTAAATTCATACGGAGCTCCTCTGATCCGGATTTCGTGATGATTTTAGTATAACATTTAGAAAAACTAAAGGAAAGACAAAAAAGTTTAAATTTACTTTTTGAATGGGCGCTGATATAGTAAATAGAGAGGGTTAGATGAAATAACGATGAATACAGGAGGCAATATCATATGGGACCAGTAAAAGGCGGAAGTATCTCAAATCTGTTGAAGGATATTCCAATCCCCAAAATGTTCCGGGCGGAGCAGAGCTTTAAGAAAGACCGGATTGAGCCGGAGCAGATTCCCGGAGTTGTGAGAGAACAGCTTTCCAGACCGGAAATCAGCTCCAGGATCCAGCCGGGAATGAATATCGCGATCACGGCCGGAAGCCGGGGTATTGCCAATGTAAATGTGATTACCCGCGCGATTGTTGATTATGTGAAAGAAAAGGGAGCATATCCGTTTATCGTTCCGGCCATGGGAAGCCATGGAGGAGCAAAGGCAGAGAGCCAGAAAGAGCTTCTTGCCGGTTACGGAATTACAGAGGAGGCAATGGGATGCCCGATCAGATCCTCCATGGAAACGGTGCTCCTGGGATATTCTGAGTATGGAAAACCGGTTTATCAGGATAAAAATGCGCATGAAGCCGACGGAATCATTGTTTCCTGTCGGATCAAGCCCCACAATGCTTTCCGCGGTCCTTATGAGAGCGGTGTCTGCAAGATGATGGTAGTCGGACTTGGCAAGCAGAAGGGCGCAGAAAGCGTCCACAGTGACGGACTCGGAAATATGGCGCGGAATCTTCCGGCAAATGCGAAGGTGGTAGTGGAAAATTCCAATATTTTATTTGCGATTCCCTGTGTTGAGAATGCCTATGACGAGACTGCACTAATTGAGGCGATCCCGACAGAAAAAATCTTTGAGCGGGAGCCTGAGCTTCTGAAAATCGCATTTTCCAATATGCCGAGCATCCTCGTGAAGGAAGCAGATGTCCTGGTTGTAAATGAGATCGGAAAGAATTTCAGCGGAACCGGCGTGGACCCGAACATTTCCGGTACCTGGTCCACAGAATTCGGAAAAGGTGGGCTGCAGGTGAAACGGACCTGCTTTCTGGACCTGCGGGACAGTTCTCACGGAAATGCAAATGGAATGGGACTGGCAGATGTAATTACAAAGCGGATTTTTGATAAACTCGATCTGGATGTAATCTATACGAATTGCTTTACCAGCACAGTTTTACGCTCCGGCATGATGCCGCCGGTTGTTTATGATGATAAAGAAGCCATCCAGGCCTGCATCCGTACGGCAAATCAGATTGACCGGGAGCATGCCCGGATCGTCCGGATCAAGAATACGCTTCACATCGGCGAGATCATGCTTTCGGAGGCATATTATGAGGATGTGAAAAACGGAAGATATCCGGGGGTTACTGCACTGGATGAGCCGCAGGAACTGGAATTTGACGAGCAGGGAGCTCTGCTGACCCGGATCTGACCGGATTTCGATAATAAAGAAAATGTGAAAAATGCCCAAAAGCCTCGAGAAATCGAGGCTTTTTGAGGTAAAAAGTATTGAAAAACAGACTTTTATTATATATAATAAGTTCAGCAAGGCTCTGATTGCAGAGCCAAATCGATCGTGAACAGGAGGTTTCCTGTCTTAATAAAAACAGGACAACGACTTAATATAAGTAAGAATATTCGAAATATAATTAATTTTACTTACCGTACTAAATGAGATACAATCTCAATTGCGAGTCCGATAAGATTTTACACGAACTGCTATTAGAAAAAATGATTACAGCAATCATTTATAAATATTGGACAGATTCCTCAGAAACTTTTATCATTAGAGTATAACAATGAACAAAGAAAAATTGCATGGGAGCTTTTTTTTACATCCTGCGTTAAAAATTTGCATGAAACAGAGAAACGGATGACAGAAAAATGTTAAGCTCCGGCAAGAGGAGGAAAATATGAACAAGGGTACCCCTACAGTAACTGAGATGCAGGTAATTCCGGTAGCAGGCTATGACAGCATGCTCATGACCTTAAGCGGCTGCCATGCACCGTACTTTACCAGAAACCTGGTTATCTTAAAGGACAGTGCAGGCCACACCGGTATCGGTGAGATCCATGGCGGCGACTATACCTGCGAAGCATTAAAGAGCTGCATTCCGTTAGTAGTCGGCCAGCAGGTCGGCAAGTACCGTTCTATTCTGGACAGCATCCACAAAGCTTCCAAGAGAGCAAAAGAGGATGACGGCGAGGGTATCCAGAGCCTGGATATCAGCAAGCTGAAATTCGTAGTAAAAGCAGAGTGGGCGATTGAGTGCGCACTGCTTGACTTACTTGGCCAGTATTTAGACCTGCCGATGTGCGAGCTGTTAGGCGACGGCAAGCAGAGAGACCAGGTTGAGACTCTTGGTTATCTGTTCTATGTCAGCGACAAGAACAAGGCAAAGGAGCTGAACTACTTAGATGAGAGCGACAGCTCTGACCCGTGGTTCAAGCTTCGTCGTCAGGAAATGCTGACCCCGGAGCGCATCGTGGAGCAGGCTCAGGTTCTTCACGAGAAGTACGGTTTCCGCAACTTCAAATTAAAAGGCGGCGTGCTGAAGGGCTCTGAGGAGATGGAAGCAATCCGCGCACTGAAAAAAGCATTCCCGAACGGACGTATCAACATCGACCCGAACGGCGCATGGAGCCTGGCAGAGGCCATTGAGCTGTGCAAGCCGATGGAAGGCGTTCTTACATACATCGAGGATCCGTGTGGTCCGGAGTCCGGATTCAGCAGCCGTGAGATCATGGCTGAGTTCAAGAACAAGGTAAACCTGCCGGTAGCAACCAACATGATCGCAACCGACTGGAGACAGTTCTATCATGCAGCAGCACTGAAGTCCGTAGACATCGTGCTTGCAGATCCGCACTTCTGGGGATTCGGAGGAAGCGTCCGCATGGCTCAGATCTTAAATGACTGGGGCCTGACCTGGGGCAGCCACTCCAACAACCACTTTGATATCACCTTGACTGCATTTGCTCATGTAGCAGCAGCAGCACCGGGCAACCCGACCGCGCTGGATACCCATTGGATCTGGCAGGATGGTCAGAACCTCTTAAATGATACTCCGCAGATCGTAGACGGATATCTGCAGGTTCCGAAGAAGCCGGGCCTTGGCGTTACCATCAATATGGACCGCGTCATGGAGGCAAACAAGCTGTACAATTCCCTGCCGACTCACGACCGTGACGACGCAATGGCTATGCAGTATTTAATTCCGAACTGGAAGTTCGATTCCAAGAAACCGGCACTGGTACGGTAAGAAAATCCCGAATCGGGATTGAAACTGCCGGCACGGCCTGCAGCGGGCTGTGCCGGTTCTGAGGTTGGCTCAATCCCGAAAGGGTTTGGCGGTAGGATATAAACAAAAAGAAAAGGAGATGAAGGGTATGTTCTTCAAAAAGTATGGGGACATTGTCGTAGGTGTGTTTTTCATGGTATTATCCGCATGCCTCATCGCAATGGCACAGATGCTTCCGAAATCCAAGGTTATGGAGATCGGACCGGATTTCATGCCGATGGTAATTGGTGTTGTTACCTTTATCCTGGCAGCAATCCTCACATTTTTAAACATTAAAAACTTCAAGATGCACGCAAAGGAACTGGAGGGAGCGGAAATCCCGGAATGCGATTATAAGCGCGTGATTTCCAGTATCATTCTGGTCCTGATCTATGTATTTGCGCTGCAGCCGGTAGGATTTATCATTTCTACCCTGGTATTTTTACTTCTGCAGATGCTGGTTCTGTCTCCGGATGATGAGCGTGACAAAAAGCACATTATCATTCTGGCAGTGATCGACATCATTTTCACTATGGTGGTATTCTTCTTGTTCCGTTATGGATTCAAGATCGTGCTGCCGGCTGGTATCTTTACCATTACTTTATAAGGAGGACGTAAGAATATGCAGGCATTAGGACTTTTAGGTAGTGCATTCGCAAGTATTTTAAATCCGGCGTCCATCCTTCTGATGATCGCTGGCGTAGCAATTGGTATTATTTTCGGTTCCATCCCGGGACTGTCAGCTTCCATGGCAGTAGCACTGATGCTGCCGTTGACTTTCAGCATGACCCCTTCCCTGGGTATGAACACCTTGGTAGCAGTTTATATTGGTGGTATTTCCGGTGGTCTGATCTCCGCAATCCTGCTGAATATGCCTGGTACCGCATCTTCCATCGCAACCTGCTTCGATGGACACCCGATGGCAAAAAACGGTGAGGCTATGAAAGCCCTTGGCGTAGGTATCGTATTCTCCGCAATGGGTTCCATTTTCTCTTTCCTCATCCTGACCTTCTGTGCACCGCTGCTTGCAGATGTTGCACTGAAATTTACTCCGGCTGAGAACTTCGGTATCTGCTTCTTCGCTCTGACGATGGTAGCAATCCTCTCCTCCGGTAACATGATCCGCGGTCTTCTGGCTGGTCTGTTCGGCCTGATGTTCACCTTAATCGGTATGGCTCCGATCGATGGTACTCCGCGTTTCACCTTCGGCAATGCCAGCCTGATGGCAGGATTTGATACTCTTCCGACCCTGATCGGTATCTTCGCGATCGCAGATATCCTGTGTACCGCAGAGAGCATGAAGGGCGGCAAGCTTGATACCATTCCGATTAAAAAAGTAAAGGGCTTTGGCTTTACCATGCAGGAGTTCATTTCCTGGCTGCCGAACTTCCTTCGTTCTTCCTTAATCGGTACCGGTATCGGTATCCTTCCGGGTATCGGTGGTTCTACTTCCGGTATGTTGTCTTACGTAACTGCTAAGAATATGTCCAAGCATCCGGAGGAGTTTGGTAAGGGTAATCCGGAAGGTATCGTAGCAACCGAGTCTGCAAATAACGCAACCATCGGTGGTGCAATGATCCCGCTTCTGGTACTTGGTATCCCGGGTGATGGCGTTACTGCTATGATGTTAGGTGGTTTCCTGATCCACGGTCTGTCTGCTGGTCCGCTGCTGTTCGTTAAGAATGGTGATGTTGTATACGGAATCTTCGCTGCATGTATCGTATGTACCCTGATCATGCTGGTGGTTGAGTGGACCTGTATCAAGGGCTTTGTACAGGTACTGAAGGTGCCGAAGCACATCCTGCTTCCGCTGATCCTGGTTCTGTGCTGTGTCGGTGCATACGCAACCAACAACCGTATCTTCGATGTACAGTCCATCCTGATCTTTGGTCTGGTAGGTTATATTTATCACAAGTTCAGCCTGCCGACGACTCCGTTCGTACTGTGCTTCCTGATCGGTGAGATGCTGGAGACCTACTTAAGACGTGGTATCATGCAGTACAAGTCCTTTGGTGCATTCTTTGCAAGACCGATCTTCGATGTATTCTTCTTTATCGCAATCGGTGTTTTGGTATGGACCGTAACCAAGGAGTTAAAGGCTTACAAAGCGAAAAAACAGGCAGCATAAAGAGATCTGAACTTTACAATCTTTTACCTCTATATTAATATGGTATATGCCCCGTCCGGAGCGGACGGGGATATATATAAGGGAAAAACAGGGTGGCAAACACCCGGAAAGAAGGAGAACGTATTATTATGAAGAAAAAACTTTTTGCAGCAGCAATGGCAGGCACCATGGTATTAAGCCTCGCAGCATGTGGCGGCAGCAAGCCGGCAGAGACCACTGCAGCTCCGGCAGCAGACAAGACTGAGGCAGCAGCAGACGGCGAGACCAAGGCAGAAGCAGCAGCTGAGAGCGGTTCTGCATGGGAGCCGAGCACCACTGTTTCTATCGTAGTTCCGGCAGGTGCAGGCGGAAACACTGACCTTTCTGCTCGTGTATTTGCTCAGTATGCAAAAGAGCTGACCGGTCATGATTTCATCGTTGTTAATGCAAGCGGTGCAGCAGGTTCTGTAGCAGCAAACCAGGTTCTGGCAGCAGCTGCTGACGGACATACCTTCCTGTATGGCCACAACCTTGTAAACGTTGCTAACATCGCAGGCGTTACTGATTACAACTATACCGCATTCAAACTGGGCCCGACCTTCGCAAAGGATCCGGCACAGCAGTTATATGTAAGCGCTGAGAAATATGCAGATCTGAACGCATTTGTCGAGGCAGCTAAGGCAGCACCGGGACAGTTAAAGGCTTGTACCGAGGTTGGTGCTTACACCTACTATGAGCTGCTTGCTTTTGAGAAAGCAGCAGATATCGATCTGGATCTGGTTGACGTAGGTTCTAACTCCGATAAGATCGCAGCTATGCTGTCTGGTCAGGTAGACTTAATGCCGGGTGCATACATCAACTGTAAGGATTACCTTGAGTCCGGACAGTTCAACTGCATTGGCGCTCCGACCGAGGAAAGATATGATCTCATCAAAGATATCCCGACTCTGAAAGAGCAGGGTGTAGATCTGGTATATCCGGACTGCGACTTCTCCTTCTACTTCCCGGCAGATACCTCTGATGATGTGATCGCTTACTATGAGGATCTTGTTCAGAAAGTTCTTGCAGATCCGTCTGCAGCTGAGGGTGTTGCTAACGTAGATATGATGCCGTACTACTTAAACGCAGAGGATTCTGCTAAGAACGATGAGCAGATCTACAACACCATTAAAGAGATCGCTGATAGCCTTCAGCAGTAATTTCTGAGATTGAAAATTGTTCGTGTAAAGCAATAAATACGAAAAAGCGGGCCGTGTTTCCGAAAGGAAACACGGCCCGCTTTTTCGTTATACAGATAAGCAAGTTTATGCTGTTTGCCGGTTCTCGGCCTGCTTTAAAAGCAGCAGGATCAGATCACGTACCGGCCTTGTTAAAGCATTGCTTTTGGGATAAGCAATGGCAATTTGAAAGGTAACCTGTGGCTTGAGAGAAAAGAGCCTGCAGCCATGGAGCTGCCCACCCGCAGAACGCGGGAGAAAGGCAATGCCTTTTCCGTTTGCAACCATGTTTCCGGATGCGTTGATATCACTGATCTCGCACAGAATGTCCGGCAGAAAAGAAAGCCCGGTCAGAATGTTTTGTTCAAGGCTGTGAAAGAAGCTGTTGTGCTGGTTCAGGATAAAGGATTCTCCGGAAAGCATGGATAAATCAGCACCATGTTGTTCAAAATCAGGAATAACCGAATGGTTTTCCGGAATGGCAAGCATCAGCTCTTCTTCGCGCAGAGGAAGAAATTCCAGCATACTGTGACCGCCTTCCCCAGTCGCAACGACAGCAAGATCGGCCATGCCGTTGGAGAGATAATCCTTTGCAGCAGATGCGTTTCCGTTGATGGTGCTGAGTACAATATCCGGGTGCAGCTTGCGGAAATCCGGCAGAATCTCTGTGGAAAAATCTGGCAGCAGGATATTATTGTAGATAAAGGTGATCTGATGCCTGCCGGACTGGGAGAGCTTTCGGATATCATTCAGTGCGCGCTCATAAATGTTCTGGATGGAGCGAGCACCGTTTACATATATTTTTCCGGCATCAGTCAGGTGCATTTCGTTTTGTTCACGTGCAAAGAGCTTTGTGTCGAGGCTTTCTTCGACCCGTTTCAACTGTCGGCTCAGCGCAGGCTGAGAGAGGAGCAGACGGTCTGCAGCCTTTGAGATGGATTTCTCTTCGGCAATCGCAATGATATAATCCAGTGTCTGAAAGGTCATAAGGAACCTCCTTCTGTGTGAAATTCATCCCAGATATTCCGTGCGGCTTCGTTAAAATCCGGAGTATAGTAGGGAACATGAAAGTCATTTTGTATCATCAGGTAGATAAAATACCGTTCACTTTCTGATAATACCGTTCCTTTTTTTGTCACTACGCACAGATTCAGATAGTAACGCGGGGAAAGGGAGAGGTAGGCGATATCCGGATCATCCATGAGTGCGGTAGAACGTGGTTGAAAACCAATGCCGGAGCCATTTCGGACCATGTTGCGTATGACAAGGTTGTTACCGCTTTCAAATACCACGGTAGGAGAAAAACCGGCCTGATGGAATATATAGTCCGAGATGGTCCGGATGCTACTGCCCGGACTCATAAGGATAAAGGGAGAGTCGGACAGCTCCTCTGGTGAAACCTGCGGGAATTCCATGGAGGTGTTTTTGGGGCGGTGCGCCAGCGGATGGAAGGCCGGGACAGCGACAATGACCTCTTCCCGAAAGAGAGTGATATAGTCAAAATCTGCCGATTCCGTGTCAAAGCAGGTGCCGAGAGAGCAGGAAGCCATTCCATTTTGTACCATATTGCGCAGTTCCTGCATGTAGCCCTCCTGAAGCCGCAGACGGATATTCGGGTACCTGGCAGAGAAACGGGCGAAGATCTTGGAGGCCACCTCAGAACCTCGCAGTGGGGTGACACCGATACGAATCTCTATGGGCGGAGCAGTCGTGAGCTGACGGATGGACTGAAGCGTCTGCTCCTGTGTGGCAAGAATGCGTCTGGCTGCTTCCAGATAAATCCGCCCTGCCGGAGTCGGGATCAGCTTTTTTTTATCGCGAAGGAAAAGGTCGATGCCCAGTTCCTGTTCAAGATTGGACAGAAAAACACTTAGAGTTGGCTGAGAGATGCCAAGCTGTTTTCCGGCAGCGGAAAGGGTGCCGGCTTCTGCTAGCGCTATGATGTAAGACATATTTTTGATCTGCACTGGAGAATCCTCCTTTTATGGATATCCTATAGAATGAGTATAATATATCTGTTGAAGAATATCAATGATATATAGTTTTTTGTAATAGTATATATAGCGAAACATGGATTGTACATTCTATGGCAAAATGATACAATTTCACCATAAACAAGAAAGATAGAAAAGCTTCAGGTGTGTAATGGTAGGCCGATTATCATGAACAGTACCGGAAGTCCAGACTTTTTTATCAAAAAATGTAATGAGGGAGAAATTGAGATGAATGTACAGATGATAATGGCATTATGCATCCTGGTATTTATGGTAGTAATGCTCCTGACCCATGTGCTTCCATATGGTGTCACAGGAATGATCTGCTGTGTCCTTTTTGTATTTACCGGAGTGTTAGATTTAAAGACGGCCTTTTCCGGCCTTTCCAGCAGTACTACATTGATGATCGCACCAATGATCGTAGTTGCGACTGCCCTTGGCAAGACAAGCCTGATCCACCGTCTCAGAGGTGTGATGGGCAAGCTTCAGGGAAAAAGCGGAGCTATGCTGGTTCTTGGTTTATGTGGCATGACAATTCTTTTGTCTCAGCTGATGGGACAGGTCGCATGTATTTCCGTTATGCTTCTGTTTATCCAGACCTTTGATGATGACAGTGAGTATTCCCCGTCCAGACTGCTGTTTTTAGTTGCAACGGTAAACTGTCTGGCAACTTCCAAATTCCCGATCGGCATGGGTGCTACGATGCCAGGCACGATCACTTCTTACTATCAGGGACTTGTTGGTCCGGAGGATTATCTGGGAATTGCTGATTTCTGCAAGGCTGGAATCCTTCCGCTGATCGTGGGCGTCATTTATTGCCTGATCTTCTATAAGCTGATTCCGAACGGAACGATTGATAAGTCCCAGGTGAAAGATGTTAAGGATGCAGCGCCGATCTCCAGAAAAGATGAATATTTTATTTTTGGTGTATTTGCAGCAATCATGCTGGGCTTTATGTTTACCAAGCAGCTTGGAAGTGATATTACCAACGTGATTCCGGCAGCAGGCCTTCTGGTTCTGATCGTGTTTAAGGTTCTGGAGATTCCGGAAGTGATGAAGACCCTTACCTGTGATATGGTATGGATGGTGGCAGGAATGAGTGTAGTTTCAACCGCACTTTCCAAGACCGGTGTCGGTGAACTGATCGGACAGAAGGTTTTAAATATCCTGGGTGGACATCCGAGCGGATTGTTTGTAAGTATTGTCTTCTGTGTGGCATGTGCACTGATGACAAACTTTATGTCTAACATGGGTACCATGGCGCTGATGAGTCCGATCGCAGCTTCTACCGCGCTGGCAGGCGGCATGAATGTGAAAGCAGTCGTGCTTTGCTGCTGCGTATCTGCATGGCTGGCATTTGTAATGCCGACCGGCTGCTCCGGCACGATGATGGCATTTGGTATCGGTAATCAGAATCCGCTGAAGACGCTTAAGTTTACCTTACCGCTTCTGATTCTTACCTTGATCGCACTGATCATCGGCATTAATATTTTCTTCCCGATTTACGGTTAAGAGAGGGAAATAAGGAGATAAAAGTCATGAAAACAATATTTAATCCGGGAACAAAGAAAAAAACACTGACTCTGGTCGATAATGTAGTGTATTCCACGGTAAAAGATTTAAACGGGGATCCGCTGGAGCTGAAGCTTTCGGTTCTGCTCCAGAACGGAAACAGTGAGATGCGTGCTGCAATGGGGGAAGATGATCCGAAGGAGGATCACAGTCCGAAGCCGGCACTGGTATGGGTACCGGGCGGCGGCTGGAAAGGCACAGACAAGAATATGATGCTGGGGGAGATGACAGAATTTGCAAATGCCGGATATGTGGTTGCTTCGATCTATTACCGCAGCAGTGCTCAGGGGCATTATCCGGATCAGCTGATCGATGTGAAAACGGCAATCCGTTTTCTGCGTGCTCATGCAGCGGAGTTCGAGATCAATCCGGAGAAGATCGGTATCTTTGGCCGTTCGGCAGGTGCACATCTGTCAGCAGCAGCAGCTATGAATCAGGATGGTTTTGACAGTGAGGAATGGAGCGGCTATTCCTCTAAGGTTCAGGCATGCTGTGATATGTTCGGACCGGTTGATATCAAGGCGTTGATGGAAAATGAAGAAAAGCAGTTTTCAAATCCGTCTGCACGCTGGCACAGTGTTGAGGAAACCCATGGAGGATGTCTGTTGGGAGGAGATCCGGCAACGATGAAGGAGCGCGGTGCGAAAGCAAGTCCGGTCAATATGGTAAATCAGGATATGTGCCCGATTCAGATCCTTCATGGTGATAATGACCCACTTGTTCCGGTAGAGATCAGCAGTGAGACGCTTTATCAGAAGATTGTGGCTGCCGGTATGGAAGATAAAGTGGATTACTATGTGATTCCGGGCGCAGGTCATGGAACGAGAGAGTTTTTCCAGGATGCCACGAAGGAATTGCAGATTGCATTCTTTGATAAGTATTTAAAGTAAGTTCGTTAATTAACAACCCCACACGTTATACCAGAAACTTATAAAATGGCTTGAATCCCACGGATTTAAGCCATTTTTTCGTATGATAGGAAATTCCTCCACTCGGAGGAAGTCATACTAAAAATGCCCGCTTTTATGCGGGCACCAAAACAAGACGATTACTGAAAGAAGTCGATATAGAAACCTTCTTCGGGTTCTTCACCATCCCAGTCATCATCTTCAGTTAGAAAATAGTGCATATCCAAAAGGTCTGAATCCGACATGTTCTTAACGAGTTTTGCTGTCATACCTTCTGGTGGATGAGCAAAGAAATAAAATCCAGTGCAGGGATACATTTTTTAACAAAAGCATTGTCTTCATGGCGATGATAATGGAAAGTAACATTTTTACCATCATAAGAATCAATGCGGTTTAAGGCAATGACAGGGCGTCCAAGATAGCGGCTGATATATTTGGTGACTGTTTTAGTATCGCAAAGATTAGGTTTGGCATAGACGTAGAAGCCGTTGGAATCTTTTTTACAGTGCGGAATGTTCAAAATGCGTCAGCAGAAGCCGGATCAGCTGCTTCATAGGCTCAGAAAGCGTACAGGTCTTTGGGTAAGCGGCTACAATGTAAAAGGTAAACGGAGGATTGAGGGAATACGTGCGGAAGGTGTCCCCCTCGTGGTGGGAATCGCCTGGTACAAACGCATTTCCAAGTCCTTTGTTTAACATATAGCGGCGGGAAACATTATCCTCGACCTCACAGATGACGTTGGGCTGCAGCTGCATCGCGCGGAGGATCTGTTCTTCACTGTCACGGGCAAAAGAGGGGGCGTGGGTGAGAACAAAGTAATCATCCCGGAGTTTTTCGAAATTACCGGCATGGATCTCTTCCTGGGAGACTTCCGGATGACCATCCGGGAGAGCGAGTAGAAGTTCTCCGGTCCACAATGGAAGATATTCCAAAACGGTGTGCTCTAAGGAGGCCGTAAGCACAATCCCAAGATCTGCCCTGCCCATGATCAGATCTTCCTTGGCCTTTGGGCTGTTGCAGCGCTGGGACAGGATTTCAATGTCCGGATATAGTTCGCGGAATGCAGGCAGACATTCGATGGCGGATGAGGTCGCGCAGGCAAAACGGAGCGTGTTTTTATTACTGCGACTCATGGAGGAAATCTTTTTTAAGGCTTCCCGCTTGATCTGCAGGATAGAATGTGCCCCATTGATATAGATTCTCCCGGCATCGGTGATGGAAAGTCCATTTTTTTCCCGCAAAAACAGCGGGGTTCCAAGCTCGTCTTCCAGCTTTTTTAACCGCTGGCTGAGTGCTGGCTGGGAAAGATAGAGACGCTCGGCTGCTTTGCTGAGGCTTTTTTCTTCTGCAATGGCAATGACATATTCTAAGATTTTGGTGTCCATGTGTGGGTTCTCCGTTCCGTATCATATAATTCGTATTCTTTTAAAAGTCTTTTGGCATTGGCATTCGGATTGAAACGGTAATTTGCCCGTTTGCTTTCCTGCAGATAGTTTAAATAGATCAGGAAACGTTCTTCCTCGCTCAGAATGTGATCGGGAGCGGACATGATGGTCATATGCACGGAATAAGACGGTTTCAAAGAAAAGTAGACCAGGTTTTTGGAAGGCTCCACATGACCGCGTCCAAGCAGCGCTACACCGGCGCCCTGGTCTGCCATGTGCTTTAAGATCAGGTTGTTGTCGGATTCGTAAACAACGGTCGGCTGCATCTGGTTCTGCTGAAAAATCATATCCGCAGTCTGCCGTATGGTTGAATTTTCCGTAGCGAGCAGGAACGGGGTGTCCTGAAATTTACGGATATCAATCGCGGTCAGGTGATCGAGGTCCTGGCTTGCCTGGTAGGCAAGAGGATGGAAGGAAGGAACGAAAAGAACCAGTTCTTCTTCATGGAAAGAAGTATGGATGATATCGGGTTCGTCCGGGTCGTTGCAGGTGCCAAGTGCCAGTTCGACGCTGTGGTCCTGGATGGCGCGGCGCAGTCCTGCCATATAACGTTCTTTCATCTCGATTTTTACATTGGGGTAACGGCGGTGAAACTGGTTGAAGATCTGGGCGATGGCGATGGAACCGCGCAGCGGAGTCACGCCAATGTGCAAGGTTTTCTGGTAACCGTTGGAGAGCTCGGAAATAATCTGATATGTCTGCTCTTTCACACCGATGATACGGGTAGCGGCTTCCAGATAGATTTTCCCTGCAGCGGTTGGATACAGCTGTTTTTTATAACGAAGGAATAATTCCGTTCCCAGTTCATCTTCCAGTTCTGCCAGGTATTTGCTGAGCGCCGGCTGGGATACTCCGAGTTCTTTGGCAGCAGCAGACAGATTGCCGGTTTCGGCGATCGAAAGCACATAAGTAAGTTGTCTGGTATTCATGTGACAGCCTCCATAACAAGCATCGCTGTGTGCAAAACGCAGGAGCAACAATGTATAACTTTTACTTATATGATATATAAAATTAACCTGTTTGTCAATCGTCATATTGTGTATTATAATACAGACATAGATGAGAAAAGAAATACAGATTGACTCATCAGAAACAAAATCGTAAATTTTTTCATAACAGGTAATCGGGAAAAACTATAATTATTTGTTATGAATTAGAAAAAAGGAGAGGGAGAAAACACTATGAAAAAGAACAGATTATTTGCAGCAGCTATGGCAGCATGTCTGACCGCAGTAAGCCTTGCAGGATGCGGATCATCCTCAAGCTCTGAGACCACTGCAGCAGCAACGACCGCTGCAGCAACAGAGAGCAAAGCAGAGGGCGGCGATACCGCAGCAGCAGGCGATGCAGTAGGTCCGTGGAAATCCGGCGACAACGTTTACATCGACGTTCCGGCAAAAGCAGGCGGCGGTACTGACCTGTACACCCGTTATTTAACCCAGGCTCTTGGCGAGGTTTGCCCAGGCGTAAACTTCGTTGTAACCAACTACGATACCGGTGAAGTTGGTATGGAGCACACCAAGAACGCAGCAGCAGACGGCTTAACCCTGGTTACCTGCCACGGCGGCGCTATCATCCAGTATCTTGCTGGTTCTTCTGAAGTTAACATCAAAGATGACTTAAAGGTTGTTGGTATCATGAACCAGGGCGGTCCGCAGGCCATCATCGCAAAACCGGGCGCTCCGTACAAAAACTTTGCAGAGCTGGCTGATTATATCAAAGCTAACCCAGGTCAGGTAGTTATCGGTTGTTCCTTAGGCGGTACCACCCAGGTGCTCTTCACTTCCCTGGTTGAGGCTCTGACCGGTGATGCAAACTCCGTAAACTATGTACAGTGCTCTTCCGAGGCTGATAAGCTGACCAACGTTGCAGCAGGTTCTATCGATATTGCAAACTGCTCTATCCCGAACGCAGAGTCTTACGATGCTGACAACAAGATTACCGTACTGGGAAGCCTTGGACCGAAAGTAGCAACCCTTGAGAACATGAGTGAGCTGGTTGGTACTGAGCTGGATGAGAAGTTCGCTACTACCCAGGAGCAGGGTATCGATGTAACCTGGGATTCCAACTACTATGTACTGGCTCCGAAGGATACTCCGGATGAGATCTGCGAGGCAATCAACGAGGCTCTGTGCAAAGCCAGCGAAGTTCAGTCCTTCATCGATGGCAACAACTCCATGGCTACCTACATTGCAGCTGTAAACTATGAGGATACCAAGAAAGCTCTGGATGACGAGTGGGCATTCCAGGATGGCCTTGTATCTTCCATGGGTCTGAAGGTTCGCTAAAAAACCGAACAGAAACGAAACTAAAAAACATGTCCGGCTGTCCTTACGGGCAGCCGGATTTCTTTTTAAGGAGAGATTTCCTATGAAAAAATTGAATCGTACCTATATCATGGGTATTGTGTTTATCATTCTGGCTCTGTGGGTTCTGTTCCAGACCACACAGATTCCGGAAAAACTGGTTTCCAACGAGCCGGGACCAAAGCTGTTCCCGTACATTTCCGCGATCGGCATGATCGTCATGGCAGTTCTGTCCATGATCTTCGATGGTAAAAAAGAAGCAGAAGATAACAAAAATGGCGCTGCTCCTTACCTGGATGCAGCAGGATGGAAACGTCTGGCACTGATCATGGTTGAGTGTATCGTATTCTGCGTAGCCATGAACGTAATTGGTTTTTGGATCACTGCCATGGTTGGCATGATGATGTTCATCATGACCCTGAAAGTGGACAAGAAGATCAACCTTGTATTTGCAATCGTATTCAGCATTGCACTGGGCAGCCTGTGCTACTTCGGATTTACCAAGGGCTTCAACATCCCGCTTCCGAAGGGTTTGATCTGGAGTTCCCTTGGCATTAAGATGCCGTAAGCAAGAAGGAGGAAATAGAAAATGGCTAGTTATCTTTCAGCACTTGGCGTTTTGTTCCAGCCGATGAACTTCATCATGATGTACCTGTGTTCCTTGGTCGGTTGTGTACTTGGTGCAATCCCTGGTCTTTCCGGCGGTCTTGGTATCACCCTGATTCTGCCGATGACGTTCGCATTAAACACAAACTTAAGCTTTGCAATGCTGCTTGGTATGTATGTCGGCGGTGTATCCGGTTCTTTCATCGCAGCAGTATTAGTCGGAATCCCTGGTTCCGCAGCTTCCATCGGTACCTGTTATGATGGTTATCCGATGACCCAGAAAGGTCAGGCAGCACGTGCGCTGACCATCGGTATCACCGGTTCCTTTATCGGTACCCTGGTTTCTATCATCGTTGCAACCCTCTGCTCTACCTTCATTGCAGATGTTGCCCTGATGCTTGGACCGTGGGAGTACTTCAGCCTTTGCCTGATGGCAATCACCATGGTAGTTGGTTTAAGCAACGGTTCCATTTTCAAAGGTCTGTTAGCTGCATTCTTTGGTCTGTGGCTTTCTACCATTGGTTCCGATATGGTTACCAACCAGCTTCGTTTCACCTTTAAGAATACCAACCTGTATGGCGGTATCAACGTTGTCTGCCTTCTGATGGGTACTTTCGCACTGCAGCAGGTAGCAACCAGCTACGCAAAGAACAATCTGGATATGCCGGAAGTAGATGCAGGTTCCTTAAAGGGATTTGGACTTAGCTTTAAAGATTTCAAAGCAAACTTAAAGACTATTATCACTTCCCTGTTCATTGGTCTGTGGATCGGCTTCCTTCCGGGCATGGGTTCCGGTATCTCCAACCTGATCGCTTATGGTCAGGCAAAGAAGATGAGCAAACATCCGGAGAAGTTCGGTACCGGTATCGATGAAGGTATCTGGGCAACCGAGGTTGCAAACAACGCAGGTGTCGGCGGCGCAATCATCCCGATGATCGCTCTTGGTATCCCTGGCGATGCAACCACCGTACTGTTAATGTCTGCCATGACCATTCACGGACTGCAGGCAGGCCCGATGTTCATTAAGAACAACCCGCTCCTTGCAAACTTGATCTTTGCAACCGTACTGGTATCTGCAATCCTCATCTTTGTAACCGAGCTGTTTACCAAACGCTGGTTCCCAATGCTGTTAAAGGCTCCGTACCATTACCTTTACAGCGCGATCCTCATGATCTGCTTCTTAGGTGCTTACTCCGCATCTACCTCGATGTTCAGTGTTTACCTGGTACTGGTATTCGGTGCCGTTGGTATCCTGATGGAGTTCTTCAAGATGCCGGGTACCCCGTTAATGCTTGCATTCATTCTGGGAAGCAAGATTGAGAGTTACTTCCGTATGGGCTGCTCTTACGCAAGAGGCGATATGACTTCTTTCGTAACCCGTCCGATTTCCCTGATCTTCATCCTGATCGCTGTTTACAGTGTGGTTGGACCGATCATCACAAAAATGCTGAAGAAACGGAAAGCAGCAGCAAACTAGGCAGAATGGGTGTCGGTATAGGTCGGCAACAAGAGATGTAAACCAAACTGTTTTTAGAACAGCAGTGAGATAAGGTGAGAAGCCGGAGCTAGAAATAGGCTTCGGCTTTCTTACTGCCAAAAATCGGAAAATCGTTAAGAAAATTAGAAAAATTGAGAAAGACAGAATAAATCAGAAATCAGAATACGTTGAATGACATGAATGGAGGACAAGTGATGCTGACACAGGAACAAAAAGAGACCATGATCGCGGCACTCCGCGGCAAGAGTGTGGCAAAAGAGAACATTACCGAGGAATACAAAAAGAACCTGGACCTGGCCGAGCGCGAAGAAGTCAAAGTGACGACTTCCGAGGGACCGGTTCCGTGCTATATCTTTACAGCGAAAAACCGTACCAAAAACTGTCCGGTACACATCAACGTACACGGCGGCGGATTTGTACGCCCGCATGTGCTGAGAGATGAGATCTACTCTGCAAAGGTGGCAGATGCGATCCAGGGAATCGTTGTGGATGTGGATTACAGCCTGGCTCCGGAGTATCCGTACCCGAAGGCATTCAACGAGACCTATGAAGTATGCAGATGGGTATTTTCCATGCTGGAGCACTGGGATGCGGACAGCAAACGCGTATCCATGGGAGGACACAGCGCAGGTGCAAACCTGACTGCCGCTGTCTGCTTAAAGGCAAACCAGACCAAAGAGTTCCAGTTCTGCCTGCAGGTTCTGGATTATGGCGCATTCGATATGGTAACTGACCCGGCAGACAAGCCGGAGGCAGCAACCAACATGATCCCGGTAGAGCGTGGCAGAATGTTCAGCCTTGCTTACACCGACGGGAATCCGGAAACCTTAAAGGATCCGTACTGCAGCCCGCTTTTAGCAACCGATGAGATGTTGAAAGGGCTTCCGGAAGCGCTGATCACCAGTGCCGGACATGATAATTTCCGTTTCGAGGATGCGGATTATGCAAGACGTCTGGTATTGGCCGGAGTAAAAGTTACCCAGAAATGCTTCTTAAATTCTTACCACGGCTTCATCGTTCACTGCACGGATGAGTGGGAAGAAGGACAGCAGCTCGTAATTGATACGATCAAACAGGCATCCCTGTAGAATGGAGGAAACAATCGATGAACGTTCAGTTAGATGCAGAACTGGTTATGGAGCTTCGTGCAGATTGTCCGGAGGAGGACAGACTGGTTGTCGGAGGCAATGACTGGGGATATTTAAAGGTGATCCAGATCAAAGGCGGCCATTTTGAGGGCGAGAAGCTCCGTGGTCGTGTTGTACCGGGCGGTGCAGACTGGAATATGGGAGTCGGCGGAGACACGGAGGATACCGTAAGCTCCAGAACCGTATTCGCAAAATATTTGCTTCAGACCGATGACGGTGTTTACATTGCCATCGAAAACCTTGGCTATAAATATGCAGACCAGGAGAAGAACAGCGTCATCCAGACCCGTCCATCCTTCCATGCGCCAAGAGGAAAATATGAGTGGCTGAACTATGGTGTCTATGTCGGAAGTCTTTCCGGAAGCACCGTAGACGGAGTCCGTGGTGTCAATATTAAGATTTATAAAATGATGTAAGCATAAGTGAGGCAGGCAGAAAGGAGCCGGAATTATGAAAAAAGTAATCAAACCGGGCAGGGCAAGAAAGAGCATTAACTTTATTGATAATATCGTATATTCCAGACAGAAAGACCTCGAAGGCAATGAGATGGAGCTGAAGATGTCCATCATGCTGCAGAACGGAAACAGCGAGATGCGTCTGGCATCCGGACATGACGATGAGGCAGACGACAAGACTCCGAAGCCGGCAATTCTGTGGGTTCCGGGCGGCGGATACCGTGGATGCGATAAGAACCTGATGGTAGCGGAGATGGCATTTTTAGCAGATGCCGGATACGTGGTTGCTTCCATGTATTACCGCAGCAGTGCCGAAGCACATATGCCCTCCCAGATCATCGACGTAAAGACTTCGATCCGTTTCCTGCGTGCCCATGCAGATGAGTATGAGATTGATCCGGACCGCATCGGTATCATCGGTAGATCTGCAGGCGGACATCTTTCTGCACTGGCTGCCATGAATTCCGATCTGTATGAGAGTGAAGAGTGGAGCGGCTATTCTTCCAAAGTGCAGGCTTGCTGCGATATGTTCGGACCGGTTGATTTCTTAAAGCTGATTGAGATTGATGAGCATGAGATTGCCACCAACCCGAATTTCCGCTGGAAATCCATGGCGGAGACGCATGAGGGAGCACTGATGGGCGGAGACCCGGCAACCTTAAGAGAGCGTTCCAAAGAGTTCTGCCCGCCGTACATTCTGACCAAAGAGATGTGTCCGATGCTGATCCTGCATGGAGACTGCGACAAGCTGGTTCCGTGCTCCATCAGTGAGGAATTCTATGATAAGATCGTGGAGGCAGGTATGGAGGACCGTGCAGATCTTTACATTCTTGCAGGCGCCGGACATGGAACCAAAGAGTTCTTCCAGCCGGAGACCAAGGAGATTATCTGTGCGTTCTTTGATAAAAATCTGAAATAAAATCTAAAACATGACAGTTTCAAAGCCGACTTTGCTGCACAAAACAACAGAGTCGGCTTTTTCAAAAAGTAGATTGTAACAGAGTAAAAAAGCAAATCCCAAAAAGAAAGAAGAGGATCAGAAATATGATGAAAGTACAGGTACCGATGTGGTCAACTGCCAGCGATGCAGAACTTCAGTTTTACCGGGAGATGGGCGTGGAGTATATCTCGGTCATGTTTCACGAAAACGACTGGGATTATGAGCGTGTGTCCCGCCTGCAGGAGCGCATGGCAAAGTTTGATCTGAAGATTACGGACGCAGGAAGCTTTTCCGTGTTTAAAAACCCGATCATTCATCTGGGACTGGAAGGCCGGGACGAGCAGATTGCGCGCTATAACCAGTTTACTACGGTTATGGGACAGTGTAAGATTCCGGTCTGCTCCCTGGCATGGCAGCCGGACGGTGCAGTGCGTTCCTACAAGAGGGTAGGAGAACATACCCGCGGTTCTGTCAGCGGGATCGTAGACATGGAGGAGATCGCAAAGCGGGAGGCGAGCCATGGACGGGTTTATTCGGAAGAAGAAATCTGGGATAATTTCAAATATTTTCTGGACCGGACACTCCCGGTATGTGAGAAAGCCGGTGTAAAGATGGCGCTTCACCCGAATGATCCGCCAGCTGCCTGTGTCATGGGAGTACCGAGCCTCATTTACAACAGCGATGGCTTTAAGCGTGCATTTGAACTGGCTGGAAACAGCCTGTATCTGGGCATGAAACTTTGCGTGGGCTGCTGGCTGGAAGCAGGGGAGCAGTTTGGCAACCTGATGGAAGACATCCGTTATTTTGTGGAGCAGGGCAAGGTGCTGGCTGTCCATTTCCGCAACTTAAGTGCTCCGATGCCATATTTTGAGGAAGTACTTCTGGAAGATGGCTACGCAGACATGTATGAGATCATGAAGCAGTTGGTGCGCTGCGGCTGCGACGCCCTGATTTCGGTAGACCACGCATCCCACGGCGTTCCGGAATTCGGAGGAATGGCGGGTGCGTACGGATATTCCACTGGATATATGAAGGGGCTTCTGTATGCGGCAGAGCAGGAAGTGAAGCGCGTTCGTTAATTAACAACCCCACACGTTATACCAGAAACTTATAAAATGGCTTGAATCCCACGGATTTAAGCCATTTTTTCGTGCATGTCCGGTATAGGGAATCCGCACATTGTACGAAATTTAAAAATACTTGTTTGCTTTTTAACTTAACTTGTATACAGCATACAACAGATGTAAAATAAAGTCGTAGTTGAGAAAAAGTGAAATGAAAACAAGAAAACCGGTCTGTCTGAGAAACGGCCGGAACAAAAAGGGAGAGTAAGTTATGGCAGTACATGTAATTAATGAAGCAAACCGTTGTCTGAATTGCAAGAAACCGATGTGTATGCAGGGTTGTCCGATCCATACCCCGATCCCTATGATGATCAAGGCATTTAAAGAAGGAAACTTAAATGAGGCGGGGGAGATGCTGTTTGAGAACAATCCCATGTCCATGATCTGTTCCCTGGTCTGCAACCATGAGAACCAGTGTGAGGGGCATTGCGTGCTGGGCCGCAAGGGGGAGCCGGTGCATATCAGCAGCATTGAGAATTATGTTTCCGATACTTATTTTGATAAAATGCAGATTCCGTGCCAGCCGAAGAATGGCAAGAAGGTTGCTGTGATCGGTGCTGGCCCTGCAGGTATTACCATCGCCATTCTGCTGGCGAAGAAGGGCTATGGCGTGACGATCTTTGATTCCCGGGATAAGATCGGCGGTGTGCTGCAGTACGGTATTCCGGCGTTCCGTCTGCCGAAGTCTATTCTGGAGCGGTATAAGAACAAACTGCGCGAGATCGGTATTAAGATCCGCCCGAACACCACCATCGGCGGCGCGCTGGAGATCAAGGATCTGTTCCGGGATGGTTACCAGAGCATTTTCATCGGAACCGGTGTATGGAGACCGAAAACGCTGGGAATCAAAGGTGAGTCTCTGGGAAATGTACACTTTGCGATTGATTATCTGGCAAATCCGGATTCCTATGATCTGGGTGATCATGTGGCGATCATCGGCATGGGCAATTCTGCCATGGATGTGGCAAGAACTGCTCTGCGCAAGGGCAGCCGTCATGTAACGCTGTATGCCCGCGGACTGACCAGCCAGGCAAGTGAGCATGAGACAGCCTACGCAAAGCTGGACGGTGCGGAGCTGGCATTTGGCTGGCAGCCGGTGGAAATCAACGATGATGGCCCGATGTTTAAAAAAGTCCTGTTTGACGAAGATGGAAATCAGACCGGAATGGATCCGACTCCGGTTCAGGTACAGGCGGACAGTGTGATCATCTCGATCAGTCAGGGACCGAAGAGCAAGCTGGTCAATACGACAGAAGGCCTGAAGGCTTCCGCGAACGGACTTCTTGTGACCAACAGCTTCGGAGAGACGACGCATCCTGGTATTTTCGCTGCCGGTGATGTGGTATTAGGTGCAAAGACGGTAGTGCAGGCAACTGCGTATGCGAAGCAGGTGGCAGAAGCTATGGACAAATACATGCGAGGGGAGCTTGGGGTACCGGAAGCAGAAACGTCTGCAGCAGAGGTACCGGCGGCCAAAACACCGGCAGCAGACGCACCGGAGCAGGCATAGGCCAGATAAAAAAGAGCGATAAGATAAAAGAAAAATAAAAGGTTTATAAATTCAGAGAATTCTGAATTTATAAACCTTTTTTGATGCGCATAGAAAAATATACATCTTTTGTTTGCTTCTATATGGATTTTTTACGCTTTGATAACGAAAATTATATGGAAATTCATGGTTCTTAACACAAATTAAACTATTAGAAAAACTTTATAAAATCGCAGTTTGGCGAATTTCCATTTTGAATCATGCGTTGTTATAATCCGGGTAAGAGGTGCGAAACGAGTACCGGACAGAAGCTGGGAAAGAGAATAAACGCAGTTCAATAAGAAGAAGGAGATGAGAGGTATGTTTTTTAAAAAGTACGGAGACATCGTAGTTGGCGTATTTTTCATGGTGCTGGGAGCTTTGCTGGTCATCCTGGCTCAGGCACTTCCGAAATCCAAAGTCATGGAGATCGGACCGGATTTCATGCCTACGGTAATTGGTTCAGTTACCTTTATCCTGGCAGCAATCCTGACATTTTTAAGTATCAAAAATTTCAAAATGCATGGGAAGGAGCTGGAGCATGCGGAAATCCCGGATTGTGATTACAAGCGTGTAATCTCCAGTATTATTCTGGTCCTGATCTATGTGTTTATCCTTCAGCCGATCGGATTTATCATTTCGACTCTGCTGTATCTGATGTTCCAGATGGTGGTTCTGTCACCGGATGACGAGCGTGACGGAAAGCACATCATCCGTCTGGCCGTGATCAATGTAGTGTTTACCCTGGCAGTCTTTTTCCTGTTCCGTTATGGCTTCAAGATCGTGCTGCCGGCAGGTATTTTTACGATTCGATTATAATAAGGAGGACAAAAGATTATGCAGGCATTGGGACTTTTAGGAAGTGCGTTTGTCGGTATTTTACATCCGGCCTCCATCCTTATGATGATTGCCGGTGTTGCGATTGGTATTGTATTTGGTTCTATCCCGGGACTGTCCGCGTCCATGGCAGTAGCGCTGATGCTGCCGCTTACCTTCAGTATGACACCATCTATGGGACTTAATACACTGGTAGCGGTTTATATCGGAGGTATCTCCGGCGGACTGATCTCTGCGATCCTGTTAAATATGCCGGGTACGGCATCTTCCATTGCGACCTGTTTTGACGGTCATCCGATGGCAAAACGCGGTGAAGCCATGAAGGCTCTGGGACTTGGTATTGTGTTCTCGGCTCTTGGTTCCATTTTCTCTTTCCTGATTTTAACCTTCTGTGCACCGCTTCTGGCAGATGTTGCCCTGAAATTTACTCCGGCTGAGAACTTCGGTATCTGCTTCTTCGCACTGACGATGGTAGCGATCCTTTCTTCCGGTAACATGATCCGCGGTCTGCTGGCCGGTCTGTTCGGCCTGATGTTTACCCTGGTCGGCATGGCTCCGATTGACGGAACACCGCGATTCACCTTCGGTTCACACAACCTGATGGCAGGCTTTGACACTCTTCCGACTCTGATCGGTATCTTTGCGATCGCGGATATCCTGGTTACCGCGGAGAGCATGAAGGGCGGACGTGTAGAAACCATTCCGATCAAGAAGGTAAAAGGCTTTGGCTTTAGCTGGCAGGAATTTGTGTATCATCTGCCGAACTTCTTCCGTTCCGCGCTGATCGGTACCGGTATCGGTATTCTGCCGGGTATCGGCGGTTCTACCTCCGGTATGCTGTCTTACGTAACTGCAAAGAACATGTCCAAGCATCCGGAGGAGTTTGGTAAGGGCTGCCCGGACGGTGTTGTAGCAACTGAGTCTGCCAACAACGCGACCATCGGAGGCGCTATGATCCCGCTTCTGGTACTTGGTATCCCGGGTGACGGCGTTACCGCAATGATGTTAGGCGGCTTCCTGATCCATGGCCTGTCTGCAGGCCCGCTGCTTTTCGTGAAAAATGCAGATGTTGTATATGGAATCTTCGCAGCCTGCATGCTGTGTACCGTGATCATGCTGGTAGTTGAGTGGACCTGTATCAAGGGCTTCGTTCAGGTGTTAAAGGTTCCGAAGCACATCCTGCTTCCGCTGATCCTGGTTCTTTGCTGTGTCGGCGCGTATGCGACCAACAACCGGATCTTTGATGTACAGTCCATCCTGATCTTCGGTATCGTAGGTTATGTGTATCATAAATTCAGCTTGCCGACTACTCCGTTTGTTCTGTGCTTCCTGATCGGTGAGATGCTGGAAACCTACTTAAGACGAGGTATCATGCAGTACAAGTCCTTTGGCGCATTCTTTGCAAGACCGATCTTTGATGCATTCTTCTTTGTTGCCATCGGAGTTCTGGTATGGACCGTCATGAAGGAATTAAAAGCTTACAAGATCAAAAAACAGAGCATCGACCAGTAACCGCTGATCCAGAAAAACAGAAGCAAAGGTCCCGTAAAAGCACGCCGGAGATGGCGGCTTTTGCGGGGCCTTTATGGTTAAAAGAGAATCAGGCTCAGATCTGATCCGGCTGGATCGTTTTCCACCACTCACTGGCGAGCCGGATGAATTCCCGGGCGCCGGTGCTTAAGTAGCCGGTGGTGGGATAGCTGACGGTAATGTCCCAGGAGGGATGTCCCGGCAGACGGAAACAGGCCAGCTCATCCGATGGGATCCTTGTATAGTACCAGGGAACAATGCCGCAGCAGATGGTGGATTTTACCAGGGATACAATACCGGCGGTGTTGTTGCTTTCAAACAGGACGTTTGGCTGAAAACCGCTGCGGGCAAAGATCTGGTCACAGAGGCTGCGCAGCGTGGAATTGCGGTCCATCAGTACAAAGGGCTCGTAACGGATCTCGTTTAAATCCAGTGTGGCCAGGGGTTCTCCCGGTGGGGCAGCTTTTTGCGCCACCGGGTGGACGGCCGGGATGATGGCGATCAGTTCTTCGCTCCCAAGTACCTCATACTGGTTTTTCTGCCAGTCGGATCTGGAAAGGACCTGAAAGCCGACATCCAGATCTCCGGCGGCAATGGCAGCCTGCTGGGGGGCTACCCGCATTTCCAGAGGCCGTATGGTGAGGTTTGGCATGGAGCGGTGAAGCTCCGGGTAGATGGCGGTGAACATATCAAGCCCGCGTCCGGGGCAGAGACCAATGTTTAAAAGTCCCTTGCGCAGGAGGGAAACATCGTAGAGCTGATTATAAGTATCTTTTTTGATCTGCATCATTTTTCTGGCGCCCTCCACATAGATGCGCCCGGCATCGGTCAGGCACCACTTGTTTTTGGTGCGCTGAAACAGAGGCGTGCCAAGCTCCCGTTCCAGCTTTAACAGCTGCTGGTTTAAGGCAGACTGGGTAATGAACAGCTTTTCTGCTGCTTTGGTGATGTTGTTTTCTTCTGCGATCTGCAGAATATATTCGATTTGTCTGGTGTCCATGGACATCCTCCGTGTGTTATTCTTCTGATTTTTCCATTTCAGAAATAAATTTCCGATTCTATTGTAACAGTAAAATAAGAAAATGCGTCGGGAGAGTAAAATCTTAACGGAACTCTAACAGAAGGCGTTAAAAAACTGTAAAGAAAGTATAAAATATTTCCGGAACACTTGACAATGTGACAGGCTGTCATTATAATATGACACATTGTCACACTAAAAAGTGACAGATTGTCATAAAATAAACAAAATGAAATATTTTTACAAAAGAGAAACGGGAAGGAGGTGCTTAACATGCCTACGGAACGATTTTATCGTCTTCCGGAAGCGAAAAAGCAGGTGATCCGGCAGGCCGCCATCAAGGAATTTGCGCGAGTTCCCTTTGAGAAGGCCTCCATCAACCAGATCATACAGAACGCGGATATTTCCCGCGGAAGCTTTTACACCTATTTTGAAGATAAGCAGGATGTGGTCCGCTATATTTTTGAGGACAATGCGAGACAGATGCAGGAATGCTGCGAAAGGGAGCTGGACAAAAATGACGGTAATCTCTTCGACATGCTGGAATGGCTGTTTGAGTTTACGATCCGCAAGCTGGAAGAGTCGAAGGAGATGGTACAGCTGGTGCGTAATGTCTGCTCCTACCAGGAGAATACCAGGGCCATGGGCTTTGAAATCGGATACAGACCGCCCATGGGAAGCCCGGGAAAAGAAAAAACGACCCAGTGGCTCGCAAAACGGATCCGTATGGAGCGGTTTGCAAGACGTTCGGAGGAGGAACTGGATGTTGTGCTGCAGCTTGGTGTTACATCCCTGATTTTAGCGGTGCGCTTTTACTATGAGCAGCCGGATCAGCTGGATCAGATCCGGAAACGTTATCTGGATTCCCTGGAAGTGATTAAGCATGGAGCCCTGATTTCGTAATAAGTATGAAAGAATCACGATCATAAAAAGTGGAAAATAAGAGGAGACAGCTATGAAAAAGAAAGTGGTAATTGCAGGAGTGGTCGTAGCGGTGATTGCGGTTGCGGCCGGCATCAGCGCAATGCGCAAAAAGCCGGTGGAGGAGGAAACCCTTATTCCGGTGGTGAATGTAGAGAACCCGCAGATGGGAAGTATTGAACTGTACCGCAGCCTGGTGGGCAAGGTAGAGCCGTCTGATGTGGTTTACATTTATCCGAAGGCAGCCGGTGAGATCACCGATGTGTTCGTAAAAGCAGGTGATATGGTACAGGAGGGACAGCCAATCTGCAAGATCGATACCAAGCAGGTAGAGGCAGCAAGACTCCAGATGGAATCCGCGCAGCAGGCTATGAATGACGCCAATACCAATCTGGGACGTCAGCAGGCGCTGTTCGCGGCAGGTGATATCGCAAGTGTGGCATTTGAGCAGGCTCAGACTCAGGCCAAGAATGCCCAGATCGCCTATGATTCCGCAAAGCTGAACTATGATTATCAGGTGGAGTTTGCAAACGTGACTGCACCGATTTCCGGCAAGGTGGAGACCTGCAACATTGAGGTGCACGATAACGTGGCTTCCCAGGTGCTTCTGGCCGTGATTTCCGGCGCTGGCAGTAAGTCCATCACCTTTTCTGTTCCGGAGAAGGTGGTAACCGAGCTGCATGTAGGCGATCCGATCAGCGTAGATAAGAATGGTACCGATTATCAGGGCACCATTAATGAGGTCAGCAGCATGATCGACGATTCCACCGGACTCTTTAAGGTAAAGGCCTCCGTGGAGAACGGCGATGCGCTCCCAACCGGTTCCACCACTAAGCTTTCCGTTATTTCCGACCGTGCGGACAACGTGCTGACCATTCCGGTTGACGCGGTTTACTATTCCGGCGGAGATGCTTATGTGTATACATACGATAACGGAACCGTTCATTACGTTCCGGTGGAGGTTGGCTTATACGATTCCCAGAAGGCACAGATCCTTTCCGGCATCAATGCATCCGATGAAGTGATCACCACCTGGAGCTCTGAGCTGTACGAGGGTTCCCAGGTACAGAAGGCAGACCCGAATGCGGCAGCAGATACCCAGGCAGCAGATGCATCGGCAGAGACCTCTGCTGATGCGCAGAGCGCAGACAATGCAGAAAGCACAGAGGCTTCCGGCGAAGAGACAAGCGGCAACTAGTGTGAGAGCAGAAGGAGGAAAACATCAATGGGATTAACAAAATCAGTCCTGAAGCGGCCGGTTACCGTTGTTATGGTAATCCTGTGCCTGATCGTGTTCGGTCTTCAGTCTGTTCTTGGCGCAAAGCTGGAGCTGATGCCGACCATGGAAATGCCGGTACTTATCGTGTATTCCGTATATCCGGGAGCCAGCCCGGAGGATGTAAATGATCTGGTAAGTACGAAGATCGAGAAAGAGATAGGCTCCTTAAGCGGTGTTGATACCATTCAGTCCCGCTCCATGGAAAACGTATCTCTGGTCATCATCCAGTATGATTATGGCAAAGACATCGATGAAGCATACGATGACTTAAAGAAGAAGATGGATGCCCTGGAGGGAGATCTCCCGGACGACTGCAATGCCCCGGTTATCATGGAGATGAATATTGACGAGATGGATACCGTGTCCCTGTCGGTCAATAACAAGGCGCAGTCCGACCTTTACAACTATGTAAACAACAAGATCGTTCCGGAGTTTGAGAAGATCACCACCGTTACCGATGTCAGCATCAGCGGCGGACAGAAGGAGTACATTCAGGTACAGCTGATTCCGGAGAAGCTGGAGCAGTATCATTTAAACCTTTCTTCTGTGGCTACTGCCATCGGCAGCGCAGACTTTACCTATCCGGCCGGTGACACCATTGTGGGAGGCCAGAAGCTTTCCGTCAGTGCCGGAACCCAGTATGACACAGAAGAATTATTAAAGAGCATTCCGTTAAATCTCGGAAATGGCAATGTGATCTACCTGTCTGATGTCGCAAACGTTCAGATGGCGAAAGAGGATGCCAGCAGTATTGCGCGTTATAACGGTGAGGATACCATTTCCATCGGTATCAAGAAGCAGCAGAGCGCTTCTGCGGTGGATGTTTCTAAGGCAGTCAAGAAGACCATCAAGAATCTGACCGATGCAGATGAGAATCTGGAGATCATCACCGTAAGTGATACCAGTGATGAGATCAACTCTTCCTTAAAGAGCGTTATGCAGACCATGGTGATGGCAGTTGTGGTCTCCATGCTGATCATCTTCCTGTTCTTTGGTGAGATCAAGGCATCCCTGATCGTTGGTACCTCCATCCCGATCTCCATCCTGGCTGCCCTGATCCTGATCCAGGTTATGGGCTTCTCCTTAAACGTAGTTACCTTATCGAGCCTGGTACTTGGTGTAGGTATGATGGTAGATAACTCCATTGTAGTGCTGGAGAGCTGCTTCCGTTCCACCAAGGGAAAAGGCATTGTGGGATACCGGGAGGCTGCCCTGGAGGGAAGCGGCATTGTGCTGCAGTCCATTATCGGAAGTACCGTGACCACCTGTGTTGTATTCCTGCCGCTGGCTCTGCTTCAGGGCCTGACAGGCCAGATGTTCAAGCCGTTAGGCTTTACGATCATCTTCTGTATGGTGGCATCCCTCATCAGTGCAATGACCATCGTTCCGCTTTGTTACTGCTTCTACCGCCCGCAGGAGAAGGAGGAATCTCCGGTCGGTGCTTTGATCCGTGCCATGCAGAATGGCTATCGCAGCATCATGAAGGTGCTGCTGAAGAAAAAGAAAACCGTCCTCTTCACTTCTGTTGCATTGCTGGTGGCTGCCTTCTGGATGGCTTCTCAGCTGCGCATGGAGCTGATGGTTTCCGATGATACCGGTGAGATCTCTGTCAGCATTGAAACCCGTCCGGGTCTGACCCTGGAGGAGGAAGACAGGATTTACGAGCAGGTAGAGAAGATCGTTACCGCAGATGAAGACCTGGATTCCTATATGTTAACCTCCGGTGGAAGCGGTATGTCTGCCATGACCAGCTCCGGCGCAACGCTGACTGCTTACTTAAAGGATGACAGAAAGCGTGAGACCAATGAGGTCATCAAGGAGTGGAAGCCGCTGTTAAACCAGATCGCAGGCGCAAACATTTCCATGGACATCGCGTCCTCGTCTACGATGACTAGCAGCACCAGCGGTATTGAGTATATTTTACAGGGTACCCAGTACGATGAGCTCAAAAGCGCATCTGACCAGATTACCAAAGAGCTGCTTGCACGTCCGGAGGTTTCCAAGGTGCACAGTACCCTGGAGAATGCGGCGCCGGTTGTCAAGCTGAACATTGATGCTGTGAAGGCAAACGCGGAGAATATCACTCCGCTTCAGATCGCAGGCACCGTCAGCAGCATGCTGGGCGGCAAGGAAGCAACCACCTTAAACGTAGATGGCGATGATGTCAGTGTTATGGTCGAGTACCCGGAGGATGAGTACGACACCATCGACAAGCTGAAGGGCATTGTTCTGACCGGAAACGCAGGCGGCTCCGTGGCACTGGCAGATGTGGCAGATATTGTTTTCCAGGACAGCCCGAACACCATTACCAGAAAGGATAAGCAGTATCAGGTAACCATCACCGGTGATGTTCCGACCGATGATGCCCGCCAGATCGATGCGATCGAGAATAAGTTATATAATGAAGTAGTAAGCAAGCATTTAACTTCGACCATCACCCGCGGATTAAACTCCCAGGATGAGAGCATGAAGGAGGAGTTCGGAAACCTGGGCACCGCGATCATCACGGCAATTTTCCTGATTTTCGTAGTCATGGCGGCACAGTTCGAGTCACCGAAGTTCTCTCTGATGGTCATGACCACCATTCCGTTCTCCCTGATCGGTTCCTTCGGACTTTTATACCTGGCGGACTGCCCGATCAGTATGGTATCCCTGCTGGGATTCCTGATGTTAGTCGGAACCGTAGTAAACAACGGTATCCTGTATGTCGATACCGTAAACCAGTACCGCATTGAGATGGACCGCGACACCGCCCTGATCGAGGCCGGCGCGACCCGTCTGCGCCCGATCCTGATGACAACGTTAACGACCATTGTATCCATGATCCCGATGGCGCTGGCCTACGGTGACAGCGGTAAGAGCATGCAGGGCCTGGCCCTGGTAGATGTGGGAGGTCTCGTGGCTTCCACTGTGCTGGCACTCTTAATGCTGCCGATCTACTATGAGGTTATGAGCCCGAAAAAGAAACCAGAACCCCATTACGATTAATAAGCCAGACGGCTTCGGAGGATGTTAGATGAAACGATTAAAACAGGCATTATCTCTGGGAATGGCCGGAGTGATGATGACAGCAGCGCCGGTCACGGCGTTTGCTGCCAGCCCGGAGTTTTCACGCAGTGCAGAGGAGTGGGCGAAGCTTCGCGACAATACCATTGAGTATGATGAACTGGAAGGCCTGATCCAGGAATACAACGCCACGGTCCAGACCAACAATCTGGATCTGGCAGAGTTCAAGCGCAAATACGGAGACACCAAGGATGATGTCTCCTCCAAATACCGTGATATGGCAGATGAGATTTATTCCAGCATTACCTATCCGGACAGTGATGAAATGACTTACGGAATGATGGTAGGTTCTGTGGTGATGGCAGAGGTTCAGGCAAAAAATATGGAGCAGCAGGCAGACGATAACCTGCAGGACAGTGAAATTGTCTATCTGAACTACAAGTCCGCGGAGAAGACTCTGGTAACGGTAGCCCAGTCCAATATGATCAGTTATGAAAAAGACCAGCTGGCTTTAAAACAGGCGGAGCTGGCAAAGCGGCAGGCGGAGATTGCCCTGACCTCCACCCAGACCCATGCCTCTCTTGGCATGAGTACCGAGGTGGATGTGCTGAACGCGAAGGAAAGCATTCAGAACGCGGACCGAAACGTGGAATCTTCCAAAGCGGCCATTGAAAATGTGCGCCAGAAGCTGCAGGTCATGCTTGGCTGGAAGTACAACGATACCCCGGAGATTACCGAAGTTCCGGCATCGGATATGAGCCGGATCGCGGCAATGGACCCGGCTGCAGACAAAGATCAGGCACTGGAAAACAACTATACGCTGAAAGTAAATAAAAAGAAACTGGCCAACGCCACCAGCGATAACACCAAAGAAAGCCTGCAGAAAACCATTGAGGATAATGAGAGAAAGATTGGTTCCGCTCTGGTGACCAATTACCAGAATGTGCTGACCGCGAAGCTGGCCTATGACCAGGCGGAGGCAAATCTGGAACTGGCAAAGCGGAATCTGAACAGTCTGCAGCTGCAGTTTGCTCAGGGAAAGGCCAGCAGAAACCAGCTGGAGAACCAGCAGATTACCGTTGAGAATGCGGAACTTTCCTTAAAAACTGCGGACCTGACTCTGTTCCAGACCATGGAGACTTACGACTGGGCTGTGAATGGCCTTGCAAGTACCTCATAAGGAGCGTGTGAGATGAGAAGAAAAAATCAGATCCTGGCTCTGGGGCTTGCGGCGGTTCTTACGGCGGCATCCGCGGTCCCGGCTTTTGCCGGGTACGCGCCTACCGGACCGGGAGCGGAGCCGGAGCCTGAAAAATATGACGCGGCAACGCTGTCGAAACTGCAGGATAACGTATTGGAGTACGACGAGCTTGCCCTGCGGGTGCGGGAATATAATCCGAATATCTCAGAGGCCTGGAGAAAATATGGGGAGTCCAAGGAAGACTACCAGAATATGCTGACGGAGCTGGAAAGCACCTACGATGATTCCATGGACAATATTGACGCGGTGCTGAAACCGCTGAAGCAGGCAGAGAAGCTGATGCCGCAGTTAAAGGGAACGGTAAAACAGATGTCATCGTTAAAGAGCGGTTATCACAGCCTGGTTCAGGGAATCCGCGATACGGTGACGAACTGGGATACCAGCAAACGTAATACTTCCCAGATCCGGCAGTATGAAAAACAGGTGATCTCCGGTGCCCAGAGTGCCATGATCGGTTACAATACCATTGTGGACAACAAGGCTACACTGGAGACTATGGTAGACCTGTATCAGAAGCAGTGTGACATGTACCAGCGGATGGCCGCTCTGGGACTTGCGAACCAGACGGATGTAGTCAGCGCGCAGACCTCCCTCATCGGGGCAAAGTCTCAGCTGGCTTCCCTGCAGTCCCAGCAGGATAGTGTATACCGTACCCTTTGCCTGCTTCTGGGCTATGATACGGACAGCGGCGTGGAGATCCGGAATCTTCCGGACTTTGACATGAGCCGCCTGGATGGCATGAATCTGAAGGCAGATACGAAGAAGGCCATCGGCAACAACTATACACTCATTGGTCAGAGAACCTCTGCCAAGGGAGAGACCAATGCCCAGATCGCGGCGCGATTAAATACCATTGAAGAAGGGGAACAGAAGCTGACCATTGAAATGCAGCGCCTGTATCAGGATGTGCTGGATAAAAAGGCAGCCTATGAGGCAGCCATGACTGGCTATGAGGCGGCGGAAAAGAGCAATGGAGCTGCCCAGAGACAGTATCAGAACGGTCTGCTTTCCGAGATGCAGTATGTGGGGACCCAGATCAGCTACAACCAGAAGAAGGCGGCAAAGGAGTCCGCGGAGCTGGATCTGTGGACTGCCATGAATGCCTATGACTGGGGCATTGAAGGGCTGGCGGCTGTAGAGTAAACATCCAAAGCAAAATCAGCCGGTGCTGTGTGATGGCAGCACTGGCCGGAATTCAGGAAAAAAGAAAAAACGGATATTCAGATCAGGGCGGTGATCCTCGAGCAGGGGATAATCGCCCTGATTCAGTTGATCCTGAAGCTCTTTCCGGCTCTCCTCCGGGATCTCTTTGCATGTCTCATCCAGAAAGCAGAAGCGTGGGTAGAGGACACACCACCAGTTGTGCCCTTTCCCTTTTCCGAGAATGACTCGGACTGCGTCATAGGTACCGCAGGGAATTACCAGGTTATCGTAGACCCGGGTGGGAAACCAGGCGCGCTCGAGGGAGAGACTTGCGGAGTAGGGCATCTGCTTTTGGGCCAGAAACTGGCTGGAGACAGATTCTAGGCTGCTTTTGTGAGCGGAAAGCCAGCTGGTGATGGCCTCCTTACTGTCTGCGCTTTCAGGCAGCCGGGCCTGGATGTAATCTAAGAGAAAGCTGCGCACCTCCAGTTTTACGTTCTGGTCTTTTCTGGAATTACTGTTGGCGAGAATATGGAAGCGCAGGATAGAGGGCGCAATACGCTCTGCCAGTGACTCCCGGTTTTTCTGCAGGCTGTCCATGGAAAACAGCAGACAGAGCAGGAGAAGTGGCAGAAGCAGAATTGGAAACAGGGAACGGTAAATCTCAGGAATATGGTCCAGAGTGCGTGGCCATGTGGCGGCGCCGGATTTTGATTTCATGGAAAAAGCCTCCTTCTGCCAGGGGAAAAGATCTATTCTTGTATACCCTGTCACTTCTTAAGTGTTGACAGATATGGTATAATTAATCAGATATTTTGGAAAAGAGAGGGAATCGTTATGAGCAAAAAGAAAATCGCAGTCCTGTTCGGCGGACAATCCTCAGAGCATGTAGTATCCTGCGTGTCTGCGGCCAATGTGATTGACCAGATAAATAAAGAAAAGTATGACCTGCTCCTCATCGGCATTACCGAGGAGGGACACTGGGTGAAGGCAGAGAGCGTGGAGGATATCCGTTCCGGAGCCTGGAGAGAGAGCAGCGTGGAGGTTGTTATCTCCCCGGACGCAACAAAGAAGTGCGCTCTCATTACGGAGAACGGCGTGACCAGAGAAGAGAGGATCGATGTGGCATTTCCGGTGCTCCACGGCCTTTACGGCGAGGACGGTACTGTTCAGGGCCTGTTCGAGCTGGCAAAGATCCCGTATGTAGGCTGTGGTGTGCTGGCTTCCGCGGTATCCATGGATAAGCTGTATACAAAGATCATCGTAGATACCCTGGGCATCCGCCAGGCAAAATATGTTCCGGTGATGCGCTGGGAGATGGAAAAGGATATGGATATCGCGGTTGCGGCAGTAGAGACTCACTTCCAGTATCCGGTATTTGTGAAGCCGTCCAACGCAGGTTCTTCCCGCGGCGTGAACAAGGCAGAAACCAGAAAAGAACTGATCGGGGCCCTGAAAGAGGCTGCAAAGCATGACCGCAAGATCCTGGTGGAGGAGACCATTGTGGGCCATGAGGTAGAGTGCGCGGTTCTTGGCGGCGGCCAGAATCCGGTAAAGGCGTCCGGTGTCGGTGAGATTCTGGCAGCAGCAGAGTTTTATGATTTCGACGCAAAGTACAACAATGCAGAGTCCCGCACGGTCATTGGACCGGAGCTTCCGGGTGATTCCGCAGAGCGCGTACGCGAGGCAGCAGCGAAGATCTTCAACGCAGTAGACGGCTATGGCCTGTCCCGCGTAGACTTCTTTGTCACCAGCGACGGTGAGGTGATCTTCAACGAAATCAATACTATGCCGGGCTTTACCGCCATCAGTATGTACCCGATGCTCTGGGAGGCAGCCGGTATTTCAAAGCCGGAGCTGGTAGACCGCCTCATTGACCTGGCGTTTGAGAGGTAGGAAGTCATGAGTGACAGAAACGCGCCGGTTGGCGTATTTGATTCCGGTGTGGGCGGCCTGACGGTGGCAAGAGAGATCATGCGGCAGCTGCCGGATGAACGGATTGTTTATTTTGGAGATACCGCCCGGGTACCCTACGGAAGTAAGTCAAGAGACACCATCCTGCGTTATTCCCGACAGATCATCCGCTTTCTGCGCACCAAAGAAGTCAAAGCCATTGTGATTGCCTGCAACACGGCAACGGCGCTGACCTTAGACACCGTGGCAGCAGAATCGGACATTCCGATCATCGGCGTGATCAATGCCGGTGCCCGGACCGCGGTAGAGTCTACCCGCAATGGCCGGATCGGTGTCATCGGAACGGAGGCTACTATTGGCAGCGGCATCTATACCGAGGTTATGAAAAAGATGAAACCGGGCATTCAGGTATTTGGGAAGTCCTGCCCGCTGTTCTGTCCGCTGGTGGAAGAGGGCTGGCTTCATGATCCGGTGACAGATGAGGTCGCGTCCCGCTATTTAAGCGTGCTGAAAGAAAAATACATTGACACGCTGGTGCTGGGCTGCACGCATTATCCGCTTCTGCGCTCCACCATGCGGCGTCTGATGGGAGAGGATGTAACGCTGGTAAATCCGGCTTACGAAACTGCCATTGAGCTTCGCGGACTTCTTGCGGAGAATGGGCTGAGCCGTGATCCCTTTGCGCCATTTGCCGGAGAAAAACACCAGTTTTTCGTCAGCGACCTGGCTGAGAAGTTTACGGATTTCGCAAGCTCCATCCTGCCGGAGGATGTAACGGAAACCAAGAAAATCAATATCGAAGAGTATTGATCCTGCGCCGGGACAGGACGAAAACAAGATATGCCATAAGAGAGTTGAGGATTATGACAAGAGATGTACTGATCCGCTTAAGCGGCCTCCAGGCCACGGAGGGCGACGAGGGCGTTGTGGAAGTGATCACCGCAGGGGATTACTTCTGGAAGAATAACAAACATTATCTGATCTATGATGAGGTGATGGAGGGACTGGACGGAGCCATCCGCAATACCATGAAACTGACTCCGGAGAAGCTGGAGATCAAAAAGAGCGGGCCGGTGTCTGCCAGCATGGTATTTGAGGTGGACAAAAAGACCCAGACCCACTATGCCACTCCCATGGGAGAACTGCTGGTGGAGATGACCACCAGCCGGATTGGCTTTGAGGAAGAAGATGACCACCTGAAGGTTGAGGTGGAGTATTCCCTCGATATTAACTATGACCATGTTTCTGACTGCCGTATTGTTCTGGATGTGACATCAAAGAGCTGTGCGAAGCTGGAACTTGGGGAAAACTAAAAAAGAAGAGACAGACGAATTTGCCCGTCTGTCTCTTCTTTTTGCCTAAGCTTAATTTTCTTTTTTAAATCTCGCAAAGAAACCTTTTTTCTTTGGTGCCTGCGGGATTGCTCCGCCGCGGACACTCTTGATCTCGGTGATGTAAAGACCGCTTACAACCACTTTTGCCTCGGTCTTAACCGGGAGTGATGCAAATACACGCTCGTCGGCCATCAGGGTCATAACCTTCGGACCTACCTTCGCCTTTACAACCGGAACCTTTGCCCAGCGCATGTACTTTGGAGTCTGCTCGTAAACGATTTTTGGAAGACCGGAATCCTTGATCTTCATTTTCTTTTTGTCGATGACCAGCATGGAAACGGTCTGTTTGGACATCTCCAGAAGCTGCTGCTGCTCAACCTGACGTTTTTCGAGTCGTCTTCCCAGGAAGTACAGAACTGCAAGAGCAATCACTGCGATCACCAGAATTACCAGCAAAACGTTTAAAAAAGTCTGCATGGGGCATACCTCCATTAGGTTCTTTTGTGTAACAGGACAAACCTGTACAAAAAGTATAGCATTTTACGCAAAAAAAAGCAAGGAAAAACTTGACACCTTGACAGACGTATGATATTATGGAGTGTGCACTATTGTGGCGTCCTGGGCTTTTTGCGCCCAAAAATATGCCAGAAATTAGATTAGAAAACAGGGGTGAAACGTCAATGGAGAAAAGCAGAATGCGCCCGGTAACATCGGGAAAGAGCGTTAGAATGAGCTACTCAAGACAGAAAGAAGTTCTTGAGATGCCAAACCTGATTGAGATTCAGAAAGACTCCTATCAGTGGTTCCTCGATGAAGGATTAAAGGAAGTATTTGAAGATATCTCCCCAATCTCCGATTTCGCAGGTCATTTAAGCCTCGAATTCGTTGATTTTACATTATGTAAAGATGAAGTCAAATACAACATCGAAGAATGCAAAGAACGCGACGCAACTTACGCTGCACCTTTAAAGGTAAAGGTAAGACTTTACAATAAGGACAAAGAAGAGATCAACGAGCACGAAATCTTTATGGGAGATCTTCCGCTCATGACCGATACCGGCTCATTCGTAATCAACGGCGCTGAACGAGTTATCGTAAGCCAGCTGGTTCGTTCCCCGGGCATCTACTACGGAATCGGACACGATAAGATCGGTAAGGAGCTGTATACCTGTACCGTAATCCCGAACCGTGGCGCATGGCTGGAGTATGAGACCGACTCCAATGATATCTTCTACGTTCGCGTAGACCGTACCCGTAAGGTTCCGGTAACCGTACTGGTGCGTGCACTGGGCTATGGCACCAACGCGGAGATCATTGATCTGTTCGGCGAAGAGCCGAAACTGCTGGCAAGCTTCGGAAAAGATACTGCAGAGAGCTATCAGGATGGTCTGTTAGAGCTCTACCGCAAGATCCGTCCGGGCGAGCCGTTATCCGTTGATAGTGCAGAAAGCCTGTTAAACAGCATGTTCTTTGACCCGCGTCGTTATGACCTGGCCAAAGTCGGCAGATATAAATTTAATAAGAAGCTTCACTTCAAGAACCGCATCAAGGGCCAGATTCTGGCTGAGGATGTGGTAGATGAGACCACCGGAGAAATTCTGGCAGAGGCTGGCACCAAGATCGACAAAGACCTTGCGACCACCCTGCAGAACGCAGCTGTTCCGTATGTTATGATCCAGGCTGAGGAGCGCAACTACAAGGTTCTTTCCAACTTAATGGTTGACCTGGCTGCTTACGTGGACTTCGACCCGAAGGAAGCCGGTGTTACGGAATTAGTATATTATCCGGTATTAAAAACTATTCTGGAAGAAGCTGGTGATGACCAGGAAGAGTTAAAGAAGCTGGTTCATAAGAATATCACCGAGCTGATTCCGAAGCACATTACCAAGGAAGACATCATTGCTTCCATCAACTACAACATGCATCTGGAAGGCGGCATCGGTACCCCGGACGATATCGACCATCTGGGCAACCGTCGTATCCGTGCCGTTGGTGAACTCTTACAGAACCAGTACCGCATCGGTCTGTCCCGTATGGAGCGTGTGGTAAGAGAACGTATGACCACCCAGGATATGGACGGCATTACTCCGCAGTCCTTAATCAACATTAAGCCGGTTACCGCAGCGGTGAAGGAGTTCTTCGGAAGCTCCCAGCTGTCCCAGTTCATGGACCAGAACAACCCGCTGTCTGAGCTGACTCACAAGAGACGTCTCTCCGCACTGGGACCTGGCGGTCTGTCCCGTGACCGTGCCGGATTCGAGGTTCGAGATGTACACTACACCCATTACGGACGTATGTGCCCGATCGAGACTCCTGAGGGACCGAACATCGGTCTGATCAACTCCCTTGCAACCTACGCAAAGGTCAACGAGTACGGCTTCATTGAGGCTCCGTACCGTGTTGTAGATAAATCCGATCCGGCCAACCCGCGTGTAACCGACGAGGTTGTATACCTGACCGCGGACGAAGAGGATAACTTCGTCGTAGCACAGGCAAATACCCTGCTCGACGAGGAAGGCCATTTCGTGAACAATAACGTAGCCGGCCGTTTCCGTGAGGAGACTTCCGAGTTCCAGAAGAGAGCCATCGACTTAATGGACGTATCTCCTAAGATGGTATTCTCCGTAGCAACCTCCATGATCCCGTTCCTTCAGAATGACGATGCAAACCGTGCTCTGATGGGATCCAACATGCAGCGTCAGGCCGTTCCGCTTTTAAGAACTGAGGCACCTGCAGTAGGTACCGGTATCGAGGGCAAAGCTGCTGTTGACTCTGGTGTCTGCGTTGTCGCAAAACATGCCGGCGTTGTTGAGCGCTCCGCCTCCAACGAGATCATCATCAAGAGAGATGACAACGGCGCAAAGGATGTTTATCATCTGATCAAATTCTCACGAAGTAACCAGTCCAACTGCTACAACCAGAAGCCGCTCGTTTACAAGAACGACCATGTTGAGGCAGGCGAGGTTATCGCGGACGGTCCGTCCACCAGCAACGGTGAGATCGCTCTCGGTAAGAACCCGCTGATCGGATTCATGACCTGGGAGGGTTACAACTACGAGGATGCGGTTCTCTTAAGTGAGAGACTGGTTATGGAAGATGTCTACACCTCCGTTCATATCGAGGAGTATGAGGCAGAAGCCCGTGATACCAAGCTCGGACCGGAAGAGATTACCCGCGACGTTCCGGGTGTCGGCGACGACGCGTTAAAGGACCTGGACGAGAGAGGCATCATCCGTATCGGTGCTGAGGTTCGTGCCGGTGATATCCTGGTTGGTAAGGTTACCCCGAAGGGTGAGACCGAGCTGACCGCAGAGGAGAGACTGCTGCGTGCCATCTTCGGTGAGAAGGCAAGAGAGGTAAGAGATACCTCCTTAAAAGTACCGCACGGTGCTTACGGCGTCATCATCGACGCAAAAGTATTTACCAGAGAGAACGGCGACGAGCTGGCTCCTGGCGTAAACCAGACTGTCCGCATTTACATTGCCCAGAAACGTAAGATTTCTGTAGGTGATAAGATGGCAGGACGTCATGGTAACAAGGGTGTCGTTTCCCGCGTACTTCCGGTAGAGGATATGCCGTTCCTGCCGAACGGACGTCCGCTGGATATCGTGCTGAACCCGCTGGGCGTACCTTCCCGAATGAACATCGGACAGGTCCTGGAGATGCACTTAAGCCTTGCATGTAAGGCACTGGGCTTCAACATTTCCACCCCGGTATTCGAGGGCGCGAACGAGGTAGATATTATGGATACCCTGGAAATTGCCAACGATTACGTAAACACCTCCTGGGAGGAGTTTGAAGAGAAATACAAAGATACCCTGAAACCGGAAGTTATGGATTACTTAGGCTCCCATCTGGAGCACCGTGAGCTGTGGAAGGGCGTTCCGCTCCAGCGTGACGGTAAGGTAAGACTGCGTGACGGACGTACCGGAGAGTACTTCGACAGCCCGGTAACCATCGGCCACATGCACTACCTGAAGCTGCATCACCTGGTTGACGATAAGATCCATGCACGTTCCACCGGCCCATACTCCCTTGTTACCCAGCAGCCTCTGGGTGGTAAGGCACAGTTCGGCGGACAGCGTTTCGGTGAGATGGAGGTTTGGGCTCTGGAGGCGTATGGCGCGTCCTACACTCTGCAGGAGATCCTGACCGTGAAGTCCGATGATGTTGTCGGACGTGTGAAGACCTACGAGGCGATCATCAAGGGCGAGAACATCCCTGAGCCGGGCATTCCGGAGTCCTTCAAGGTACTGTTAAAAGAGCTGCAGTCCCTGGGCCTGGATGTAAGCGTACTGCGTGACGACGGAACCGAGGTTGAAATCGGTGAGAACGTAGATTACGGCGAGACCGATCTGCGTCACATCATTGAGGGCGACAGCCGCTACAACCGTGACGAGTCCTTTGGCGACTACGGCTATCAGCAGCAGGAGTTCAAGGATGGAGAGCTGGTTGGCGTCGAGAGCGACGATGACAGCAGCGATGATTTCGAAGGGGAATCTGATGACTACACCGATGATTCCTTTGATGAAGAATAATAGAAGGGAGTAACGCTCATGCCTGAGACAAATGAAACTTATCAGCCATTGACATTTGATGCCATCAAGATTGGCCTGGCTTCCCCGGAGAAGATTCTGGAGTGGTCACACGGCGAGGTAAAGAAGCCGGAGACCATCAACTATCGTACCTTAAAGCCGGAGCGCGACGGTCTGTTCTGTGAGCGCATCTTCGGACCGAGCAAGGACTGGGAATGTCATTGTGGTAAATATAAAAAAATCAGATACAAAGGCGTAATCTGCGACCGCTGTGGCGTTGAGGTAACCAAGTCCAGTGTCCGCAGAGAGCGTATCGGCCACATTCAGCTGGCTGCTCCTGTATCTCATATCTGGTACTTCAAGGGTATCCCGAGCCGTATGGGTCTCATCCTGGATATCTCTCCGAGAGTGCTGGAAAAGGTTCTGTACTTTGCGTCCTACATTGTTCTGGACGCAGGTCAGACCAGCCTGCAGTATAAGCAGGTACTTTCTGAGAAAGAGTACCGTGAAGAGGTTGAGAAGTGGGGCTACGGCAACTTCCGTGTCGGAATGGGTGCCGAGGCAGTTCTTGAACTTCTTAAGAGCATTGATCTGGAAAAAGAGTCTGAGATGCTCAAACGTGAGTTAAAAGAGTCCAGCGGCCAGAAACGTGCAAGAATCATCAAGAGACTGGAAGTTGTAGAGGCATTCAGAAATTCCGGAAACAAGCCGGAGTGGATGATCATGACCGTGATTCCGGTTATTCCGCCGGATATCCGTCCTATGGTACAGCTGGACGGCGGCCGTTTCGCAACCTCTGACTTAAATGATTTATACAGAAGAATCATCAACCGTAACAACCGTCTTGCCCGCCTGCTTGAGCTTGGCGCTCCGGACATCATCGTCCGCAACGAGAAGCGTATGCTGCAGGAGGCAGTCGATGCCCTGATTGATAATGGACGCCGCGGCAGACCGGTAACCGGTCCTGGCAACCGTGCGCTGAAATCCCTTTCCGATATGCTGAAAGGTAAGCAGGGACGTTTCCGTCAGAACCTGCTTGGTAAACGAGTTGACTACTCCGGACGTTCCGTTATCGTCGTTGGACCGGAGCTGAAAATCTACCAGTGTGGTCTTCCGAAGGAGATGGCCATCGAGCTGTTCAAGCCGTTCGTTATGAAGGAGCTTGTACAGAACGGAACCGCGCACAACATCAAGAGCGCGAAGAAGATGGTGGAACGTCTGCAGTCCGAGGTATGGGACGTACTTGAGGATGTCATCAAAGAGCATCCGGTTATGTTAAACCGTGCACCTACCCTGCACAGACTGGGTATTCAGGCCTTCGAGCCGATCCTGGTAGAAGGTAAGGCAATCAAGCTGCATCCGCTGGTATGTACCGCGTTCAACGCAGACTTCGATGGAGACCAGATGGCAGTACATCTTCCGCTTTCCCAGGAAGCACAGGCTGAGTGCCGTTTCCTGCTCCTGTCTCCGAACAACCTGTTAAAGCCGTCTGATGGTGGTCCGGTAGCCGTTCCTTCCCAGGATATGGTACTTGGTATCTACTATCTGACCCAGGAGCGCCCGGGCGCAACCGGCGAGGGCATGATCTTCAAGAGCGTGAACGAGGCAATTCTTGCATACGAGAACGCTGCTGTGACCCTGCACTCCCGCATCAAAGTAAGAGTAACCAAGACCATGCCGGACGGCACCGAGAAAACCGGTGTTGTAGAGTCCACCCTTGGCCGTTTTATCTTCAACGAGATCATCCCGCAGGATCTGGGCTTCGTTGACAGAAGCGTTCCGGGCAACGAGCTGGTACTTGAGGTTGATTTCCATGTGGGAAAGAAACAGTTAAAGAAGATTCTGGAGAAGGTCATCAACGTGCATGGCGCTACCCAGACTGCTGTTACCCTGGATGATATCAAGGCTATCGGTTACAAGTATTCTACCAGAGCAGCCATGACCGTATCCATCGCGGATATGACCGTGCCGGCATCCAAGCCGCAGCTTCTGGAAGACGCGCAGGCAACTGTAGACCGCATCGCAAAGAACTTCCGCCGTGGTCTGATCACTGAGGAAGAGCGTTATAAAGAGGTTATCGATACCTGGAAGACTACCGATGACCAGCTGACCAAAGACCTGTTAGGCGGTCTGGATAAGTACAACAACATCTTCATGATGGCAGACTCCGGTGCGCGAGGATCTGATAAGCAGATCAAGCAGCTGGCAGGTATGCGTGGACTTATGGCAGATACAACCGGTCACACCATCGAGCTTCCTATCAAATCCAACTTCCGTGAGGGTCTTGATGTACTGGAGTACTTCATCTCCGCTCATGGTGCACGAAAGGGTATGTCCGATACCGCGCTGCGTACCGCAGACTCCGGTTACCTTACCCGTCGTCTGGTAGACGTATCCCAGGATCTGATCGTGCGTGAGGTAGACTGCTGCGAAGGCAAGGATATCCCGTATATGGAGATCAAGGCATTTACCGATGGCAAAGAGACCATCGAGAGCCTGGAGGAGCGTATCACCGGCCGTTACATCGCTGAGACCATTACCGATCCGGAGACCGGAGAAGTGGTTGTAAAGGCAAACCATATGTGTACTCCGAAGCGTGCAGCTGCTGTTATGAAGGCGCTGAACAAGATGGGCCGTGATTCTGTAAAGATCCGTACCGTCTTAAGCTGTAAGTCTCACATCGGTGTCTGCGCAAAATGTTACGGTGCCAACATGGCAACTGGCCAGCCGGTACAGGTTGGTGAGGCAGTCGGCATTATTGCGGCACAGTCTATCGGTGAGCCGGGTACCCAGCTGACCATGCGTACCTTCCATACCGGCGGTGTAGCAGGTGGAGATATTACACAGGGTCTTCCTCGAGTAGAGGAGCTGTTTGAGGCACGTAAGCCGAAGGGTCTTGCAATCATCACCGAGTTCGGCGGTGTTGTAACCCTGAAAGATACAAAGAAGAAACGTGAGATCGTGGTTACTGATCCGGAGACCGGCAACTCCAAGACCTATCTGATCCCGTACGGATCCAGAATCAAGGTTCAGGACGAGCAGGTGATCGAGGCCGGTGACGAGCTGACCGAAGGTAGCGTAAACCCGCACGACATCTTAAAGATCAAGGGCGTCCGCGCCGTACAGGATTACATGATCCAGGAAGTACAGCGTGTATACCGTCTGCAGGGTGTAGAAATCAACGATAAGCACGTTGAGATGATCGTTCGTCAGATGTTAAAGAAGATCCGCATCGAGGAGAGCGGCGACAGCGATGTGCTGCCGGGCGTATCCATGGATGTTCTGGATTTCAACGAGATGAACGAGGCTTTGATCGCAGAGGGCAAGCAGCCGGCAGAGGGCAAGCAGGTTATGCTTGGTATTACCAAGGCATCCCTGGCTACTGATTCCTTCCTGTCTGCAGCATCCTTCCAGGAGACCACCAAGGTTCTGACCGAGGCGGCTATCAATGGTAAGGTTGACCATCTGATCGGTCTGAAGGAGAACGTAATCATTGGTAAGCTGATTCCGGCTGGTACCGGTATGAAGCGTTACCGTTCTGTAAAGCTCAACACAGATGTAGAGCCACAGGACGAGATTGCTCTGGAGGATGACGATGAGATCCTGCTGTCTGGAGACAATGAGGATGGCGACATGGCGGACGAGGCTCCGGAAGTGTTTGACATCGACGACAGCGAAGAGTAAAAAATAATATAGCCTGACCGTAATAGCAGAAGGTCCGGGCATGTAAGAAAACGACTTCCTATATTTTCACATATCGTTATTTGCTTGCTTTCACAACAGATGTTCGCCTGCATCGGATTTGCATCCGCTGCATTCGGACATCTGTGTTCAAGATGCAAACACCTGATATGCTGAAAATACTGGAAGTCGTTTTCTTACATGCCCTGCGGTATTGGCTGTGTGAAGATTTGGGGTGCAAATGCGCGGTGCTGTTTGCGCAATATGTAAATAACATCCAGTAGTTTTGTAGAAAGTATGGGTATTGTATGAGTCAGTTACGTGGGGGAGAGAATTCGAATTTGAACAGGGATTCTGGAAGAAATACAGGTGGAAACGCACCGCAGCGCCCTGACCGGAGGGCGGGGCGGCCGCTTTCGGAGCGGGAAATCCGGGAGATGCGGGCGAGGAAGGCACGGAAGATGAAGCTGATGCGCCGCCGCAGACGGATTCTGCTTCTGGGCCTGCTTGCGGTCTGCGTTCTGACCGGTGTGCTGGTGGCTGCGGTTTCCAGACGTGTGCGAAGCTGGAAGGCAGAGAAGGCAGCTGTACAGGCAGCGGCAATGCAGGAGAGCATGAGCGCGTCCGCGGCAGAGGCAGAAAGCCTGGCAGCAGCGGAGGCTGAGCAGTACCGGGCAAATCTGCCGGATATGGGAGCTATTTACGGAATTGCCGTAAACGGAGTTGGCTGGAGCCATTTCTTTGCGGACAATTCCTACAGCATGGCACCGGCAAATTCCTACATCACAGCGCTCCGCGCAACCTTAAACGGGCAGCCAGAGGGCATGAGCGGAACCATCCGCTACCGGGTGAACTTAAGCGGAACCGGATGGCTGGACTGGCAGGAGAATGGCAATGAGGCAGGAGATTCTGCCGGTAGTATGCCCCTTGAAGGCATTGCCATGGAACTGACCGGAGATCTGGCAACTTATTATGAGGTGCTTTACAGTGTATTGCAGGATTCCCAGTGGACGGAATGGGCTTCAGACGGCGCGGAGGCCGGAGCGGTTGGCGTGGGTCTCCATGTGGACGGTGTGCGGATTTCTGTGGTGAAGCGGACCGGAGGCGAGGCTTACGCGGGAAATATTGATCCGAACCGGCCCATGGTGGCCCTGACCTATGATGACGGTCCGTCGCCGACAGTCACGCCGCGGATATTAAAGTGCCTGCAGGATAACGGAGGCCGGGCTACCTTTTTTATGGTGGGAAAGCAGGTTATCAAAAGTCCGGATGTCTTAAAACAGATGGTGGCTCAGGGCTGCGAGGTGGCTAACCACACCTACGACCATACCCTCATGACAAAGGTGGCACCGGTGGAGCTGGCAAATCAGCTGGTGGCGACAAACCAGGTGGTTTCCGATGCCTGCGGCATCTCTCCGGTGCTGATGCGTCCCTGCGGCGGCGCAAAGACCGTGGAAGGCATGAACATTGCAGGCGCGATTTCCATGCCGGCGATTCTCTGGAGTGTTGATACGCTGGACTGGAAGACCCGGGACGCGTCCCAGACGATCCAGACAGTGCTTGAGAAGGTAAAGGACGGGGATATCATTCTGATGCATGACCTTTACGATGCGACTGGCGATGCCAGTGAGACGATCATCCCGGAACTGGTAAAGCGTGGGTTCCAGCTGGTGACGGTCAGCGAGCTGTCATCCTACCGGGGCGGTATGATACCGGGAAAAAGCTATTCGCAGTTCCGTCTAGTGAAGACAAATGAGAAATAAAAACAGATGGTAAATGCGGCCTGCCAGCTTTCACGATGGGAAAGCTGGCAGGCCGCATTTTTCATCTGCAGTCAGTGTCTGGCAGAAGAGCAGGCGGAAAGCCGACACCGTAGTGATCCCAGAAATCCTTTATTTTCTGTGCATAATTCTGAGAAAGCTGGATCAGGTACCTGTCCGCTGAGGTCAGCATACGATCTTTGGAGAAGATGATATACCAGTCCCAGGATGGTTCCTGTTCCGGATAAAACCAGACGGAGCCGCTGCCATTTTGTACATAGGACTGTGGCATAATGGTGCAGCACAGTCCGTTGCTGACCAGTCGGTACAGCACATTGTTCATATGGGTTTCGTAGCGGATCTTCGGGAGATATCCAGCATCCTCAAACAGCGGATCAATGACGTTTCGCATAGTGGAACCGGAGAACATGAAGGCAAAGGGATCATTTTTAAAGTGTTTTAAGTCCATTGTGTTTAATGGTTTCCCCGTGGGGGCGGCATATTGTGCCATGGGATGTTTACGCGGAATGCCGAGAACCAGCCGTTCCGTGCAGAGGTGTACATAGTCAAAATGGCGGGAAGAAGGCTTGTCTTTTATCATGACAAAGGCCAGATCTAGCCGGTCAGTCTGGACATTTTCCTCCATCTCCCGTACATTTTGCTCAGTCAGAGTGATGGCTACGTTGGGAAAAGCATGGCTGAAATCCTTTGCAATATTAATGAATAGGTCAGCTCCGTGCTCATAGGGAAGTCCAAAGGAAATGGTGCCGCGGGGATTGTCGGACAGATCATTGATCTGGCTGACGCAGTTCTGTGCCATCTTTAAAATTCGTCTTGCGTTTTCGATATAAATACGCCCGGCATGAGTCGGGCGCATTTCTTTTTTGGAGCGGTGAAAGAGAGGGGTGCCAAGCTCTGTTTCGAGCTTGATAAGCTGCTGGTTTAAGCCGGACTGTGAGATGAACAGGCGTTCAGCTGCCTTGGTGACATTTCCGGTTTCTGCGATCGCGACAATGTATTCCAGTATTTTAAAGTTCATAATAAATTCCCTCCTGAAAGTTTCTGGCAAATGCTACAATATGATCTGTTTTCAGACAAGATGCACAAAAATTCTCAATATATTTTCATAAGATGAACAAAAAAGAAGAAAAACTTCTGGACTGTATCGTTATTAGCTGTTTTACTTATTTTAACTCGCATGATAGAATGCAGTCAAGTGAGAAAAAGCAGTTTTAATACTACTTAAGGAGGGGAAAAAATGGTAGCTTTAAAATGGCTCGACAAGAATTTTGAAATCTGCTGTATGTCTGTGTTACTGGCAATTATGACAGTCCTTTCATTCACAAATGTTGTGATGCGTTATTGCTTCAATAATGCGTTAAGCTGGTCGGATGAGGTCTGCTGTTACTGCCTGGCAATCAGCGCATTTCTTTCCTTGCCGGCAACAATCCGGAACAGATCTATGATCCGTGTGGATACTTTTACCACCATGCTCAGCAAACCGGTGCAGAAGATCATCACCATTGTATGTACGGTAATCGTGGGTGCGTTCACTGTACTTCTGGTAAAGGGCGGATTTGATCTGATTGCTGTTACCGCAAAGACCGGACAGCGCAGCCCGGCTTTACAGATTCCAGTAGCAAACTTCTACTGGATTATGACCATCTGCTTTGTACTGGCTGTACTCAGAGCAGTTCAGGTAGTATTTCTTGATGTGACTGGAAAGCTCGCTGCGCCTTCAGAAAACCATCAGTACCGTCAGGTGATTGATGCGGAGGGCTGCATTGTTACCAGCGGCCTGATCGACTATCATGTACATTATATGCGCGGCGCTTCCGAAGGCGGTGTGCAGGCAGATGTTGTATCTTTCTGCAGCGGTATTACGACTGTGGTAGACGGCGGAACTGCCGGAACCGGAATGTATGAGCATATCTACCGCACCATCGTAGCCAACTCCCAGGTGCGTTTCCTGAATTTACTGCTGGCAGCGTCCGGCGGACAGTCCAACAACCAGTATCCGGAGAATCTGGATCCGGCACTGATGGATGAGAAAAAAATTGTGGAATTCTTTAAGAAGTATCCGGACAACCTGGTTGGACTGAAAACCAGAATTTCCCATGGCATCATTGAGGCAGACAAGGTAGAAGCTTCCGTCCGCCGTACCGTTGAGATTGCGGAGAAGGCTGGAACAAGAGTGGTTGTTCATGTAACGGACTGTCCGGTGGGCCTGGACCAGCTGGCATCCTGGCTGCGTCCGGGTGATGTGATCTGCCATATTTACCAAGGCAAGGATCATACCTGCATCGGCGAAGACGGCAAGGTGCTTGCAGGCCTGTTAGAGGCAAGAGCGCGCGGTGTTCTCTTTGACGCCTGCAACGGAAGAAGCAACTTCGATCTGGAAGTATGCCAGGCATCCATCAAACAGGGCTTTGTGCCGGATGTGATCAGCAGTGATATCAATTCTTCCAGCTGTTTCCTTCAGCCGTTACACTCCCTGCCGCGTATCTTATCCAAGTTCGTAGACTTTGGCATGGACTGGATGGATGTGCTGGACTGCGCGACAAAGAAGCCGGCTGAGCTCATCGGCATGCCGGAGCTGGCATCCATGGCAGAGGGTACCACAGCAGATGTCGTAATCTTAAAGCATAAGGAAAAAGAAATGCAGTATACAGACCTTGCAGAGCACACCTTTACCGGACATCAGGTATTTGTTCCACAGATGACATTCAAGGATGGTGAGTGCGTTTACTGCCAGGCGGATTTCGCATAAAAAAGGAAAAGGAGCCGGAACAGCATGAAATATTCAGATTATCAGGTGATTGTGGAAAAGGAATATGAGAAGAACCGGAAAAATATTTTTACCTGTTACTTTTTCATTCTTCTCTCGGTCATTCTGTTCGCGGTGTTTTTCTTAAGCATACGGGAACTTCCGGTTGCCGGCGCTGCGTTTCTTCTGGATTTTGCGGCGGCGGTCTATGCGATCCGGGCCTTTAAGGGCCTTCACCCGTACTGGGAGATGCAGTATGCGTTAAAAGCGAAGGAAGATCCGACGGAGATGAACGTGGGCTGCTTTACCGCATCGTTGGAATTTGCCGGGAAAAAGGGTCTTCCTGAGTTTCATGGCAGAGCTCCGGAAATTTTCTCAGAAACACTGGTGGTTTTAAGAAAAAGCAGCAAGGTTTCCCGAACAGACCTCGAACGTCTGGAGAATGTATTAAAACAGGCCGGGATTCAGGAAAACAAGCGTTAACTGCCTGGAAACTTTAACTTGCGGACACTCCCTGTATATGGTATAATCAACGCGAAAATATGCGATTGCGGCCTTTTCGGGTCAGACTCAGCAAAAGGGCGGCAGAGAGCAACAAAAACAGAGGAGGCAGATATCATGAAACATGTAAAGACTTTAAACAATAAAACTCTGAAGGAGTCCATGAAGAAGGGCGGATGCGGCGAGTGCCAGACTTCCTGTCAGTCTGCATGCAAGACTTCCTGCACCGTTGGCAACCAGAGCTGCGAGAACGCAAACAGATAATTATAACAATAGTTTCTGTAAAACTGGAATAGTTACACGGTAAAAGATGGCAGAGGTGGATAAGGGTTCTGAAAAACAGGGACTTTTATCTGCGTCTGCCTATGTGTGTGTTAGGGACTTGATTAAAAAGGAGATTTTGAGTGATTCATCAGTATAAAAATAACGGATATAATATTGTCATGGACATTGCCAGCGGCTCTGTCCATGTAGTAGACGATGTAGTTTACGATGCGGTTGCGCTGTTAGAGCCGGTCATCGGAGAGGTGATGTCCCCGGTGCAGATTCCGGAAACCGCAAGAAAGAATGCAGAGGCTGAGCTTTCCAAGACCTACCCGGCTGAAGATGTAAAAGAGGCCCTGGACGAGGTTCAGGAGCTGATCAACGCAGAGGAGCTGTACACGAAGGATATTTACCAGACTTATGTGACAGATTTCAAGGCGAGAAAGACAGTTGTGAAGGCACTCTGCCTGCACATTGCCCATGATTGTAACCTGGGCTGCAAGTACTGCTTTGCGGAAGAGGGTGAGTATCACGGACGCCGTGCTCTCATGAGCTTTGAAGTAGGTAAAAAGGCACTGGATTTCCTGGTAGCCAATTCCGGTAACCGCCACAACCTGGAGGTTGACTTTTTCGGCGGCGAGCCGCTTATGAACTGGGAAGTGGTAAAGCAGCTGGTTGAGTATGGCCGTTCTCTGGAGGAGCCGAACAACAAGCATTTCCGCTTTACCATCACCACCAACGGTGTGCTGTTAAACGATGAGATCATGGACTTCTGTAACCGTGAGATGAGCAATGTAGTCATGAGCCTGGACGGACGTAAGGAAGTCAATGACTACATGCGTCCTACCAGAAACGGTCACGGCAGCAGTTATGAGATCACCGTTCCGAAGTTCCAGAAGTTCGCGAAGAGCCGCGCAGGCAAGGATTACTATGTCCGCGGTACCTTTACCCGCAACAATCTGGATTTCTCTGAGGATGTGAAGCATTTCGCAGATCTTGGATTTGACCAGATGTCCATCGAGCCGGTAGTCGGAGCGGAGGATGAGCCGTACGCGATCCGGAAGGAAGATCTTCCGAAGATCATGGAGGAGTATGACAAGCTGGCAGTTGAGTATATCAAGCGCAAAAAAGAGGGAAGAGGATTCAATTTCTTCCATTTCATGATTGATTTAAACCAGGGACCGTGTGTGGCAAAACGTCTTTCCGGATGCGGATCAGGTACGGAGTACCTGGCAGTTACCCCGTGGGGCGATTTCTATCCATGCCATCAGTTTGTGGGCCAGGAGGATTTCCTGATGGGCAATGTAGACACCGGAATTACCAGAACGGATATCCGGGATGAGTTCAAGCTCTGCAACGTCTACGCAAAAGAAAAGTGCAGAGACTGCTTTGCAAGATTCTACTGCAGTGGCGGCTGCGCAGCCAATTCCTACAACTTCCACGGAACCATTACCGATGCTTATGAGATCGGATGCGAGATGCAGAAAAAGCGTATCGAGTGTGCGATCATGATTAAGGCGGCTCTTGCCGACGAAGAATAAAAGGAGAAATAAGATGAAGAACAGCAAAGTAAAAGGCCTTCTCGGCCTGCTGGTCCTGCTGTTCGCAGTGGGACTGTTCGGATTCTTCGGCTATGATACCATGGATGACATCAAGCTGGGTCTTGACCTGGCCGGCGGTGTCAGCATCACGTATCAGGCTGTTGATGAGAATCCGACATCGGAGGAAATGTCCGATACCATTTACAAGCTGCAGCAGCGTGTACAGAACTACAGTACAGAGGCTGTCGTGTACCAGGAGGGAAGCGACCGGATCAACATTGATATTCCGGGTGTTTCCGATGCAAACGCAATTCTGGAAGAACTCGGTAAGCCGGGTTCCCTGATCTTTACTGACGAGACCGGTAAGACCCTCTTAACCGGTGACCAGGTGGCTTCCGCAAAAGCGGGAATCATCGAGCAGAATGGTCAGAAATCCTATGTGGTAAGCCTGACCTTCACTGAGGAAGGAACCAAGGCATTCGCTGACGCGACTTCCGCAAACGTAGGCAAGCGCATTGCCATCATTTACGACAACCAGATCTACTCTAACCCGGTGGTCCGTGAGGCCATTACCGGAGGCCAGTGCCAGATCGATGGCATGACCGATTATACCGAGGCTGAGAACCTGGCGGCAACCATCCGTATCGGTTCCCTCTCCCTGGAGCTGCAGGAGCTGCGTTCTAACGTAGTCGGAGCACAGCTTGGCCAGCAGGCTATCTCCACCAGCTTAAAGGCAGGTGCCATCGGTTTTGCGATCGTTGCCGTATTCATGATGGTGCTTTACCTTATCCCGGGTGTGGCTGCTGTCATTGCCCTGGCTCTGTATGTTGGCCTGGTACTCATCATGCTGACTGCATTTGATATTACGCTGACGCTTCCGGGCGTAGCCGGTATCATCCTTTCCGTTGGTATGGCGGTGGATGCGAACGTTATCATCTTCACTCGTATCAAGGAGGAAATCGGTCTCGGACACAGCGTAAAATCCGCGATCAAGGCAGGTTTCTCCAAGGCACTGTCTGCAATTCTGGATGGAAACATCACTACCCTGATTGCTGCTGCAGTCCTGTACTTCCGTGGTTCAGGTACCGTTAAGGGCTTCGCAAGCACGCTGGCGATCGGTATCGTGCTTTCCATGTTTACCGCGCTGTTCATCACCAAGGGCGCACTGTATGCCCTGTATGCGGTAGGCTTTGAGGAACCGAAATTCTATGGAACCAAGAAGGACGGAAAGATCATCAACTTCCTCGGAAAGAAGAATATCTGCTTCATCCTTTCCATCGCTGTCATCGTGGCAGGCTGGGCAGGCATGGCTCTGCACAAGGGCCAGACCGGCTACGTCTTAAACTATGGCATGGATTTCACCGGCGGTACCTCCACCAACGTCACCTTCAATGAGGATATGAGCCTGGATGATATTTCCGCAAAGGTTGTTCCGGTTGTCTCCAAGATTACTGGTGACGCAGACGTTCAGACCCAGAAGGTTGCCGGTACCAACGAGGTTATCATCAAGACCAAGACTCTGGACGTAGAGCAGAGACAGCAGTTAGAGGATGCCATGGTTGAGAATTTTGGTGTTGACGCTGAGAAGATCACCGCAGAGAGCATTTCCGGCGCAGTCAGCACCGAGATGAAGAAGGATGCCGTATGGGCTGTGACCATTGCAACAGTTCTGATGCTGCTGTACATCTGGTTCCGCTTTAAGGATATCCGCTTTGCAGCCAGCGCAATCCTGGCTCTTGTACACGATGTTCTGGTTGTTGTTACCTTCTACTCCCTGGCGAAGTGGTCGGTTGGCTCCACCTTCATCGCATGTATGCTGACCATTGTAGGTTACTCCATCAACGCGACGATCGTTATCTTCGACCGTATCCGTGAGAACCTGGCACTGAAGAAGGCAGGCAGCAAGCAGACACTGGAAGAGATCGTAAACTTAAGTATCACCCAGACCTTTACCAGAAGCATCAATACTTCCCTGACTACCTTCATCATGGTATTCGTTCTGTTCCTTCTGGGCGTATCCTCCATCCGTGAGTTCGCCCTGCCGCTTATGGTTGGTATCGTCTGCGGAACCTATTCTTCCGTATGCGTGACCGGTGCTCTCTGGTATGTCCTGACTACCAGAAAACAGAAAAAGGCTGAGAAATAATTATGAAATATAAACTGATCACAACGGACGGACGGGCCAAGCGCGCTGAGGTTGAGACCGTGCACGGCACCATCCAGACTCCGGTTTTCATGAATGTAGGCACGGTGGCCGCCATTAAGGGCGCGGTTTCCACCGATGACCTGCGCCAGATCGGCACTCAGGTGGAGCTGTCCAACACCTACCACCTGCATGTGCGGACCGGCGACAAGCTGATCAAGCAGTTTGGCGGACTTCATAAGTTCATGAACTGGGATAAGCCGATCTTAACCGATTCCGGCGGCTTTCAGGTATTTTCCCTTTCCGGTCTTCGAAAGATCAAGGAAGAGGGTGTAACCTTCCGCTCCCATATTGACGGACACAAGATCTTTATGGGACCGGAGGAGAGCATGCAGATTCAGTCCAATCTGGCTTCTACCATTGCCATGGCTTTCGACGAATGCCCGCCGAGCCATGCGGAGCTTTCCTATATCCAGCATTCCGTAGACCGCACCACGCGGTGGCTGGAGCGCTGTAAGAAGGAAATGGCAAGACTGAATTCCCTGCCGGATACCATCAACAAGGAGCAGCTCCTGTTCGGTATCAACCAGGGCGGCGTTGTGGATTCCATCCGCATCCAGCACGCAAAAACCATCGCGGATATGGATCTGGACGGTTACGCAGTGGGCGGCCTTGCCGTAGGCGAGACCCATGAGGAGATGTATCACATCCTCGATGTAACCGTTCCGCATCTTCCGCAGAACAAGCCGACTTACCTGATGGGCGTTGGAACTCCGGCGAACATTTTAGAGGCGGTAGACCGCGGCGTGGATTTCTTTGACTGTGTTTACCCGTCCCGCAACGGACGCCACAGTCATGTATACACAAACCACGGCAAGCTCAATCTGTTAAATCAGAAGTACGAGCTTGATCCGCGTCCGATCGAGGAAGGCTGCCAGTGCCCGGCATGCCGTTCCTATTCCAGAGCATACATCCGTCACCTGTTCAAGGCGAAGGAAATGCTGGGAATGCGTCTGTGCGTCTTGCATAATCTGTATTTTTATAATAAAATGATGGAAGAGATCCGCGACGCGATCGAACAGCACCGGTACGCAGAGTACAAGGCTCAGAAGCTTGCCGGTATGGAGGAAGGCCCGCAGGAATAGTTTCTTAACATTTCGGGGTTTTTAAACAAAAACGAATAAGGCTGGCCAGAGCGAGGCGCAGGCACAGCCGCAAGGAGGACAACATGTTATTAGCAACTGCAGCAGCAAACCCGACCATGATGATCGTGTTATACGTGGTAATCTTGGGTGGTATCTTCTACTTCATGGGCTACCGTCCGCAGAAGAAGGAGAAAAAGAGAGTAGACGAGATGATGGCAAGCCTTGCTATCGGCGACAGCGTACTGACCAGCAGCGGTTTCTACGGCGTAATTATCGACATGACCGATGACACCGTGATCGTAGAGTTTGGCAGCAACAAAAACTGCCGCATCCCGATGCAGAAGGCAGCAATCGTACAGGTTGAGAAGCCGGAGGCATAAAAATTTAAAAGCAATAGCAATAAAGGTCCGAAGCCGGTAATCCCGGCATACCGCTGCGCAAAATATGGGTATTGTGTTCGGACGATGCAGCTGACAGATGTTTGCGGATAGTCGGACGAAACGTCCGCCTCCCTCAAACACCAGTCGCTGCATAGCCGGACACGTATACCCATATTTATGCTCCGCGGAATGCCGGGATAACCGGCTTCTGCTGTATTGAATCCGCTAAGAGAGAAATAAAATCAGCCAGAACGGTACTGATAAAAGCCATGATTTCGAGCTTTTACCAGTACCATTCTGGCTGTGTTTTTTATTACCGTAGAATAGCAGGAAAGCAGAAGCAGGCCTGTGCCTTCTGGTCAATGTCGGAAAGCGGCTCCATGGGGAGGTCAATGACGGCTCCGCAGCTTCTGCATATCAATCCGTTCCAGGAACAGATCGCGAAACTGTGGTTTGCCGGTATCAGGCTGGAGATGCGGGTGGCGAAGCTTGTGGGAATAAAAATCTGAGAATACAGCCGCATATATAATATGTCTTTTCGTGCAAAAACTGAATGATTTAATATGTCTTTTCGTGCAAAATAGAACTGTCTGAGCTTGCCTTTTCGTGCATCCATGTGATAAACTGGAGATATCAGCGTATACTATACAAGGAGTTTTCATGTGTTGCTAAATGGAGGAAAGGGCAGATGCTGAAACGAAAAATTTATGATTCTCTTGTTGCCTGGAAAAACAGAAGCTGCGGAAAAACAGCTTTACTGATTGATGGGGCACGGCGGGTTGGAAAAAGTTATATTGCAGAGCAGTTTGCAGAAAATGAATACAAAAGCTATATTATTGTTGATTTTGGTAATCTCCCAAAAGATGTGTTGGCGCTTTTTGAGAATGATACAACGGATTTTGATTTGTTTTTTGCAAAGCTTGTTCTTTTTTATGGAAAGGCACTTCCGAAGAGAGAATCCTTAATTATCTTTGATGAAGTACAGCAGTTTCCGCAGGCCAGACAGCTTATTAAATATCTTGTTGCAGATGGACGTTATGATTATTTGGAGACGGGTTCTCTGATTCGCCTGAAGAAAAATGTAAAGGATATCATTATTCCATCGGAAGAGGAGCATATTGAAATGTTTCCGTTGGATTTTGAAGAATTTTTATGGGCAATGGGGGATGAGGTTACAACATCTTTTATTCGGGAGTGCTTTGAAAAGAAAATGCCATTAGGGCAGGGGGCTCACCGAAAGGTTATGAACAGCTTTCGCCAGTATCTTCTCGTAGGCGGAATGCCTCAATCGGTTCTGGCTTACATGAATGGGAAAGATTTTGAGGCTTCGGATACGGCGAAACGCAATATTCTCCGTCTTTACCGGGATGATGTTGCTAAATTCGCAGATGGCTATGAGGATAAAGTATTTGCAGTATTTGATGGAATTCCGGGCCAGTTATCCAAGAAAGAAAAGAAGTATAAATTGTCATCACTGGACAAAAATGCGCGTTTCCGTTCATTTGAAGATTCTTTTGTCTGGTTGAATGAAGCAATGATTGTAAATACCTGTTTTAACGCTACGGATCCGAATGTGGGACTTGCGTTAAGTGCTGACCATGCAACACAAAAGTGTTATATGGCAGATACAGGACTTCTTACCACACAGACATTTATGGATGGTGCTTATACGGATAATGAACTCTATAAGGCAATTCTGTTTGACAGACTGGATATCAATGAAGGAATGATACTGGAAAATGCAGTGGCGCAGATGTTAAGAACAAATGGCCATAAGCTTTATTTTTATTCCCGCTGTGATAAAGAAAACAGGGAAAATCACATGGAAATCGACTTTCTGATTACGGAAGGAAAGCGGATTGTGCCGATAGAAGTAAAATCTGGAAATTATCGTTCTCATGCTTCTCTGGATAAGTTCAGGAGCAAGTTTGCTTCTAAAATAGGAAATGCTTACATTTTGTATACAAAAGATGTGATGGAGAAAGATGGAATTCTTCATCTGCCGGTATACATGGCAATGTTTTTATAAGAGAAATAAGTTGTTTACAGCAAGAACAGGGCTGCGTCCTGATGGAAGAACTGGCTGAGAAGGAAACCATCGATGAACCGATTGGCGGCCTGGAAGTATTACAGAAAGAAGATGTATTAAAAATCCTGGAAATGGCAAAGTAAAGTTCTGAATGCAAAAACGGGAGACATCCAACCGGAAGTCTCCCGTTTTTTAAGCAATCATATACAGGTAATTAACCAAAATATCTCTTTAACAGGCCCTCAAATGCTTTCCCGTGTCTTGCCTCATCTCTTGCCATCTCATGAACGGTGTCATGGATTGCGTCCAGGTTTGCTGCTTTTGCTCTCTTAGCCAGGTCGAATTTGCCTTCGGTTGCGCCGTGCTCAGCGGCAACTCTCATCTCCAGGTTCTTCTTGGTGGAGTCGGTTACAACCTCACCTAACAGCTCTGCGAATTTTGCAGCGTGCTCAGCCTCTTCGTAAGCTGCCTTCTCCCAGTAAAGGCCGATCTCCGGATAACCCTCTCTGTGAGCAACTCTTGCCATAGCCAGGTACATACCAACCTCAGAGCACTCTCCCTCGAAGTTTGCTCTTAAGTCAGCCAGAATGTCTTCGCTGACGCCCTGTGCAACGCCTACTACGTGCTCAGCGGCCCAGGTCATCTCGCCTGCCTGCTCTTTGAATTTGGAAGCCGGTGCCTTACATACCGGGCAGAATTCCGGTGCAGCGTCTCCCTCGTAAACATAACCACATACAGTACAAACCCATTTCTTCATAACTCGTTTCTCCTTTACATGTGAAATATAGTTTTATTTGTGTTGGCGGACTGCCGGCACTGACCTGCCTGCAGTCTGACCAGTGATGCTTTTTGTAACATAGCGGCCGTGGATCTTTCGGCTAATGCTGATTTTTCCTGCAGCAGTCCGCGCAGCGGCCGAAAAAGAAGATAGTGTGATCTTCTACCTGGCCTGCGGTACAGGCCTGTGCCTTCTGGTCAATGGCGGAAAGTGGCTCCATGGGGAGGTCAATGACGGCTCCGCAGCTTCTGCATACAAAATGGTAATGCAGGCTGGTGTCTGCGTCAAAGTGATCCTTTCCGTCCCCGAAGGTGAGCTTCTGGACTTCTCCAAGTTCTACAAGAAGGTTTAAGTTCCGGTATACGGTACCGAGACTGATGTTCGGGAACTCCTCGCGAATGCTTGCGTATACGGCGTCTGCGGTCGGATGATCCTTGCGGTTCATGAGACTTGCTTTGATGGATTCCCGCTGACGGCTGTATTTTAATATCTTCATTGCAGCTCCTTTTCATCAAGAGATAATAGTAATGATTACTATGATTGGATTATAGCAAATGCGGAGAAGGATGTCAATCCTTTTCTCCGCATTTTTTAAATATTTTTTCAACAAATATTGCAGCTGCAGATGCCGGATCTTATGCCAGCAGATCTGAAATTTTGTTAAAGTAGGTTCCGTTGTACTGATTCCGGAGCGCGATAATATTGGAATCGGGCCATGTATCATCGGTCATACGGTCTATGTTCTTTAAAAGAAGGTTCTGTACTCCTTCGATGCGTCCCCACAGGGCATCCAGTTCTTTCTGGTTCAGCAGGTCGGACATAACAAAGAAGACCATATTTTTATCAAGGGACAGAATGTGCGCGCAGACAGTCTGGTCAAGGTATGGCAGAGTACAGGTTCCGTTCTGTTCAATCGGTTTTAACTGAAGGAAGCCATCCCTTCTTTCTTCCAGGGCAGCATAAGCGGTTGTTCCAAAGGCCATGTCGGAGTCAATTCCGGTTACTCCTTTCAGGATCCGTTTTCCATCCCGTTCTTCGTAGGTAAAAAACAGATTGGAAGAGTTGCGGTCGACCTGTCCGCAGATGGTATCCAGGAGCTGGAGATTTATGAGGCTTTTTATCAATTCCGGGCTGGAGGTTACCGGAAGACCCTTTTGGCGGATGGTCTCGAACTGCTCTCCTTTGGCCATAACGGTTACGATGCCGTTTTCAGAATTTTCCTGTCCGGTTTTCAGCACAACAGCAGCGGAATCGGTGACCAGACCGGGAATGCCGAGGAGACTGGCCATTCTGGAGGTGGCAACATTCCGCTTGGAAAGATCCTGTCCTGGTTCAATTCCGGCATCTTTTGCAATGCCAAAGCGGGTATTGAGCTTTTTAAAAGCAGCAGAGAATTCCGGCATGAATGTCTTCAGTTCTGCCTGTTCTTCGGAAGTGAGGGTAAGATCTGTCGAAATCATGGCAAGGAAAATCCCCAGATCCTTATAAGAAGCCAGGGCCATATTACCCATGCTGATAGGATTCTCGTTATCAATCAGTGATAGGAGTTTGGTGATCAGTGCTTCATGGGACTTCCACTCCGGTTTCTGCTGGATCAGCGCTTTCACATCTTCCCGCAGCGGAAGTAGTTTTTCTTCTTTTTTATAAAACAGTTTCGTGTTGGGGTATTTGATCACTGTGACATCGCTGGTGCCGCCGCCGGTCGTCTCAATCTCATGGGAAGAGAGGTCGATATGGGCCACTCTCATGGCACCCAGTACATTAGCCCAGCTGGCGTCCTCCATATTCCGTTTCTGGAGAACCTCTGCGGTGGCCTGCAGTTTCGAGTCTTCAAGTTCCGCAATTTTCCAGATTTGCAGGACCATCTGTTTGCGGGCTTTGCCGGAAGCAGTCCAGGGACGCTTATGGCTGAGCGTGTAAGCCCTGCAGCTTTCAATGAGCTCTCTGTACAGATTTTTTGCCTCTGAAAGCTGTTCTTCAAAGGCGTTCGGATCCGGAGACAGCTTCCGCTCGGAAAAAAAGCTCAGAAGCTGCTTTTCCGCGTTTTTGAGCCGACTCATTTCCGGGCCGTCTTTGTACGTGACGCCAAGAAGCTTGTATTTGCTGTCCTGCAGTTCCTGATTCTGGCGAAGCGCCTCTTCAAAACCGGCCATCTGCAGTTCACGGTCCTGGATGATGGAAAGATCCTGCTGGATTTCCTCGTTGGGAGCTGACTTCGGGGAGCTTGTTTTTCCAGCTTTTTTGTTAAAAAAGGGTTAGGCATAGTTGGTCCCTCCTATATGGTTTCTTTTGCGGTCTGTATGAATTCTTTGGTGGCCTGTGACATATAATGGCCTTTGTGGTAACCGATTGCCAGAACACCGTGGGCCTTTGGATGATCCAGGGAATAGAAGTTTAATGGTCCCTGTCCGTTTTTCAGCTCCTGCATTTCGGTCTGGCCGGAGATGAACATACGCGGGTAAAAGGTGATGCCCATACCCTTTTCAGCCAGTGCCAGTACGGTCTGGATGTTTTCGGTTTCCAGTACGATGTTGGGTGTGATCTGAGCCTCCTCAAACATTTCATCCGCAATGGTGCGCACGCGGTTTCCTTTGTTGATCAGAAGAAACGGGCAGTTTGCCAGAAGCTTTAAATCGGTATGCTCCGAAAGCTGTTTTTTAATCTCTTTTAAGCGGCCTGGGAAGGCGTGCTCCAGAACACTGTCCGGGACGGCCAGCAGAATTTCTTCCTCGCAGATCGGCACAGTTTCGACATTTTCCACTTTAAATGGGAGCATGTCGATGATCAGGTCGATGTTGCCGTGCAGGAGGTCATCAGCCAGCTCGGAGGAATTGCCCTCCACCAGCTTTAAGTCGATGTTTGGATACCGCTCTTTGAATACCGGTAAGATTTCCGGCAGGATGACGCGTCCGCGGGTGTGGGAGAGTCCCAGGGTAAGCTGGCCGACAGAGAAATCTTTGATGTCGGAAAGCTCCCGGTAGGTCTCGTCCCGCAGCTCCAGCATCTGGCGGGCCTTGGCCTTTAATGCCTGACCGGCATAGGTTAAGGTCAGGGGCGTGGTGCGGTTGAAGAGGATGACATCGAACTCTTTTTCCATATTGGAGATGTGGTTGCTTAAGGACTGCTGGGAAATGAACAGCTTTTTGGCGGCCTTGGTGAAGTTCAGTTCCTCGGCGGCCACCAGAAAGTATTCCAGGTTTAAAAAGTTAATCATGGGCTTGTCCTCCCAGATAGAGCGGTTTGTTTAAATACGGAATATAGTCTGCTGCTTTGTCTATGGAAGTGTTCACCACAAGCTCTTCCGGGAAGCCGATCTCTTCCAGAAGTGCCTGCGCGCGGGTGTGGTTGCCTACGTCAGCATCGCTGTGGGCGTCGCTGTCCATAATGATGGATACGTGATGCTTCCGGCACAGCTCCAGCATGGTGATGTAATTTTCCCTTGCATTTAAGCGGTGGCATTCCGGGTGCAGGGAACTGGAATTGACCTCCAGGAGGACATGATGCTCTTTGGCGGCGCAGACCAGAGTCTCGTAGTCAATGGGGAAGCGCCCGTCGTCCGGATGACCGATGATCTGGACTGCCGGATTTTTCATGGCACCGAGGTAAGCCGCTGTGTTCTGCGCCACGGTTCCGCTGTTATAGCATGGTTCATGGATGCTGGCAACGGCGTAGTCCAGACCGTTGAGGTAGCGTGGCTCGAGGTCAATATGGCCTTCATAGTCGATGATATTCAGTTCACAGCCAAGGATCAGCTTTACGCCGAACTGTTCCCGCGGGACTACCTTAAAGTTGATGAAATAAAACGGATGGCAGGCACCGGGAATCCGCGGAGCGTGCTCGGTGATGCCAAGAAGTTTTACGTCTTTTTCAGACGCGGAGCGGATCATTTCCTGCATGGTGCTGTAGGCGTGGCCGCTCATGATGGTATGGGTATGAAGATCTAAAATATCGTGGATCATAGTGATTTCTCCTGATAAAAGTATCGTAATTGAATCATTAAAATTATAGCACGCTTTAGTCCATAAAACCAGAAAACTATAGCAAATTCAAAGGAAATATGGTAAAGTGGGTAATAGTATTGAGACGTTCCCAGAGGGAACGGGAAAAGGAGTAAACATCATGAGTGAAGTAAAAGAAACAATGGAAGATTTTGCCAGCGAGCTGGAGGCATCTTATAAGGAATATGACGCACGCCGCAACAACGCATATCAGGACCAGGAAGGCCCGGACGCAGAGAAGTGGGCAGAGCTTGCTCAGCAGATGGAAGACAAGACTGTATTAAAGGTAAAAGTAAAAGAGGCAGTCAAGGGTGGTCTGGTTGCATATGTAGATGACATCCAGGGCTTTATCCCGGCATCTCAGGCAGCAGACCACTATATTGAAAAGCTGGAAGACCTGGTTGGCCAGCATCTTGAGGTGGTTCCGATCACCGTAGACATGGAGAAAAAGAGACTGGTTCTGTCTGCAAGAGCAGTCCTTCAGGAGAAGAAGGCAGCAGAGCGCGCAGAGAAGCTTGCTTCCGTTGAGGTTGGCTCTGTTGTGAACGGTACTGTAGACAGCTTAAAGGATTACGGCGCATTCGTAAATCTTGAGAACGGGTTAAGCGGACTGTTACACGTATCCCAGATCAGCAACCAGCGCATCAAACATCCGGGTGTGGTATTAAAAGAGGGACAGAACGTAACCGTAAAGATCACCGGTGTAAAAGACGGCAAGATCAGCCTCAGCATGAAGGCACTGACTGCAGACGGCGAGCCGGAGAAGCCGGTAGAAAAATTCGATTACAAAGAGACCGGTGAGGCAACCACCGGACTGGGAGCACTGTTAAAAGGCCTGAAGTTCTAACAATTTTTATCCGGCTGCGGTGCATCAATCAAAGGAGGGATAGCGGTTGGTATATATCCCAAATGCCTACAGTCAGCTGGATCAGTGGAATTCCGTTATGTTTCTGTACGAATCAGCACTGAAGGCAATCAACACAAAAATTGAGATCTTAAACGAAGAGTTTATTCATATGTATGGGCACACGCCCATCGAACACATCAAATCCAGAGTCAAAACTCCGGACAGCATTGTCAAGAAAATGAAGCGCAATGGCTACGAGGTCACCATTGAGAATATGGTGGAGAAGCTCAGTGACATTGCGGGTATCCGCATCATCTGTTCCTTTAACCAGGATATTTACCAGATCGCGGATATGATCGCGCGCCAGAAGGATGTTACGGTTCTCTATGTAAAGGACTACATCCGAAAGCCGAAGCCCAATGGCTACAAGAGCTATCACATGGTGGTGACCATCCCCATTTATCTGACAGAAGGACCGGTGGAGACCAAGGTGGAAATCCAGATCCGCACCATTGCGCAGGATTTCTGGGCCAGCCTGGAGCATAAGATCTATTACAAGTTTGAAGGAAGCGGTCCGGACTCATTGCAGGCGGAGCTGAAGGCATGTGCCGATATGGTGGATATGCTGGACGCAAAGATGTTTTCTCTGAACCAGTCAATCCTGGAGACCCGGAGGGCCCAGGAGGACGAACCGGAACCGAAAGAGTAATCTATGAAGATATTGACAAAAGATACCTGGCAGATCATACGGCAGAACTGGAAAAATATTCTTTTGTTCGAACTTCTATACCGTGGAATCACAACATCGGTCTATATGCGGCTTGTCAGCCGCGGAATCCGGCTTGCGCTGCGGGCGGCAGGGTACAGCTATCTGACACCGGCTAATATTGGAAATTTCCTGATACGGCCGGTAACGCTGTTCATCTTTGCCGCTGTGGCTTTTGTCGGGATTCTGATCCTGTCACTGGAGACGGCCGGCCTGATTACCGCATTTCAGGGGTCAGCCTATTATCAGAAGCTGACCCCTTTGCATATTCTGTGGGGCGGCCTGCAGAAGCTAAAGGATGAGATGATAAAGTGCAATTGGAGGCTGCCGTTGTTTCTGACAGTCCAGTATCTGCTGATTTATCTGCCCTTTATCATGCGGACCATTGTGCGCTACAAACCGGCAAATTTTATTTTTCAGGAACTGAAAAAACAGCCGGTGGCCGTAGCATTCCTGGTGGTCCTGCTGATATTCGGAATTCTGGCGGTGATTCCGCGGTCCCTTACGGCCTATGGCTGTATGATTGAACAAAAGCATTTTCACAGCGGTGTTGTGCGCAGCTGGCAGATGACCCACAAACGCAAGTGGAAAATTTCTTCTCTTGCCATGTTCTGGGAACTGGCAGTGATTCTGCTTGCAGTGGCAGTATATGCGGCTTCTGTGTGTGCTGCCGCGCTCTGTGTGGTGCGTTTTTCCAGGCAGAATCTGGCCATGGCAGTGCTTCTGTCCTCGGCAGACCGGCTGGAGACCGGAATCATATATCTGGCCTCCATGCTGGCAACCGTAGCGGTATACGCGGCGCTGTCTGTGGCGTATTACCAGTATGGAAACCGCAGGTTCCACACAGAGCGCTGGGATTTTGGCTATCCGGCCAGAGGCAGCATGAATCGCAGAACCATGGCAGTCATCCTGACGGCTGTGGTTGGCGTGGGCCTGTTTTATATTTATGATCTGGTCCGCAATGGCTCGGAACTTTCTGAGGAACTCCTGATTGAGACGGAGATCACGGCACACCGGGGCAGCTCCAGAACTGCTCCGGAGAATACCATTCCGGCAATTGAGGCTGCTGTGGAAGAAATGGCAGACAGTGTCGAGATTGATGTCCAGATGACAGCGGACGGAGTCGTTGTGCTGGGGCACGACGCCAGCTTAAAGCGGGTGGCGGGCGTGAACCGGTCTATTGCGTCTATGACCTTTGAGGAACTGGAAAAGCTGGATGTGGGTTCCTGGTTTTCTTCTGAATATGCGGGAACCCGCATCCCGTCTTTAAGCGAGGTACTGGAGCTGTGCAGTCAGAAAACCAGCCTGAACATCGAAATCAAATATGTAGGAAAGAACAGTGAACTGCCGGAGAAAACAGCGGAGATGGTCAGGGAATATGGCATGGAGAACCAGTGCGTGATCACCTCCACAAACCTGTCTTATTTAAAACGGGTAAAGGAGGCTCTGCCGGAGATTCGTACCGGATATATCATTTCCGCGGCCTACGGAAACTTTTATTCCAGTGAGGATGTGGATTTCATCAGCATCCGTTCCGGGTTTGTGACGTCTGCGCTGATGCAGAACGCCCATGAACAGGGTAAAGCGGTCTATGCCTGGACGGCGAATACTAAAAGCGAACTGGAGCGTCTGACTCTTCTGGGGGTGGATGGCATCATCACGGACCGGCCGGTTCTGGCCCGGGAAATCGTTTACCGGGAAGAGGCAACGGAGTCGCTGTTTGAATATCTGAAGCTGGTGCTTCGGTAGAATAAGAGAGTTACAGGAGATACAACCATGCGTGTAGTTTTACAGAGAGTGACACAGGCCAGTGTCAAAGTAGACGGCGAGGTCATAGGAGCCATTGGAAATGGATTCCTGATTCTGCTTGGCGTTTCGGACGAGGACAATGAGTCTGTGGCAGATAAGATGGCTGACAAGATCTGCAAGCTGCGGATCTTTGCGGATGAGAACGGAAAAACCAACCTTTCCCTGACGGACGTTGGCGGGGAGCTTCTGGTGGTGAGCCAGTTCACCCTGTATGCTGACTGCCACAAGGGCAACCGTCCAAGCTTTGTGAAGGCAGGCGCGCCGGATAAGGCAAACCGGCTTTATGAATACTTCGTAGAGCGCTGCCGTCAGTACGTTCCCAAGGTGGAGCACGGAAGCTTTGGCGCTGACATGAAGGTGGAACTGTTAAATGACGGCCCCTTTACCCTGGTACTGAATGCCGATGAAAACGGAATCGTTTCCTGATGGAGCAGGGCCGGATACGATAGAAAAAGGGCGGTCTGGCCTGAGCAGGTACCAGGCCGCAAAAGGAGAATGAATTATGAGTGAGAAAGAAAAATCCGCAGGGAAGCTTTTGGAGGAACAGCTGACGTTCCATTTCCCGCACATCGGGAAAGAGGCACCGCAGCAGGTGGATGAAGCAACGGCTTTCTGCGAAGGATACAAGGCATTTTTGAATGAAGGAAAGACAGAGCGTGAGTGCGTGGAGGCTGCTGTGAAGCGTCTGGAGGCAGCAGGCTACACCGCCATCGACTTTGCGAAAGAGTATCAGCCGGGGGATAAGGTATACTTTATCAACCGCAAAAAGGCTGTCATCATGACCACCTTTGGCCAGAGACCGGTGAAGGAGGGGGTACGCATCAACGGTGCCCACATTGACTCCCCTCGCCTGGATTTAAAGCCGAATCCGGTTTATGAGAAAAGTGACATGGCATACTTTAAGACCCACTATTATGGCGGTATCCGCAAGTACCAGTGGGGCACCACGCCCCTTGCCATGCACGGCCTTGTGATTAAGAAAAATGGTGAGACTGTGAAGATTTCCATTGGTGAGCAGGAGGGTGATCCGGTATTCTGTGTCAGCGACCTGCTTCCGCATCTGGCTGCAAAGCAGAACGAGAGAAAGTTAAGCGAAGGCTTAAAGGGCGAGGAACTCAATGTCATCATCGGTTCTGTTCCGTTTGTGGATGACAGCGTGAAGGAGCCGGTAAAGCTGATGGCGTTAAAGCTTTTAAATGAGAAATATGGCATTACGGAGGCTGACTTCTATCGTGCTGAGATCGAGATGGTTCCGGCCCACAAGGCTGTGGATGTTGGCCTGGACCGCAGCATGATCGGTGCCTACGGACAGGACGACCGTATTTGTGCCTACACTGCCATGATGGCAGAAATGCAGGCAAAGACACCGGAGTACACCACGGTTACAGCTCTGGTGGACAAAGAAGAGATTGGTTCCGAGGGCAACACCGGCATGAATTCCGATTTCTTAAAGCACTATCTGGAACGCCTGGCCCAGATGCAGGGAGCAGATGCAAAGGATCTGTGTGAGCATGCCCTGTGCCTGTCTTCCGATGTAAACGCGGCTTACGATCCGACCTTTGCAGATGTATTTGAGGCGAATAACTCCTGTTACATCAACAAGGGTTGTGTGCTGACCAAATATACCGGTGCCCGGGGCAAGTCCGCATCGAACGATGCCAGCGCGGAGACCATGGCGAAGGTCATCGGTATCATGGAAGCGGAAGGTGTGTACTGGCAGGCCGGCGAGCTTGGCGCGGTTGACCAGGGCGGCGGCGGAACCATTGCCAAATATGTGGCTCATTTAAACATCGATGTGGTAGATCTTGGTGTGCCGATCCTTTCCATGCATGCGCCATTTGAGCTTTCTTCCAAGCTGGATGTATACAATACATACAAAGCCTTCTGCGCTTTTTACAAATAATGGAATGATTTATAAAATTTTATGAAATTACGCGGAAATGCTTTTTTTAACAGCGGCAATATGCTATAACTGTAGGAAATAATGAGAAAGACAAAATGAGGAAGACATTTATGAAAAAAAATGTGAGACTGATTCTTTGCTGCGCGGCAGTAGTGATGCTGGCTGCAGGATGTGGAAAAAAGTCTGATACAACTGAGACGACCACAGCGGCCGAGACAACAGAAGCTGAGATCACCGATAAAGGCGAAGTGACGAAACTTGGCCAGTATAAGGGAATTGAAGTAACAAAGGAAGATACCACCGTGACAGATGCGGAACTCGACCAGCGGATCGCAAGTATTCTGCAGGCGAATCCGGAGATCACGGAGATTACAGACCGTCCGGCGCAGAACGGTGACACCGTTAACATTGATTATGTCGGAATGAAGGACGGCGTAGCCTTTGACGGCGGAACGGCAGAGGGATATGACCTCGAGCTTGGTTCTGACGCGTTCATTGATGGCTTTGAGGATGGACTGATTGGCGCAAATGTAGGAGAGGAGCGCAGCTTAAACCTGACTTTCCCGGAAGACTACGGCAATGCGGATCTGGCCGGACAGGCAGTTGTATTTGATGTTACGGTAAACAAAATCGAAGAAAAGAAAAACGCTATTCTGGATGACGCCTTCGTGCAGCGCGTTTCAGATTTTTCCACAGTAGATGAGTTCAAGGCAGATACCATGGCTGCCCTTCAGGAAGAGAAGGAGCAGAGTGCGGCACAGCAGGTTGAGGATGACGCATTTGCAGCAGCGGTAGACAACTCTGAGTACAGCTTAAATGAAGCAGCGGTTGAGCAGCAGTACAACAATCAGCTTACCTACTATGAGAATATGTTCTCTTCCTATGGCTTCACCATGGAGAGCTATGCAGAGATGATTGGCCAGACCGAGGATGAGTTCAAGGAAACCTTACATACGGCAGCAGAAAACGCGATCAAACAGCAGCTTCTGATTGATGCGGTAGCAGAAAAAGAGGGACTTACCGTAGAGGATGCGGATCGCGAAAGTCTTGCGGAGAATTATGGCACAGACTTAAAGACTCTCCAGGATACTTACGGCGAGGATATGGTAGACCAGACTGCGCTGATTTACAAAGTAGTAGAATTCATCGGCAGCAATGCTGTTGTGAAATAAACACAGAATCCAAACACAAAATACCAGAATATACAAGGGGGATATCCAGATGCAGCTCTTAAAAGACAGAATTCGTAAAGATGGCAAGATCAAGGCAGGAAACGTTTTAAAGGTGGACAGTTTTTTGAATCACCAGATGGATACCGATCTTTTTGTAGAGATCGGCAAGGAGTTTAAGCGCAGATTCGCGGACTGTGAGATCAACAAGATCCTTACGATTGAGGCATCCGGAATCGGCATTGCCTGCGTGGTAGCCCAGCAGTTCCATGTGCCGGTTGTATTTGCAAAGAAAACCCAGACCAAGAACATTGCAGGCGATGTTTATACCAGCAAGGTAGAATCCTATACCCATGGACGTGTCTATGACATTATCGTGTCCAAAGAGTTTCTTGGAAAGGGTGATAAGGTTCTTTTAATTGATGATTTCCTGGCAAACGGAAAGGCGCTGGAGGGACTGGCCGCTGTAGTTGAGGAATCCGGAGCAGAGCTGGTGGGCGCTGGTATTGTCATTGAGAAGGGCTTCCAGGTAGGCGGAGACATCATCCGTTCCAAGGGAATCCGTCTGGAGTCCCTTGCGATTGTGGACAGCATGGACGAGAAGACCGGTACCATTGTCTTCCGTGGAGACGAAGCGTGAGTAAGAGAAAGGCATTGTTTTTTGATATCGACGGCACCCTGCTGAGCGAGGTGACAAAGACGGTTCCGGAGAGCGCAAAGAAAGCAATTTCCATTGCGCGCTCTCTGGGGCATCTGGTATATATCAATACCGGACGCTCTTATGGAGAAATTGATCAGGTCCGCAATATTGCCGAGGTAGATGGCTGGCTTTGCGGATGTGGAACCTACGTGGAGTCTGAGGGCAAAACGATTTTAAACCGGCTGATGCCGGTAAAACAGGTACAGCGGATTGCCCGGCTTGCGGTGGACTCCGATGCGGATATTTTCCTGGAAGGCCCGGGGGTCTGCTATTACTGCAGCCAATTTGGACGTATGCCCTTTGGGCAGCAGCTGCGAAAAAACTTCGGGAATACCATTGAATGGCTGGAGCCGGAAGCAGTATGTGGCGAGGTCAACAAGTTTTGCCTTCTGACGGATGAGCAGAGTGACCGCACAGGACTGTTTCGGAATCTGGATCTGGATATTGCGGTGATTGACCGGGGCGAGGGCTTTTATGAGTGTGTTCCGGAAGGATTTACCAAGGCCACGGCCATTGATGTGGTACTGGAGAACTACGGCCTGACTCTGGAGGATGCCTATGTTTTTGGTGACAGCACCAATGACATTGCCATGTTTGAGCATGTGCCGAATGCGGTACTCATGGGCAGACACAGCCCTGAGCTGGAGCCGTATGCCAGCTTCCTGACCAAAACCGTGGAGCAGGATGGCATCTGGTATGCCATGGAGAAACTTGGATTATTAAATGAGGAAGTATAAATGAATAATAACACATTGCGGATCGGTACAAGAAAAAGCCGGCTGGCAATGGTTCAGACAGAAATTGTGCGGGAAGAAATTCTGGCACATTTTCCATTTTTAGAAGTCGAAATTGTGCCTATGAGCACAAAAGGCGATCAGATTCTGGACCGTTCCCTGACCAGCTTTGGAGGAAAAGGAGTATTTACGAAGGAATTGGAGGAGGCGCTTCTCCGGGGGGAGATTGACCTGGCTGTTCACAGTGCCAAGGATATGCCGATGGAATTTCCGAAGGGGCTGGCCCTGGGGGCAGTTCTCTCCCGCGAGGACGCTTCCGATGTGCTGGTGACCACGGATGGAACTCCGGTCAGAAACATGGCACCGGGAAGCATCATTGGTACCAGCTCCCTGCGCCGCCAGATCCAGATCCGGCAGATGAATCCCCAGGTGAAGGTAAAGCTTCTCCGGGGCAATGTACAGACCCGGATTGAGAAGTTAAAGAGCGGGCAATATGACGGGATTCTGCTGGCGGCGGCGGGACTGAAGCGGTTGGGAATTTGTGGAGAAAATCTGGCAGCAGGGGCAGGTTCAGAGCTGTCTGGCGGGCAGTGCGGGACAGGGGCGGATGGTTCCCTGCACTTTGAGCATCTGCCGATGGAACAGTTTGTTCCGGCGGCCGGGCAGGGCATTCTGGCGGTAGAGATCCGTCAGGGAGAACTGGGAGAAGTCATGAAGGCCATTCATTCCGTGGAGACTGAGGCGGAACTGACTGCGGAGCGGGAATTTCTGACTATTTTGGGCGGCGGATGCAACGCGCCCTGCGGAGCACACTGTCGACTGGATGCAGAGGGGAGCAGGCTTTCCATGCATGTGATGTACGCGAGGGACGGTGTGCATCCGGAATACCGGAACAGTGAGATGGCGCTGGATGATGTATCGGAATCTGTGCGAAGTACACTGCTTACAGCCGCAAAGAGGCTGGCTCACGACCTGGCTGTTCTGGTGCGCTGCAAACCGGTCTATCTGGTGGGCGCAGGGCCGGGAGATGCCCGTCTCTTTACGGAAAAGGGGCTGGACTGTGTGCGGAAGGCAGATGTGATCGTATATGACAACCTGATTTCCGGCTCGATCCTGAATGAGGCCCGGCTGGACGCGGAGCTGATCTACGCAGGCAAGCGCTCCGGCAGCCATCATATGAAGCAGGAGGAAATTTCAGCCCTGCTGGTGGAGAAGGCGCTGGAAGGCCATTCTGTGGTGCGCTTAAAGGGCGGTGATCCATTTATCTTCGGGCGGGGTGGTGAGGAAGCGTTGGAATTATCCAAAATGGATATTCCCTTTGAGATTGTGCCGGGAGTTTCCTCATCCTACAGTGTTCCTGCTTATGCAGGAATTCCGGTGACTCACCGGGGACTGGCCTCCTCCTTCCATGTGATCACCGGCCATGAGGATGGCAATAAGACGAGTTCTGCGCTGGATTACCAGACCCTTGCAAAGGAAGAGGGAACGCTGGTTTTTCTGATGGGACTGAAGAACCTGGATAAGATTGCCGCAAACCTGATCGCAAATGGAAAAGATCCGAAGACTCCGGCAGCGGTGCTGGAGCGGGGAACCACAGCGGCCCAAAGAAGTGTGAAGGCAGATCTGGAGCACATCGCGGAAGCGGCAGAGAAAGCCGGACTGAAAACCCCGGCTATCTCCGTAGTCGGTCCGGTGGTTGGGTTAAAGGATACTCTGTCCTGGTTTGGCCGGGGCATACTGTCTGGAAAGCGGGTGCTGGCAACGGGAACCAGAGCTTTTGTTCGGGAGATGGAAGAGGCCTTCCATCCACTGGGGGCAGAGCTGGTGGCATTAAGCCTGATTGAGGTGCGTCCGCTCTGGAATGAGCGGATCACGGAAGCGTTAAAACAGCTTGGCAGCTACCAGTGGATCGTGTTTACCAGCGGAAATGGTGTGGAGCTGTTTTTTACCCTGCTTCGGGAGCAGGGCGTAGATCTGCGGAAGCTGATGCGGGTCAAGTTTGCCGTGATTGGCCGAAAGACGGCCGATGCGCTTTTGCAGCATGGCTTCCAGAGTGACTTTGTACCGGAGCAGTTTTCCGGGGCTGATCTGGCGGCTGAATGGATTCCAACCCTGCAACAGGGGGAGAAGGTGGCATTATTCCGGGCGGAAAACGGATCCCGGGTTTTGACGGAGGCACTGGCAGAAGCCGGAATCGCCTATGATGATATTGGACTGTATGAGACCTGGACAGACCTGCGCCGTCAGGAAGAATTGAACCGCGCAATCCAGGAAGTGGACTATGTGACCGTGGCCAGCAGTTCTGCCGCCCAGGCCCTCGCTGCCATGCTGGAGCCGGAGCAGCGGGAGCATCTGACGGCAAAGCTCATTTCCATAGGTCCGTCCACTACAAAGACTATGGAGAAGCTTGGACTTCCTGTATACGCGGACGCAGTGGAGTACACGGCGGAAGGAATCGCGGCGGTGATCCAGGCGGATGTGGAGGAAATGCTTTGAACTTTCCGTTGTTTATAGATCTGAAGGATAAAAAGGTGCTGATCGTGGGTGCCGGGGCCATTGCGGCCCGGCGCGCCACGGTACTGGTAGAATTTGGCGCGAAGGTGACGGTGATGGCGCCGGAGGCAGGCAGCGGAGTGCAGGTGAACCATGCTGCGGAGCTGAAAAGCTTTACGGCTGTAGGGGATTCTGTGCTGGAGCAGTATGCACAGCCAGACAAATGCGCCGCAGGTGAAAAATCTCCTTGGGAATGCAGAACAATTCCGGTGCGGAAACTTGCGGAAGCGGGGCGTCTGGTTTGGAAGCGTCACGCGTTTTGCGAGCAGGATCTAGAGGAATTGAACCAGTTCTTCCTCGTCATTGCAGCCACCGATGATCCGGCGGTAAACGACCACATTGTACAGCTCTGTCATGAACGCCACATTCCGGTCAACCATGCAGGAGATCAGACCCAGTGCGATTTCCAGTTCCCGGCTATTGTGCAAAAAGGTCCGGTGGTGATTGGTGTGAACGCGAATGGGAAAGACCATGGGCTGGTAAAGCGCGTGGCGGAAAGGCTGCGGGAGTGGATTGCCAGAGAAAAATTTTAAAGGAGCGATGCCATGTCTCTATCTGTTTTTATAGAAATGACCCTTTCGGCCATTCTTACCGTATGGTCGCCGGGACCCAATAACATCCTGCTGCTTTCCAATGCCAGTAAATATGGCGTGCGCGGAAATCTGCGTTTTATGATCGGAATCTGGAGCGGTTCCCTGACGCTGATGTGCCTTTCAGGCTTGTTTTGCAGTACGCTTGGAAGCATTATTCCCGGAATTCAGCCAGTCATGAAATATCTGGGCGCCGCTTATATCCTGTATCTGGCCTGGCAGACCTGGCGCAGGCTTCCTCCATCGGATCAGGTACAAGAGAAGAAGCCTACCTGGAAAATGGGATTTTTCCTTCAGATGATCAATGTCAAGATCATCATCTACGGACTCACCATGTTTTCTGCGTACATCCTGCCTTATGAAACCAGAGTTCCCATGCTGTTTGCATTTGCGGTGTATCTGATGATTCTGGGAGCGCTTGGAAATCTGATCTGGGCATTTGCCGGGAATGTGCTGAAACGCGGCTACAGCAGTCATTACAGGCTGATGAATGGAGTTATGGCACTGCTTCTGGTCTGGTGTTCCCTGAGGATTGTGGGTGTGTTGTAAACAACAAAGGCTCTGTACTTTCCGAAAGGGAGTACAGAGCCTTTGTTTTCATACTTACAGATTTTTGTTTTCTTCGTACTGCTTTAATAGTTCCAGTGCTTCCTTTGACATCGGATACAGCACCGCGATATTAAACAGTGTCATAAGTCCGATCCCGACATCACCCAGATCCCAGACAACCGTGTACTGCTCAAGACCACCGATAAACAGCATGATAAGAGCCAGCACCTTGTAGGCAGTCTGGTAACACCAGCGGTTTCCAAAGAGGTATGCCACGTTGGAACGGGCGTAGAAGAGAATGCCAATGAAGGTGGAGAAGCTGAACAAAGCCAGGGTTACTGCAATAAAAATGACACCGGCATATCCCAGGTGGTACTGCATGGCAGTCTGCAAGAGATCCATGCCGGTAAGGCCGCTTGTCAGTTCTTCCGGGGCCAGCAGCATGATCATGGCAGTACAGCTGCAGATTACAATGGTGTCAATCAGAACACCAAGCGACTGGGTCAGACCGGTACGGACCGGATCTTTGCTCTGGGCGGCGGCAGCCGCGCAGGGAGCGGAGCCGGAACCGGCTTCATTGGAAAACAGGCCGCGCTTGACCCCGTTCATAAGAACAGCTCCGAAACCGCCGGATACTGCCTGACGCATGCCGAAGGCCTCTGAAAAGATACGGCTGAATACGGACGGAAGCTTTGGCAGATTGACCAGAATGATGAACAATGTAAGCAGGAAAAAACCAACCGCCATGATGGGAACCATAATATCCAGAACTTTTATGGTTGCGTTTTTCCGAAGCACAATGACTGCAGCCAGTAATACCAGAAGGATCGTGGTGACGATGGGCGGAACCCGGAATGCATTGGCAAAGGCAGAGCTTACGGAATTGCTGATTACCTGGCTGATGCCGCACCAGCAGATCAGGCCGGAGATGGCAAACAGGGAGGCAGTCAGGGAATGTCTGAGGGTTTTTCCTGTTTTTGCTTCAACAAAATGGTGAATGTAGTAAGCCGGTCCTCCGTGATAGCCGCCGTAAAGAGGGTCCGGTTCTTTGTATTTTTGAGCCAGGGCAGCTTCTACAAAGGCAGTAGAAGCACCCAGAAGGGCAGTCACCCACATCCAGAATACGGCACCGGCACCACCCAGGGAGACAGCGGCAACTACGCCTACCAGGTTTCCCATACCTACCCGGGTGGCGGTGGAGATGATGAGCGTCTGGAGCGAGGAAAGGCTGTCCGGTGTCTCTTTTTTCTCCTTCAGGGCTTTCATCATGTCGGAGAACAGGCGAAGCGGAAGCAGCCGGGTGCGGATGGTAAAGTAGATTCCGGCCGGAATGAGCAGCAGAAGCATCAGGGAGATGCCCACAGAGCTTCCCATGACCGGAAGGGTAAACAGATCACCCCATAAAAAGGCATAAACGATTTCAATAAGCTTTGTAATCAATGGTAAAAATCCTTTCTGAATCATGTTTTGGCAGCTGCGCAGGGAGGCGCAGCTGCTGCAATGGCTCTATTATATAATTTGCAGCGCAGTTTGTAAATCCGGAAGTCATTCTTGTTTTTTTTCAGGATGACCTTTATAATGATTCTGAAATGTTGGAACAAACAGGAAAGAGAGAATTTACGATATGAACAGCATGCAGATTCCTGCCCATGTGGAGCAGATCATTCATACCTTAAACAGCCACGGCTACGAGGCCTTTGCGGTAGGCGGCTGTGTGCGTGACACCCTGCTTGGACGCAAACCCGGCGATTGGGATATTACTACTTCCGCAAGGCCGGAGCAGGTAAAGGCACTGTTTCGCCGGACCATCGACACCGGCATCCAGCACGGCACAGTAACCATCATGATGGACCGCACCGGTTATGAGGTGACGACATACCGCATTGACGGCGAGTACGAGGATGGACGTCATCCGAAGCAGGTGGAATTTACTTCAGATCTTCTGGAAGACCTGCGCCGCAGGGATTTCACCATCAATGCCATGGCCTACAGCCATGCGACCGGGATTGTGGATGCCTTTGACGGTGTGGCAGATTTAAAAGCCCGCCGCATCCGCTGTGTGGGCAATGCCATGGAGCGTTTTACGGAGGATGCGCTGCGCATTTTGCGTGCTATCCGTTTTTCTGCCCAGCTGGATTTTGAGATTGAGAAAGAAACCTTTGAAGCAATTTCCGTGATCGCGCCGAATCTGGCCAAGGTGAGCAAGGAGCGCATCCAGATGGAGCTGACCAAGCTTCTCTGCTCTGAGCATCCGGAAAAGATCCGCGAAGTCTATGAGACCGGCATCAGTACCTATGTGTCACCGGCCTTTGCCGCGCTGGACTGGCAGAATGCCCGGGTATCTGCGGCGCTTCCGAAAGAAAAATATGTGCGCTGGGCAGCCTTTCTACGCTGTGGAAACAGTCCGGAAACCGCAGTGCGGGTGCTTCGGGATTTAAAGCTGGATAATGAAACTATCTCCCGGGTGAAAACGCTGGTGACCTGGGCAGATGCAGCCCCTGCGGCAGATGAGGCCGAGGTGCGCCGTATGATGAGCCGCATGGAGCCGGAGGTCTGGGACAGTCTGATGGAGTTAAATGGTTATGGGCAGGAAATCCGAGATCTGGTCACCACGATCCGGGAACGCGGCGACTGTTTAAGCTTAAAAGAGCTTGCTGTAAAGGGTCAGGATCTGATTGCTGCCGGGGTGAAGCCGGGCAAAGAGATGGGCACCATGCTACATGAACTGTTGGAGCATGTGCTTAAGGTGCCGCAGGATAATGAGAAAGAGACGCTGCTTAAACTTCTTGTGGATTTACAGAGATAGGAAATTGCTGCAGAGGCGTATAATCCCTGAAAACCTTTCATAGGTTGGAGAGTAACAACGGTTCGGCAGGTGTGCTTTGTATGTTCTGCCGGACCGCCGCGCATGAAGTGGAGGGGTGAGCGTGAACGACAGCTATCTGGAGGTTTTAAAGCAGTACGATGGAGAGGTAACGAGTGTCCGGCGCGGACGGGGGGCCTGGATCTGCGAGTATCCGGACGGCCCCCGGCTTTTAAAAGAGTACCGGGGAACGGTAAAACGTCTGGAATTTGAGGACGCGGTGCTGGGACAGCTGGAGGAGCAGGGCATCTGCCGGACAGACCGTTATGTGCGGAATCTGGAGGATGGACTGGTAACAGCCGGGCCGGACGGGGTGAAGTATATTCTGAAACGCTGGTTTTCCGAGCGGGAATGCAGTCTCAGAGACCGGCGGGAAATCCTGTTTTGCACCAGACAGATCGCGGTACTTCACCGGGGACTACAGGAAATTCCGTGGCAGGAGGAATGGAGCTTTGGTTCTACGGTGCCACCGGCTCTGTCGGAGGAGATGGCACGCCATAGCCGGGAGATGAAGCGGGTGCGGAATTTTATCCGCGGAAAACGAAAGAAAACCGAATTTGAGTTACGTGTCATGCAGAGCTTTGACGCATATTATGCTCAGGCGCTGGAGGCAGAAAAAGGGCTGGAGCCGCTGGATCAGAACCAGGCGGAAAACCGGCTCTTTTTGTGTCACGGGGATTTAGACCAGCATCATATTCTGCCGGGAAAACAGGAGGCGGTGTTTATCGAGTTCAGCCAGATGCATTTGGGGCATCAGGTGAGTGATCTGTACCGGTTTATGCGGAAGGTCATGGAAAAACATGGCTGGGATGAATACCTGGGCGGCGCCATGCTGGATGCCTACGATGCGGTGCAGCCGATGGGCGCGAAGGAGCGGCAGTACCTGTATTTTCTGTTTCTGTACCCGGAAAAATACTGGAAGCAGCTAAATTATTATTACAATGCCAACAAGGCCTGGATCCCGGAAAAAAATGTGGAAAAATTAAAGATGCTGGAGTCGCAAAAGGAGGCAAGAGGGCGATTTCTGTCGAGAATAAAATAGGCTCCGCAGACAGGTTCATCTTCCTTTTTTTTTCGCGCTGAGGTATAATAAAATCAGTTTTAAATATCGAGGGAGCACAGGAGGAAGTATTTTTATGAAAGATTACATGAAGATTTACCGGGAATGGCTGTCCAATCCATATTTCGATGAGGATACAAAGGCAGAACTGAAGGCAATCGAGCATGATGAGAATGAAATCAAAGAGCGTTTTTATATGGATCTGGAGTTCGGTACTGCAGGCCTGCGCGGCATTATCGGTGCTGGTATCAACCGCATGAACATCTATGTGGTGCGCCGCGCAACCCAGGGCCTGGCAAATTATATCATCAAGCAGGGCGGAAGCAGCAAGGGCGTAGCCATCGCGTACGATTCCAGACATATGTCTCCGGAGTTCGCGGATGAGGCAGCACGTACTCTGGCCGCAAACGGCATCAAGGCTTACAAATTTGAGTCCCTGCGTCCGACTCCGGAGCTGTCCTTTGCAGTGCGTGAGTTAGGCTGCATTGCCGGCATTAACGTAACCGCAAGCCACAACCCGCCGGAGTACAACGGCTACAAGGTATACTGGGAGGATGGCGCACAGTTTACCCCGCCGCATGACAAGGGTGTAACCGAGGAGGTTCTGGCCATTGAGGATCTGTCCACCGTGAAGACCATGAGCGCAGAGGATGCCATGGCAGCAGGCCTTTACGAGGTTATCGGCAAAGAGATTGATGACAAATACATCGCCCATGTAAAAGCACAGGTTGTAAACCAGGATGCCATCGACAAGATGCAGAAGGACATCACCATCGTTTACACCCCTCTTCATGGAACCGGAAATATCCCGGTACGCAGAGTATTAAAAGAAATCGGTTTTGAGAACGTGTATGTCGTACCGGAGCAGGAGCTTCCGGATGGCGATTTCCCGACCGTAAGCTATCCGAACCCGGAGGCGGCAGAGGCATTTGCCCTCGGCTTAAAGCTGGCTGAGGAGAAGAACGCAGACCTGGTTCTGGCAACCGACCCGGATGCAGACCGTCTTGGCGTTTATGTAAAGGATACCAAATCCGGCAAGTACATTTCCCTGACCGGCAACATGTCCGGTTCCCTGCTGTGCGAGTATGTTCTGAGCCAGAAGGCTGCAAAGAACGCAATCCCGGCAGACGGCGAGGTTGTCAAATCCATCGTCAGCACCAACCTGATCGATGCAGTGGCAGCTTCCTACAACTGCAAGCTGGTAGAGTGCCTGACCGGATTCAAGTGGATCGGCCAGCAGATCTTAAAAGAGGAGCGCACCGGCGTTGGTCACTATATGTTTGGTATGGAAGAGAGCTACGGCTGCCTGATCGGTACCTATGCCCGCGATAAAGACGCCGTATCCGCAACCGTTGCCCTGTGCGAGGCCGCTGCATACTACAAGACCAAGAACATGACTCTGTGGGATGCCATGGTAGCAATGTATGAGAAATACGGCTACTACAAAGATGCTGTGAAGTCCATCGGACTGTCCGGTATTGAGGGCCTGGCAAAGATCCAGTCCATCATGGAGCACTTCCGTAACAACACTCCGGAAGGTTTCGGCGAATATAAGGTACTTTCCGCAAGAGACTACAAGAACGACATTATCCGCGACATGGCTACCGGCGAGGTAACCCCGACCGGCCTGCCGTCCTCCAATGTGCTCTATTACGACATGAACGACAACGCATGGCTGTGCATCCGTCCGTCCGGCACCGAGCCGAAGATCAAGTTCTACTATGGAATCAAGGGAACTTCCTTAGAAGACGCAGACGCAAAGTCCGAGGCACTTGGAAAAGCGCTGATGAGCGAAGTGGACAAGCTGCTGTAAAAATATTGAGACGGATTTAATAAAAGGTCCGGAAGTGAAAGAGACCGCTTTCCTATATTTTCACATAT
>NZ_QUFI01000070.1 GCF_003478505.1 Clostridium sp. AF27-2AA
GTAAGCGCTTAAATTCTGGGTAACTAGCTATCGTCTTCCAAATACCTCATAATGATTGCAAGTAGATTTTTACTCCATTTTTTATGGTAGAAAGTAAAAATTCACTCTACTTGGAGGATTTATTATGAGTTGTAAACGTGCTTCAAAACGTTCCCTGGATGACTGGATGGAAATGGTGACAGCCTGCAGGCAAAGTGGTATGACGGATGCGGACTGGTGTGCAGAACACGGAATTGCTCCCAGCAGTTTCTATAATGCAGTTACCAGGTTGCGAAAACAGGCCTGCCAGATACCAGATCCGATTAAAAAAGTCAGTACTCTGGATCTTACATCCCGTAAACAGGATGTGGTCCGGATTGCTATAGAACCGGAGAATTCTCCGGAAGAACTGCTTCCAAATCCCATGGACAGTTCTATGTACCTTGACAATTCATATACAATTGAAATCGAAACGAATGGGATACTGATTCGCATGAGCAATTCTGTCCAGCCATCTCTTTTAAATCTGTTGCTGAATGCACTGAGGAATCCTGTATGTTAGCGGATATTTCAAACGTCGATGCTATTTACATTGTATGTGGCAGAACAGATATGCGTAAATCTATTGATGGCCTGTGCGCGATTATTAAGGATCAGTTTTCCATGGAGCTTGATCATTCACTTTATCTTTTCTGTGGTCGCAAATGCGACAGGATCAAAGCAATTCTGAAAGAACCGGATGGGATTGTCCTGATCTATAAAAAGTTGACGGCATCCCAGGGTTCTTACCGATGGCCAAGGAATAAATCTGAAGTGCGGAATCTCACATGGAGGGAGTTTGACTGGCTGATGTCTGGCATTGATATCGAACAGCCAAAAGCAATAAAAACCACCTGATTTAAGACTAAAAAAGTGCACATAAAAGTGCTGCTTTTCCTTGTATTTTCGGCACTTTCAGGTCTGTTGGAAACGTTGTTTTACTGGGCTTTTCCTGCTCTTTTTGGTATAATAAAGGTATCAAAAACAGGAGGGGAAAACCGTGGCAGACAGTTCCAAAGATCTCCAGCTACGTGAGCTGAAAGATATGATCACCGATCTGAAACAGATGATAAAAACGCTTCAGGCAACTGTCGATGCTGCCAACAAACGGGAAGAAGCACTTATTCAGGAACGTGATAACCTGAAAGATGAAATCGCACTTCTTCGTAAGAAGTTATTCGGTTCTTCCAGTGAAAAATTTCCTGTTGATTTTCCGGGCCAGCTGAATCTTTTTAATGAAGCGGAAATGGAACAGGATCTGGCTGCCATCGAAGCTGAGAAACTCTCAGATTCACTTGCTGAATCCGCAACAAAAAAGCGTAAAGCCAGAACCACAGATGCAGACCGTTTTAAAGGAATCCCAATCACCCGCAGATACCTTGATCTTTCAGATGAGGAAAAAGTCTGTCCTCTTTGTAATACCCCATTGAAAAAGATCGGTGAGGAGTTTGTGCGCAGGGAACTGGTTTTTATTCCGGCTAAGCTGCGTGTGATTGAATTCTACAGTATAAACTATGCCTGTCCCAACAATAGCGAACATGCGCTTCCTGTTATCCGAAAAGGAAAAGACGGAAAACCACACATGCTTTACGGAATGGTATCTGCGAATACCGTTGCATGGGTTATGTACCAGAAGTTCTGTAACAGCATGCCATACTTCCGTCAGGAAAAAGACTGGAAACAATACGGAGTCTCTATTACAAGAGCAACCATGGCAAACTGGGTGATCCGTAATTCCCAGGCATTTTTCCTTCCGATGTATGAATACTTTCATCGGAAACTTTTAGAGCGTAAATTCGCAATGGCAGATGAAACTCCCTTGCAGGTGTTACAGGAACCAGGACGCCGTGCACAGACCAAGTCTTATATGTGGCTGTTTCGCAGTGGAGAAGATGGAGAAGCGCCAGTCATCATTTTTAAGTATTCAGAAACCCGTGCTGGTGACACTGCGGTTGAATTTCTCCAGGGTTTTAGAGGATACCTGATGTGCGACGGATACAGCGGCTACAATAAGGTCCCAGATGCAAAGAGAACAGCTTGTTGGGCACATATCCGCAGGTATCTGACAGATGCCATTCCCAAAGGGAAAGAATTGGATTACTCCCAGCCTTCTGTACAGGGAATCATGTATATCAATCAACTTTTTCATATGGAAGAAGTGATCAAAGCGAAACAAACTTCCTTCGATGCTATCAAGAAGGCTCGTCTTGAAAAAGAAAAGCCGATAGTAGAAGGCTTTTTGTCGTGGCTTGATAAACAGAACCCTGTACGTGGATCCAGAATGGATAAAGCAGTTACCTATATCCAAAACCGCCGCTCCTATCTTGCAACTTACTTTGAAGATGGCAGATGCAGCTTTTCCAATAACCTTAGTGAAAACGCTATTCGCCCATTTACTGTAGGGCGGAAAAACTGGCTGTTCTGCGACACACCAAATGGGGCACAGGTAAGTGCTATCGTATACACGATGGTAGAAATGGCAAAAGCGAATGGAGTAAACGTCTATCACTACCTTACCTACCTTCTTGAACATCAGCCCAACGATAAGATGAGCGATGAAGAACTGGAGGCGCTGGCACCATGGAACGAATCTGTCAAAGCGGAAATTGCACAGCGGGCAGATGACGCAAACCAGCAATAATCGTATATGAATTGTCAAGGTACTCCGGTCACTGAAAGGTGACCGGGAATTTTTATATCAACGGCTGAAATTTAAGCGCTTAC
>NZ_QUFI01000071.1:0-1395 GCF_003478505.1 Clostridium sp. AF27-2AA
CTGAGCCGTCACAATGTAAATGTGGATATTATTTTGCAGTCTGTGGGCCGCAGCGGCAGTAAGGACATCAACTTTACCTGCCCGCTGAGCAGCCTGGACGATGCCCGCTGGGTGCTGGAAGAGAACAAGGATGTGCTCGAATATGACAGCATTGAGGTGGACGATAATGTGGCCAAGATCAGCCTGGTGGGCGCCGGTATGATGACGCATGTGGGCGTGGCCTCCGATATGTTCGAGGCGCTGTATGATGCAGGTATCAATATCCAGATGATTGCTACATCCGAGATTCGTATTTCGGTATTGGTGAACAAGGACGATGCAAACCGCGCCATCAAAGTGGTGCACGATAAGTTCTTCGGCAACGAGGACTGACCGATCGGTCTTTCCTTTTTTGAAGCAGCGTGTTATACTATGAAAAATAGTGTAACGCGCTGTTTTTTTCAGCAGGCGGAAGGAGTTGGAAACGATGATTTATCACTGCGAGGATCACACCTGTAATTATTGGGATGAAGGCGAAAAGCTGCCGGAGCGCTGTCCGCAGTGCGGCCGGAAATTGCTGCGCGCCAACGAGGCCGATATGACCGGAGATGATTGGACGGCTTTAGGCAACACCCTTTGGGATGCAGAGGCATCGGATAAAAAGCGCATGGTGGATTGTTTTCGGAAAGCTGCATATCTCGGCAGCGCATGGGGCGTATGCAATCTGGGCATCTGCATGGAGCAGGGAAACGGCGTGGAGGCGGATCCGGTTCAGGCTTTTTGGCTTTATCAGCAGGCGGTGGAAATGGGGAGCCTGAATGCGGTGTGCTGCTTGGGCGTGTGCTATCAATACGGCATTGGCACGGCTCCGGACGCGAAACAGGCTGCCGAGTTATACTGCAAGGCGGCGGAATACGGTTCGCCCCGCGGACAGATGCTGCTCGCCCGCGCCTTCCACGACGGGATCGGCGTGGAAGCCGACGCTGCCGAGGCCGTGCACTGGGTGCGCGCGGCGGCGTATCAGCGCTACGGTGAAGGTATGCACCGGCTGGGCGTATGCTATGAATACGGCGACGGCGTGGAGCAAAACTGGGAGCGTGCTGTGCATTGGTTCCGCGAGGCGGCAGAGAGTGGCGTGAGCGTGGCAATGGCGGATCTGGGATACTGCTATGAAAAGGGCTGCGGCGTGGAGCAGAGTTGGGCGCAGGCCTTTTCCTGGTATCGCAGAGGTGCGGAGTGCGGCTATCCGGTTAGCATGAGCAATCTGGGCTTGTGCTATAAAAGGGGATATGGCGTGGAGCAGAATTGGCAGGAAGCCATAAAATGGTATGAGCAGGGCGCACAGTGTGGCGATTTGCAATCCATGCATAATCTGGCACGCTGCTACGAGCGCGGCGAAGGCGTGGAACAGAACGA
>NZ_QUFI01000071.1:1405-1861 GCF_003478505.1 Clostridium sp. AF27-2AA
GCTTTACTGGTATCGCCGCAGTGCCGAAGGCGGCAACGGCGATGCCATGTGCAATCTTGGCCGATGCTATGAAAGGGGATATGGCGTGGAGCAGAATTGGCAGGAAGCCGTAAAATGGTATGAGCAGGGCGCACAGTGTGGCCATTTGCAATCCATGAATAATCTGGCATGCTGCTACGATGGCAGCGAAGGCGTGGAACAGAACGAAGAAAGGGCGCTTTACTGGTATCGCCGCAGTGCCGAAGGCGGCAACGGCGTTGCCATGTGCAACCTTGGCTGGTGCTATCAAAGGGGATATGGCGTGGAACAGAACGAAGACAGGGCGCTTTACTGGTACCGGCGGGGAGCTGAGGCAGGAAGTGTTTACTGCATGTTCTACCTTGGCTGGAATTACAGCAATGGCGTGGGCGTGAAGCAAAATATGACGGAAGCGATCCGTTGGTATACTGCTGCCGC
>NZ_QUFI01000072.1 GCF_003478505.1 Clostridium sp. AF27-2AA
CACTTTCTGGGGGCTGACGCAGACGATTACACCTATGAAGCGTTGAAGCTGTTCCTGCTGGGCGCAATCTCACGAGCCTTTCAGCCGGGATGCAAATTTGAAATCATGCTCTGTCTGGTAGGCGGTCAGGGGGCTGGCAAGTCCACCTTCTTCCGTCTGCTGGCAGTCCGGGACGAGTGGTTCTCCGATGATTTGCGGAAGTTGGACGATGACAATGTGTACCGCAAGCTGCAAGGTCACTGGATTATCGAAATGTCGGAAATGATGGCAACCGCCAACGCCAAGAGCATTGAGGAAATCAAGTCATTTTTAAGCCGACAGAAAGAGGTTTACAAGATACCCTATGAAACCCACCCAGCAGACCGCCCCCGTCAGTGCGTGTTTGGCGGCACTTCCAATGCCCTTGACTTTCTTCCCCTTGACCGTTCCGGCAACCGCCGCTTTATCCCCGTCATGGTGTACCCGGAGCAAGCCGAGGTTCACATTTTGGAGGACGAAGCTGCTTCCAGAGCCTATATCGAGCAGATGTGGGCGGAAGCGATGGAGATTTACCGAAGCGGCAGGTTCAAGCTGGCTTTCAGCCCCGACATGCAGCGGTATCTCAAAGAACACCAGCGGGATTTTATGCCGGAGGACACCAAAGCCGGAATGATACAGGCGTATCTTGATAGGTACACCGGGAGCATGGTCTGCTCCAAGCAGCTCTACAAGGAAGCTTTGAACCATGCCTTTGACGAGCCGAAGCAATGGGAAATACGGGAAATCAACGAGATTATGAACCAATGCATTGACCGCTGGCGGTACTTTCCGAATCCAAGAATGTTTTCCGAATACGGCAGACAAAAGGGCTGGGAGCGTGAAAACCCGGCAACGGACTTATGCAACCCGTCTGAAAAAGCAATGGATGGCTTTGTGGAGGTCACAGAACAGATGGAGCTTCCATTCTGAAAATGACAGCCCGTTGCACCCCCTGTTGCTATCCCGTTGCCGAGCCGGTTGCCGGGGAAAACCCCTTATTTCCGGGCTTTTCTCCCTTATAACAACCAAAACAACAGAAAAATAAAAGAAAAGTATAAATAGTAATCATCGCCAGATTGAGATTGTTTGCAAGGTCTTTTGAAGCCCGTTGCCGGACTTTGTTGCCGACACCCTCTGTCTGGCTATTTTCATGTATGGAGGATAACTGCCTATGGCAAAAAACAAAACAGAGATTCATGTGACTACTGTGTTTGACGGGGAACTGGACGCAACCGATGTGTTCGTCAGCCTGATTTCCCAGAAATATGGAAAGACAAATTCAAAAGAATATCTTGCTAAAAAGAAAGATTTGAAGTATAATAAAGATGAGGTTCAAAAGAGCCAGATACCGTCTGGATTGTGTGGGTAAATGGCTATGATGAACGAAATGGAATACAGAACAATCGGTTCGGCACTTGCCGGGGGCTATCGTGCAGCGGTCTATTGCAGACTGTCAAAGGACGATGACCTGCAAGGCGAAAGTGCCAGTATCGCAAACCAGCGTGATATGCTGGAAAAATACTGCGAAAAGCAGGGATGGGAGGTTGTGGCAGTCTATCAGGACGATGGCTTCACAGGTCTTAATATGGAGCGTCCTGATTTACAGAGAATGTTGAGAGCCATTGAGCGCAGGCAAATCAACCTTGTCATCACAAAAGACCTCAGCCGACTGGGGCGGAACT
>NZ_QUFI01000073.1:0-1307 GCF_003478505.1 Clostridium sp. AF27-2AA
CCCTGCGGCCGCCGATACCCAAAAGCTTGCAGCGCGCCAAGCGCATTTTGCATTTCACACTGCCCAATTTCTCGCCAGTTTCATAGCAGCGGCGCGCTTCCTTTCCGTCCTGCGCAACGACGACGCCGTTTTCATAAAAACGCCCCAACGCCCACCAGGCGCTGTCGTCATTCCCATCGGCAGCTTTGCGGTAATGGGCATACGCCTCAGACAGCTTCCCTGCCTGCTCCAAATGCCATCCCATGTTGTAATCCGCCATGGCTTCGCCCAGCTCCGCCGCGCGGCGATACCATTCCATGGCCGTTTCCAAATCCCGCGGCACGCCCCGTCCCATCGCATAACATTCGCCCAGGCTATTCATGGCAGCCGGATGGTTCTGCTCTGCTGCTCGTTCGTACCAGCAAATTGCCTTTTTCATATCCTGTTCCACGCCTTCGCCGTGGTCGTACTGCCAGCCGAGCTCATACATGTCATCAGCATTTCCGCCCTCGGCGGCAGCAGTATACCAACGGATCGCTTCCGTCATATTTTGTTCCACGCCTTCGCCGTGCTCGTAGCAGCATGCCAGATTATGCATGGATTGCAAATTGCCACACTGTGCGCCCTGCTCATACCATTTTACGGCTTCCTGCCAATTCTGCTCCACGCCATATCCCCTTTTATAGCACCGGCCAAGATTGCACATGGCACTGCCGTTGCCGCCTTCGGCACTGCGGCGATACCAGTAAAACGCCCTGTCTTCGTTCTGTTCCACGCCTTCGCCGCCCTCGTAGCAGCATGCCAGATTATGCATGGATTGCAAATCGCCACACTGTGCGCCCTGCTCATACCATTTTATGGCTTCCTGCCAATTCTGCTCCACGCCATATCCCATTTGATAGCACAAGCCCAGATTGCTCATGCTAACCGGATTGCCGCACTCCGCACTTCTGCGATACCAGGAAAAGGCCTGCTCCCAACTCTGCTCCACGCCGCGGCCCTTTTCATAGCAGCATCCCAGATTATGCATGGATTGCAAATTGCCACACTCCGCACCTCTGCGATACCAGGAAAAGGCCTGCTCCCAACTCTGCTCCACGCCGCAGCCCTTTTCATAGCAGTATCCCAGATCCGTCATTGCCACGCTCACGCCACTCTCTGCCGCCTCGCGGAACCAATGCACAGCATGCTCCCAGTTTTGCTCCACGCCGTCGCCGTATGCATAGCATACGCCCAGCCGGTGCATACCTTCACCGTAACGCTGATACGCCGCCGCGCGCACCCAGTGCATGGCCTCGGCAGCGTCGGCTTCCACGCCGATCCCGTCG
>NZ_QUFI01000073.1:1317-1572 GCF_003478505.1 Clostridium sp. AF27-2AA
CCTGCTCCCAACTCTGCTCCACGCCGCAGCCCTTTTCATAGCAGTATCCCAGATCCGTCATTGCCACGCTCACGCCACTCTCTGCCGCCTCGCGGAACCAATGCACAGCATGCTCCCAGTTTTGCTCCACGCCGTCGCCGTATGCATAGCATACGCCCAGCCGGTGCATACCTTCACCGTAACGCTGATACGCCGCCGCGCGCACCCAGTGCATGGCCTCGGCAGCGTCGGCTTCCACGCCGATCCCGTCGTGGA
>NZ_QUFI01000074.1:0-892 GCF_003478505.1 Clostridium sp. AF27-2AA
TCAACTCCCCTGCCCCTCAATCTTGAGGGGTGGGGTTTTCTTTTTTCTTCTTTTGCGTCATAATTATCTTATGAACATACTCCAAAACATTTTTAATGACCATTACGAAGAAATGGTATACATCTTGCATCCACGTCAGGTTGTCATTGATAACGTAACAAAAATGATTAACTGCGGTGACCCGGCTTTCGGCGGTGCAATGTATTCCTGTCCCAAATGCAGTAACCTTAAATTTGTTCCTTTCCGTTGCAAAAGCAAGTTCTGCCCAACTTGCGGCATCAAATATTGCCAGGACAGAGCCAACTCCATGGCTTTCCAACTCATCCAATGCTCTCACCGTCACTGTGTCTTTACTATTGATGAAGATCTTCGCCATTTCTTCCTGGAAGACCGTTCTCTTCTTGACTGCTTGTTTCATGCTGTACGCAGTGTCGTTCTTCGTATGTTTTTCAAGTTAAACATGTCCAGGAACTTTGTCCCTGGTTTTATTTGTGTTCTTCATACCTTCGGGCGTCCTCTTGAATGGAACCCTCATATCCATTGCCTGGTTACAGAAGGCGGCTTTTCAGATGACGGCTTTTGGCGCATTGTTAAACATTTTGACTACACCTTGCTCCGTATGTCTTTTCAAACTGCTCTGCTAAACGAAATGGAAAAACAGATCGGACCATCCTTCAAAAAGATCAAAGCTGCCATTTATAAAAAAGATTCCAACGGCTTCTACGTCTATGCCAAACCTAATCTTTGCGATACTAAAACAGTCACCAAATATATCAGCCGCTATCTTGGACGCCCTGTCATTGCCTTAAACCGCATTGATTCTTATGATGGTAAAAATGTTACTTTCCATTATCATCGCCATGAAGACAATGCTTTTGTTAAAAAATGTATC
>NZ_QUFI01000074.1:902-1508 GCF_003478505.1 Clostridium sp. AF27-2AA
CGCCATGAAGACAATGCTTTTGTTAAAAAATGTATCCCTGCGCTGGATTTTATTTCTTTGCTCATCCAGCACATCCCGGAACATCACTACAAAATGATCCGCTATTATGGTCTTTATGCCAGACACCGGAACAATGACAAAAAGCTCAGGCGTGCCATTCCGAAAAACAGACAGCCCATCATTCGCAGTTTTACAAAATGGCGTAATAACATCGCTCTGTCCTTTGGATATGATCCTCTTTGCTGCCCTAACTGCAAGATTGGTATGACTCTGACTGATCTTTATTTCAATCACAAACGGATTCCTCTGGAAGAAATGTACGAAAGGACCTTGGCCAAATTTAAATGCCGTTCCGCTTGATTTCTCTTCCCGTCTGCTTCATACTGTATTTATCAACAGACGGGAGGCATCATAAATCATGGATAAAAAAGCTTTAGAGGAACTCCGTAACAAATACATCCAAAATCCACCAGAAGGTATGACCGCAAAACTTGTGAAGAGTATGTCGGATGCTGATCTTTTGGATATGCACTATTTTTTAACTGAAGATGATGACTGGGATGGCGAAGAACCCGAAGAAGGTTTCTATATCGACTTCTTTCAGTA
>NZ_QUFI01000076.1:0-416 GCF_003478505.1 Clostridium sp. AF27-2AA
ATGCTGAAAAGATATATAGAAAATCAAGGTTGAGAAAGAGGGTGACAGTGGATGTTAAAGGCATATAAATACAGAATATACCCTAATAATGAGCAGAAAATACAGATTGCAAAAACATTTGGCTGTTGCCGTTTTGTGTATAATCAGACCCTGGCATACCGGAAAGAAGTATATGAGAAAGAGAAAAAATCAGTTAGTAAAACCGACTGTAATAATTACTGCAACAGACAATTAAAGAAAGAATATGAATGGCTGAAAGAAGTGGATAAATTTGCTCTGACAAATGCGATTTACAACATGGATGCTGCATACCAGAAATTTTTTAAGGAACATGCAGGTTATCCGAAGTTTAAGAGTAAACACGATCATCATAAGTCATATACAACAAATTTTACGAATGGCAATATAACAGTAGA
>NZ_QUFI01000076.1:426-1314 GCF_003478505.1 Clostridium sp. AF27-2AA
GTCATATACAACAAATTTTACGAATGGCAATATAACAGTAGATTTCGGGTGCAATAGAGTAAAACTGCCTAAATTAAAAGGTATAAAAGCAAAACTGCATAGAAATTTTAGTGGACAGATAAAATCGGTAACGATATCACAAGTTCCGAGTGGAAAATATTATGTATCAATTTTAGTGGAAACAGAACACACGGAACTGCCACAAACAAATCAAAATACCGGAATAGATTTAGGTATTAAGGAGTTATGTATTACTTCTGATGGAAAAAAATACGAAAATCCCAAAATCATCAGAAAATACGAAAAGAAACTGGTGAAACTGCAAAGGCAGTTAGCCCATAAAGAGAAAAGAAGTCAAAATTACTACAAAACAAAGAAAAAGATAGCATTGTGCCATGAGAAAATAACAAATACCAGAAAAGATTATCTGCACAAGATGTCACATGAGATTATCAGCGAAAACCAAGTGATGGTTTCGGAAGATTTGCAGATAAAAAACATGGTAAAAAATCATCATTTGGCAAAGTCCATAAGTGATGTATCATGGCATGAGCTGACAAGACAGTTAGAATATAAGGCCAAGTGGAATGGCAGAAAATATGTCAAAATAGATACATTCTATGCCAGTAGTCAATTGTGTTCAGTTTGTGGATACCAAAATACAGAGACGAAAAATCTATCAGTAAGGGAATGGATATGTCCTGTCTGTGGAACAAATCATGACAGGGATATCAATGCAGCAAAGAATATACTGGAAGAAGGATTAAGACAAATAGCATAAAAATAACAATATAGGGCAGGGACTGCCCGAATTAACGCCTGTGGAGATAGTAGGTTACGAGGTCTGTGAAGCAGGAAGCCCATTGGCTTTAGACAATGGGTAGTTCA
>NZ_QUFI01000077.1 GCF_003478505.1 Clostridium sp. AF27-2AA
ATAAAGGTTTCCCGGCTGGTCGCTGTTTCCTTACAGTCCAGCACCGCCAGGGCAATGTCCTGGGCATAGCTTTTCACTTCCCCCTGCTCCGCCTGCTTCAAAAGCTGGTACGTCTCTTTCTTCCATGCCACTGTTTCTTCACGCTCCGCTCCTTCAAAGGTCTTTCCCTTTTCTGGAACGTGCAGCCCCTGCTCTTGGCTCTGTGCGTTGCACCGCTCCTTCAGCTCCCGCAGGTCGGCACTGCTCCACTGGAGCTTGTGCCCGTCCTCAAAATTGACAGAATTGACGATAAAGTGCGTATGGATATGTTTTTTGTCCTTATGGGTAGCCACAAGCACCTCAAATCCTTTCCATGCCGGCGTATTCTCTGCAAGCTGTAAAGCGTTTCTGTGTGCCTGCTCCGGCGTGATTTTCTCGTCCTTATGGTAGCTCTGGACAAAGTGCTTGTATGTCCTTCCCCCGGTTTTCTCCCATAGCTCCTTGGTCGCCTGCATTTCCTCCTTTGCCGTCTCTGCTTCGCAATGCAGACCGCTGACAAGCTTCTCCTCTGTCTTTTCTTCTTTCGTCACATAGTCAATCGCCTGTCCTATGCCTGCCTTTGAAGATACCGCCTTAATAACTGCCATACTTGCTTCAGCTCCTCCCCTTGTTCCCGCACCTCGGATTCACTTGGCAGCACTCCGCCCTCATTACACCGCTTTGCTATCTGGTTGAGGTTGTTCCCGATCCGCTTCAGCTCCGGGATAAGTTCCTTGATTCCGTCCGTATTGACGATTTTTTTATCCAGCACGCAGGAAAGGATATATTCCTGCTGGTTCTTCCCACTCTCCTGCACCCTCTCCTGCAACTTCTGGTATTCTTCCTCGTTTACCCGGAAGGATAACTGTTTCGGTCTTGTCTTGTTCATCCCCTTACCACTCCATGTCCATCACATCGAGCAGGTCAAAGAAACGCTCCAGCGTCTTATTTTCCTTTTCTGAAGGGTTCTGTTTCACATACTTATCAATTACTTTCATCAGCTCCTGCACCTCGTATCT
>NZ_QUFI01000079.1 GCF_003478505.1 Clostridium sp. AF27-2AA
CTGCTAGCTGCCTTTGGATTTCGTGTACGGGATTTTCACCCTCTGTGATCGGACTTCCCAGACCGTTCCACTATCCTAAAGCTCACATATTGCAGTCCGTAACCCCGGAACGCACGCGCTCCGGTTTAGGCTCTTTCCATTTCGCTCGCCGCTACTTTGGAAATCGAGTTTTCTTTCTTTTCCTCGCCCTACTTAGATGTTTCAGTTCAGGCGGTTCCCGACGTATGGCTATGGATTCACCATACGACGACTGAGGTCTTCTCAGCCAGGTTTCCCCATTCAGATATCTCCGGATCAATGGATATTTGCTCCTCCCCGAAGCTTTTCGCAGCTTATCACGTCTTTCATCGGCTCTTAGTGCCAAGGCATCCACCCTGCGCTCTTTATAGCTTAACCAATTGATTTTCGCCTGCGGGTGCTGGCTACTCATCTACGATACATAGCGTTGTATCGCTGGTCTTAGGTTCGTTATTTAAAACGAGTTATTGTTTGGTTACATCTTTCGATGTAACACCTCGGATGTCTTGATATTATCTTTTAAAGATTTTATCTTGATTTATTCAATATGCAGTTTTCAAGGTACATACTGGTATAAATGATGAATATTTATACCGAGTGGAGATGGAGAGATTCGAACTCTTGACCCCCTGCTTGCAAGGCAGGTGCTCTCCCAACTGAGCTACACCCCCACAAATCCTGGCACCCACCTGCTCTCCCATGCCGTCTCCAGCATAGTACCATCGGCCGCTTAGGTCTTAACCGTCGTGTTCGGGATGGGAACGGGTGTTTCCCCTAAGCGCATCGGCACCAGAAATCTTGGAACCTTTTATCAAAGATTCAACAGTGTTTAAAACCCCTACTTATCTATTCCTTAGAAAGGAGGTGATCCAGCCGCACC
>NZ_QUFI01000008.1 GCF_003478505.1 Clostridium sp. AF27-2AA
CATCGAGCAGAGTTTTACACCTAATTGGGGATAAAACAGCTCATGGCTGGCGGCGGTGTTGCCCTCATCGGCACCACCCTTGTACCTCTGCTCTCCGGACTGTTCGGTTAATCACAAAACAAGGAGGTAATCGCCTTTGGACAGCATACTCCAACAGATCACAGACTGGCTGAAAGAAATGCTCGTTTCAGCTATTATGGGAAATCTGTCGGGGATGTTTGAGTCCGTCAACAACCAGGTTGGCGAGATAGCAACCTCCGTTGGCATGACCCCGGCGAATTTTTCGCCGGGTGTCTTTGCCATGGTACGAAACATCTCCGAGTCAGTGATTATCCCAATCGCAGGCTTGATTCTGACCTTCATTGCCTGTTATGAGCTAATTCAGATGATTATTGACCACAACAATCTGGCAAATTTTGAAACCTGGATCTTCTTCAAATGGGTGTTCAAGACTTTTGTTGCGGTCATGTTAATCACAAACACATTCAATATCACGATGGCTGTGTTTGATGTGACACAGCACGTTATAAACGCAAGCGCCGGTATCATATCCGGAAATACTGCCATAGATGCTTCGGCATTGGAAACAATGGAAGAAACGCTGATGGCAATGGATTTGGGTCCTTTGCTCGGCTTGTTCCTGCAATCCTTTATCGTGCAGGTCACGATGTCCGCTTTGGCAATCATCATCTTTGTGATCGTCTACGGTCGAATGATTGAAATTTATCTGATGGTCAGCCTTGCCCCGATTCCGCTTTCCACTTTTGGAAACAGAGAACAGAGCAATATCGGACAGAATTATCTGCGTTCGCTGTTTGCAATCGGATTCCAGGGATTCCTGATTATGATCTGCGTGGGCATTTATGCGGTGCTGATTCAGTCTATCGCATTCAGTGATGACATCATCGGTTCTATCTGGGGTGTTATGGGCTACACCGTCCTTTTGTGCTTCACCCTGTTTAAGACTGGTTCGCTTGCGAAGGGTGTATTCAGCGCTCACTAAGGGAAGGAGGAAATTGTTTGGCAGCGTATATTCCCGTACCTCGTGACCTGACGAGGGTAAAAACAAAAGTGTTCTTCAATCTGACGAAACGGCAGTTACTTTGCTTTGGTGCGGCGGCGCTCATCGGAGTGCCGATTTTCTTTCTGGTCAAAGCAACCGGAAATGTGAGCCTTGCAGCACTGTCCATGATGATCGTCATGTTACCGTTGTTCTTTCTGGCAATGTATGAAAAGGATAGTCAGCCGTTGGAAGTGGTTGTAGAACACTTCATTCAGACCAAATTCGTTCGTCCCAAGGTTCGCCCTTATCAGACGGACAACTATTATGACGCTTTGATGCGTCAGTACAAACTGGAAAAGGAGGTTGAACGAATTGTTTTTCAAAAAGAAGCCACAGGCAAGAAACATCAAAATGCCTGCAAATCTGAATCGGAAGCAGCAGCGAGAAATTAAAGCTGTTGTGGAACGGGCAAAGAAGGACAACGGTATTCCGCAGACTGCACAGCAGTCCATTCCCTTTCAGAGAATGTTCCCGGATGGCATCTGCCGTGTCACTGACAGTTATTACACCAAGACCATTCAGTTTCAGGACATCAACTATCAGCTGGCACAGCAGGAAGATAAGACTGCCATCTTCGATGAGTGGTGCAGTTTCCTGAATTTCTTTGACAGCTCCATTCACTTTGAGCTTTCCTTTATGAACCTGAGTACCGATGCTGAAAGCTTTGAAAAGAGTATCCGTATCCCGTTCAAGAAGGACAGCTTCAATCCCGTCCGTGCCGAGTATAGCCAGATGCTGAAAAAGCAGTTGGCGCAGGGCAACAACGGCTTGACCAAAACCAAGTACCTGACATTCGGCATTGAAGCCGAATCCATGCGGCAGGCAAAGCCGAGACTCAACCATATCGAAAACGATCTGCTCAATAACTTTCGGCGTTTGGGTGTCATTGCCACTACCATGAACGGCAAAGAGCGGCTGCATCTGATGCACTCTATGTTCCACATGGGTGATAATGATAAGTTCTTCTTCGATTGGAAGTATCTTGTGGAATCCGGGCTGTCCGTAAAGGACTTCATTGCTCCGACGGCGTTTGCCTTTAAGACCAACCGCACCTTCCAGATGGGCAGTATCTTCGGTTCGATGTCTTATCTGGCAATTACGGCATCAGACCTGTCTGATCGTATGCTGGCGGATTTTCTGGATATGGAATCCACGCAGATCGTGACCATGCACATCCAGTCGGTTGACCAGACTGCGGCGATTAAGACCATCAAGAGAATCATCACCGAGCTTGACCGTTCCAAAATCGAGGAACAGAAAAAGGCTGTGCGTTCTGGCTATGACATGGACATTATCCCATCTGACCTTGCTACCTATGGTAAAGATGCGAAGTCACTTCTGAAAGAATTGCAGAGCCAGAATGAGCGAATGTTCATGGTGACATTTCTGGTGCTGAACACCGGGCGCACCGAGCAGGAACTGGAGAACAATGTGTTCCAGGCACAGAGCATCGCCCAGAAGCATAACTGCAATCTGCGTCGTTTGGATTTTCAGCAGGAATCCGGACTGATGAGCAGCCTGCCTTTGGCACAAAACCTGATTGAGATTCGTCGTGGCCTGACTACCAGTTCCACGGCTATTTTTGTGCCTTTCACCACGCAGGAGCTGTTCCAGAATGGTGGAGAAACGCTCTATTACGGGCTGAATGCTCTGTCGAACAACCTTATCATGGTGGACAGAAAGAAGCTCAAGAACCCCAACGGACTGATTCTGGGTACTCCCGGTTCCGGTAAATCCTTTTCCGCAAAGCGTGAAATCACCAATGCGTTCCTGGTTACGGATGACGATATTATCATCTGCGACCCCGAAGCGGAATATGCGGCTCTGGTTCACAAGTTCAATGGTCAGGTGGTAAAAATCAGCTCCTCCAGTACCAACTATATCAACCCTATGGACATCAACCTGAACTACTCTGAGGATGACAACCCGGTAGCACTGAAAGCTGATTTTATCCTGTCCCTCTGTGAGTTGATTATGGGCAGTAAGGATGGCTTGCAGCCTATCGAAAAGACGGTTATCGACCGTTGTGTGCATCAGATTTACCAGAGATATTTCGACAATCCTGCCCCTGAGAATATGCCGATCCTTGAGGATTTGTATGATGCCCTTCTGAAACAGGACGAAAAGGAAGCCCACCATGTAGCGACCGCCTTGGAAATCTATGTTAAGGGTTCTCTGAAACTGTTTAACAACAGAACCAATGTGGATATTCAGAATCGTCTGGTGTGCTTCGACATTAAGGAGCTGGGCAATCAGCTGAAAAAAATCGGTATGCTGATCGTTCAGGATCAGGTCTGGGGGCGTGTAACTGCCAACCGTTCTGCCGGTAAATCGACCAGATATTATATTGACGAGTTCCATCTGCTTCTGAAGGAAGAACAGACGGCAACCTATTCCGTAGAAATCTGGAAGCGATTCCGTAAATGGGGCGGCTTGCCGACCGGTATTACTCAGAATGTCAAAGACCTGCTTCGTTCCCCGGAGATTGCCAACATCCTCGAAAACTCTGATTTCATCTATATGCTGAATCAGGCAAGCGATGACCGAAGTATTCTGGCACAGCGGTTGAACATTTCGCCGCATCAGCTGTCCTATGTAACCAACTCCGGTGAGGGCGAAGGACTTCTGTTCTATGGCAATGTGATTCTGCCGTTCATTGACCGATTCCCGACAGATCTGGAACTGTATCGCATTATGACCACGAAGTTAAACGAGGTGGCACAGGAAAAGGAGGCGTAATGTATGGCGAAAAGACCTACACGACTCCGTTTTACCGAAGATGACCTTGCAGATTCTCATGTGAAGAAAGCTGCCGACCGTGCAGATAAGGCGGTTGATAGGGCTGAAAAAGCGGCAGACAAATTGGCTTCTAAAAAGGCAAAGCCGAAGCTAAAGCTGGAAACAGATGCAGCCGGTTCCCGTAAAGCAAAGCTCCGTTTTGAAAAAGCGGAGTTTACGGAAATCGAGCGCCCATCTGTGGCAAAGCACATGGCAAGCCGTGGTGCCGCAGTCACGCTCACATCCAAAGCACATCGGGCGGTGTCAGAATATGAGGATGATAATATCGGCGTTCAGGCTGTGCAGGAAACGACCAAGGCTGTTGAATCCACTGTCTATACCGTCGATCATGCCGTTTACAGTCACAAGCTGAAAGCCTACGACAAGGCGGAAAAGCTGGTTGAGAAGTCAGATAAAGCAAATGTAAATGCCCTGTATGAGAAGTTCAAAAAGGACAACCCCGATGCCGGTTCCAATCCCTTTTCCCGTTGGCAACAGAAAAGGGCAATCAAGAAAGAATATGCTGCCGCCAAAGCCGGTAAGAATACCGCTTCGACAACGGCTTCTGCATCTAAGGGTGCAGGCAAGGCAACGGGCAAAGCAGCTCAGGGAGCCAAGAACATCACAGAAAGAGTAACGGAGTTCTGCACCACACACTCTAAAACGATTCTGTTTGTTTTGATTGCCGGACTGCTTTTTATGATACTCTCAGGGATGTTCTCGTCTTGTTCGGCTATGTTCCAAGGCGGCACACAGATCATTCTGGGAACTTCTTTTACTGCAAAAGAGGAAGATATTATTGGTGCGGACAATGATTACAAGGCTTTGGAAGCTGCGCTCCGCAATAAAATCAATAATATCGAGCGTACTCATAGCGGATATGACGAGTACCGGTATGACCTTGATGAAATCAACCACAATCCTTATGAGCTGGCGGCGTATTTGACGGTGAAGTTTGAGGATTACACCAGAGATGAGGTGCAGGCTACCCTGCAATGGCTATTTGAGCAACAATATGAGCTGACCCTGACGGAAGTAGTAGAGATTCGTACACGAACAACATCTTCTACTGATCCCGAAACGGGAGAGACAACAACAGAGGAAGAAGATTACGAATATTATATTCTGAATGTGAAGCTCAGAAATAAGGGCTTGAACAGTGTGATTTCAAATTCCGGCTTGTCGGAAGATGATATGGAGCGATATAGAATTTTGCTTCAGACAAGGGGCAACAGACCGGATATTTTCGGAAATGACATTTACGCCACCCCTGGCGGCGAGTACACCGATTATGATATTCCGGGCGAAGCGCTGACAGACACAAGATTTGCCAATATGATTCGGGAAGCTGAAAAATATCTGGGATACCCGTATGTGTGGGGCGGCAGCAGCCCGTCTACCTCCTTTGACTGCTCCGGATTTGTTTCCTATGTAATCAATCACTGCGGAAACGGTTGGAGTGTTGGTCGTTTGACCGCAAACGGTTTGATGGGCGTATGCGACATTATCCCGAAAAGCTCTGCCAAACCGGGAGATTTGATTTTCTTCCAAGGCACTTATGATACCTCCGGTGCATCACACGTTGGTATCTATGTTGGCAATGGTATGATGATCCACTGCGGAAACCCCATTTCCTACGCTTCTATCGAATCGAATTACTGGCAACAGCATTTTTACTGCTTCGGCAGAATCAGAAACTAAAGGAGGGATGGCGATTGAGTGCCAAGTTAGACAGAATAGGTGCAGACCTTGAAAAAGCCCGTAAGAAACGGGCAGAATGGGATGCTAAGGTGAAAGACCTGGAACGCAGATACCGTGAGGAGGAAAATTCCGAAATCCATGAGATGGTTCATGCTGCGAACCTGAATCCCGAACAGCTTTCCGAGCTGCTCCGTATGTTTGCTGCGGATATGGCTCCGAAGCCTGATACGATCAATACTATGAATGAGGAGGAAACGCAGAATGAGATTTAAGAAAATTGGAGCCGCATTGCTGGCGTGTGCAATGTGTTTTGGCGTGTTTTCTACAACGGCATTTGCCTATGTAGATGAAAGCGTAGCGACTGAAGAACCTGCGGTCGAAGAAAAAGTTCCCGAAACAGAGCCGGAGGAGCCGATGCTACCGCTTACTCCCGACGGCAATCTGACTTTGGTTGATGACGCTGGCTCGCCTACGAAAAGCGGAAAGCAGTTCATTACCGCTGTAACCAAAAACGGAAACTACTTCTATATCATCATTGACCGTGATGATAAGGGCGAGGAAACCGTGCATTTTCTGAATCAGGTGGATGAAGCCGACCTGCTCAAGCTGATGGACGAGGAAGAAGTTGCAGAGTTCACCAAGCCGGTTGAGGAAACAAAGCCGGAAGTAGTTGAAACAGTTCCTGAAATTACAGAACCGACACCGGAGGAAAAGCCGAAATCCACAAATATGCTCCCGGCGATTCTTACTCTGATTGTGCTTGCCTGTGGTGGTGGATTCTTCGTATTTAAGAAAGTCCAGGAAAAGAAGAAGGCACAGGAAGCGGCAAAGCCTGACCCAGATGCTGATTATGTGGACGATGACGAGGACTATGGGTACGATCCGGAGTTTGAGGACGACGATGAAGATAGCTCCGTCGATGAAGATGATAATGAACCTGTGTAAACAGGATAGGCTTGATGCCTGGGGCAGCCTTCGGGTTGCCTTTACATAGTTTCCGCTTTCAAAAAATAAAAAAATTTGCGTTTTTGAAAGTGACATCTTGCATATACTATTAGCAGACAGTATAATAAGTACAGCGAAGCGGTTTCGAGAAATGAAAAAATTTCAATTTTTGAAAGCGGGTGACTATATGAAAACAATCACGAGAGCAAAATATCTCGATAGAATCATTGAACTGAATGGTACTCCTGACATCAAGATCATCACGGGCATTCGTCGATCTGGTAAGTCCAAATTGATGCAGGCGTATATTGCGTATCTGAAAAGCAATTTTGAAAACATCAATATTATCTTCATCGACTTCATGGATTTGGCGTATGAAGAAATCAAGGAATACCATGCCTTACACGCCTATGTGGAAGAACATTATCAGGAAGGAAAAACGAACTACCTGTTTGTAGACGAGGTTCAGATGTGTCCCAAGTTTGAGTTGGCAATCAATAGCCTGTACTCTAAGGGAAAATACGACATCTATGTAACAGGCTCTAATGCTTTCCTGTTGAGTGCAGATCTGGCAACTCTGTTTACCGGACGCTATATTGAAATTCATGTGTTTCCTTTCAGCTTCCAGGAATATTGCCAGTATTATGATGATATTAGTGACAAAGATAAGCTCTTTGATGAGTACGCTATCAAGGGCGGTTTAGCAGGTTCCTATGCTTATAGAACCGAAAAAGACAGAACAAACTATATCAAAGAGGTCTACGAAACGATTGTTACAAGGGATTTGGTACAGAAATATACTCTCCCGGACACTTTGGTTTTACAACGTCTGAGCGAGTTCCTTATGGATAATATCAGCAACCTGACTTCTCCGAATAAGGTCAGTCAGCTACTGACAGCAAATGAGACTCCAACCAATCATGTAACCGTCGGCAAGTACATTAAGTATTTGTGCAATGCTTTTGTATTTTATGATATTAAGAGATATGACATCCGAGGTAAGAAATACCTTGAAAGCTCTGAAAAGTTCTATTTGTGTGACAGCGGTATTCGATATGCAATACTGGGAAGCAGAAATATAGACTATGGCAGAGTATATGAAAACGTTGTTTGTATCGAGCTTCTTCGCCGTGGATATGATGTCTATGTCGGCAAGCTCTATCAAAAGGAAATCGACTTTGTTGCTCAGAGAGGTAGCGAAAAGATTTATATTCAGGTCAGCGACAACATTTCCGGGCAGGAAACATTTGAGAGAGAATGCTCTCCTCTGCTTCAGATTCGAGACGCTTATCCGAAAATGATTATTGCCAGAACCAAACATCCCCAATATAGCTATGAAGGAATCGAAATTCACGATATAGCCGATTGGTTGCTACAAGAATAAGCAAGGTGAAATATCTCCGTCATTCTCTTTTGAAATGATGGAGATATTTTTATTATGACGGAGATTGTAGAACAGAAAATTGTATCAGGTTGCAAAAATCCTTTCCGAACTTTTTACATAGCAGTCATGCACTACGGTGTGTGGCTGCTTATTTTTTTGTGAAAGGAGCAGATGCAAATGAAATTAGTTTTGGCTGAAAAGCCTTCGGTTGCACAGAGTATTGCCAAAGTGTTAGGTGCTGCCAAGCGTGAGGATGGCTACTTAGAGGGAAACGGATATGTGGTCAGCTGGTGTGTAGGGCATTTGGTGGAGCTGGCACAGCCGGAAGTCTATGATGCGAAGTACAGCAAATGGGCTTATGCAGACCTTCCTATCTTCCCGATGGACTGGCAGTATGAGGTTTCTGCCGGTACGAAAAAACAGTTTGGGATTCTGAAAAAGCTCATGGCCAGAGAAGATGTTGCGAGTCTTGTGTGTGCAACAGATGCCGGTCGTGAGGGCGAGCTGATCTTTCGGTTGGTGTACCACAAAGCCGGGTGCAGAAAGCCGTTTGAGCGGCTTTGGATTTCCTCGATGGAAGATGTAGCAATCAAGGAGGGCTTTGAAAATCTCAGGTCTGGAACGGAATATGATGCTTTGTATGAAGCAGCACTGTGTCGAGAACGAGCCGACTGGATTGTTGGTATTAACGCTACTCGACTTTTTTCGACCCTTTACGGGCAGACCCTGAATGTTGGTCGTGTTATGACCCCTACCCTTGCTATGGCTGTTATGCGAGAAGCTGCCATTTCCGCATTCAAGCCTGAACTGTTCTACACAGTTCAGATTGGATTGGATGGTTTTACGGCTGCAAGCGAACGCTTCAAAACCAAGGCAGCAGCCGAAGCTGTCAAACAAAGCTGTTCGGTGGCAATCGTTCAGAAAGCTGAATGTAAGGAGAAAACAGAAAAGCCGCCTGCGCTCTATGACCTGACCAGTTTACAGAGAGAAGCCAACCGTGTGCTTGGCTACACGGCACAGCAGACCTTGGACTACACGCAGAACCTCTATGAAAAGAAACTGGTCACTTATCCCCGTACCGACAGCAGGTTTCTGACGGAAGATATGGCACATAGCCTGACCGACCTCGTAAAGCTGGCTTTCCACACATTCCCCGTGGAGGATGTGGATAACATACCAGTTCATGCAGAGCAGGTTGTGAATAACAAAAAGGTCACAGATCACCATGCCATCATTCCGACCAGAGAATTGCAGAAATGCAATCTGAGCGAACTTCCCAAGGGTGAACTTGCAATTTTGCAACTGATCTCGAATCGGTTGTGCGTAGCTGTTGGCGATCCGCACCGATACGCAGAGACAGTTATTGAGCTGGACTGTGGCGGTACCGTGTTTTCCACCAAAGGCAAAACTGTTGTGCAGGATGGATGGAAAGCTCTGGTTCAGAAAAATGATTCGACAAAATCCGACGAAAACGTGCAGACACTCCCTTCTGTTTCCGTTGGTGACGAAATGACCGTCAGCGGCACGGAAATCAAGGAAGGGAAAACATCTCCCCCTAAACACTTTACCGAGGATACTCTGCTTTCTGCTATGGAAACTGCCGGTGCGGACGAAATGCCTGATGAGGTGGAGCGCAAAGGTTTGGGAACGCCTGCGACCCGTGCCGGTATCATTGAGAAGCTGGTTCGCATCGGTTTTCTGGAGCGTAAGGGTGATAAGAAAACCAAACACCTGATTCCGACCCACAAGGGTACGGCTCTGGTAACAGTCATGCCGGAACAGATTCAGTCCCCATCCATGACGGCGGATTGGGAAGAAAAATTGTTGCTCATTGAGAAAGGCGAATATGCCAGCGAGGACTTTATGGACGAGATCAAAGATGTGATTGCCGGTCTGATTCAGAACTATGAAGTAATCCGTGATTCCGAGGTTATGATGTCGAAAGAAGCCAATTCTATCGGCAAATGCCCGCTCTGCGGCAGTGCTGTAGAGGACAAAGCCAAGGCATTTTTCTGTTCCAACAGAGCTTGCAAATTTGCCCTCTGGAAAAACAATCGCTACTTTGCGAGCATCGGCAAGAGCATGACTTCTGCCACGGCGCAGAAATTGCTTGGTTCCGGCAAGGTAAAGCTCAAGAATTGCAAGTCCGAAAGAACGGGCAACACCTTTGATGCCACCGTCTTTATGGAGGTATCAGATGATGGCAAAACGAAGTTCAGTATGGAATTTGAAAATGGAGGAAAGCGCAAATGACAAATGAGTACAACCCGGATGGTAAGGAAATCCGATTTATCGACAGCCATTATAAGGATTTGTTTCATATCCCCGATGGCAGCTGTGTGCAGATTCACTACCCGGATGAAATGGTTGTGAAGCCCTGCACCTTCATTGACGAGTATCATACGCAGATCGGATACAATGTGTTTCATATCTGCCAGTTTGCAGAAATTATGGAGCGCAACGGCGCAAGCTATATGCCGGAGCCTGAGATTATGGGCGATGAAGCCGCATGGAAGGTCGGAAAGGATAGAATCCTTGCGGTGCAGACCTGCGAAGATGGTTACGACTACACCCTGTTGGATGAAAACTACAACGAGATTGATGGCGGTCAGGTTGATAACCCTGAACTGTCCATGCTCGAAGTCCGCCGGGATATTCTGGAATCCTTCGGGCTGGAGCGCCGGGAACTGCGGGCAATGTTCTATGAGGATGTCATGGAGCAGGCTTTTGAAGTCGGCAGACAGGCGGTGGTGGTCAATGACCCTATCGCTGAGCTTGCTTTTAAGCTCGACCGTTTTGCAGAGAACTTCGACCCCTATGAATATATGGATCAGGTCGATGATGTGCAGGCGCATATCCAAGAAATCAAGGCAGATCTTGCCGCTGGTAATACGGCTCCGTATCGTGAGTTCCTGAATACAGCCATTGAAGAAGCCCGTGAGGAAACTGCGGTTGAGGTTGCCAAAGTGCTGAAAAGTCAGCTGGATAAGCTCGACTCTCCGAAGCGTGAGTCGGTCATGGAAAAACTGGCACAGGCCGCAGAAAAAGCTGCGCCTGCCAGTCCCTCTCCCAAACGCAAAGAGCCTGAACGATAAGGAGGACACGGATATGAAAAACGAAAAATGGGATGATGTTCACGGAAATACCACCCCGGATGACAGAATGGTTGCTTTTCTGGAAAGCCCCACGGATTCCTATGCGATTCTTCAGCTGCGGGAAGATGTAGACGATAATATCCCGCTCATGTTTGCAAATTACAGCTACCTTCAGAAGAAAGAAATGGAGCCTGAGATTGACCGTTACGAGGTGGTCTATCATGGCTCCATTTCTATGTCCGAGGATGTGAATCGGCAGCTGGAAGATTTGTATGTAAAGTTCAATATTGACCACCCGGATGATTTCCGTGGTCACAGTATGTCGGTCAGCGACATCGTAGCCTTAAAGGTAGTCGGTGAGGTATCCTTTCACTATGTAGATTCTGTTGGGTTTCAGAAGCTGGAAAACTTTATGAAGTCCGAAAACTACCTGAAAAACGCAGAGATGGCAATGGAAGATGATTATGGGATGATTGACGGTATCATCAATAACGGAAAAGCGTCCGGATTAGAGGAACGTCCTTCGGTGTTGGAGCAGTTAAAGGAAAAGCCCGTGCCGGATGTTTCCCATAAGCCGCCCAAGAGCCACCCGGAAAGGGAGATTGAATGATGGATTTCACACAGGATGAGCGGAACATGATGATGCTTTACAGCCCTGGCACAAGGTCAGGGCTGTGTGAAGCACTGACACTGATGAAGGAACAGCTTTCGGAGGACGAGTCAGAGCTTTTTGCTTTGGCAGACTCGGTTCTCCGTAAAGTTTCAGCCATGGACGATGCCGCCTTTGAGAAGCTGAACCTTTATCCGGATTGATAGGATTGGAGGGATACAATGAACGCAAAAGAGCGATTTTATTCCGGATTAGCAAAAGAAACGATTGGGAAAATCACCTCGAACACAGATAACTGGACTTCGTTTTTGAGAACGATGTCCCGCAACTATGAGTTCACCTATCCGGAACAGGTGATGATTTATGCTCAGCGCCCCAATGCGACCTTTTGCAAGCCCTATGAGGACTGGAACGCTGAAAATTACCGCAGATATGTAAAGCGTGGCTCTACCGGCATTGCTCTGTTTGTGATGAACAGGGATAAACCGTATCTGCGCTATGTGTTTGATGTGGCGGATACCGGCGTTCGCCGTTCTTCCCCGGAACTGAAACCGTGGGAGGTGACGCCTGAAAACCGCTCCTATGTCATGGAAGCGATGGAGCGTACCTTCGGTGTTGCCGCTGACGGGGTACTGGAAGCACAGCTTGAAGATATTGCATCCGCACTGGCGGCTGAGTATTGGGACGATTACAAAAAGCAGTTCCTCGACATCGTTGCCAACAGCTTCCTTGAGGAGTATGATGAACTCAACATCGAAGTAGCTTTCAAAAATGCGGTGGCAAACAGCGTATCCTATACGATGTATTGCCGGTTCGTGGAAAGTCCCGACAACTACTTCGAGCATGAGGATTTCCAGAAGGTGTTTGATTTTAACACCAGACAGACGGTAAATGCCCTTGGTACTGCGGTGAATGCCATCAGCACAAGGATGTTTCAGGAAATCGAAAAAGCGATTGGAGAACATGAGCAGATTAAAGCTACCGAAAGGAGTACAGATTATGAGCGAGATGACTTACAGACAGGCCGGAGATTATCAGATTCCGAACCTTCAGTTGGAGAACGAGGGAGAGAAACCTCTGGGCAAGTACGGCAGGATGCGTCGAGCATTTTTGGAACAGAACAATCCGATGCTCCTGAACGACATGATTCTGACGGAGAGCCTGTTCCCGCACCTGTGGGAGATCGAGGAAACAGCGAAAGCCAGAGTGGAGTTTCTGATGGAGCAGTACCTGAAGGACAGCCCCGCACCGGACAAGGAAACGCAGCAGATGGCGTGGGTGCAGCACATGAACAGCCTGAAAGCACAGGCGGAGGAAGTCGTGATGACGGAGCTTATCAACAGCTGAGTCTGAACCTTTTCCTCTCCGAAAATGAACAAATCAGTTTTATCGACCGAGCAGAGAGCTTTACGCCCTCTGCTTTTTCTTTTGCCCAGGAAGAAATCGACCACTTCCTTCTGCTTGGTAGCAATACCGATGAAGCCCGAAAAGTCGTAGCGCTGGAATATATGAAGCAGAAGCCGTTGGAAGAAATCGTTCAGACCTTAAAGCAGGTCTATCACGGCGGCTATGGTCTGAAAGAAGATAGCGGGAATATCTGTGCGTGGTATGCCGAGGACGGTATCCACCTTGCCAAAGGTTCCTCTGCCATTGACAGCCCCAGAGCGCAGATCGTTTCTTGGGAAACGGTTGCCGAGCGCATTGGAGAACTGCTTGAAAATGGTCGGTTCGCAACTAATGTGGAACTGGTAGAAGCATCCGGATATGAGCGTCAGAAGTTGGCAGAATCCCTGTGGCATCTTTATCACGATTTGAGTGAAGAAGCCCGTTCCAGCAACTATCTGGCAATTCTTCATCAGGAACCGTTTCGTGGTTTCCCTGACGAAACCGCAGACTTGGCTGAAAAGTTGGATGACCCTCGTTTCCACGCAACCTTGGTACAGCAGTATTCGGAATTTAGAAAAACCCTTGCGGAAAATCCCGATCTGCTTCGTTTTCACTATCACAAGCTGAATCTCATTCAGAAACAGCTGTATGAGTTGAATATGCCTTTGCGTGAGTATCAGACCGATATGATGCAGATGCCCCTTGTCCGCCAGTTCATTACGGATGATGAAGTCAATGCAGACTTGACCCGTGGAAGCGGCTTTTCCGGTGGTAAAGCCCGTATTTATAACTACTGGCAGGAGAATCATTCTGCCAAGGAAAAGATGGACTTCCTGAAGCATGAATACGGAACCGGTGGTCATTCCCATGCCTGCTCTGGTGCAACGCACAGCGGTCAGGATCACGATGCCAAGGGTGTTGCTTACACCAAGAGCGGTTGCGATAAATTGCAGATGTCCTGGGCGCAGGTGGTGCAGAGAATCGACGGTCTGATACGAAAGGGACGCTACCTCAGCCCGGAGGAAGAAGCGGAACGACAGGCTATCGAAGAAGCTAAAACTGATCCGTTGGAAGATGTTTATGACCGTTTCGCAGTGATTGATACCGAGGATGGCGAGTATGCGATCTGGGATAATCAGACCGATGACTACTATGTAGACCCGGAAGGCGTTACGGAATACTTCACGGACGAATGGCTTGCCAATGACTATTTGGAGGAAGTTCGTCAGTCCGTAGCTGCGATGGAGTCGGTTCAGCCAGAAGCGCCTGTGGCAGAGCCTGCCGAAGTTGTGGAAGCATCTGCTTCCGAGGAACCGAAATGGAATTATCAGGTCGGTGACACGGTATATCTGGACGATACAGCTTTCCGTGTGGAGCAGATCACGGACAGAGAAGTTCAGCTGCGTGACCCTACGCTTGCTTATCCCATCTTCCGTGCCGAGAATCGTGAGAATTTCGAGCGTATGCTCTCTCAGGACGAAAGAAACCATGCGGTAAGGGTTGATGCCCAAACCGAAGAAAAGCCCGTTACAGAGGATTTTCTGGGCAAAACCGAACCGAGGGACTACACCCCTGAGTATCAGCTGTTAGACCGTCTGCGTATGGACTGCGAATACTTCCTTGGTGCAGGACAGCACAGCGAAAAGCATCTGTGGGCAGGCAACCGCCATGCACAGATTGCCAAGATGCGTGAGCTGTATGAAATGATTCCCGACAAACCAGAATGGCTGACACCTGAGATGATTAACAGCTACGAGGAGCGCATGGCTCCCCGCTATCTGGTTGCCGCCTACCATCACTTTGAAAACGGCTTCGATGATAAACTGGACTACTACACTCTGGAAGAAGCGGAAAAAGCTGCCCAGGGCTATGTGGACGGAACCATGGAGGATGACGGATTCAAGTACGATGGTGCTGCCGTTTACGATCAGCAGGAGCATAAGTGCATCCGTATCTATGGGGACTACCCTGACGAAAAGGCACACGCACAGGTCAGAGCCAGTGCGGAACCCGAACAGCAGGAACCGGAACACTTCATCGATCATTTTTATGTTGCCGAGGACATTCAGAAGCGGGGTGCGCTGGACATCAAGGAATACAGTTCCTTTGATGATGCCCTGCGAGCCTACTATGCACTTCCTGACACGCAGAGAAAAGCCCTGGGTGCAATGAATACCAGAGATCTGCCGGGTAGTCTGGACTTCGTACAGTGCGTAGATGGAAAGGACACCATCATTCAGGATTATGCCCAGGTGGACGGATGGCAGAATGCCGAAGTCATGGACATTATCGCTCAGCTTGAGCAGTCCATCACCACCAGAGAAATCCCACCTGTTCCTGCGGTGAACTTCCACATCACGGATGACAACATCGGTGAAGGTGGACCGAAGCAGAAATTCGCAAGAAACATCGCAGCCATTGAAACTCTGTTCAAACTGGAAAGCGAGAACAGGAACGCCACTACCGAAGAACAGGAGATTTTGTCGAATTATGTCGGTTGGGGCGGTCTGGCAGATGCCTTTGACCCGGACAAGGGAAATTGGGCGAAGGAGTATCAGACACTGAAAAACCTGCTTTCCGAAGATGAATATGCTGCGGCAAGAGCTTCCACCCTGAACGCACATTACACCAGCCCTACGGTCATTCGCTCCATCTACGATGCGGTCGGACAGATGGGCTTTGAAACAGGAAATATTCTGGAGCCTGCTATGGGTATCGGCAACTTCTTTGGTATGCTCCCTCCTGAAATGCAGAGCAGCCGTTTGTATGGTGTGGAACTGGATTCCATCACCGGCAGAATTGCTCAGAAGCTCTATCCCAACGCAGAAATCAAAGTAGCCGGTTTTGAAACGACAGACCGCCGAGACTTTTACGATCTGGCTGTGGGTAATGTCCCTTTCGGCAACTACAAAGTGTCCGACAAGCCGTATGACAAGCTGGGATTCTCCATTCACAACTATTTCTTTGCCAAGGCTTTGGATCAGGTTCGTCCCGGTGGTGTGGTCGCTTTTGTGACAAGCCGTTACACCATGGATTCCAAGAACTCTGACGCAAGGCGATATATGGCGCAGAGGGCGGAACTGCTTGGTGCAATCCGTCTGCCAAACGATGCCTTTAAGAAAAACGCAGGCACGGAAGTCGTGTCCGACATCCTGTTCCTGCAAAAGCGTGACCATCCGATTGACATTGTACCGGAATGGGTAAACCTTGACCGCACCGAAGAAGGACACACCATGAACAGCTACTTTGTCGCTCATCCTGAAATGGTTCTGGGCGATACGGTGGAAGAAAGTACCGCCTACGGCATGGACATTACAGTGCGTCCCATTGAGGGCATGGAACTGTCCGAACTTCTGAAAGAAGCAGTTTCCCACATCCAAGGAACCTATCAGGCTGTGGAGCTTCCCGAAGCTGACAAGGGTAAGGAAATCGAAACCATTCCTGCAACCCCGGATGTAAAGAATTTCTCTTATACCGTGGTGGATGGCAATGTGTACTTCCGTGAAAACTCCCTGATGCGCCGTGTAGACCTGAATGAGAAAGCAAAAGACCGTGTGATGGGCATGGTGGAACTTCGTGGTATCGTCAACGAGCTGATCGAATATCAGCTTGAGGATTACCCGGATGAAATGATTACTCAGAAACAGGCAGAACTGAATGATGCCTACGATGCGTTTGCCGCAAAGAACGGGCTTATCAATAATCGAGCCAATGGTCAGGCATTTGCTGACGATTCCTCCTACTATCTCCTGTGTTCTCTGGAAAATGTGGATGAGGACGGCAATCTGAAAAGCAAGGCGGATATGTTCACCAAGCGAACCATCAAGCCGGAACGCAGAGTGACGAGCGTGGATACGCCGTCCGAAGCTCTGGCAATCTCTATCGGTGAGCGTGGCAAGGTGGATTTGCCGTTTATGGCACAGCTGCTTGGAACACCTGGAGAATACGATGCGATTCAGGCAGAGCTTCGAGGGGTGATCTTCAAAGACCCGATGGCTCCCGATGCTGTGGAAGTTGGATGGCAGACTGCCGATGATTACCTTTCCGGTGATGTAAGAAGCAAGCTGCGTGTCGCACAGATGGCGGCAGACAGGGATTCTTCCTTCCACATCAATGTGGAAGCCTTGCAGAAAGCACAGCCGAAGGACTTGGATGCGTCCGAGATTGATGTGCGTTTGGGTGCAACATGGATTGATGCCGATTATATTCAGCAGTTCATGGAGGAAACCTTTGAAACGCCGTATTACTTGCGCCGTTCCATTGAGGTCAAGTTCTCCGAGCTGACCGCAGAGTGGCGCATCAACGGTAAGAGTTCTCCCAACTACAACGATGTGGCGGCGTATGTCACCTACGGTACAGAGCGAGCCAACGCATATCGGATTCTGGAGGAAACGCTGAATCTGAAGGATATTCGTATCTATGATACGATTGAAGATGCAGATGGTAAGCAGAAGCGTGTCCTCAATAAAAAAGAAACTACCCTGGCACAGCAGAAACAGCAGGCAATCAAGGATGCGTTCCGAGATTGGATTTGGAGAGATCCGCACAGACGAGAAACCCTTTCCACCAAGTACAACGAACTTTTTAACTCCACCAGACCTCGTGAGTATGATGGCTCTCATATCCGTTTCGGCGGCATGAACCCGGATATTACCCTCCGTGAACACCAGAGAAATGCTATCGCTCATGTGCTATATGGTGGAAATACGCTGCTTGCACACGAAGTTGGTGCGGGCAAGACCTTCGAGATGGCTGCATCGGCTATGGAGAGTAAACGGCTTGGATTGAGCCAGAAATCCCTGTTCGTTGTGCCGAATCACTTGACCTTACAGTGGGCAAACGAGTTCCTGCACCTCTATCCGAGTGCCAAGCTCCTTGTTGCCACCAAGAAGGATTTTGAAACAGCAAACCGTAAGAAGTTCTGCGCTCGTATCGCAACGGGTGACTATGATGCAGTCATCATCGGTCACAGCCAGTTTGAAAAAATCCCGCTTTCTGCCGAACGACAGGAACGGCAGCTGCGGGAGCAGATTGATGAGATCGAGGGTGCGATTGCGGAGCTGAAATGGCAGCGTGGCGAAAACTTCACGATCAAGCAGATGGAGAAAACACGAAAATCATTGGAAGCCAGACTGGACAAGCTCCTTGCCGCTGACAAGAAAGATGATGTCATTACCTTTGAGCAGTTGGGTGTAGACCGGCTGTTTGTGGACGAAAGCCATGCGTTCAAGAATTTGTTCCTCTACACAAAAATGCGAAATGTGGCAGGTCTGTCCACCTCCGAAGCCCAGAAATCTTCGGATATGTTTATGAAGTGCCGCTATATGGATGAGCTGACCGGCGGGCGTGGTGTGATCTTTGCAACCGGTACTCCAGTAAGTAACTCGATGACCGAGCTTTATACGGTCATGCGCTATCTCCAGTACAGTACGCTCCAGCAAAAGAACCTGACCCATTTTGATTCCTGGGCATCGACCTTCGGAGAAACAACAACTGCGATTGAGCTTGCACCGGAGGGAACCGGCTATCGTGCCAGAACCCGATTTGCGAAGTTCTTCAACCTGCCTGAACTGATGAATATGTTCAAGGAGGTTGCCGACATCAAGACCTCTGACCAGTTGCATCTCCCTGTTCCCGAAGCAAAGTTTGAAACGGTTGTGGTTCAGCCCTCTGAGTACCAGAAGGATATGGTGGCTTCCCTTTCAGAGAGAGCAGCAGATGTTCATGCCGGTATTGTAGACCCGTCCGTCGATAATATGCTCAAGATTACCAGCGACGGACGAAAATTGGGACTGGATCAGCGGCTAATGAACACCCTGTTACCCGATGACCCTGACAGCAAGCTCAATGCCTGCGTGGGAAATATCCTGCGTATCTGGCAGGACGGTCAGGCTGACAAATTGACCCAGTTGGTGTTCTGCGACCTTAGCACACCGAAAAATGATGGAACCTTCAATGTCTATGATGATGTCAAAACCAAGCTGATTGCAAACGGTGTGCCTGCGGAAGAAGTTGCCTTTATCCATGATGCAGATACCGAGGCAAAGAAAAAAGACCTCTTTGCCAAGGTTCGTACCGGGCAGGTGCGAGTGCTTCTTGGCAGTACGCAAAAGATGGGTGCAGGAACCAACGTCCAGGACAAATTGGTGGCAGTTCACCACTTGGATGTGGGTTGGCGTCCGTCTGATATGACCCAGAGAAACGGTCGTATCATCCGTCAGGGCAACCGGAACAAAGAGGTTCAGGTGTATCAGTATGTGACCGAGGGAACCTTCGATGCCTACCTGTATCAGACCTTGGAAAACAAGCAGAAGTTTATTTCTCAGATTATGACCTCCAAATCACCGGTTCGCTCCTGTGACGATGTGGATGAGCAGGCGCTGTCCTATGCGGAGATCAAGGCGCTGTGTGCCGGCAATCCGCTTATCAAGGAAAAGATGGACTTGGACATTGATGTGGCAAGGCTGAAGGTGCTGAAAGCTGACCACCAGAGCCAGCAGTACCGTATGGAAGATAAGCTTCTGAAATACTTCCCGGCTGAGATTGAAAAGCAGACAGGCTATATTCATGGCTTTGAAGCTGATATTAAAACCGTGGAAGCACACCCGCAGATTGCCGATGGCTTTTGCGGCATGGAAATCATGGGCAAAGCCTACACCGAAAAGGCAGATGCCGGTGAAATCCTCCTTGCGGCTTGTAAGGACACGAAAAGTGCCGATCCGGTTCCTCTTGGCAGTTACCGTGGCTTTCAGATGGAGCTTTCGTTTGACAGTTTCCGGAACGAGTTCGATGTGACCCTGAAGGGCGCTGTGAGCCACAGAGTAGCCCTTGGAACGGACGCACGAGGAAATATCACCCGACTGGACAATGCCCTTGCAGGCATCCTTGAGCGCTTAGAACGAGCCAATGAGCAGTTGAATAATCTCTACAATCAGCAGGAAGCAGCCAAGGCGGAGGTTGGAAAACCGTTCCCGCAGGAAGCAGAGCTGACAGCCAAAAGTCAGCGACTGGCAGAACTGGATGCAGCCCTGAATATGGAGGACTCTGTGGAAAATCGTGACGAAAGAAGCGAGTCAGAGCGTCCTTCTGTGTTGGCTGATCTGAAATCCAAAGCGGAGCATATCCCGCCTGCAAAATACTCTGAAACCCGTGAGGAGGTGTTGTAATGGCAAAGCGAGATCAGGATGTTCATTTCCTTGCATCCAAGGAGGAGGTCGAGCGAATCCATGAGAAGATGGACGAGCTTGGCATCCGCAGCATGGGAGCCTATCTGCGGAAAATGGCTCTGGATGGTTACTGTATCAGACTGGATTTGCAGGATGTGAAAGCCCTGGTTTCGCTCCTGCGAATCTGCTCCAACAACCTGAACCAGTACGCAAAGCGAGCGAACGAAACAGGCAGCATCTATCGTGCTGACATTGAGGATTTGCAAAAACGGCTGGAGGAGATCTGGACGGACATGAGAGAAGTTCTTGTTCGCCTGTCCTCAATCCAGTAATCCGACAACTTGTTGGGAAGTCGCAGTTTCGGCTGCGGCTTTTACATAAGGGTTGACATCATTGCGTTATGGCAGATACCCTTGTACAATATAATTAAAAGAAAGGGGTTGAGCCTATGAAGCTGGTATTGAAGATATTGGCACTGCCGGTGCTGTTCGTTGTAAAAGTGATTTGCATTCTTGGAAATCTGCTTACAAATGTTGTGTCCTATGTAATTGGTTTATTGCTCTTGGTCATTGGCGGATCTGCGATTTACTGCATTGTAAAGGCTTTGTGGCAGTCCCTGCTTATTCTTGTGGTTCTTGGAATTGCGACAATAGCAGCGGTGTTCTTGCTCGTCTGGGCTGTTATGAAAGTCGAGAATATTGGAGAAAGTCTGGGAGCATTTATCAGGTCATAAGATAATATCAGAGAAAAGTCACCGACCGGTGGCTTTTTCTTTTTGGGAAGGAAGTGATGGGAATGGCAGCGACAAGATTGATTGCACTCCATGTGAATAAGGGAAAGACGGTCGCTCAATGTTTGGCAGACAGAACCGACTACTCACAAAATGCCGCAAAAACCAATGATGGCGAATTTATCAGTTCCTATGAGTGTGATCCAAAGACAGCAGATGAGGAATTTCTGCTTTCCAAACGGCAGTATCAGCATATTACCGGCAGACAGCAGAAGAACAATATCATCGCATACCAGATACGCCAGTCCTTTAAGCCGGGAGAAATCACCCCGGAAGAAGCGAACCAAGTCGGCTATGAAACAGCGATGCGATGGACAAAGGGAAAACACGCTTTCATCGTTGCGACCCACATCGACAAATCCCACATTCACAATCATATCATTTATAATTCGACCTCGCTGGATGCCACACGGAAATTCAAAAACTTCTTTCTTTCCGGTCTGGCGGTGCAAAGACTCAGTGATATGGTTTGCCTGGAACACGGGCTGTCCATTATTACACCGAAGCCGTATCGGGAGCGCCAGAAAAGAACTGTTTATCCCAAGAAGCGTACCCAGCGTGACGAATTATGTGATGCGATTGATGCGGTGCTGAAGCAGAAACCAAAGAGCTTTGATGGCTTTGTTCAGGCTCTGGCTGACATGGGATTTGAGTTCAAGGATGGAAAGCAGCCTGCGTTCAAGGGCGAGAATCAGAAGCGTTTCATTCGGCTGCGTTCCCTGGGCGAAGGATATAGCAAAGAGGAAATTCAAGCGGTTATCTCCGGCAAGAACCTGCACAAATCAAAAGGCGGCTCTGCCAAGGCTCCTGCCCCGAAGCAGTTCCAGATGCTGATTGATATTCAGGCAAAGATGGCCGAGGGCAAGACGGTCGGTTATGAAAAGTGGGCGAAGAAGTTCAACCGAAAAGAAGCTGCCCGAACGGTAATCCTACTGAAAGAAAAAGGCTTGGGCAACTACGACGATCTGACTGCTCATATTGAAAATCTGTCTGCCCGGTTCGATGCGCTTTCTGATTCTATCAAGGTCGCAGAGAAACGTATGGTTGAGGTTCAGGCGTTGCAGCAGCACATCAAAAATTATCGCAACACAAGGCAAATTTATATCGAGTACCGCAAGTCTGGATATAGCAAAAAATTCTTTGAAGAACACCGTCAGGAAATCACAATTCATAAAGCGGCGAAGCAAGCCTTTGATGAATTGCAGATTACAAAGCTCCCGTCCATGCAATCATTGTATGAGGAGTTTCATCAGCTGGCAGTCCAGAAAAAGCAGGACTACGCTGAGTACCGTCAGATCAGAAAAGAGAAAGAAGAACTGCTGATTGCCAAACGGACGGTTGAAACGATTTTGAATATCGACAGGCAGAAAGAGCAGGAAAAAGAGAAAGAGAAAGAGGAAAAGAAGAACTTCCGTTAAAGCAAAAAGCCACGGTCTGCACTCCCCAAAGGGTGCGGATCGTGGCTGCTTTTTTGCTTTTCGATTTCGGTGCTTTCAACCATGGGCAAATTTTTATTCTACTGTTCTTTGAGAAACGATTGAAAATCGTGTAGCCATCATCGGCAGATGATGTTCAAAGGGGATTGGGGATGCTTCCCCAACAAGCAAATTTGCGAAGATTGCACCGAAGGGAAAATCGAGAAAATGAGTGAACCTGTACAGGTTTACACTGCTTGCCAATTTGTGAGATTATGAATTTAGTATCGAGAATAGGGTACACCTAAATTTTGCAATGCTGCAACCCTATCATCGTTGCATGGATGAGTTGAGTATATTGCACTGAGAAAACCATCATGCGGAACATCTGAGATATGTTGGTCTAATACCGTCGCTAATTCAAGACCAAAACCAATTTTATAAGCAAATTCATCAGCCAGATACTCATTTTGTCTCATAGACCACATCAGAAAAAGCATACAGAACTTTACCCATAACCAAGAAAGTGCTGTTGATATTCCTGCGAAAACTGCGGTAATTATACCCATTACACCACTACGAGAGCATATTGCGAACAGCCCCATGATTGCAGAAAAAATCCAGTAGGATATTTTGATTAACAGGAGGCACCCGGATATAAATATATTGCCCCCGCCAATCAATAATTGGATAACAGTATGTCCGTATGAGAGATGTCCGATCTCATGGGCGAGAATTCCAAGTATCATATCATCGGAGAGTAAAAGCAATCCGTCAGTTATGCATAGTGTTTGCCTACCTAGAGCAAATGCATTTGGAGCAGGATCATGGATAATCTTCACTTTCACTTTTTTAGGACAGTATGATGTGTTCTCTTTTGCTTTATCTAAAACATATTGAACCAGCGGGACAACTCGAAGTTTTATATCTACTCTTTTTATATCGCTTGCTCCTGCGAAGGCAGCCAGGCACATTTCGCCTAATGGGGATAAGCTGATAGCTACTGTGAAAAAGTAAATACAAATCAGTTCAACAATGCTTCCTGACGAACCGAACACAGCAACAATCAGCAGAATATTAAGAGTAAAGAACAGAAGAGTTCCTAAGTTTGAGAAGCGAACAATTCTGCCTACACGATGCCAAATATCCATAATGCACCCCCCTTTTATCGTGTTGTTGGTTTGAGCTTGCATTGTTTAATTACTCAAATGTAAAGAAATCTTTGTTTCGCTCTTTGAACAGAGCAAAGACAGTCTCTAACACAAATTCGTTTTCAACACCAACATATTCTTCTGTTTCATCGTCAATTTCTTTCAGCTGCAAAATAACAACTTGCCCATCCGAATCTCCAATAGGAAGCAGGACAACATATTCGTTCTGGCGATACGGTATTAAGTCAAGAAATTCAAATTCAACTTCGTTCCCATTCTCATCATTCAAAGTTATAATGTTGTCTTCATCCATGTCGTCGTTCCTTTTCTTAATATAAATAATTATCGTTGATAATGATGCCTAATAGTTCAAAGAGATTATCCTTTTTGGAAAGAATGCATTTTTTCATGGCTTGTTTAATTTGTTCCGTTGAAATGCTATCAGGCAACATTTCCCTTGGGACACCATGACCGAATTGCCGAAAATACTGTTCTTCGATTTCATAATACTCATTATCAATTTTCGGTTCAGGTGTATTAAGGAAGCTATTCATAAAATCTGCAACGCTCTTGTTTTTGTCCATTGTATGCACCTACCTTTCTCTGCTCAAGACCCTAACATGATTATCTGGTCTAATAGAATCAATCATTGAAGAAAAAATACCAAACGCTGTAGGAAAGAAATTTGCTAATAGCTCTAATTTGCCTTGGTCTCCCATAGACGCTTCAAAAAAGTGGGCAAAGGCTTCTGCTTGTAGATTGCCCGGTCTCGTCCAATAGTTCCTTGAGTGACCATAATTTCCGTGCAATTGACCATTTGTTGTCGCATCAATTAAGTCCGAGAAGGAGTGAGCTGAATCCTGCCTAATACGGGTCAGAAAAGCAGTTTGCTTTTCCACTGGAAGATTGTTATATAAGCTCAGGATTCTTTGTCCGTCCTCAACCAGTGCCTCAGCAAATTCTGGAGTATTGGATAGATTGCTCCGATAGTTGCACGAAGCATGGTCGATCATGTGAGCAAGCTCGTGGAAATAAGTTGTTCCTGCACCTCTTGGATTTGTCATATCAGAAGCTGCATTGTAGTAGACTCCTCGTGAATGCCCTATATAATTTCCCGGTGAGTAATGTGCTGTCTGATCCGGTGGATATTCAGAATCTTGTATCATCAGTTTACCAGCGAAATGGTCAAACACTTCTCTGACATTCTGCTCTGCATTTTCATGGCGTTGTGATATAACAGCGATATATCCGTCTGGTGTGCTACCTTGGGTTAGCACGCCAAGGCAATACTGATAAGACGAATTACCAACATTAGGTGTTTGCAGACCCTGGAGGAAAGAATTTCGTGCAGAAGGAGTGTCCAAATTAACATTATCATATTCTTGTACACTTTTGGCAAGTGAAGCAACGTATTTTTCGGCCTGAAGCATAATCTGTAAAATATCATTCAGGGCTTTGTTGCAATCTTTTACGATAGTTCCCAGCTCATCGTACTTCTTGTCATTCCATCCAATTCCCAATTGCTGATATTTCATCTTCACAGAACTTCTTGTAGTTTCGATAGAAGAAATGGAGGTCCGCATATTTTTCAGTATTGTCAGTAATTGAGTTGCATCAGCATTTACGTTGCTCAAACACTCACCTCCTCATTTGTTAATCATTTCGAGTGTAGCTACCTGTTACTAAAACCGGGATATATGTATCAAGCGATTGAGCTGCAAGTGTTCGATGTCGCCCATCACTCTGAAATACATAATAAGAACCTACCTGCGCAACCTGGACAGGATTATTGTAATAGCTACGAATGGTATCATCTAACACTGGGTTTTGTGAAAGCTCATCCAAAGACATTCCTGACTCAGTATTTTGACGAACATCTTGGATGTGCGAAGCTCGCCTTAGAATGTTTTCTCTCGACCATCCCTCTCGACCATTCCGTGTCCAAAATCCTTCCGGGTTCCCAAGTTCTCGGTCACTGAGATAAACTCCTTCAATATCCCTTGCTCTAACGTATACGAGTTCTGGATTTTCATTTCGAGAAAAGGTATAGTTCCCGTTCTCCCAATAATCTCGATATTCTTCATAGTGATTTCCACGGGAAAAATATCGTTCAGCTGATAGTCTGTCTTGAACAAATGCAAGATTAGAACCAAAGGTATTTGACTCAAAGGTGGTTGTATCTGCACTTGATGGTGTAACAGCAAAACTACTGGTCTGAGGTGTGCTTGCAGATATTCCATTTGTAGATCCTAGTTGAACACTTTCGTATTCACTAAGGCTCTTGGCGAGTAAAGCCACATATTTTTCTGCTTGAAGCATAATTACCAATATGTCATTGAGAGCCTTGTTGCAGTCTCTTACAACCACGCCCAACTCGTTGTATTTTTTATCTTGCCATCCAGCACCTAACTGTTCATATTTCATCTTTACAGATTTTTTGGTAGTTTCGATGGAGGAAATGGAATCCTGCATTTTTTTCAGCATTGCGAATAGCTGAACGGAGTCAGCATTTACCATACTCATTTCATCACCTCCTGGCAGCGGATTTTGTGAAGTGCAAAGCGGCGATGTGTCAGGAAAGTCTGACACATCACTGCTTCGGCAAGATTTAATTTAGAGAGGAAAGAAATTGTTCCAACTCAGCAGCGGTCGGTGCAATGTACGGTTTCATCTGGTAAGTATCCTTAACACCGTCTGTGAAGTATACGCTCCTTTCTTTTTTCGTTTTGTTGGTTCATTTTCGCCAGTGTGTTCGTGTCGTTTGCTGTGACGAGAACGCAACATAGACACAAAGAAAACACAAGGGCGAGCTTGCTCGTTTATATACCCTTGTGTTTTCGACTGGATATGTTAAGGTAACAAACAGTAAATGACACGTTACAGACTGCAAAATGTACCAACTGAAAAAAGAAAGAATACCGTTGTGTGCTTTATTTCTCGATCAGCTTTTCAAACATGAGGAAAGGTTTTTATAAAAAAAGAGTAGTTACCGTTTTTTGGTAACTACTCTTTTCCTTTTTTAAGGTTTAAAGTCCTGGAAGTTTAGGTGTTTTGGGTATTGGTGGTGTAGGTAGCTGCAAGCTTTCCAATTTTTGTTGAATTGCTTTAAATTCAGGGGTTTCTTGGTGTTGATTTTGAACCATTTTTTGCTCTATTCTCTCCAAAGTCGGTTGAATTTCTTTCCCTGATACTTTACGATTTAATTCTCTTTCTAAGGTCTCTTTCGGACTAATGGAAGGCGTTTCTAAACTTGAATAGAAGTTTCACTCCTTCTCTATTATAAAGCCTTATATCGCTAAATAAGCCCGTTTTATGAAGGGTTTCTAAGCTGAAATGAACGGGTTTACACCCGGCCTTGACCTCCGCCCGCTGTCCCGCTGAATGGGTGGACAAGGCGGCCAATCCCTCAAAGTGCTTGGACGCTCTCTTTCTGATTTTGGAGCGTTTCTTTTCTAAAAATTGAAATGGGCGGGAAGCCATTTTAGGGCTTTCCCGCCTTGATTACTTTTTAGCAAAGACGGGCGTGACTGTCAACGGCGGCGCATGAAATGCGCCGTTCATCTTGACCGTTGACTGGCTCGGCTGGCTTTGCTATCTTCCTGACAAATGGGAATGTCTAAGATAGTAAAGACGTCCCACATGCAACTCTTTCTTTTATTGCGGAAACCGTATCTTTAATTGTGAATGTAGTTGTGTCTATGACATTTGATTCATATATCCCCAAACCGGAAAATTGCTCCCACATTGTTTCCACTAATTCAATATTTGTTTTTCTATCTAATTTTGAGCGTTCCACAGCTCGCTTCATAGTTTCTTTTTTACTCGCTCTTAATACAATATAGTGTACCTCGTAATCTTCTTGGGCAAGAGCTTTCCATGGCTCCAAAAACCATGGCCCGACAATCCCATCTACAATTACATCATATCCGCCACGAGCATATCGCTTTGCAGCTTCTAAAAAGGCTTCAATGACAACCAGATTTTGCTTGTTGGATTCTGGCAAATGTGGTGGTATTGCGCCTTTGCTTAAGTAATGAAAAAAGTCATCGGTGTGCATATGCACTGATTTATCCATATCTGATTCCTTTGCGACAATTGACGCAGTTGTTGTTTTTCCTGTCCCCGGTGAGCCTGTAATCACAATAATTCTTCCTTGATTCATCTGTATTTTCCCTCACAATTTGAATTTATCACTTTGTTCCTGCCTGCTCAATCATCTTCTTCGCAAACTGGTTTTCCCTGACCCTGATTGCCCACCAAGTAAAAAAGCGGTTGGCGATTCAACCGCTTTTTTACTTGAACCAATTCTTCTAAATTATCATTTAAGCGATTCTCAAACTGTTTGTCAGTAAAATTGACTATATTTGCCATATTAAGCCACTTTCTCTTTATTCAAAACTTGTTTTGAGTAACGATTCATTGACCGCCAATACTCATGAACGGCTTGTAATTCTTCTAAAGAATAATCAAAAAGATTTACACGTTTTGCAAGCTTTAATTGGTTTAATAAATTGACTTCCAATAATTGAGAGTCATTTTTATTTAATTCATGGTTCAAAACATAGTTTAATTATTTCCTCCCGTTAAATAATAGATAACTATTAAAAATAGACAATACTTGCTCATAAGTAACGGTACTTAAATTGTTTACTTTGGCGTGTTTCATTGCTTGATGAAACTGATTTTTAGTAAACAGTTGACGATATTCTCGATTGACCCATTTTGAAACAAAGTACGTATATAGCTTCCAATATTTATCTGGAACATCTGTGGTATGGCGGGTAAGTTTTATTAAGACACTGTTTACTTTTGGTTTAGGATGAAAGCATTCCGCTGGCAGCTTAAGCAATTGCTGAATCGAGACTTGAGTGTGCAAGAGCAACCCTAGTGTTCGGTGAATATCCAAGGTACGCTTGTAGAATCCTTCTTCAACAATCAGATAGATGTCAGACGCATGGCTTTCAAAAACCACTTTTTTAATAATTTGTGTGCTTAAATGGTAAGGAATACTCCCAACAATTTTATACCTCTGTTTGTTAGGGAATTGAAACTGTAGAATATCTTGGTGAATTAAAGTGACACGAGTATTCAGTTTTAATTTTTCTGACGATAAGTTGAATAGATGACTGTCTAATTCAATAGACGTTACCTGTTTACTTATTTTAGCCAGTTTCGTCGTTAAATGCCCTTTACCTGTTCCAATTTCGTAAACGGTATCGGTTTCTTTTAAATTCAATTGTTTTATTATTTGGTTGAGTACTTTTTCACTCGTTAAAAAGTTTTGAGAATATTTTATATTTTTGTTCATGTAATATCCCTTTTTATTTGCTGTGACTATTCGCTCATTTTTCTTCCTCAATAAAAACTCTACCAGCTAACCAACATTCGTCTAATTCATTTGGGAATAATTCAAGCTGGCGAATCATATAATGTGTACTTGGAATGTAATCAAAATAAAACAATAGTGCTAGATATAAACTCCATGGAATTGGGCGTGTCCGATTTTCGTAGGCACTATAAGTTTGTCGTGAAATACCAACAGCCGAAGCAATTTCTTCTTGTGATGCACCAACTTTTCCTCTGAGTGCGGGTAACTCAATCGCCAATTGAGTGGCCAAGTTCTCTTTCTCATCTTTACTAAAATTCCAAAACTGCTTATAAGCATCTCGCCCTACAAATTGAATCAATAAATCTCCTCCTGGGTATACTCTTTCGTAGAGTACATTACTCCACGAAAAAACACCGCCAAACACTGAAAACTCAGCATTATTTGACGGTGTTGACAATTTATTTGACGGCTAATAAATCAGAAAGCCGTTGCATATTTTCTTTTTTTAAATCCATGGATGGGTGTACATAGCGATTCATTGTAATATTCACGCTGGCATGACCCAATATCTCGCTGAGACTTTTTACATCGAATCCAAGCTCTATGCACCTTGTAGCAAATGTATGACGTAACGAGTGATAATTTGCGGAGTTGATTCCGCTGTTTTTCAATACCTTCTTGAAATGATTTTGCATGGTTCTTGGTTCTAATGGATTCTGATCGCTATTGGTTAGAATGTAGCCAGTAGAAGAAGCTTTGTGTGCTGTAAGAATAGTCATTAAGCCATGGGGTACTGGAATAGTACGGATGGAGCAAGCACTTTTGGGTGTGGTAACAACAATCCTTGTCTTGCATTCACTGTTGGTTCTATCTTGGATTCTCTGGAGCGTTTGATGCACATGGATTGTGTAATCTGAGAATGAAACATCTTCCCATCGCAACGCACAAATTTCACCTACTCTGAGACCAGTGAATAAACATACTAATATACCAATATTGCAGGAATCAAGATTAGAATACAAGTATTGGCATAATTTTTCCTGTTCAGCACGACTCAAAACTCTCATTTCCTTCGTTTGACGTTTTATCTGTATAGATCGTGCGTCACAAGAAATGGCTTTCCCGTTTCGGGTGGCAAATTGTAAGATATTTCGAATTAGAGATAAAATATCTGAAACAGTTTTAGAGGAAAGTCCATTCTCCTTTAATCCACCAGAAACAAGGAAAAAATTACACTGCGTTTCAATAAACTCGTGTGTTATATCACGCAATTGTTTGCTTCCGAACACAGGAAGTATATACGAGTTGAGAAGATTCCTATATTTGTTGCTTGTAGATTCTTTCACTTTAGGACATATAGCTTGAAACCATTCCATAGCAACCTGTTCAAATTGATCTGAGCTAATTTCTGGATCGACAGTGACAGAATTACTCGTGCACGAACTTTGACTGATAAGTTTTGCTTTGACTTCTCGATATGATTTTGCATAAACATAACCGTAATTGGCTTTGCCTGTAGAAGATCGGGACTTAATGTATCTTCCTTCCCATCTGCCGTCTTTCCTTTTGTAAATATTTTCTCCTTTTCGTGCCATAAGGTACACCTCCTTCAATATGACTATAATTCTGACGGCAAATTGTGACTTTGGAACTTCCTAAGACGGATTTTTGCGCAAAACCTCGTGTTTTATGTCCCTAACATATTGACAAACAGTGCGACAACTTGTAAAATAGAGATGTAAATTAAAAAAAACAGAGAAGAATGCGATTCGTGGAGTAATGTACTCTACGAATTTTTTATTTTAAAGAACCTCAAGATAGCTCATATTGTCGTCTTGGGGTTCTTTTCATTCTATCATTTAATGCAATCTGCCTATAAAATTTTATCATATTGCATTTATAAATGCAACTTGCACCCAATGTTGGTTGTTGAGATTTTTGGTACATTTTATAATGTATAGCAGAATCATACACAGCATGGAGGTGATTGAAATGCAACCGGAAGTTGACTATATAAAAATCGGTCAGCGCATTAAAGCTGCTCGCCAGGAGAAGGGATACAGCCAAGCAGACTTGGGTGCGTTGGTTGGTTGCTCGAACAATCATATGAGCCATGTTGAAGTTGGACAGACGAAAGTTTCTTTGGCAATGCTTCTAAAACTGGCATTCGTCTTGGAAAAGAACTTTGACTATTTTTTGCTGGATACCCCATATGCAAAATGCGACAGCATCATCGATGATGAGATTGCTGCAAAACTGAAAAAGTGTAATGTAACAACATTGATAACCGTAGGAAAGATGATTGATGTCTTGATTGACCAGCAAGAGATGATAAAAAAAGCGGAGCTTGATTGATATAATGAAAAAGAAGCCCATTGACGGTTCTGAGTGAACTGCTGTGGGTTTCTTTTGTTGCAATACAATATACTGATCCTTTAAGAAACAAAAAGTCCACCAGTCATGATGCACTGCGCATCGTACTGGTGGACTTTTTCTGTAAAGATATAAAAATAGATATTCATATATCGCCATAACTAATGTCGTTATCGTAGGCATGAAGATCTTCTTTCAGGAAATCTGCTTTACGAATATACATCGAATTTACCAGCTCTCCTTTTTCGTGGAGCAGGCTGAATTTGTAGTCTAATAATGCTGCCGGTACATAGAGCATTTTAGCCGTTTCAAAAAATGTGTGTTCCGAAAGGCATTCCAGAACTTCCCCATCTTCTAACAGAAGCTCCGCCGCAAAAAAGTTTGCTTCATTTTCTTCGATTGATCTATCATCAAAAACTTCCATTTCTTGAAAGCCGTGCATCATGGCGATTTTTGTATGCAGGACAGCGTGTCCTAATTCATGTGCGACTAAGATACGTTCCAGGATGCCGTTCACATTGTGATCTATCACGATATTCTTCTGTCTGGACTGGTAATAGAAGAAGCCCTTCAATTTCTTCTGTAAATCGTAATAGTGGATTTTGATACCTAACAGCTGACATAGTTCGTAAGGGTCTCTGGTGTGATATTTTCGCACAAGCTTATCGACAGTTTCAATGATATGCTCTGCCGTTTTCATTTGCTTCACCTCCGAATCGCACACAGAAAACATATTCTGTGCTTGAGGATTTTACTCTTTATCTTTATGCTTTCTGTATTTCTTCGGAGTGTACTTTTCCCGTGCTGTTTTCTTAGAGTCCATATAAACTGACATAATCGCCTGGAAGAATACATCTTTTGCGTCCTCGTCCAATTCTCCACCGGCAAACAGAGAATTTACACGACCCAGCACTTCCTGAGCTTCTTTTGCTCCCTTTGAACCGAAGTTTTCCTTTGCCTCTAAAATAAACATATCCTGATCTATATGGCTCTGGCTGTCCGTTTCAGATTCATCCAAAAGATAGGACACAGAGATATGCAGCGCTTCAGCAAGTTTTCTGATGTTGCTTTTTCTGGGGAGTGTTCCGAGCTGCTCATAGGTGTAAAGGGATCTTTCGGAAATGCCGGTCATCTGGGCAAGCTCCGTTTGAGATAGGTTCATAGCCAAACGAGCTTCTTTAATTTTTTCTCCAAATGTCATGGTACTGTCCTTCCTTTCAAAAAATATTTATTCGTAACTTCCGATTATTTGTTGACAAACTTCTGGAAAATGCTATAATGAGAATCAGAACAGAAGTATTAGTTCCACTTAATTATATATCGGAACTTTTATAAAGTCAAGAACTTCCGATTTTGCTTCTGTTATTTTAATCAAATATCGGAAGTTATAGTCATTCTTGTCCCATGGTATTTGTTTCCCTTTAGCCAAGTGACAGGAGTTAGAAAGGAATTCTTATTTTATGGATTAGGCTGAAAGGAGATTCTGAATGAGCAGATATAATACACAGGTATTAAGCAATATTCGAATGCTTTGCCGGATGCAGAACATTGACGAAAAGGTTCTGTATGAAAGAGCAAAGCTGATTTTATCCATATATCGAGAGGTGTGCTGGTCTACTATTGATCGTGCGAATGATGTATGTGATACCCTTATTTGTACTTACGGTGACAGCTTAGATGGAGCATTGATTTATCTGGAGAACTTTGCTCCGGATGAAGCGAGAGAACGATTTGAAGAACGTATTCGAAGCTTATTCGAGACAAAGTGGATCATTGAACTGGTAGATATGGCGATGCTGAAAATCAGAGAATATCCGGATAAAGGCGCTCTGTACTGTGAGATTATCTCAAAGGCATATCTCAATCGCTTCAAGTACAAAGAATCAGAAATGCTGGAGGTTCTGAATATGGAACGCAGCAGCTATTATGACCGAAAGAAAGAAGCGATACTGTTATTTGGTCTGTCACTTTGGGGAACAGCCATTCCTAAATTGAAAGATTTCCTGGAAAGTGCCAGGGAGGAAGAAGCATTGTGTTATTGTGAGTGCTAAGACAGGATTTTAGTCCGACTAAAATCCGATGAAAATACGACGGTTTCCATACTGAAAGTCCGACTTGTCCAGTGTTAGAATGGCTATGCTGGGAGATAGCGGCATAAAATTGAATAGAGAGAGTTACGCCTCGTGCCTGTAATGGGTACGGGGCTTTTTTTATACCAGCCTATCTTCCTTCATTTTAACACAAAGGCATGAACGAGAGCTTGGAGTAATGTACTCCGGCTCTTTTTTTATGCCTGCAAGGAGGACAGGCAGATGGCAAAGGGCATTGAGAACCAGTCACGATCTCCTCCCTCCGTTTTTGATTTTGCAACTTCACAAATTCAAAAACACGGAGGAACGAAAATGTATTACGACTTGGTTGAAAGCGGAAAAAGAATTAAAGCATTGAGAAAGAAACATGGGCTTACACAGGAACAGCTTGCGGAGCAGTTGGGCGTTGCCGCAAACACCATTGCACGAATTGAAACCGGCAACAGAGGCATCTCTATTGATTTGGCAATCGAATTGGTCGTGCGCTTTGATACAACCCTTGATTACATATTTTTAGGTCGTGAATAACCTCAAAACTATACCTACGAGGCAATAAAAACTTGCATGAGGAACAGGTACAATTTAGATACAGCCAAAGAAAATCGGCTGCTTGATCCTTGAAAACTGAATACACAGTCATCGAATACGTTCCTGTTGCCGGTGCGAGAGCATCAGCCACATCAGCGGTACGCCGTGACGTATCGGACAGAGAAACAGAACGACTTTCTTCTATAAATTAAGCAGTTGTCTCTCTCCCGATGCCAGCGATCAATACTGGCTTGTAAATATTGGGTTGCTCCCAATACGGCCATGAAAGCAACAGGATTAAAGATACTTCTCTACGGAGCTGGCGGAGAACCCGGCAGAGGTTAGATTCCTATGGAACTGATTCGCAATCAGTCGTTCGGTGATTCCCTGAGGGCGTAAGCCCTCTTTCTCAGGGGTGCGTGGCAAATATGGGACACATAGACTTTTGGACTGACTGCCTGATTCATTTCAGGCAGTCAGTTATTACATACCCAACGAAAGGAGGTCATGGCAAATGATGAAAGAAAATTGGGTATATTGCCGTGGTGATATTTATTGCGCCAATCTGGACCCGGTAGTTGGGTCGGAACAAGGCGGCATCCGTCCGGTTATCGTCATTCAGAACGATACCGGTAATAAACACGCTCCCACATTGATTGTGGCAACGGTCACCACCAGAATCCATAAGAAAGCGAATATGCCGACGCACTTTGTTATTTACGACAATCCTGCATTCAAAGAAGCGTCCGTTGTTCAGCTGGAACAGATTCGCACCATTGATAAGAGCAGGATTGATAATTACTTAGGTAAGGTAACGCCCCGTGAAATGGTAGCGATTGAGAAAGCCTTATCCGTCAGCCTGGCAATGGAGCAGCTGAAAAAGCGTTCCACAAAACATAAAGCAAAGAAAACGAAGGAGTGAACATAAATGTTTGAAGAAAGAATCGCTGCCATGAATCAGCGCACCGAAGAAGCGATAGCTGCTAACACAGTTCAGTTTGATAAGAGAACCTATACGGTTGATGAGATTCAGGATATTCTGGGCATCAGCAGAACCAGTGCATACAACCTTGTGAAAAAGAAGGTTTTTCATAGTGTCCGCATTGGCGGCAGCATCAGAATCTCCAAAAAGAGTTTTGATGAGTGGTTGGATCATCAAATGTAAGATTTGTCAAGGGTGTCGTACAACCCGGCGACAAACTTCAAAACATATTGAGAGTTCGATAAAATGTAGCCATGACAAGAAACACATGGCTACATTTTTTACATAGGAGGTTGTACGATGGCGGAAATGAGAAAACGCACGAGTATGTCTGTTCCGGAAATGGGCAGGATGCTTGGTCTTGGAAAAACGGAGTCATACTGGCTCATTAAGAAGAATTACTTCAAAACCATTCTTGTCGGCAACACCATGAGGGTGATGATCGACAGCTTTGAAGAATGGTATGCCAATCAGTTCAAATACCAGAAGGTCGATGGAACCCCTCCCGGTGAGGAACTGAAGAAAACTACATATTCAATGGAGGAGCTTGGACAGCGCCTTGGGCTGAAAGAAGCGACTGCTTACGAACTGGTTGCCAAAGGGCATTTTGATGTGGTCGATGTCCTGGGCAAGCGCAGAGTGACCAAGGAGAGCTTTGAAAGATGGTATGCTTCTCAAACCGATTACCGCACGGTAGAGGATCAGGAACTTGATGCAGATATTATGGCATCCACCTACGGTCTGCCAGAGATTGCAAGAATGCTTGACACCAATCGCCAGAATATCTACAGCATTGCCGCCAAGGGAAGCTTCGAGCTGATTCGAGTGGGCAGGCATAACCGAGCTACAAAAGAGAGCTTTATGAAGTGGTATCAGAATCAGACCCGCTACCAGTTAGCGGAAGATAGACAGGAAAGGAGATGATTACATGGCATCTATCGTTAAGAGAAAAAAGAAGTATTCTGTGGTTTATACATACACCGATGAGAACGGCAACAAGCGTCAGAAGTGGGAAACCTTTGAAACGAATGCTGAAGCAAAGAAAAGGAAGTTGCAGGTTGAATATGAGCAGGAGTCCGGAACCTTTATTCCCCCTTCTGCTAAAACCGTCAACGATCTTTTGGATGAGTATATGTCAATCTATGGTGTGAACACCTGGGCGATGTCTACCTATGAAAGCAGAAAGAGCCTGATTGCAAACTATATTCGTCCCCTCATCGGTGATATGAAGCTGGAGGATGTCACGCCGAGAATCATGGACAAGTATTACCGAGATTTGCTTTCTGTCAAAGCGGTTTCTTCTAAGTATGTAAAAGCCCGTACAGAATATCTGACTCCGCATACTGTCCGAGAGGTTCACAAGACATTGCGAAATGCTTTCAATCAGGCGGTCAAGTGGGAATTGATGACCAGAAACCCTGTGGAGCACGCTACACTGCCGAAGGAAGAACACAAGACCAGGGACATCTGGACAGCAGAAGTGCTCCAGAAGGCTCTGGAAGCCTGTGACGATGATATTCTTCGTCTGGCCATTAACCTTGCCTTCTCCTGTTCCTTGCGAATGGGCGAGCTTCTGGGGCTTACTTGGGACTGTATTGACATTTCCCCCACCAGTATTGAACTTGGTCAGGCAAGCATCTTCGTTGAAAAGGAGTTGCAGAGAGTAAATCGTGAAGCGATGGCAGATCTGGACGGTAAGGACATCATGTTCAAGTTCCCGCCGACCTTCGCCAGTACGCATACCGCATTGGTTCTCAAAACTCCTAAGACCAAAACAAGTGTCCGCAAGGTGTTCTTACCGAAAACCGTAGCGGAAATGTTGGTACAGCGAAAGGCTGACATCGAAGAACTGAAAGACCTTTTCGGTGACGAGTTCGTAGACTTCAATCTGGTTTTCTGTTCTTCCAATGGCAAGCCGATTGAGGGGCAGGTTATCAACCGTGCTTTCAATAAGCTGATTGAGGAGAAGGGACTGCCGAAAGTGGTTTTCCATAGTCTCCGACATTCCAGTATCACTTACAAGCTGAAGCTGAACGGCGGCGATATGAAATCCGTTCAAGGCGATTCCGGTCATGCACAGGTCAAGATGGTAGCGGATGTTTACTCTCATATCATCGACGATGACCGCAGACTGAACGCTGAAAGAATGGAAGCTGCGTTCTACTCAGGCAGACAGGCAACGCCTGAGCCGGTTCAACCAGCCGCAACGGAAAGCTCCGCTGATGATAAAGAACTTCTTCTGAAGCTTCTGCAAAATCCGGAAATGGCAGCACTCCTGAAGTCGCTGGCAAAAACATTATAGTAACTGCAAGGGCAGATCCTTTTACATAGCTACAATAGCTGTAAAAGGGTCTGCCCTTATTTTTTTGTTATGGAGGTCAACGAGTATGGATAGAATCTTTATGGACGAGTATTACGAGCATCTGAGAGCTGACAATATCGAGGCATTTTCCAAGGAAAGGAACGACGAATATGTTGGCAGAGCTGAGGAATACAAAGCAGCAAAGTCGGCATTGCTTGAAGGATTGGGACTTGAGCATTTGTTTGACCATAGCCATGAACTGACTCCGAAAGAGAAAGAAATATGGATGCTGTTCGATAGGGTTGATGTAGCAGAGCTTCTGGCAAGGGATGCTTTTGCCAAGGGTGCTTATATGCTCGGCGCTGAGGATAGAGAGATTATGCTGAAATAAAAAAAGACCTGCTTCGGCGGGTCTAAATTACATAGAATCATTGAGTCTGAAAAAACCTTTGAAATTCTTAATAATGCTGGTTGAAAAATCTATTTTGAAATGATATATTAAACAGACTAAGATGGTGTCTAAAGACATCAGCGCCTCCGCACGAGAATGAATAGGATTTCCTATCATTTCGTATCACGAGAAGTTACATAGAGGAATTTGCTTGCACTTGCAACGTCCACCGAAAATCGAAAGCCTTGCTAATTTCGAGCCAATTGGACGGTGTAAAATCCCTATGAAAATGCTTATGAAGCGTAATACTAGATAGGATTTGAAACTGTGAAAAGCCTTGTATTTCCAAGGATTTTCTTGCACTGTGTTGCACTTGGTTTCATCGTATCGGGTCTACTCCTAAGCGCTAATTGTGGGTTCGATTCCCGCTGGGAACAGTTATTTTTAGCAGCAATGATGAAGAAAGTCATTGCTGCTTTTTTCGTTTTCAGTCATAATAGAAACAGATGGGGTATACAGAAGGAGGAGGGTCAGATGGCTGGGATTGTGTTAGAAAAAATTATAGAGATGGCGGTGATTCTGCTTTGCGGTGTGCTGGCATATAAGACAGGACTGATAGATAAAGCTTCAACAAAAAGTTTTTCGAATGTCCTTTTAATGCTGGTGTCACCGCTTTTGGTTTTTCAATCGTATCAGATGGACTTTGAACCCAGGCTGTTTTACGGGTTGCTGCAGACCCTGTTTGTCTCGTTTGTGACATTTCTGGTCTGTATCATCCTGGCTGAGATTTTCATGAAGGGGGATCCGGCACGGCAGCAGATCGAAAAAATGACTGCGATTTATTCTAATTGCGGATTTATTGGGATTCCACTGATCAATGGAATTCTGGGGGCTGAGGGCGTTTTTTATATGACGGCTTACGTTACGGTTTTCAATGTCCTGTTCTGGACCCATGGCGTCTGGCTGATGGGAGACCGGGGAAGACTGCGGGATGTCTGGAAGAATCTTTTTACGCCAACGATTGTGGCGGTGGTGTTTGGCCTGATCTTTTTTATTTTCCAGATCCGGCTCCCAACGCCGCTCTCTGAGCCGGTCCGAATGATCGGAAGCATGAATACGCCGCTGGCTATGATCATTGCCGGGGCAAATCTGGCGCAGGGAGATGTGCGGAAAAGTCTGAAAAATATCCGTTTGTACTGGATCAGTTTTTTGAAACTGGTGTTATCTCCGCTTATCGGTCTTGGGATTCTGTTTTTTATGAGGGTTGATTTTACGGTGGCATTTACCGTGTTTATCGCAATGGCATGTCCGGCCGGTGCCATGACCATCATGTTTGCGGAGCGGTATGGAAAGGACGTATTCTATGCCACAGAAGGCTTTATGATCACTACAGTGCTGTCTGCGGCCACAATTCCGCTGCTGACTCCACTGGCACTCTTGATCTTAAAAGCATAAGGTGGATTTGGAAAAATGGCGGGTCAGCAGCAAACTGACTCGCCATTTTTTGATAATTTATCTGGTTGTTTCCCCAAACAGCACCTTCAGTTTTTTCATGCAGTGGAAAAATGCCGGGATCAGAAATGCATCCGCAAAGATCCACGCGAGGGGGCTGGCAAAGCAGGCCGGAAGAAATCCGAACACCGGAACCAGGCAGAATCCAACCAGGGATCTTGCTGCCATTTCGCAGACTCCGGCGAGGATCGCAAAGGTAGAAAAGCCCATTCCCTGGATGGTGAAACGGACAACGTTGACAAAGGTTAATGGAATGTAGAACATGCTGTTTCCAATCAGGAATGTGGCTACACGGCCAATGATCTCTGTCTGATCTGCGTCCATAAAGAGAAGGGCAATGTATCTGCCGCCAAAGAGCAGGACCATGAAGGCAATCAGGGAATAAATGATTCCAATCAGGCTTGCTGCCTTCAGGCCCTCTTTTACGCGGTTCAATTTCTTTGCACCAACGTTTTGACCAGCGTAGGTTGCCATGGTGCCGCCCAGCGCGTCAAACGGACAGCAGAAGAACATGCTGACTTTGCTCCCGGTTGAGACTGCAGCTACGGCCATGGAACCCAGAGAGTTTACCGCTGTCTGGAGCACAACACTTCCGATAGCGGTGATGGAATACTGAAGCCCCATCGGGATTCCCATGCCGCAGAGGGCACAAAGCATTCTGCCATCTGGCTGCCATTCCCCCTGTTTCATATGAAGAATCGGATAATGACGGATCATATAGATCAGGCAGAGCACGGCGGAGATTCCCTGAGAGATGACGGTGGCCAGTGCCGGTCCGCGGACTCCCATACCCAGCACAAGGATCGTGAAGAAATCCAGGGCAATGTTCATAAGGGAGGAAAGCAGCAGAAAGTAGACCGGAGTTTTGCTGTCGCCCAGGCTTCGGATAATGCCTGCAAGCATATTGTAAAGGTATGTGACAGGAATCCCCAGGAAAATCACAAAAATGTAATCATAAGCGCCATGAATGATGTCTTCCGGTGTGTTCATACACTGCAAGATGCGCATACACAGGAAGCCAACAATGGTGGTCATGACTGCCGCAAACACTGCGGACAGCCATCCGGCGTTCGCTACAAACTTGCGCATGCCGTCATAATCTCCGGCACCGAATTTCTGGGCGACCGGAATTGCAAATCCGCTGCAGGCACCGGTGCAGAAGCCGATGATCATAAAGTTGATGGATCCCGTGGAGCCGACTGCCGCCAGTGCGGACACGCCCAGGCATTTGCCGACAATGATGGTATCCACCATGTTGTAAAACTGCTGAAAGAGGAATCCAAAAAGCATTGGAATCGCAAAACTTAAGATCAGTTTCATGGGAGATCCGACGGTCAGATCTTTTACTTCGTTTTTTTGCATGAGAGTCTCCTTGTATGTATCGTTTTGAAATCATAATGTAGTCAATGATGAAACCTGATGTATTATAAAACAGGCGGACGGAAATGTACATATGATAAAATACCGAAAATGAGATTGCATTTGTGGGAAGGGAACAGCTATAATAACTACATCATGATGAGAAAAGAAAGTGTGACATTATGTTTTTTATGATGGGAATTACAGACGGAAGAAAGCAGCTTGATTTTACGCAGATGGTTATTTGCGGTGTATGCGGAAAGTACGGGCGGTATCAGGTTTTCATGACTTATACGGTACTGTCATTGTTTTTTATCCCATGCTTCAAATGGAACCGGCATTATTACGTGCAGATGAGCTGCTGCAATACGCTGTACGAGCTGGATCCGGAAATGGGAAAGGCCATTGCGCGCGGGGAGCAGGTGGAGATTTTGCCGCAGCATCTGACGCTGGTGAATCAGGGAAGCCGTGGATACGGATACCGGCGCTGCAGCTACTGCGGGTATGAGACAGCAGAAGATTTTGAGTTTTGTCCGAAGTGTGGCAATCGGTTTTCACGTGATTGACAGGGGGGATGGGGGTTGAACAGCGGCCGTAAAGCAAAACTATATAAAATAATCCTGGTGCTCTGCAATGTTTTTCTGATCACGGCTGCTGTCGCGGGCTCCGTGATCTACGCAAACAATGTACGCGCTTCCCAGGTAGAAACAAAGGCGCTGGATTTTATCTCGACGGTGGAATCCATGAAGTCCGTTTCCCAGAATTATCTGGACAGTGAACGCGGATATGTGGAAAACTGGGCGGCGTATATCAATGAACAGCAGATGACATTGCCGGAGGCGCTGGAGTTTCTGAGAAACATCAACACAAATCCGGCGCGGTTCATCCACATCGTGGATATGGACACCTTTGATGCCTGGACGGCCAGTTATCCGCCAGGAAAAGAACAGATTGATACTTATCATCAGTATCAGGGCGAGCTGACGGAGTGGGAGCAGGCCGTGGCGGATTCCATGATGGAAGCTTACAATGGAACTGCGTCCCAGTTTCAGATGGTTGGCCGGTATCAGCTGGAGGAGACGCTTGCTCCGGCAGTCAGTGTTGGTATCAGAATCACGTTAAAGAGCGGGAACGGAACGAAGGATTATCTGATGCTGCGGGCTATTCCGGCAGAGGTGTTAAAAAAAACCTGGGTGTTTCCGGCAGAGTATCAGTCTGCTGAGGTTGGTATTATGACGAAGCGGGGAGATTATGTGATCCAGTCTTCCACCATGAAGTCCCTCTCGTTTCCGGAATACATCCGCGGAGTTTCTTCAAAAAAAGGATGGAACGCTTGCAGGGCGCTGTGTGGATCTGTCAGGGGAAGATGTGGATCTTAGCGCGATAGACAGCCGGATGCTGGGAGATTCCTGCATAGACGGGCATCAGCTTTCGGTTCCCATGGGTCAGAATATTTACGGACTGGTGGTAAATACCACGCTTCTGGAGAAAGAAGGATTATCTGTTCCACAGAACCGGTCAGAGTTTGAGGCGGTTCTTGCGGCACTGAAAGCGAAGGGTTATACGCCGGTTCAGGGGCCAGCGGATAAGATCTACGCGGATCTGACGGCGGGCATGGTATTTTCCAGCCTCTGCGAGGGACAGCCCGTGTACGAGGCACTGAAGGCAGGGGATGAGGAAGCTGCCGGGGCGGCGCTTTCTCCTGCTGTTGAGCTGGTGGACGAACTGGTTGCAAAAGGGTATACGGATGCCGCAGTCAATGTGGAATATCCGGAGGACAATTATGATCAGGCAATCCTGCGTTTCTTTGAGGGAGATGTGCCATTCTGGATGTGCAACACGGAGAAGGTCAGCGGCATGAAAAAGCGTGAGTCCAAATCTGAGGCATTCCAGAAAGCGCCATTTTCCTATGCGTTCATCTATCCGCCGCTTGGGGAGGACGGAGCATACTGTTATCAGGAACCCTGGTTTGGCTTTGCGGCCAGCGCATCGGGGCCTCACACAGATTACGCGGTGGAGTTCCTTCGTTTCCTCGCTACAGAAAAGGAAATCAATCAGATGGCGTCGGTAAAGGGAATCCCGTCTGTAGCTGTAAAAAGTGAGGTGCCAGAAATTTACCGGAATGTGATTAATGAAGATGTGGCAAAAACGAGCATCATCAACCAGGGCGAAGTGACGCCGGATATGGTGGAAGCGTGGTACAGCGCCATTGCGAAGTATGCCGCGGGCGGTTACGCCTCGGCGCAGGAGCTGCTGGAGGAGTTTCTGGGTGTGTGCGCACGGGAGATGGATTGTAAATAGACAAAAGATGAAGCGCAAATGAAACGTAAAATTTTACGTTTCATTTGCGCTTCATTTGTGATATGATAAAGAAAAACGAACAGGGTGATTATTGTGAAAGAAAAAAAGAATCTGGAATTTAAATCTACAATTACAAACACATTTTTAAAAACAGTCAGTGCGTACAGTAATTTTGGAGATGGCGAAATCTGGTTTGGAATAAATGATGATGGATCTGTATGTGGTATTGAACATCCAGAAACGGTGTGTATCGATATAGAAAATCGAATCAATGACAGTATTTCGCCCAAACCAAAATTTGAAATGAGAGTTGATACCTCAAAGAATATAATTTGTCTTACTGTTCGGGAAGGAGCATATAAACCGTATTTATATAAAGGTAAAGCGTATAGAAGAAGTGATACCACATCCGTTGAAGTAGATCAGGCTGAATTAAAAAGTCTGGTTTTGGAGGGCAGTAATCTATATTTTGAGGAATTGCCATCGGAAAAACAGACTTTGAGATTTGAAGAATTGAGCAAAAAATTGATAGAAAAGCTGGAAATTCAGGTGGTTTCAGAAGATGTGCTGCGTACACTTGGCTTTTTTACAAAGAACAGGGAATACAATAATGCGGCGGCATTGCTTTCGGATGAGAATAGATTTTATGGAATTGATATGGCGCGTTTCGGAAGTTCTATTAATGAAATTATGGACAGGGAAACATTTTCGCATATGTCGATACTGAAACAATATGATGCAGCTGTTAATATGATAAAACGGTATTATCAGTATGAAGAAATAAACGAGATAGAACGAAAAAAAGTAGACCTGATTCCGGAAACGGCTTATCGTGAAGCAATTGCAAATGCTTTGGTTCATCGGGACTGGAGTATTCCAGCTCATATTCGTATTCTCATGTTTAAAGACAGAATTGAGATTAAATCACCAGGTGGACTGCCGAAAGGAATTACAGCGGACGAGTATTTAAATGGAGAGATTTCCTGTTTGAGAAATCCAATTTTAGGAAATTTGTTTTTCAGACTGCAGTATATAGAGATGTTTGGGACAGGTATCCGGCGTATTCAGTATTCGTACAGAAATGCATTGATAAAACCGAAGTTTGAAGTTACAGATAATGTAATCAGTGTGGTATTGCCTGTACTCAACAGCCAGTATCAGGTAACGAGTGATGAACGAAAAATTATAAATGAACTGGGGCAGGGTGGTCAATTGTCCAGCAGTGAAATTGCAAAACGTACAGGTATGAAAAAATCAAAAACATTGCGATTAATTGAACATTTGAAAGAAAAGGGTTATGTTCGGGTAACTGGAAATGGACGAGGAACAAAATATACACTATAACAAGGATGGAAAGTGAGTGGTTGTATGAATAAGGTGGAACATACTGGCAGTCAGCTGGAACTCACCAGTCTGATGACGGAATACGAGAATCAGTTTGACCGCAGCAATAAGTTGGACAACAAGGTATATATCACTATTACATTCTGCGGTTTCCTGTTTGTGTTTATCACGGGGCTGTTTAATGGCATTTCCAAGCTTGGGAAGCCTGGGAATGGGCTGCAGATGTTTGTGTCGGCGCTGTATATTTTAAGCTGCATCGCGGTGATGGGAGCTTACGCTTATGTGCTGGTGTTTTTCATGCGGCTTCTGCAGCCGGAGCAGATTTCCCGGATGGACCCGGAGATTATGCAGAAAGAGCATTTCGAAGAGATGGAGGAGGAAGCGGCAAGACTGCGCCTTATTGAACTGTACCGGGAGACGGTGAATGGAAATCTGGAAAAGCTGCATCACCGGTGCGATGAGTTCGTGAAGGGGTTAAAATTCATTGTGCCGACGGTGCTGCTGGCCTTTGCGTGCTACGCGCTGCAGATCGTGCAGCAGATTCTGTAAATGCCGGAGACAGGATTACAGCGTATGGCTGAGTCGGCAAAACAGCTCATGAACTTCTGTTTTTTGAGTGGTTTCCCGACAGGCCAGATAAAATTTTTTTGTAGATGGCAGCGTGAGCATCTGATAATCCGGTTTTTTGCAGGCGCGGCACCAGGCATGGGTGAGATATACCCCTTCATCCTGTGCAGTCAGGTCCAGGATTGTGGATAAATTGGCTGCAAAACGGATTTTTGGTGCAAAACCGAGGTCCTGGAAAAGCGGGTAGAGGTTCTGGCTGCTTTTCAGGGCGGCATCGGCTTCGGAAACGAGGAAGGTGTCATTTCGAAAGTCGGAAATATCCGGGGCTTCGGGGCGGGTTGATGCGTAAAGCAGAACCTGTGGAACCTCGAAAAATGGGTGCCCGGACAGTGGCTGGCCCGCTTCATCCGGGCGTGTGCCAGTCAGAATCAGGTCAATTTTTCCATCGGTTAGCAGGTTTGTGAGTTCTGCTTCCGGGTAACACGAAAATTCCAGCCGGACCGGTGTTCTCATGGCAGCAGCGGCATTCTGGATTTTATCACGGAAATAAGACGGATCCACATCCTCCGGATATGCAATCCGGATGGTAGGTTTTCCGTCTTTTTTCGGTTCTTCCAGCCGGTTTTTTAAAAGGTCTAGCTGAAAGCGGCACTGCTGAAAGTAGGCGTGATAAGCCTGGCCTGCTTCAGTCAGCGAGAGGGTACGACCAGAGCGGGTAAACAAGCTGCAGCCCAGCTCTGCCTCCAGCTGCCGGATCTGTTTACTGATGGCAGGCTGGCTGACAGAAAGTGCCTGGGCAGCCTCGGTAAAGCTGCCATATTTAACAATGGTAAGAAAATACTGTATTTCCAGACTGTTCATAAAGTCCTCCAGGGTTATTTTTGATGATCCTTATTTGAAAGCGGATTCCATATAGCTTCGGATCATTTCCTCCGATCCGCTCACGGTTCCCTGGATCATCTCGGATTTGCCGCCGCCTTTGCCTCCCAGCGTTTCATGAAAGCCTTTGGAAAATGCTTTTAAATCCACGGATTCGCTGCCAAGGATATAGCGGTATCCATCGGCAGCGTTTCCAAGAAAGATTCCGCAGATGCCGTGGCATTTGCCCTTTCCTTCGTCAACGAAGCGGCGGGCTACATTCTTATCCACATCTTCTTCGAAAAGAAAATAGTTTTCCACATCCCCGGACAGGTTGTCCAGAATTCGTTCCATTGTGTGGCTCTGGACGCGGACAAGTTTTTCTTTCCACATGCGAGCCTCGTCCTGAAGACGGTGTACGGCCAGAGCACTTTCTTCTGGCTTAGCGGAGAGCAGGCGGGAGATTTCCCGGACATTATCTTCCTTCATCCGGTAATCTTTCAGGGCGCGGAAGCCGCATACCATGGTCACACGGGTGCCGCCCTTGTATTTCACGGCATCGATCAGGCGGATGATACCCACTTCACCGGTCAGTTTTACATGGGGAGCGCAGCAGGCGCAGACATCGTATCCCGGAATTTCCACAATGCGAACCTGACCGGTCAGTTCTTTTTTGCTGCGGTAATCCAGCTGGTCCAGTTCTTCTTTGGATGGATAGGTTACCACGATCGGAAGGTTCTTCACAACTGCTTCATTGGCCTCATATTCCACCTGCTGAAGCTGCTCTGGTGTAAATGTGCCGTTGAAATCCATGGTTACCAGTTCCTGGCCCAGATGGAAGCCGACATTATCATATCCGAAGGTGCGGTGCACGATGCCGGAAACGATATGCTCGCCGGTGTGCTGTTGCATTTTGGAGAAACGCTCTTCATAGTTGATCGCGCCATCCACTTCTGTGTCGGGCTGAAGTTCTCCATCGGTGTAGTGGATGATCAGGTCACCTTTTTCCTGGACATCCAGCACCTTCATGCCGCCCAGAACGCCGGTGTCGGCATACTGGCCGCCGCCCTCCGGGAAGAATACGGTCTGGTCGAGAACTACTTCATAGCACTGTTTTTTCTCATTCCATGTACAGGACAGTACCGTTGCGTGACAGCTGTCCTGATGGCTGTCTGCATAATATAATTTTTTCGTCATTTGTTCTCCTCCGTTTTTAACACAAACTGGTTTTTCCAGAAATCCAGAAGTCCCTCTTTTTTCATTTTGCCAAGTTCCGCCGACAGTGCGCTCCGGTCCACCTCCAGATAATCCGCCAGCTGCTGCCGGTTAAATGGAATGGAAAAATTTACGCTGCCCTGTCTGGCGGCCTGGGCTGAAAAGTAGGAAAGCAGCCGTCCTCGGATGGACTTGGGTGATGTATGCATGATCCGCTCGGAAAGGCCAAGATTCTTGCGGGCGGATGCCAGAAGCAGGTTCTGGATCAGCATGCTGTGGTGGGTGCAGGTGGTCCGGCAGGTGGTCAGCACCCGGCCAATGTCCAGAAACAGGATGCTGGTGTCCTCGTCAGCTACCACATTCACCATGAGCGGTTCTTCGGGGACGCAGGCATAGGTTTCCGCAAAGATCTGTCCTGCTCCGGCATGGCCAAAAATGCTGCGGTTTCCCAACAGGTCATCCCGCTCAATGGTCACACTGCCTGACAGTACAAGACCCAGATCCTTCACCAGATCTCCCATATATAAGACGATCTCGCCTTTGCGGTAATGTTTTTCTCTTGCGTAAAAGCATTTCATCATTTCTTTTACCTTATCCGGTTCGCTGCCCTGAAACAGTGCCGTCCGGGAGAGAAACTGATAATCCATAATTCTGCCTTTCTTAAAACGTTGTTAAAACAACATATTTATCAGATTCATTATAGTATAATCTGCCTGTACAATCAAGGAACCACGAAAAAGAACATTCACATATTCATTTTTATCAGGAGGACGAGTTTTATGATTCGAAGAGTGATTCACATTGATCAGGAAAAATGCAACGGCTGCGGCATCTGTGCCAATGCCTGCCATGAGGGAGCCATCGGCATCGTAGACGGAAAAGCGCAGCTTCTGCGGGATGATTACTGCGACGGCCTGGGCGACTGTTTGCCAACCTGTCCGACCGGGGCTATCACCTTTGTGGAGCGTGAGGCAGCGGCTTATGATGAGGCGGCGGTAAAGGCACACATGGAGCGCAGAAAGCAGGAGGCTGGTCAGACTGCCGGTCACAGTGCAGATCAGCATAGCAGTGCAGTGAAGGAAACTCCGGTATTTACTGGCTGTTCGGGAAGCCGTGCCCGCCAGATCGTCCATGAAGAGACACCAGTTTTTACCGGCTGCCCGGGAAGCCGCTCCCAGCAGATCAGCCATGAGGAAACTGACGCAGCGCAGAATGAAGCACCGGCCGCTTTGTTCCATTTACAGTCCCAGCTGACTAACTGGCCCGTACAGATCAAGCTGGCTCCGGTCCGCACACCGTACTTTAACAAGGCACGCCTGCTCATTGCCGCAGACTGCACTGCTTACGCCTACGCAAACTTTCATCAGGAATTCCTGAAAGGCAAAGTGGCCCTGATCGGCTGCCCGAAGTTAGATGATGTGGACTACAGCGAAAAACTCGCTGAGATCATTAAGGAGAACGATATTCAGAGCGTGACCATTGTCCGCATGGAGGTTCCGTGCTGTGGCGGACTGCAGCATGCAGCTATGACTGCGATTCAGAACAGCGGTAAATTCATTCCGTGGCAGGTTGTGACTATTTCCATTGACGGAAAGATTCTGAATCAGGCGTTCTAATGAAAGCTTTTGGTTAGTCATCCCGGCGGCTTCTCCTTGCAAACTGTCTGGCACGATGATAGAATGAAGGCAGGTGCCGCAGGACGGTACCCGCAAATGACTGCCCGTACAATCTGGAAGTAGTGTAACGGTTCAGTCATAGGATCAGTAACAGACAAACGGAGGAAAAAACTATGAGATTACGCCACATCCGGGGCGCAGAGGAAGCCATTGAGACCAGTCCTTTCGTCATTCAGAAGCCGAAAGAACACCGCGGTCATTTCTGCGAGCTGTTTGGCAATACAAACCCGATTCAGATCGAGGTCGGAATGGGAAAGGGAAAGTTTATTATGGAGCTGGCCCAGAAATATCCGGAGACGAATTTCATCGGCATTGAGCGTTACTCCAGCGTGCTGCTGCGGGCGCTTCAGAAGCGGGAAGAGCTTGAGATTTCCAATATATATTTCATGTGTGTGGACGCGAAAGAGCTGGGCGAGATCTTTGCGCCGGGCGAGGTGGAGAAGATTTACTTAAACTTCTCTGATCCGTGGCCAAAAGACCGCCATGCAAAGCGCCGCCTGACTTCACCGGATTTCATGAAGGTGTATGACCAGGTACTGGCGAAGGACGGACGCGTGGAATTTAAGACGGATAATCAGGATCTGTTTACTTACTCTCTGGAGGCAATTCCGGAGGCAGGCTGGAACATTGAAGCGTTTACCCGTGATCTGCACCACAGCGATATGGCTGAGGGCAACGTCATGACCGAGTATGAAACCAAATTTTCCGCCATGGGAAATCCCATCTGCAAACTCATCGCAAGCCGTTAGGTGCGTGAAAACGGTTCATCTGCATATACTACCGGTAAGAAAACGGATCTGGTGATGTATATGACACTGAAACAAAAAATTGTCCGATGCCTGCGCTGTGCTACCTGCGACAAGGAATCCTTAAACCGCCGCCTTTTAAAGTGGTGCAAATGCTTTAAAGAAGTGGAAAAGGAACTGAACCGCTGTAAAAAATGCTGACAGCGCGATTCTGAAGCGGTGGTCTGGCGGAAAGATTCCCGTACGCAGAAGGCCGGGGCAGGCTGGAAGAAAAGGAGAATTGTAACTTATGGAAAAGAAATTTACATCTGAGAACTTTGAAGCTGAGGTATTAAAATCTGAAAAGCCGGTACTGGTAGATTTCTACGCAGACTGGTGCGGACCGTGCAAGATGATGGCTCCGGCTGTTGAGGAGCTGGCAAACGAGCAGGATGATGTGATTGTTGGTAAACTGAACGTAGATTTTGCTCCGGAGCTTGCCCGTGCATATAAGGTTATGTCTATTCCAACTCTGATCCTGTTTAAGAACGGAGAAGCAGTGGAAAAACGCATTGGTGTTCAGAGTAAAGCAGAGCTGGAAGCCCTGATCAAGTAATTTCAATTTGCGCAAAACCCGCATAAAATAAGGATTTTCTCCCCATCAAAAGTCAGCTGAAAAAAAACTTGAAAAAAATTAAAAAAAAGTGTTGACTTTTGATGGGACATGCGATAGAATAATGACCGTGCCGCTGATACAGCAACACACAAGCGGGACAGAAAAAATTAAATAAGCGCCTTTAGCTCAGTTGGTAGAGCAGTAGACTCTTAATCTATTTGTCCAGGGTTCGAGTCCCTGAAGGCGCACTGTAAAGGCACTGATTTTGCAGACAGAGAGCTGCGGGGTCGGTGTTTTTTGTTATATAGATTTATTTTATACGAAACGAATTTCAGAAAGGACCCCATTACGATGAAAATCCTTCACAACCTGCTGGGAATCCTGTGCGGCTTTGCGCTGATGATCATTCTGCTTATCACTTCGATTGAAGCTGTCACCTACTGGACTCCGGGCTATTACGAAAAAGAATATGCGAAATACGGTGTTTTAAACGATGTTCACATGGAAATGAGTGATCTGCTTGATGTAACGGACGAGATGATGGCTTATCTGCGTGGCAACCGGGAAGATCTTCATGTTCCGACCATTGTGAATGGGCAGCCAAGAGAGTTCTTCAATGACCGGGAAATTGCCCATATGGAGGATGTAAGGGGATTGTTTCTGGGAGGACTTGCCCTGCGACGCATCAGTATTGGGCTGATCGTGATTTGTGTGGCGTTGCTGCTGGTTCTGAAAGCAGATATCCGCCGGGTGCTGCCGAAGATGATCTGCGCGGGGGCGGCGCTGTTTTTTGCGGTGCTGGCAGTACTGGCGGGCATCATAGCCACAGACTTCAATAAATATTTTATCATTTTCCATCATATCTTCTTCAACAATGACTTATGGATGTTGAATCCGGACACAGATCTTCTGATCAACATTGTTCCGGAACCATTCTTTATGGATACAGCCGCGCGCATTGCCGCAACTTACGGCGTATCGGTTCTCGCAGTATTTGCAATTTGTCTCATTATCCTGTATTATAAGACGAGCGCAAGAGAGCCAAAAACGTGCTTGCACGGTTGTGGCGAACGGCGAGGAGATCGAGTGACGCAGTCACGAGAAAAAAAATAAATTGATGCCGGATCCGGGAGCTCACAAAGCCCCGGCCCGGCTTTTTCAGGAGATATAGAAATGAAACGAATTCTGACCCTGCTTTTGTGTATTGTACTGATCACAGGCACACAGGCCACCCTGGCATATGCGGCCCCGGAATGGCCGTCCAATGTCTCGGTGGAAGCAGAGGGGGCTGTCCTGATGGACGCCCGCTCCGGCGCTGTGATCTATGGAAAAAATCTGCATTCCGTTTACTATCCGGCCAGCATTACCAAGATCCTGACGGCGCTCATTGTCATTGAGCACTGCAACCTGGATGATATTGTTACCTTTTCTCACGATGCCATCTACAACGTGGAGCAGGGAAGCAGCAGCGCAGGGTTAGATGTGGGAGATAAGATGACCGTGCGGGACTGCCTGTATGCCATGTTGTTAAAGTCAGCCAATGAGGTGGCGAATGCCCTGGCGGAGCATACGGCTGGCTCTGTGCAGAACTTTGCGGTGCTGATGAATGCGAAGGCGAAGGAACTGGGCTGTCAGGAGAGCCATTTCAACAATCCCAGCGGTTTAAATGACCCACAGCACTATACCTCGGCTTACGATATGGCCCTGATCGCGCAGGCAGCCTTTCAGAATGAGACCTTTGTAACCATTGATTCCAGTTTGTACTATGATCTTCCACCGACCAGACATAATCCGGACGGTTTCCGGGTGTATCCAGGCCACCGGATGTTAAAAAAGAATGCGCCGCAGTATTATCCCGGAGTTATTGGCGGCAAGACCGGTTATACCATGCTGGCAGGCAACACGCTGGTGACCTGTGCGGAGAAAAACGGCATGAAGCTGATCACGGTCATCTTAAACGGACATCAGACTCACTACAGTGATACGAAGGCGCTTCTGGATTTTGGATTTTCCAATTTCCAGTCGGTGAATATTGCGGAGGCGGATGGCACATATTCCTCGGTTTCCAACGACATGACCATTGCCGGACTCCCGGCTGCGGATCTTTCGGTACTGCATATGCAAAAGGACTGTTATGTGACACTGCCGAAGACAGCGGACATTTCCGATGCCCAGTCTGCCATCAGTTATGAACTGCCGGAATCCGCGCCGCCGGCGGCGGTGGCACGCATCACCTACCAGTATAATGACCGGCAGATTGGTGCCAGCTATCTATTGCACAAGGTGGCAGGTGAGGATTCGGATGCTGCGGTGAGTGCACAGGCAGAAAATGTGGAAGTGGCAGCTGCTTCTGATGAAATGTCAGGCGCGAAAGTCCAGACTGCTTCCATAGAATCTGGCGGTTCTGCACAGGATTCCGGTGCGGAGTATGGCTCAGATGCAGCTCAGTCCGGCGCGTTGGATGGAGAATCTTCTTTCAATCAGGATCCTTTGGCCCTGGCTCAGACGGATCCGCTGACATCTTCGGAAAGCGCGGAAAAGAAAACACTTTCCAGTGCCCGCAGGCCCGGGATTCATTTAAACATCCCGCCGGCGTTCTGGATCATTATAGGTGTCGCGGCGGTAGCGGCTATCATCGGTTCTGGGCTTCTTACGGCGAAATACCGCATTGAAAAGCGGGAAGAGGAAGAACGTTCCGAGCGATATGAGCGGCGCAGACAGCGCCTGCAGGATATTGGCATGACTACATCCGAGTTTGATATGATGCTTCAGCAGAAGCGTTCTGATTCCGCCCTGAAACAGACCAAACCGCATAAGCGGCCCAAAAAACACAAATCATTTTTAGACAATAAGAACTTCCGTGACCACGAGTGATGGGCACGGAAGTTTTTTGTGTTTTTCGAAAACAACTTTCCACTTTCAGGATAAATTGCTATAATAAATGCAGTAGCATGACAATTTAAAACATGTGTGAAAAAGGAGGAAGAAAAGAGCATGACAAAGAAAAGAAGCTCAAAACTGCTTAGCTGGCTGCTCACTCTGGCCATGGTGCTGAGTCTGGCTGCCGGAATGTCGATCACGGCGTTCGCGCAGGACAACGACATTATTGTGCTTTACACAAATGATGTTCACTGTGGCGTAGACGACAACATTGGCTATGCAGGTCTTGCGCTCTACAAGAAGCAGATGCAGCAGCAGACCCCGTATGTGATTCTGGCAGATGCCGGCGACGCAATTCAGGGAGCGCCGATCGGCACGTTGTCAGAGGGCGGCTATCTGGTCGATATCATGAACCAGGTCGGCTATGATTTCGCGATTCCGGGCAACCACGAGTTTGATTACGGAATGAACCGTTTTCTGGAGCTTGCGGGCAAGCTGGACTGCGGATATTATTCCAGTAACTTTGTGGATCTGAGAACAGGAAATACCGTATTTGCTCCTTATAAAATGTTCACATTCGGTGATGTGAAGGTTGCGCTTGTGGGAGCAAGCACGCCGGAGAGCTTCACGAAATCGACACCATCCTATTTCCAGAATGAAAATGGAACCTATGTGTATGGATTCTGCGAGGATGAGAGCGGCGAGAGCCTGTACGCAAAGATTCAGTCTTCCGTTGACGCAGCGAGAAATGACGGGGCAGCTTACGTGATTCTTGTGGGCCATCTTGGTGAAAATGGAACAACAGAGCGCTGGTCATCCGATGCGGTGATCGCGCACACAAACGGAATTGACGCAGTCATTGATGGTCATTCTCATGAGACGGTTCCGAACAAGACCATTGCGAATAAGGATGGAAAGCAGATTCCCCTGACCCAGACCGGAACAAAGCTCAAAAATATCGGAAAGCTGACAATTAAGGCGGACGGCACGATCACAACAGAGCTTGTGGACAAGGTTCCCGCAAAGGACACCACATCTTCGTATTCTGTAAAAACAGGTGACAGCCTGAGCAGGATTGCGAAAAGCCAGCTTGGCTCAGCATCCCGCTGGAAAGAAATCTACGATGCAAACCGCGATAAGATCCGCAACAAGAATCTGCTTTATGCAGGCATGAAGCTGACGATTCCGGGAAGCGTGCGTGTAACGGAAGATGGAAAAGCAGTAGATGCACAGACGGATTCCTATATTAAGTCCATTCAGGCTATTTACCAGGAAAGCCTGAAGACTGTGCTTGGCCATACCGATGTGGATCTGACGGATAAGAATCTGGAGACCGGAGAGCGTGCAGTCCGTAATGCAGAGACAAACCTTGGAGATCTGACTGCGGATGCTTATCGTTATGAGCTTGGAGCAGAGATTGGCCTGAGTAACGGCGGCGGAATCCGCAGCTTTATAGCAGCCGGAAATATCACGTATGAAAATACACTTGCAGTGTTCCCGTACGGAAATATGGCCTGTCTGATTGAAGTTACCGGGCAGCAGCTGAAAGATGCCTTAGAGATGGCATCAAAGAATTATCCGCAGGAGAGCGGCGGCTTTTTACAGGTATCTGGCGTGACATACACGATTGACAGCACCGTTTTGTCCAGTGTAAAACTGGATGACAAGGGGAATTTCCTTGGGGTATCCGGTGCGTATCGTGTAACAGACATCCAGGTAAATGGACAACCACTTGATCTGAACCGGACCTATACGCTAGCTTCCCACAACTATATGCTCAAGTCTGCGGGCGACGGCATGACCATGTTTAAAGATGCAAAGATTCTGAAGGATGAGGTAATGACCGATGTGGATGTGTTGTCTGACTACATCAATACGCATCTGGGCGGAAATGTAGGCGCAGAGTATGCGAACCCGGCAGGCCAGGGGCGTATTGTCATCAAGTAGAAGTTAGAAAATCAGGCTGCATGATTTAGAATAAAAAAGACGTGTGAAACATGATGGTTCATCTTTCACACGTCTTTTTATATTCCGGAAGAATTTGATTTTCGTCTGCGGCGGCCGGAAGCGGAATACCCCGTGCCTGAAGGTGCTGCGCTGGAAGAAGCACTGGCGGCTTTTTTGCCAGCCTGTTTTTGTTTACGTTTCATGCGGTTGCGTTCCGCACGTTTTTTGCGGACATCCTCTTTTCGCTGGATGATGGACTGGGCACCTTCTTCATCGGTCAGCTTCAGGGTCTTGACTACAAATACAGATTCATCCTCTACTTTTTTCATGCGGATCTTTCCCTTTAAGTAGCCGTGATCCGGGCAGCAGGCCAGGGCGAAGTAGGTTTTCTGGTTCGGTGTGAACCAGCGGATCTTTTTGCGGAGCATACGGCCGCAGCGGTAGCACATCATCTCAGTAACGCCCTTATCTGCCATGGCATCTTCCTTGGAGTCAAAGATGCGGGAGACATACTTGGAATATCCGGGGAAGGTCATGCGGATTTCTTCTTTTTTGTCGGATGGAAGCCGGTAATAGTCCACCGACCAGAACGGCAGGATAGCATCCGGTCCAGGGGTTTGTCCCAGCATAGTGAGGAGTTTTCCGGTGTAGTAAGCGTCATCTAAGGCGCGGTGGAAAGGACGTTCTTCCATGAGATTTTGTTCTTCTACGGCAGAGTCAAGGGAGATTCTTGCGTTCTCACGGCAGAAAAGGCCGTAGAGCTTCTGCACATCGTAGTAGAGAAGCGGTTTGGAAAAAGGATTCTCCATGTGGTAGTAATCCATGTTCCGCTGCAGTTCTAAGAGATCCATGTTGCCCCAGGTGCAAAACACGGCATCCTCGCCGCACCAGGCAAGAAATTCGGTTGCGGCATTCGGGAAAAGTTCCCCGCTGTTTCGCAGTTCCTTCATATTCATATGGGTCACCTCGGAGATGGCATGGTGCATCTGGGTGTACACCTGCGGACGGACGAGGCGGTGAAACTCACCGGTCATCTGAAAGTTTTCATTCAGCTTTACCGCGCCGATCTCAATAATTTCAAAGGGAAAATGCGGAACGGAGCGCTCTTTTCCATTGGCACTCTGATTCCATTCTAGATCAAATACAATGTAGTTCTTCATAATGGAAATATTATAGCATATGGAGCGCAGTTTGCCTAGGGTCGAGAAAAGTCACCTTACAGTTCCCTTACAATACGAAAAAACATGCTTTTTTGCGTGCGCAATTTGGAAGATTATAGTATAATTGTAGAAGAAAAATGGTTGCTGTCTGCACGGCACAGGAACGATAACAAAAAAGTGATACAAAGGAGGATCTTTATGGCATTGGGTGGAAACAGCAGCTGGGATAAGATCCAGCAGGGAGTAAAGGATACCGAGCGGCTGATCGTTCAGAGAGAATACAATGCGTCTATGATCAAGGCGCGGCAGACTCTGGAATTTATGGTGAAGAACCTGGCAGATCAGGCCGGTATCATGGATGAAAGCGATTTAAAGGGTATGATTGATATGCTCTATGAAAACCGGTGGATATCCAAAGCCACCTGTGAGCACTACCATAAGATCCGCATGATTGGCAACAAAGCGGCTCATGAGGGAGATGCGAACGCATACAGCGCAAATCAGGCATATCATATGCTCTCTCAGGAGGTTTATACCTTTGCGGATGATTACCGCAATGTCAAAAAGGGAAGGAAGCCGCTGACGAGACCGGCGGTACAGGGCAGCAGCCAGAACCGCGCCGGTGGAAACCGGGAGAATGGCGCAGGAGCATCCCAGGGGAACCGCACAGGCAGTAATTACAGTGGAAACCGCGCGGGCGGCAGCTACGGTGGAAATCGTGGCAGCAGTTCTGCGGCAGCCAGGAGCCGGAAACGCGCCGGCAGCCAGAGTTCCTCCTTTTCGTTATATACTCTGTTAAAACTTCTGGTCCCGGTGCTCTGTATTGTACTGCTGATCCTGGTGGTCAAGCTTGCGAAACCGGAAAGCGGGACAAAAGAGACTGAAGGTCCGACTGCGGTGGAGACCATGGAGTCTACAGAAGCGGCACAGGAAGAAACAGAAAGCAGTGGTCCGGTATACCGCACCACAGATGTACTGAATGTGCGGCCAGAGCCGAGTACCTCTTCTGAGCGCATTGGCCAGCTGAACGCGGGCGTAACCGTCGAATATGTACGTGCCCACGATGATGACTGGGCCGTGATTCTCTACAATGGCCAGGAGGCCTATGTGGCCAGTCAGTATCTGACAACCGAATAATAATTAAAAAACAATACCAATATAAGTCCGAAGCCGGTAATTCCGGCATACCGCTGCGCAAAATATGGGTATTGTGTTCGGACGATGCAGCTGACAGATGTTTGCGGATAGTCGGACAAGATGTCCGACTACCTCAAACACCAGTCGCTGCATAGCCGGACACGTATACCCATATTTATGCTCCGCGGAATGCCGGGATAACCGGCTTCTGCTGTATTGGCTCCGCTACGAGAGAAATAAAATCAGCCAGAACGGTACTGATAAAAGCCATGATTTCCTGCTTCGGACCTTTCGTGAATATTCTTAAATTTTCTATATGTGTGTAAGTGCATTTCGTCATTGTGACAAAAAAAGATCGTTAAAAAATTATTATTCTTTCATTTTTGACCATGACTTTTAGTGGTCAACGGGAGTATGATGTTAGCTGAAAGCTATATGCTGTATAATTTCATGCTTATGGTGGAATGGTTAAGGCATACGCTTACCAGATGGACAAGGAGGACAACAATGGATACCGTAATCAAACGGATATCGGAGATTGAGAAAGCGGCGGTGACGGTCATGGATGATGCTGCCGCGCGCAAGAAAGCCTTTGCTGCCGAAATGGAAGAAAAAACGAGGCAGTTTGATCAGACCGCAGATGAAGAGACTGAAAAAAAGGTGCAGAGTCTTCGCCAGGAGATGGAAAAACGGATGAACGCTGAATTGTCTGAACAGAAGGCGGAAGCGGAACGACAGCTTGCGCAGATGGAAAAGAATTATGAGCTTCATCACGAATCTTATGTGAAGAAGCTGTTTCAGGAACTGGTAAAGGAGTGATCGTATGGGGCTTTTGGCCTACAGCGGGATAACGACAAAAGTGCGGGCTATGGAGAGTCGCCTGCTGAAACCGGAGCAGTTTCGGGAACTGGCAGAGCAGGAAGATGTGCGGAGCGCGGCAGATTACCTGAAAGAACAGCCGGCTTACGCGGAAGTTTTTGATGGCCTGGATGATACAAAGCTGCATCGCGGATATATTGAGCAGATTCTTACCCAGTCGGAATACCAGGATTTTACCAGATTATACCGCTTCTCCAGTATGAAACAGCGAAAATTTCTGGACCTTTATTTTAAGCATTATGAAGTAGAAGTAATCAAAAAGCTTTTGCGGCACATGCTTGGAGGACGGGAGGGCCAGACGGATCTGTCCATGTTTCAGGGATTTTTTGAAAAGCATTCAGAGCTGGATCTGGAAACACTTTGCAGGGCAAAGAATTTTTCAGAGTTTACGGAGGCACTGGAAGGAACAGTTTATGGAAAACTGTTAAGTCAGATGCAGGAAAAGGGGCAGACGGGATTGTTTGACTGCGAACTGAAACTGGATCTCTTCTACTTCCAGTTGCTGTGGAAGCTGCGGAATAAACTCTTAAGCAAGACGGAGCGGAAAATCCTGGATGATTGTTTTGGAAGCCGTCTGGATCTGTTAAATATCCAGTGGATCTGCCGGGCGCGAAGTTTTTACCGTTTGTCCCAGGCTGAAATTTATGCGCTGCTAATCCCGGTTCATTACCGGCTGCGGGCAGATAAGGTAAAGCTGCTGGTGGAGGCGGAGGATGACGCGAAATTTTTTGCGGTGTTAAGGGAGACGCCCTATGGAAAGCAGGAAGAGCTTCAGACCGGACAAATGCCGGATATTCAGCTTTTGTCGAATCAAATGTTAAACCGGATTTATGGCAGAACCGGGCACCGCTATCCGCATTCTCCGGCGGTACTGGATTCCTATCTGTACCGGAAAGAACTGGAGATGCGAAAGATCGTTACGGCGCTTGAGGGAATCCGGTATGGACTTCCGGCATCGGAAATCATGGGGCTGCTGGCAAAACAGTAGAAATGAAGCAGTGGTTTGACACAGTGAGCGTTAAGCCATTGCAGACAGGAGGAGTTACTTGTGATAGAGAAAATGAAGTTTTTAAGTATCACAGGTCCGAAGGATGATATTGACCGGGTGGTGGAACGGTATCTCTCGAAGTATGAGATCCAGCTGGAAAACGCCCTGTCGGAGCTGAAAACGGTAGTGAATCTGCGGCCGTATCTGGAAATCAATCCTTATAAAGCGGAGCTGCAGACGGCAGCAGCGCTGATGGAGGAGATTCAGGGAGTTGTGGATGTTCATGATGTACAGGAGGGCAAAGCCGCCGGAGCTTCGAAGCGGGCTGAAAGCCAGGAAATGTCGATACGGCAGGCCAACCAGACCGGGCTTTCTGTGGAGGATGCCGTGAACACTATCCACAGTCTGGATGAACAGATTAAAATTCTTCGGACAGAAAAAGACGCACTGGAAACGCAGGTGCATAGCATAGAGGAGTCTATGGACCGGGTAATCCCGTTTGCGGACCTGAACTATGACCTGAAAGACATCATGCATTTTCAGTACATCAAATTCCGGTTCGGGCGCATGACCCACGAATACTACAATAAGTTCATGGATTATGTGTACGATACCATCGATACTGTGGTTCATAAATGTCAGGAAGACGCAGATTATGTGTGGCTGGTGTATTTTGTGCCGGAGCCGCTCTGCGATAAGACCGATGCGATTTACGCGTCCCTGCATTTTGAGCGGTTTTTCCTTCCGGACGAATACGAGGGAACGCCGGTGGATGCTACCCATGAGCTGGAGCATCAGCTTGCGGACCTGGATGAAAAGATGCGGCATGTAGATGAAGAAATCCGCGGCGCACTGGAAGCGCATACAGAGGATCTGCGGGCGGCGTACCAGAAACTGGAGACTTACTCGAAGAACTTCGATGTGCGTAAGCTTGCGGCCTGCACGAAGGACAAGGATCACACCTTTTATATTCTTTGTGGCTGGATGAGTGAGACGGATGCAAAGGCCTTTCGAAAGGAACTGGAACAGGATGACAAGACGTTCTGCTTTGTGGAAGAGGATCATGACAACATCATCAGCAGACCTCCGACCAAATTAAAGAATCCGGGCCTGTTCAGGCCATTTGAAATGTTTATCCGCATGTACGGACTTCCCTCTTATGAGGAAATTGACCCAACTATCATTCTGGGCCTGACGTACGCATTTTTGTTTGGCTTTATGTTCGGTGATGCTGGGCAGGGCCTGTGCCTGATGCTTGGCGGTTACCTGTTATACCGGGCAAAGAAGATGAATCTGGCAGCCATCATTTCCTGCTGTGGTTTCTTCTCCACCATATTTGGTTTCCTCTTCGGCAGCGTATTTGGCTTTGAGAATATCATCAAGCCGCTGTGGCTGCGTCCGAAGACGGCAATGACAAATCTTCCTTTTGTAGGAAACCTGAATACGGTATTTATCGTGGCGATCGCCATGGGCATGGGAATCGTTCTGATGACTATGGTACTCAATGTCATTAACAGTCTGAGAAGCCATGACACAGAAAAAGCATTTTTTGATACCAACGGCATTGCAGGCATCGTATTTTACGGTGCCCTGGCTGTGACCATTATCCTGTATATGAGCGGTCATGTGCTTCCGGCCACCGCAGTTTTAGTCGTGATGTTTGTAATCCCGCTTCTGGTGATCTTCTTTAAGGAGCCGCTTACGGCACTGGCAGAGAAGCACGCGAAGATCATGCCGGAGGAAAAGGGCATGTTCTTTGTGCAGGGTGTGTTTGAACTGTTTGAAGTATGTTTGAGCTACTTTTCCAACACTCTTTCCTTCGTTCGAGTGGGTGCCTTCGCGGTGAGCCACGCGGCCATGATGGAAGTGGTTCTGATGCTGGCCGGTGCCGAGGCGGGAACGCCCAACTGGCTGGTGGTTGTGCTTGGCAACCTGTTTGTGTGCGGCATGGAGGGACTGATCGTGGGCATTCAGGTACTCCGTCTGGAGTATTATGAGCTGTTCAGCCGCTTCTACCGGGGAACCGGACGAGAGTTCAAACCGTATGGAAAACAGAACTGATAGAACGAAAACGCCTGGAAAACGTGAAATGTCCGGGCAGAAAGCAAAAGAAAGATTGTAGAACAAAAAAGGAGAATCCAATCATGACAGTATTAGCAAAAATCACACTGGCAGCAGCCCTGCTTTTAAGCATTGCAGTTCCGTTTGGCGCGTTTGCGGCAGGCGAGAAGACAAAGGGACGTTATAAAACCGCCATCGGCGTGAACGTCTTCCTGTTTATAGCCACTATTGGCGTGGCAGCAGGTCTCATGTTTACCGGTCATGCTTTCGCGGCAGAGGAGACCGCCAAGGCCGTGAACAGCGCGGCTGGCTGGGGCTATCTGGCCGCAGCACTTTCCACCGGCATGAGCTGTCTGGGCGGCGGCATTGCCGTATCCGCGGCAGCATCCGCAGCGCTGGGAGCCATCAGCGAGGACGGCTCCATTCTTGGTAAATCCCTCATCTTCGTAGGTCTTGCCGAAGGTGTCTGCCTGTACGGACTGATCATTTCCTTCATGATCCTTGGTTCCCTGTAAGGTATGAAGATGTATCTCATCAGTGACAACATTGACACCTGGACCGGCATGCGTCTGGCCGGTGTGGAGGGTGCGGTGGTGCACGAAAAAGAGGAACTGAAGGCGGAGCTTGATAAGGTCCTGGCCGACAAAACCATCGGAATCGTACTGCTGACGGAAAAATTCGGGCGGGAATTCCCGGATCTGGTAAATGATGTGAAGTTAAATCACCGACAGCCGCTGTTTGTGGAGATTCCGGACCGTCATGGAACCGGCCGCAAGCCGGACTTTATCACGGCCTATGTAAATGAAGCAATCGGATTGAAATTGTAAAGGAAGGTGACCAACTTGACCACCGAGGAAAAATTACAGCATTTTCTGGACACCTGCATGGAGGATGCCAGAGTCCGCAGCGGGCGGATGCTGGATGAATATATGACGGCGCTGGAAAAGACATTTGAGGAACATAAGGCAGATACCCGGAGACGGGAGAAGCTGCAGCTTTCGCAGGAAACAGAGAAGATTGAGCGCGAGATCAACAAGCAGCTGGCAGTGGGCCAGATTGAGATCCGCCGGACCCTGGGCATGAAGCAGGAAGAGTTAAAGGATAAGCTGTTTGTAGAGCTTCGCGATATGCTGGCAAATTATCTGGAGACTCAGGATTATCAGAAATTACTGGAGCGGCAGGTAAAACAGGCTGTGGAGTTTGCCGGAAATGACCAGATGATCATTTACCTGGATCCGGTGGATGAGGACAAGTTAAACCGTCTTGCTCTCCACAACGGCAACGCAGAGCTTCGCATCAGTGAGTATTCCTTTACCGGGGGAACCCGCGCGGTCATTCCAGCGCGGCACATCCTCATTGATAATTCATTCCAGACCAAGCTGGAGGAAGCCAGAGAGAAGTTCCACTTCGATCTGAGCCTGACAGAAGGAGGAAGGGACCATGTCTAAGACGGGTGTGATCAGCGGAATCAACGGCCCGATCGTCCATGTCAAGGGCGATCCGGGCTTTACCATGAATGAGATGGTCTATGTAGGCCATGACAATCTGGTGGGGGAGGTCATTGGCTTAAAGGCTGGGGACACCATCATCCAGGTATATGAGGAGACGGCCGGAATCCGGCCAGGCGAGCTTGTGACGGGAACCGGAGCACCGGTATCCGTTACCCTGGCCCCTGGCATTCTGACCAATATTTTTGATGGTATCGAGCGGCCGTTGAGTGAGATCGCGAAGACCGGAGGTGCCTACATCAGCCGCGGTGTGAATGTCAGTGCCCTGGATACGGAAAAGAAATGGCAGACCCACATGACCGTGAAGAAGGGCGACCGGGTTTATGGGGGCACGATCATTGCGGAGGTGCCGGAGACTCCGGCTATCCTGCATAAGGTGATGGTTCCGCCGGACAAGGAGGGGTATGTGCTGGATGTCGCGGAGGATGGCGAGTATACCATCAGCGATCCGCTGGTAACGATCCAGCATTTGGATGGAAGCGAAGAAACACTGACCATGACCCAGAAATGGCCCATTCGTGTGGCGAGACCGACGGCAAAGCGGTTCCCGGCCACAAAGCCGCTGGTAACCGGTCAGCGTATTCTGGATACCCTGTTTCCGCTGGCAAAGGGCGGCACGGCGGCAATCCCGGGAGGTTTCGGTACCGGAAAGACCATGACCCAGCACCAGATCGCAAAATGGTCTGACGCGAACATCATCATTTACATCGGCTGCGGCGAGCGTGGAAATGAGATGACCCAGGTTCTGGAGGAATTTTCTGAACTGATCGATCCGAAGACGGGCAATCCGCTGATGGACCGCACCACGCTGATTGCCAACACCTCCAACATGCCGGTGGCGGCCCGTGAGGCAAGCCTGTATTCCGGCCTGACGCTGGCAGAGTATTATCGGGACATGGGTTACCATGTTGCCATCATGGCGGATTCCACCTCCCGTTGGGCGGAGGCGCTGCGGGAGCTGTCCGGACGTCTGGAGGAGATGCCAGCAGAGGAAGGTTTCCCGGCTTATCTGGCCTCCAAGCTGTCAGCCTTTTATGAGCGGGCCGGCATGATGCAGAATTTAAATGGTACCGAGGGCAGTGTGACTATCATCGGCGCGGTATCGCCCCAGGGCGGCGACTTCTCCGAACCGGTGACACAGAATACGAAGCGTTTTGTTCGCTGCTTCTGGGGACTGGACAAGAACCTGGCCTACGCGAGACATTTCCCGGCTATTTCCTGGCTGACCAGCTACTCAGAATACTTAAATGACTTGGGTTCCTGGTATACGGAAAACGTGGACAAAAAGTTTGTGGATTACCGCAATCAGATTGTCTACCTGCTGTCCCAGGAGAGCAGCCTGATGGAGATCGTCAAGCTGATCGGCGGCGATGTGCTGCCGGACGACCAGAAGCTGATCCTGGAGATTGCAAAGGTAATCCGTGTTGGATTTCTGCAGCAGAATGCTTTCCACAAGGACGATACCTGCGTTCCCATGGAGAAGCAGTTTAAGATGATGGAGATTATCCTGTACCTGTACCGGAAGTCCCGGTCTCTGATTTCTATGGGCATGCCGATGTCGGTACTGAAGGAGGATCCGATTTTTGACCAGGTCATTGCCATCAAGTATGATGTGCCAAACGATAACCTGGCATTGCTGGATGATTATAAAAAGAAGATTGATGCCTTTTATGAGGGCGTCATGGAACGGAACGCATAGGAGGGCTGTGAAATGGCAATTGAATATTTGGGTTTAAGTGCGATCAACGGCCCTATGGTGGTGCTGGAGGGCATTTCCGGCGCAGCCTACGATGAGATTGTGGAAATGACCGTGGACGGAAAGAAACGCAAACTGGGCCGCATTATTGAGGTGTATGAGGACAAGGCTGTGATCCAGGTATTTGAGGGTACCGAGGGCATGGGCTTAAAAAATGTACACACCCGCCTGACGGGCCATCCGATGGAGCTTGGCGTATCTACGGAGATGCTGGGGCGTACCATGAACGGCATTGGTGTGCCGATTGACGGACTGGGTGAGATCCTGCCGGAAAAGATGCTGGATGTAAACGGCAAGCCGTTAAACCCGGTGACCCGTGAGTATCCGCGAAACTATATCCGTACCGGTATTTCAGCCATTGATGGACTGATGACCCTGATCCGGGGACAGAAGCTGCCGATCTTTTCTGGCAACGGACTTCCCCACGATCAGCTGGCAGCACAGATCGTGCGGCAGGCATCCCTGGGAGATGATTCGGATGAACAGTTTGCGATTGTCTTTGCGGCCATGGGCGTGAAGCACGATGTAGCAGAGTTTTTCCGCCGTACCTTTGAGGAGAGCGGCGTTTCCTCTCATGTGGCCATGTTCATGAATCTGGCCAATGACCCGGTGGTGGAGCGTCTGATCACGCCAAAGTGCGCGCTGACGCTGGCTGAGTATCTGGCCTTTGAGAAGAACATGCACATTCTGGTCATTTTAACGGATATGACATCCTTTGCGGAGGCTATGCGTGAGGTATCCTCCTCCAAGGGTGAGATCCCGTCCCGAAAGGGTTTCCCGGGATATCTGTACAGTGAGCTGGCGGCGCTTTATGAGCGCGCAGGCATTGTCAGGGGCGTGAATGGTTCCGTGACCCAAATCCCGATTCTGACCATGCCAAACGATGACATCACCCATCCGATCCCGGACCTGACCGGTTACATTACCGAGGGGCAGATTGTTCTGGACCGGGAATTAAATGGCCAGTCGGTTTACCCGCCGATTAACGTGCTGCCGAGCCTGTCCCGTCTGATGAAGGATGGTATCGGTGAGGGCTACACCCGGGCAGATCACCAGGCAGTGGCAAACCAGCTGTTCTCCTGTTACGCGAAAGTAGGAGACGCAAGAGCGCTGGCATCGGTTATAGGTGAGGATGAGCTGTCACCGCTGGATAAAAAATATCTGGTATTCGGCCGGGAGTTTGAGCATCGTTTTGTGGGACAGGATCCGCATGACAACCGGAACATCATCACCACGCTGAATATTGGCTGGCAGCTTCTGGGCCTGCTTCCGAAGGAGGAGCTGGACCGGATCGATACGAAGATTCTTGCGCAGTATTATAAGGCAACAAAGCTGGATGAGAACGGGGATCTGGTGGATGCAGAGTAAGGAGGGATCCGTATGAATCTGAATACTTTCCCGACAAAGGGAAACCTTATTTTAGCGAAGAACTCCCTTGCGCTGGCCAGTCAGGGCTATGAACTGATGGACAAGAAGCGGAACATCCTCCTGCGGGAACTGATGGGACTCATCGACCAGGCGAAGGACATCCAGGCAGAGATCGACACGACCTTTACAGAAGCTTACAAAGCCCTGCAGAAGGCCAATATCGAGCTGGGAATCGGCTTTATCCAGGATATTGCCGGGACGATTCCGGTGGACGATACGATCCGCATCAAGACCCGCAGCATCATGGGAACGGAGATCCCGCTGGTGCAGCATGAGCCGGTGCCTCTGACACCGGGCTATGCGTTCTTAAGCACCAGTCCGGCGCTGGACGAGGCCCGGATGCACTTTGAGAAGGTGAAGGAGCTGACCACAAAGCTTTCCATGGTGGAAAACTCGGCCTACCGCCTGGCCTCCAGCATCAGAAAGACCCAGAAGAGAGCGAACGCGCTCAAGAATATCACGATCCCGACATACCAGAACCTGGTAACAACGATTGGGAATGCGCTGGAGGAGAAGGACAGGGAAGAGTTTACGAGGCTGAAGGTAATTAAACGCTCAAAAACAGGTTAAGGCTTCACAGAAATTGTGAACTGTGATAAAATATAGGTCAACTGGGGGTTCGGAATGGGAACCCCTTTGACATTTAACACAGGAAGTGAGGTCAGAATTTTGACAACCATAAATACACATAGAAGCTGGAAAAGAAGAGTGCAGTGCTTTGGCGCGGCACTTCTGGCTATGAGCATGCTGGCAGGCTGCGGTACATCCCAGACCGCAAACCAGGCAGAGAGTGAGAGCACCGAGGAGAATCTGGTCCTGATGGAGGAGACCCTGCCGCAGACCGCTGCGGATGAGACGGTCATGGTCCTTTCTCCGGATGGTCCGCTGCTTCCGTCTGTTGAGGGCGTGGACGCAGAGTACAGTGAGCCGATCCCGGATTATCTGCGTATCGGTGAGAAGCATCCGATCGTCTTAAAGCTACAGCAGCGACTGATGGACTTAGGCTTTATGGATAACGATGAACCGACGGATTATTACGGGGAAGTGACCCAGAGTGCGGTCAAGATCTATCAGCGCCAGAACAAACTGGCACAGGACGGTATCATCGGTCCGGATACCCTGGAGGCGATTCTTTCCCCGGATGCCAAGTATTACGCAGCCCAGAAGGGTGATGAGGGTACCGATATTACCCGTATCCAGAGCCGTCTGTATGAGCTTGGCTATCTGGCCAGCGACAGCGAGGTGACAGGCAGCTTTGGAGATGATACCGAAACGGCGGTTATGAAGATGCAGAGCGTGAACGGCCTGGAGCAGGATGGCAAGGTCGGAAGAAAAACCATGAACCTTCTCTACAGTGAGGATGTGAAGGCAAATATGCTGGCTTACGGTGAGAAGAGTGATCTGGTTCTGGCAGCCCAGAAGCGTTTGAAGGAGCTGGGCTATATGACCACCGAGCCGGATGGCAGCTATGGAAATGATACGATCATTGCAGTCAAACAGTTCCAGTCCCGCAATGACCAGATTGTAGATGGTTATCTGGGACCGGCTACCCGTGTGGCGTTAAACAGTTCTGACGCGGTTCCGAACGGTCTGGCCCTTGGCGACAGCGGTGATAACATCCAGCGGGTGCAGAACCTGCTCAGTAAGCTGGGTTATCTGAAATCTGCCAATGTGACCGGCTACTATGGTGAGGTGACCGAGGATGCGGTCAAGCTGTTCCAGCGCACGAATGGACTGAGTGCGGATGGTACAGTCGGTGTCATGACCATGGCAAAGCTGACCGGCGGAGATGCGAAGAAAGCACCGGCCCAGCCGAAGACGAATACCAGTAAAAACAACAGCAAAAATAACAGTAAAAATAATTCCGGTAACGGCGGCAAGAAGGGAAGCTCCGGCAGCACTGCTGTTCCGAATACCGGTGGTGCCAGCGGCGGCGCGAGTGCGCTTCTGGCGGTGGCAAGCTCCAAGCTTGGCTGTCCGTATGTATGGGGCTCCAAGGGACCGAACTCCTTTGACTGTTCCGGTTTCGTGTACTGGTGCTTAAACCAGGTCGGCGTGCGTCAGAGCTACATGACATCCTCCGGCTGGAGAAACGCGGGAAGATACACCAGGATCAGCAGCTTCTCTAATCTGCGTGCTGGTGATATCATCGTTGTAAGCGGCCATGTAGGAATCGTGGCAGGCGGCGGAACGGTTATTGATGCGTCCTCCGGTAACGGTAAAGTCGTTCATCGTTCCTTAAGCTCCTGGTGGGCAAACAATTTTATCTGCGGATGGAGAATTTTCTAAAACAGAATCATTTGAGGCAATGGAGTTGAGCCGGAAAATCAGAGATGGTTTTCCGGCTTTTTGTGCATACAACCATTTGAAAGATATAACTGATGAAATAAATGAAATTTGATATTTTATCAGTTATAACTTATAAAATCATATTTTTATATGAATTTATCAATTATAAATGTGCTATACTATTATCAGGGACAGGAAAGGAGGCATAATATTTATGGTGAAACGCGAAATGTATATGAAACGCATACGACCGTTTATCGGAACGGACCTAATTAAAGTCATGACAGGTATCCGCCGTTCCGGAAAGTCGGTAATGCTGGAACTGATTAAACAGGAGCTGATAGATTCCGGGGTGAGTTCATCTCAGTTTATTTCTATTAATTTTGAGGATATGAGATATACGCATCTGCAGACTGCGAAAGCATTGTACGATGAGATCAGCAGCCGTTCAGCCGGGATAGATAGAAAAATTTATCTGTTTTTTGATGAGATTCAGGAAGTAAAGGACTGGGAAAAGTGTATCAATTCGTTCCGTGTTGCGTTGGATTGCGATATTTATATTACAGGTTCTAACGCAAAACTCCTTTCTGGAGAACTGGCTACTTATCTAGCTGGGCGTTATGTGGAATTTATTGTTTATCCATTTTCATTTGCTGAATTTCTGGAACTTTATCATTCTGTTTTTCCGGAGGAAACGGTTCAGAAAAGCTTTCAGCAATATATTTTGTACGGAGGAATGCCATATCTGGCCAACATTCGTTATGCGGATGAGCCGTCCAGACAATACTTGCAGGATTTGTTTAACTCTGTGCAGCTGAAGGATATTGTAAAGCGGAATAAAATCCGGGATGTGGATTTACTGGAGCGGATCATGGCCTATGTAATGGCCAATGTCGGAAATACATTTTCGGCATCGTCTCTTGCAAAGTTTCTTAAGAGTGAACAGCGGACGGTTGCGCCGGAGACGATTCTGAATTATATCCGGTATTGCTGTGATGCTTATCTGTTTTATCAAGTGAAGCGTGAGGAAGTGCAAGGCAAGCAGATTCTTGCTTCCAATGAAAAGTATTATATTGCGGATCATGGAATCCGGGAAGCGGTGTTTGGAGGAAATGCAAAGGATATTAATCTGACGCTTGAAAACATTGTATATCTGGAACTGCTCCGCCGCGGATATCATGTTACGGTCGGCAAAAATCAGGATAAGGAAATAGATTTTGTCTGTGATAAGCGAGGGGAGAAACTCTACATTCAGGTGACTTATTTGCTTGCATCGGAAGAAACGATACAGCGGGAGTTTGGGGTATATGATACGATACGGGACAATTTCCCCAAATATGTGGTTTCCATGGATGAATTTGATATGAGCCGTAATGGAATTAAGCATCGAAACATCCGTGATTTTCTGTTGGATGAAAATTGGGAGTGAAAACTTTCAAATTGTACCAAATCAAAAACTTTTCGAAAAAATAATTGACAAATGAAATAATGGTACTATAATGGCAGATATTCAAAGATTCACATCCAAATGCGTTGAACAGGACAAGGCTTTTTTGTCAGATGCGTTTTCAGAGAGCTTCCGGCTGGTGTGAGGAAGCAGCGCGGCAACAGAGTTATCCCCTGCAAGCAGATTGTCTGAAATGCGAAAAGTAACGCTGGTGATACCAGGTGAAAGCAGACAGTAAGACAGTACGGAAACCCACCGTTAACAGGGCTCGTATTCATCCGGACTGAGAGACGGAGGATATGGTCAGAGAGGCTGATGGAATGTCAGCAAGGGAAGTGGTAACGCGGAGCGCGTATTTTATGATTAGCATATATGCCTTCGTCTTCCTGCGGAAAATTCTGCGGGAGGACGGAGGTTTTTCTTTTTTCCGCGTTATAGTTTTGAGAGGAGAGATCATTATGAATACACTTGTTATAGTATTAATCGCAGCTGTGTGTCTGTTCTGCGGATACACGTTTTACGGCCGCTGGCTTGCCAATAAATGGGGGATCGACCCGAAGGCAAAGACTCCGGCGGTTGCTTTAGAGGATGGACAGGATTACGTGCCGACCGATGGCTGGACCGTTTTCGCACATCAGTTTTCCTCCATCGCAGGCGCAGGCCCTGTCACCGGTGCCATTCAGGCAGCTGCATTCGGATGGGTTCCGGTGCTTCTGTGGGTTATCCTTGGCGGCATCTTCTTCGGTGCAGTAACCGACTTCGGCGCACTGTATGCCAGTGTCAAGAATGAAGGTAAGTCCATGGGACTTCTGATCGAGAAATACATCGGCAAGACCGGACGGAAGCTGTTCCTTCTGTTCTGCTGGTTATTTACCCTGATCGTTATCGCAGCATTTGCCGATATGGTTGCAGGTACCTTTAATGCTTACACCGTAACGGATGGCGTAGCCTCCCTTTCCCCGGCGGCACAGACCAACGGTGCGGCAGGTTCCATCTCCCTGATGTTCATTGTATTCGCCATGGTATTTGGTGTGCTGCAGAAGCATCTTCATCTGACCGGTTGGAAAGAAACTTTAGCCGGACTGGCATGTACCGTTGCTGCTTTTGCAATCGGTATGGCATTCCCGGTTGTAGCTGGTAAAGACACCTGGTCTTATCTGACCTTTGCTTACATCTTCCTGGCAGCGGTTATGCCGATGTGGCTCTTAATGCAGCCGCGTGATTTCATGACCACCTTCATGTTTGCAGGCATGATCATCGGCGCAGTTGTTGGCCTGGTGGTTGCGCATCCGACCATGAACCTTCCGGCTTACACCGGATTTAAGAATGCCAAGATGGGCGATATGTTCCCGATCCTGTTTGTAACCGTAGCGTGCGGCGCGGTTTCCGGATTCCACAGCCTGGTATCTTCCGGAACCTCTTCCAAGACGGTTTCCAATGAGAAGGATATGCTGAAGGTTGGTTATGGCGCCATGGTATTAGAGAGCCTGCTGGCTGTTCTGGCATTATGTGTAGCCGGTGCGGCAGCTGCAGCAGATGGTACCGCAGCAACCGGAACTCCGTTCCAGATCTTCTCTGCAGGTGTTGCAGGTTTCCTGGAGATGTTTGGTATCCCGGTTTATGTAGCACAGTGCTTTATGACCATGTGTGTATCTGCCCTGGCTTTAACCAGCCTGGATTCCGTGGCACGTATCGGACGTATGTCCTTCCAGGAACTGTTCTCTGCTGATGATATGGAGCATGCAGAGGGCTGGAGAAAGCTTCTTTGCAATAAGTACTTTTCCACTGTGGTAACCCTGGCCTGTGGCTTTATCTTAACCAAGATTGGTTATTCCAACATCTGGCCGCTGTTCGGCAGTGCAAACCAGCTGTTAAGTGCTCTGGTACTCATCACCCTGTGTGTATTCTTAAAGGTAACCGGAAGAGAGAACAAAACCCTGTTCCCACCGCTCATCATCATGCTGTGCGTTACCTTTACCGCACTGGTTGAGAGAACCATCGCCCTGGTACATGCTTTCGGTGCAGGTACCGCAGTCTTCATGGTAGAAGGCTTACAGCTGATCATTGCGATCCTGTTAATGGTACTGGGTATCATCATTGTGTACACATCCGGGAAGGAACTGTTTCAGAAGAAGGGTGTGAAGAACGCGCAGGTAAAGAATGCGTAAGAGTATATAGAAGCGTAAATACAAGAAAGACGCAAGTCACAAAATATGTGACCTGCGTCTTTTTTGAACTCAGATAGCTCATGCCGTCTGGTCTGTTTTTTTCACCCCAAAGCCCACGCGCACCTTGAACAGATCTCCATCAATTAAGATCTCGAAGGTTCCGCCCTGGAGCTTTGTGAGGCTCTGGGCAATGGAGAGGCCGAGGCCGCTTCCTTCGGTGGTGCGGGAGACGTCTCCGCGGACGAATCGCTCAGTAAGCTCCTCGCCCTGTACGTTTAACGGGTTTGCGGATATGTTTTTAATCGTAAAGTAAACTTTGTCGTCTTTCAGTTCCAGGTCGGTGTAGACCCGGGTGTGTTCCATGGCGTATTTGAACGCGTTGTTGTAGACATTTTCGAGGACACGCCAGAGGTGGCGGCCATCTGCCTCGATGAGAATGCTGCTTTCCGGCAGTGTGGACACCAGCTCCAGACTTCGGGTAGCAAATTTTTCTTCAAATTCGCCGTTGGTCTGCCAGATCATTTCTACAATGTCCAGAGTGGTCATCTCCAGCTTGACGTTTCCGGAGCTTGCCTTGGAGGCTTCCACCAGGTCTTCGGTCAGATTCTTTAAGCGCTGGGATTTCTGATCCAGGACTTTTAAGTATTCTTGGGCGCGTTCCCCCGGAATCTGTTCCCTCTTCAGCAGGTCTACATAGTTAATAATAGAAGTGAGCGGGGTCTTGATATCGTGGGATACGTTGGTGATCAGGTCAGCTTTTAAGCGCTCGCTCTTGACCTGCTCCTGCAGGGCACGCTCCAGTCCGGTTCCGATGCTGTTGATCATGTTGCCGACTCTCAGTTCCTTTCCCTCCAGACCGGCCAGATTCATCTGATAGCTGGTGTCACCGCCCGCAATTTTTGTGATGGCATCTGCAATCTGGTCTTCCTGCTGGGACTGCAGGAACAGTCGGTGAAAGGTCTTGTAATCCAGACCGACCAACAGGAGGAGCGTGATGATGCCGATAATCTTTGCGGACATATGGGACCGTAAGCAGACACATACAGCGATCAGGCTGATGCCGATGGCCTGTGCTGCAAGAAAGGCAGTAAACAGGCAGAAGAGCCGCCGGGAGTAGGTATGGTCTGCAAAATACAGGTTCAGATTTTTGAGGAAATGGTGAAGCATACTGTTTGTCCCCAGCTGGCGGCTCTTGTAGCGCCGCAGCATGCTGAATGCGCCGGTCATACAGCAGCCGTAGATGATCATGGCCCGCATCATCCGCTCGGCAAAGCCCCAGTCTTCAGTCCGGGCAACAAGATGGATCAGCGGATAACCAATCTTCTCTCCCAGAAATAGCATGAACATGGTGCTGACTGCTGTCAGCAGGATCCCGCTTTCGGTGGTGATCATGTCAAAGCCATGCAGGTACGGACTAGTACGGTCTTCTGTGCGGTAACCGGATACCAGGATCAGGTAGTACAGTGTCACCAGGCAGCCAATGATGCCGATAGTCAGGCTGAACATGGCCTCGACGAAGCGGCTGCGCAGATGGCGGTAATCGGCGGCCTGCCGGGCGTATACATCGTCTGCATCGTATTGGGTATTTACAGCAACTGTCATGTGATACCGGTCTGCATCATTTGCGTTCAGCTGCTCAAGCTGGGCCATGACATTTTTGGGCAGTTCATCCAGATTGCTGTCAATGAGAATGGAACTGCTGTCCACAGAGCAGTAACGGCCCAGGGACTTTAACTGGGCATCGGTCAAATCTCCTGCGTTGGAATACTCTGAGACTACAGTCTCATCATCCAGATAATCGATCCGGAATCGGAAGTTGGATGGATTCGACAGCAGACGATAGTTTACAATATAATATTCACTTAAGCAGTTTAATACCTCCCGGGACAGATCCAGCAGGGAGGAGAACGCATCGCCCGGTTCCTTTAAGGTGGCATTCGGATCGTAAGCGCGCCAGTATACCAGCTGGTCCTTTGCTGTGGAAGCATCGTCATAGATAAAGAGGTCATTGACTACCTCAAACTGGTCGTTTAAATAGAACCCCTGGCTCTTGGCGTAGCGCAGGACTTCCTCCAGCGTGTAGGTGATCTCCGGGCCGTTGTCGCGGCTGACGGCAAACATTTCTTTGGAAAGATCCAGATTGCCGTCCGTCTCGAAGACATCCCGGTAGGCAACGTATTTGAATACATGGTCCAGATCTTCCTGGAACTGTTGGCGGAAGGCAGCGGAGTCATCGTATTGGCGGTCCAGGATCCAGGAGAGGCCGGAGCCGACATTGGTATTTAAGTACATGACGCTGATGGAAAGCACCGCCATAAACAAAAACAAAATGTGCAGGAACACGGCAATGTTCTTTTTGATCCGCATGGAATAATCTTTCAGTCTCATGGGCGGCTCCTACTGTTTCTCAATCTTATAGCCAACACCCCAGACCACCTTTAAGTAGCGCGGCTCTCGCGGGTTGATCTCGATTTTCTCCCGGATGTGGCGGATATGTACGGCAACGGTGTTGTCGGCACCGATGGCTTCCTCATTCCAGATCTGTTTGTAGATCTCATCGATGGAGAAAACCTTGCCGGCGTTTTTGGTAAGCAGCAGCAGGATGTTGTACTCAATGGGAGTCAGCTTGATGGGCTCGTCATCGACAAACACTTCTTTGGTGTCATCGTTGATGGTAAGGCCGCCGCATTTGTACACATTTTCGTTGCTGCCCTGGCTTAAGTTGCCAAGCTGGGTGTAGCGGCGCAGCTGGGATTTGACCCGGGCCACCAGCTCCAGCGGGTTAAACGGCTTGGACAGGTAATCATCCGCACCGATGTTTAAACCCAGGATCTTGTCGGAATCTTCAGATTTAGCGGAGAGGATGATGATCGGGATGCTGCTGGTCTCGCGCACCTTTAAGGTGGTGCGGATGCCGTCAAGCCCCGGCATCATGACATCGATGATCATGAGGTCCGCATGTTCCGTTTCCAGAATTTTTAAGGCATCGTAACCGTCATAGGCTTTTAAGATGTGAAAGCCCTCTCCGGTTAGGTAAATATCTATCGCATCGACGATCTCTTTGTCGTCGTCACACACTAAAATAGTCTGCATGGTTGTCCTCCTTTGGCAGGTATGCTATGGTATAGTGGCTGTGTGCTGCTTCCGGCGTTTATCACAGAAGCGGTACGTCTTTTAGTATATATCAAAAAGGGCCTTACCGCAATCGGCAAGACCCTCTTCTTTTTGGTTCCTGTTCATATATAGTGCAAACAGGAACCGTTTGACCTACTGATAATCACATACATTCAGCCAGCTCTGAAGCAGTTCCTTTTCTTCCGGACGTTTCTTTGTGAGCTGTGCTGCAGCTACCAGAGGCAGCCACTGCTGTACATAGCGTTTGGCGGTACTGGTCTTTTCGCAGAACAGATCCATGTATTTTTCTGCCGCTGCCTGATCGGTCAGGCAGAACAGAAGATATGTTCTGGCTACGTCTGCGCTGGCGTTGCCCTGGGTTGCGTGAACCCAGTCAACGACATACATGGTGCCGTCTTCCTTCACAATGATATTGTCCGGCTGAAAATCTCCGTGACACAGCTTGGAGTGTTTTGGAGTGCTGTCAAGGCGGGTAAGAAGATCGTAACGGTTGACAGAATCTAATTCTTCCATCTCAGAGATCTGCCGCGCCATTTTGTCTTTTAACTTGTTCAGTAATGGACAGGTCTTGGAATGAATCATCAGCTGCAGTTCAACCATCTGATTCAGATATTCGTCGCGCTTATCCGGATTTTCCTTCATAAGCTCTGTGAGTGTCTTACCTTCGATGTAGTCCCGGGTGATGGACCAACAGCCGTCCTCTTCGACAGAAACTGCCTGGATAGACGGAATGTTGATGCCGCCAATGGCCTCAACTCGTGCGCTGATCAAAGCTTCATTTAAAACCTCTGCCTTCGGGAAGCCCTTGCAGAAAACTTTTACCGCTTTATCGCCATCGCGATAGACACTTTTGGTCGCGTTTTTGGAAATTAACTCTCTTGCCATACGAAACTCTCCTTCCTTATATTATGTTGCTGATGCTTACCGTCAGTTTTAATAACCGGATCATCAGGTAGGTCGTTTCCTATTTTACTACGAAATGGAAAGAATGTCATCTACTTTTTGATAATTTTTTAACGAAATACATAATCTGTTTTTGTTATTTTCAAACGGGTGTGTTCCTGCGTATTATGAGAACCGGAGGATTGCGGTTCCGTATGCCGACAGCGGCAGCGCTACGGAATATGGCTGCCCGTCGCACTCGGATTTGACTGCTTTAAAGACTGGAGCCTTCTCGCCAGTTTTGTAAGCACCGTGCTCATTGTCCAGGATCAGTGTGTAATTGCCGCGTTTCGGTACACCGACCCGGTAATCCGGCCGTGCCACCGGAGTGAAGTTGCACACAAACAGCAGGCTCTTTTTGTGATTCTTCGCGTAGCGCACAAAGCTGTAAATGCTGCGGTCACCATCGTTGGCATTAATCCAGGAAAAGCCATCCCAGTCATCATCGGACTCGTAGAGCGCAGGGTGTTTCTGATAAATATGTAACAGGTCGCGCACATAGTTCTGGAGATCCTTGTGCAGGTCTTCCTCTGTCAGATGCCAGTCCAGGCTGACTTTTTCATCCCACTCATGAAGCTGGCCGAAATCCTGGCCCATGAATAAAAGCTTTTTGCCCGGATGTCCCAGCATGAAGGTATAACCGGCCTTCAGGTTTGCGAATTTATCTCCGAAGAGGCCTGGCATCTTGTTGATCATGGAGCACTTTAAGTGGACAACTTCATCGTGGGAGAGTACCAGAATAAAGTTTTCACTGTTAAAGTAAGTGAGGCCGAAGGTCATCTTGTGGTGGTTGAATTTGCGGAAGTACGGGTCCAGCTTCATGTACTCCAGGAAATCATGCATCCAGCCCATGTTCCACTTGAAGGTGAAGCCCAGGCCGCCCTCTTTTGGATCGTGGGTGACAAGTGGCCATGCGGTTGATTCTTCGGCAATGACCATGGCACCATGCCCGCGCTGGGCCACGATGCTGTTTAAGTGGCGGAAAAATTCGATGGCTTCCAGATTCTGGTTGCCGCCATAGCGGTTCGGTACCCACTCACCGTCCTTGCGTCCATAGTCCAGATAAAGCATGGAAGCTACGGCATCCACGCGCAGACCGTCTATGTGGAACTGCTCGATCCAGTAGAGGGCGTTGGCAATCAGAAAATTGGAAACCTCATGCTTTTCATAGTCAAAGACCTTGGTACCCCAGTCTGGATGCTCGCCTTTACGCGGATCTGCGTACTCGAAGAGCGGCTGTCCGTCAAAATCTGCCAGACCGTGGGCATCCCGCGGGAAATGGGCCGGAACCCAGTCCAGAATAACGCCGATGCCCTTTTTGTGCATATAGTTCACAAAATATTTGAATTCCTCTGGAGTGCCATAGCGGGAGGTGGGAGCATAGTAGCCGGTTACCTGATAGCCCCAGGAACCATCATAGGGATGTTCCGCAATTCCCATCAGCTCGATATGGGTGTAACCCATCTCCTTTACATAGGCAGCCAGCTCGGCGGCAGCTTCCTTATAGGTATAATAACCGTCTTTTTCCGGTCGGTTTTTCTTTTTCCAGGAACCTAAGTGCACCTCGTAGATACTCATGGCTGCCTCGCACGGGTTGATGCTCTCGCGTTTCTGAACCCAGGCCGCGTCATTCCAGTGGAAGTTATCACTGAATGCGGTGATGGAGGCGGTTCCCGGCCGGTACTCCGCGTACTGGGCAAAGGGGTCTGCCTTGAAAATCACCTTGCCAGTCTGGGTGGTAATGGCAAATTTGTAGAGTTCGCCTGGCTTGATGTCCGGGATGAAACGTTCGTAAATGCCGGAAGTCTCAAGCACCTGCATGGGGCAGGCATCCGGATCCCAGTTATTAAAGTCACCAACTACACTGACGGATGCGGCATGGGGAGCCCATACAGCGAAATAATAGCCGGTTTTGCCATTGAACATTTTTGGGTGGGCACCAAGTTTATTGTAAATCTCATAGTGGGTGCCTTCTCCGAACAGGTAACGGTCCCCGGCGGTGATAAAGCCGGTCTCGGTCTGCTTTTTCTTATCTCTGACTGCCATAAGGTCAATCCTCCCTGATCTTTAAGACAACACTGCTGTTGTCTGGTAATGTAAGGTTTATTTTTCCGTTCTCAATCGGAATGATGGAACCATCTATCAGATTTTCTGCCTTGGATGCGCGCAGCGGAACCGGAATGGAAAGAAAGCTTTCCTGGTCATCACTGTTGGCCGCGGTCACGCAGATGCTGCCCTGGGCGTGTCTGGCGAAAGCATACTGCCGGTTGGTGAGCAGCAGCTCCTGATAACGCCCGCCGTGGAATTCCGGCTGCTCTGTATGAATTCCGGCCAGCTTCGTGATCAGGCCGGTGAGTTCATCATGTTTTGCCTCGCCTTCTTCCAGGCTGATGCAGGGCCGCAGGGCGGCATCACTTTCACGGGTCCTTGTGCCTTCCAGGCCCCATTCCCCGCCATAATAAATAGAAGGAATGCCCGGAAGGGTAAAGAGCAGAGCCCATGCCAGCGGCAGATGTGCCTTCTTGTTTAGTTTGCTGGCAATACGGTTTTCATCGTGGTTGTCCAGGAACGTGTAGAGCTTTGTGCCAATGGCTTCCAGTCTCCGTACATTGTGGGCAATCTCAAAGAAATTATGGTCATTGAGCCCGGAATAGAGGCTCTTATGTAATTCGTAGTTGGTGACGGAATGGAGCATGCCATCGTTCATCCAGCGGCCATATTCGCCGTGGATGACTTCGCCCATGAGCCAGAAATCCGGCTTCATGGAAGCGGTCTGGGTGCGCATCTCCTGCATGAAGCCGAAATCCATGACGTTGGCACAGTCTAAGCGTATGCCATCAATATCAAATTCAGAGATCCAGAAGCGGATGACATCGAACAAATACTGCTTTACTTCCGGATTTTGTAAATTCAGGCAGGGCAGTTCGAAATGTCCCTGCCATGCCTCGTAGCCGAAGCCATCATTGTAAGGGCTGTTCCAGCCAAAGTTCACACCTTTGTACCAGCCGCAGTAGCGGGAACCTTCACGGTTTTGCTGAATGTCCCGAAATGCGAAAAATTCACGTCCGGTGTGGTTGAATACTCCGTCTACGACCACCTTGATTCCGGCTTCATGGCAGAGCTTTGTGAAGTGCCGGAAGTCCTCATTGGTGCCAAGCCTGCGGTCCACAAGCTTATAATCTCTGGTATCGTAGCCATGGGAGGAGGACTCAAAGAGCGGTCCGATGTAAAGTGCGGTGCAGCCTAAGGCTTCCATGTGGGCAACCCATTTGTCCAGTTCCGGAAAGCGGTCAGCCGCGGCGTCTTCGGTATTGGCGAATGGCGCCCCCAGCATACCCAGCGGGTAGATGTGATAAAATACTGCTTTTTCATACCATGATGCCATAGATATCAAGTCCTCCTGATTGCATAGTTTCGTTTGGCTAAAAATCCAGCTGTTCCAGAAGCTTGAAACGCCGGAGCAGAAACTGATAGCGGAGCCAGACCGCGTTTAGTTCGTAAATACAGCAGTCGATCAGAGGCGGGTCCGTCACCTGGTCGAACTGGTTTAATAAGGACTCCATCTTATGCTGCGTCTGATGGATCTCTGCCTTCAGTTTCATGTTTTCACGGGCGGCCGCCTGTCTGCAGTCGTTTCGCGTGAAGAAAAGTCCGTTGTTTTTCATAAATTTGCACTCCTTTTGGAGTGTAGTATCTGGAATGGGTGGAAAATTATACGTATTTCTTCTTATTCCTGGCTGAAGATCTCTTCAACCAGGTACCCCAGTTTCATCAGCTGCTTCGTGCAGTCCAGAAAGGTAAGCCGGTAGTAATTGGAAGTACCGGACTGGGTGACTTCTACCAGTCCGCAGCTTTTCATAATCTTCAAATGATGGGAGATGGCCGGTCTGGACAGATTGGTCTGCCGGGTGATCTCGTTGACGTTCAGCCCTTCCGTGTGGCCGTTCTGGGAGGCAATGCACAATGCTTCGATGATGTTTAAGCGGACCTCATCTCCGAGGGCGATAAACAGCGGCATGCAGCTGTGAAACAGTTCCTGTAGTTCTTTGGAGTCCGCCATAAAAACCTCCTTTGGTTTAAAAAATTGAACTAAGTTCATTCTATCACGATTGATTGTTCACGTCAACCAAAAACAAAGGGACGAAAATAACATTTTTCGTCAAAATGTCCTATAGAATGCGCAAAAAAAGAGTTGCCGCAAAATTGTAGCAGACACGTTCCTGGTACAATTTTGCGGCAGCCCTTTCTGACAAGCCTTTATTTATCGAAATCCGTTTCAAAGACACCTTCCGGGGTGCGCATGGTGAGGATGCCTAAGTTGAATTCGTCATCTGAAATGGTAATGTGATATTCAAATACCACATCCTCCTCGAATTTAGAGAGGAGAACGTAATCTCCGTTTTCTTTTCCTTCGATCTGGTCACAGATGTCATTGTAGACAGCTTCGCCGGAGATTTCCCGCGGATAGCCGGATGCTTTGATCTTTGCTTCAATGGCTTCGTATAATTCGTTCATGGTGCTGGTACTCCTTTTCTTCTTTCAAGTGTATTTAGTATAGCATTTTGCCCTGTCAATGTCCAACCGTTTCCTCGTTGTCGATTCTTGTCGCTTTATGCCGATGCCAGACGTTGACGGCAGAGAAAATTATGGGTAAGATAAGACCACAATCAACGCATCATTCCGATGCGGAATTCATCAGGCAGGAGCTTTTCATTCCGTACCATGCCGTTGGATTTCTAAAGTTATTGTTTCAAAAAGCCTGGGGCTTTTGGATATCCGCCGTTTCGGCAGAGTTTTCATTTTTATGAGTTTTTTGGGAGCAGCCATAACAGAGGAATATTTGTGGTTATGGCAGATGGAAAAGAAGGTGAGATTGCATAACAGAGGAAAGTATATATTTGTTTCTGACTGCTGGTCTTTGCTTTTGCGCGTGGACAGACCAGAAATGGAGCCGCGTGTCCAATGAAGCCCTAATGCTGCTGGCATTTGTGGGCGTGATGGAGTGGGGCATGGGATTTATTACCGGGGCGCTGCCATTTCTGCTGTTTGGTATGTTACTGTTCCGCTTTCGGGTTATGGGGGCCGGGGACGGCAAGCTGATGGCAGTGATTGGCGGATATCTGGGAATTCAGAGCGGGTTTTATGCGGTGGCCCTTGGGTTTCTGGCGGGCGCTGTCTGGAGTCTGTGGAGGCTCAGACAGCCTGGCCTGGCGGCGGAACGCTTCTGCTATCTGCAGGAGTATGTCCGGGCAGTGATGCAGGGAAGGTGTTTGCAGCCATATGATTCGCTGGAGCATGCGGATGCGCCGCATCATATTCCGTTTGCGGTCTGTCTGGCGGTGGGGGTCTGTATTTATGGCGTGGTGCGGTGGATGAAAGCATTATAGTGGGGGAAAAAGGGGGAATGAAATGAAAAAGATTATGGCAGTCTACGATGTAGACTCCCGGTATGCTGACCGGTTTGCGGAGTTTGCGAACCAGCGTGAGCAGGTACCATTTAAAGTGGTGGCGTTTACCAGCCTGGAAAAACTGAGGGAATTTTCAAAACGGGAACAGATTGACCTTCTATTGGTCGGTGACAGTGTGGCGGAGAAAGAACTAGAAGGAATTCAGGCATTGCAGACGGTGCGGCTTAGCGAGACTGGCATAGCAAAAGAAGGCGAGGCGGTGGTGTACAAGTACCAGGCCTCGGACAGTCTCCTGCGGGAAGTGATGTCCTGGTATCAGCCCCAGGAAATTCCGACACTTATGACAGTGACCGGCAGGCGGAGCTGGATGATTGGCGTCTATTCGCCAATTGGGCGGTGTGGAAAGAGCAGCTTTGCCTTTACCCTGGGTCAGGTGCTGGCCCGGGAAGAAAAGGTGCTTTACATTACCCTGGAGGAGTTTTCTGGTCTTTCAGCCCTGACTGGAACTGTGTATACAGGAGGCCTTTCTGATCTGCTCTACTATTACATTCAGCGGGAGTACAGTCCGGTGCGGCTGGGCAGCGTGACCTACAACTGGGGAGGCCTGGATTATATTCCGCCGGTCACTTATGCGGAAGATAAGACTGGAATCCATCAGGAAGTATTTGCCGGTCTGATCCAGAAGATTGCGTCCGATGGAGCATATGAGGAACTGATTCTGGATGTCGGTATGTTTTGTGGCGGCACGGAGGAACTTCTTGGCATCTGCGATGTGGTGTATGTACCGGTAAAAGATGATGCAGTGTCTACCGCAAAGCTGGAGGAATGGAAAGATTATCTGAAGCGGTCTGGGCGGAGCGCGATATGGGAAAAACTGAGATTTTTGCATCTCCCGGAACCAGTTCATTCCCTGACCCGGGAAAATTATCTGGAGCAGCTTTTGTGGAGTGATCTGGGAGATTTTGTGAGGGAACTGAGATGAGTGGGGAACGTATTTGCGCACAGAGTCTTCTGGAGCAGCTTCGCGGAGAGGTACGGGAGACACTTTCCGGCTTTGAGCAGATCGGAGATGAAGAGCTGTACGACTGTATTGACCAGGCCATTGTGGGACAGGCCGGACGGCAGTATCTGCCGCTGGGGCAGCGGATCGAATTGAAAAACAGGCTGTTTGACAGCTTTCGCCGCCTGGATATTTTGCAGGAACTGGTGGATGATCCGGAAGTTACGGAAATCATGGTGAATGGAAAGGATGACATTTTCATTGAGCGGGGCGGGCGGCTGGAGCGATGGAACCATAGCTTTGAGCGGGTGGAGCAGCTGGAAGACATGATTCAGCAGATCGTCAGCAAGATCAACCGTGTGGTCAATGTGAGCAGGCCGATTGCGGACGCAAGGCTGGTGGAAGATGGTTCCCGTGTACACATTGTGCTACCGCCCATCGCCCTTGACGGGCCGGTGGTGACAATCCGGAAATTTCCGGAGCCCATCACCATAGAGCGCCTGATCCAGTATGGATCCCTGACCAGGGAAGCGGCAGACTTTCTGGGAAAGCTGGTGAAGTCCGGCTACAACATTTTTATCAGCGGCGGAACCGGATCTGGTAAGACCACATTTTTAAATGCCCTGTCATCGTACATTCCCGAGACGGAGCGGGTTATTACGATTGAAGATTCCGCAGAGCTGCAGATCACCCAGGTGCCGAATCTGGTGCGTCTGGAGACCCGCGGAGCCAATGTGGAAGGGGAAGGCGCGGTGGAGATCAGCGACCTGATCCGGGCATCACTCCGTATGCGGCCCAATTATCTGATCGTCGGCGAGGTGCGTGGAAAAGAGTGCCTGGATATGCTGCAGGCACTCAATACCGGACACTTCGGGCTTTCTACCGGTCATGGAAACAGTGCGGGAGATATGCTTTCGCGCCTGGAGACCATGGCACTTATGGCTGCAGACATTCCGCTGGCCGCCGTGCGGGGACAGATTGCTTCGGCTATTGATATACTGGTGCATCTGGGAAGACTGCGGGACCGGAGCCGGCGGGTGCTGGAAATCACGGAAGTACTGGGGTACGCTGATGGAGAAATCCGATTAAACCCATTGTATCGGTTTGAAGAGAGGGGGAATGCGGATGAATGTGGAGCATCGGAAACAGACAGCAGGGATCAGGAACAGGAAAAAACCCGCAGATGGGAAGGGTATGCAGAGGGAACTGTCTGCGGCAGTCTCGTCCAGGTTGGTTCCCTTCGGCACAGAGAGAAGGTCAAAGCGGCCGGTTACTCCATATAAAGTGAACGCAGACGCATCCCGGCGCGGAAATTCGGCAGGCCGGATTCTTTCTTATGACAAATACCGGCTGTCTATAAGAGAAATGCTTCTGGTTCTTGGGAAAAGCATGGCGGTAAGCGGACTGTTTTCCTATGTGTTTTACCGGAGTATGGCGGCGTTTGAGTTGATGCTTCCGGTGAGCGGTGTGTTTCTGGTTCTGAGAGAGCGCAGGCAGCGCCTGAAAAAGAGAAAGCTTCTTCTGGCACAGCAGTTTAAGGAAGCTATGGAGATTCTGGCGGCATCGCTGAGTGCAGGATATGCCATGGAGAATGCTATGGCGGTGAGCCTGGAGGAACTGAAGCTGCTTTACGGGGCTGATGGGCTGATCGTTCAGGAGTTTTCCGGGATGGTGCAGCAGATACGGACCAATCGAAATGTAGAGCAGGTTCTGCTGGAATTTGCAGGGCGAAGCGGACTGGAGGATGTGCAGAATCTGGCAGAGGTGCTGGGCATCGGGAAGCGGACGGGCGGAGACCTGGGAAGCATCATGCGGCATACAGCAGAAGTAATCCGGGACAAGATGCAGGTGAAGGAAGAAATCATGACGCTTACGGCATCCCGCCAGTTTGAGCAGAAGATCATGAACCTGATTCCGTTTTTCATTGTCTTTTATGTAGAAGGGACTTCGCCGGGCTTCTTTGACCAGATGTATCGGACCGGAATGGGCCGAGGGTTTATGACACTTTGCCTGGGATTATATCTGACCGCATTCTGGCTGTCAGAGCGGATTCTGGAGATTGAGGTGTAGCATGAATGGGGGAACAGATGTCTCGGGATAAGCAGTGTGATGCAGGAAGCTTTGGAAAAAGGCGCAAAAAAAGAGCAGGTAAAAACAATCGGGCTGCGGCTGCGGTCTGTGTGATGTTCGGGGTTTTGCTCTGGGCGTATCTGTCCTGGTTTCAGCCAGATCCGGAGCCGTATCTGGCCCGGGGGCAGGTAAAGAGGGAGGCATACGGCGGGAGTACAAAAGAGCAGAAACTGATTGTGAGCGGTCTGGAGAAAGATGAGCAGACGATTACCGTAACAGTCAGTCCGAGGGTTTATACCAGAGAAGAAGCTGACGCAGTATTTTACGAAGTCATGGAAGGCATGGAAGAGCGGATACGCGGAAAAAATGAGAGCCTTCAGGCAGTATCCCAGGATCTGAAGCTGCCATCATACTTAAGTGAATACGGTGTGCGGGTACGCTGGCATTCCTCGGAGCCGGAATTCTTATCTTCCGCCGGAACGGTGGATACGGAAATCAAAAGAGCACAGGAGGTGGTGCTGCAGGCAGAGCTTTCCGCAGGAGAATACCGGGCAGATTTTGAACTTCCGGTGACACTGGTACCGGAGTCCCTGACACCGGAAGAACAGAAGAGGAAGCAGTTTTCAGAGGAGCTGGTCCGGCTGGACAGGCAGCAGAAATACGCGGAATATCTGGAACTTCCGGCAGAGTATCAGGGGAAAACGTTATCTTACCGGAATGCGGAAAAACCAAATTATGTGCTCATCCCGTTTCTGGGCGTTTTGATGGCGGCGCTTTTGCTGATGCAGGAGGAGTCAAAACAGCGGGAACAGGCGAAAAAGCGGGAGCAGCAGCTTCTTCTGGACTATGCGGAGCTGGTGTCAAAGCTGCAGGTGCTGGTGGGAGCCGGAATGACAGTGCGCAATGCCTGGGGGCGCATGGTGCAGGATTATGAGGCTGCGGCGGGAAAACAGGTAAGACCGGCTTACGAAGAAATGCGACAGACCTATTACCAGATGGAAAACGGAACGGCAGAGGGAGCGGCTTACCGGGAATTTGGTCAAAGATGCCGCCTGCAGCCTTATCTGAAGCTGAGCAGCATTCTGGAACAGAACCGGAAAACCGGAACAAAGAATCTGCGGGAGCTTTTGCGCACCGAAGTGGAGGATGCCTTTGAACTGCGCAAAAACCTGGCCCGGAAAATGGGAGAGGAAGCGGGAACAAAGCTTTTAGTGCCGCTGTTTCTGCTGTTGTTTGTAGTCATGATCTTTATCATGGTTCCGGCAATGATAACGATGGGATAGTGTGGGATGTCTGGCAGGCCGCCGGTTGCGAAAAAGAGACAGGTGCCGGAAATAAGGATGAATCGAATGAATGACAGGGAGACAATGAGTATGCTGAAAAAGTGGAAAGAAAATAAACTGGTTTCAGAGTGGAATGCGTTTTGGCGCCAGGAGGAGGGCGTGGGAGTCATCGAGGTAGTTTTGATTCTGGTGGTCCTGATTGGCCTGGTGATCATCTTCAAAACGCAGATTACGAAGCTTCTGGAGAATATCTTTAAAGAGATTGAGAGCCAGTCTAAGGAAGTATATTAATTCTGAAACATGGAAAAAGCAGGTGGAAAAAAACAAAATCCGGGCGGTCAGATCACCGTGTTTGTCAGTATAATCCTGATGCTGCTTTTCGCGTTTCTGTGTGTGCTGATGGAGTCGGCCCGCACGGCGGGCGCAAGATGGTATCTGCAGATGGCGGCATCTTCTGCTATGGATTCTGTATTCAGCCAGTATCACCGGGAACTCTGGGACCGCTACCGGCTGCTGTTTGCGGAGTATGAGACCGGGGAGGAGATCGAAGCGGATTTTGCCGGTTTCCTGCTTCCGTATCTGGAAACGGATAACTGGTATCCGATGGCATTGGAAGAAGTTTCGGCAGAGGAAATTGTGCGTGCTGTGGATGGACACGGTGCGTATCTGGAGAAGGAAATCCTGGATTATATGAAGTACGGAATCTGGAACCTGGATTTTGATGGAGATGCGGTGGAAGGCCTCTGGAAACAGGAGAGGGAGGCGGAGGCGGTGACCGAGATGGCACAGACCTATCGTACCAGAACCCGGGATGTCTGGAAGCTGGAGCGGGTTTTAGAATCCATCAGTGAGAATCTGGACCATCAGAGAAATGACCGTCAGCAGGGGCTGAATGCTCTTTCATCCTATGACGGTGCAGGATTTCGACGGGCAGCAGAACAGATGATAGGGGAATTAAAGAAGATGCCGGGACTTGTGAAACAGTATGAAAAAGAGGCGGACAAGCTGGCGGAAACATTGCAGAAAGACCGACAGGAACAGGAAAACCGCGTGGACCGGCTTGGCACGGAAATGACTGCGGCCCTGGAACAGGAAATTCAGGAATATGAAGCGTATGTTGCGGAGAATGGAAAACGCAGGCAGGAAATCCGGGCTCTGGAGCCACGGTCGGTGGAGCAGATCCAGCGTCTGGAGGAATTGATTGAGCTTTCCTATGAAGTAGAACGTGAAATTGAAGAGTGGGAAGATGATGACGATGAAGATGGAGACAGCGAGCCGGATTACGAAAGTCTCTGGAGACCGGTGCGAATCGGTCTGGAAAATATTCAGATCCTGCCGCTGTCATTTGTTCACGGCATTCAGGATAAGGAAAAGGAAGGCTGGCTAAAACAGGTGGAGCAGCTTTATCAGGAGGGAATGCTGGGACTTCTGGTGCCGGAAGGGCGTCAGGTATCAGAAAAGACAGCAGCGCTGGCTGCACTGCCTTCTCAAGCGGAAACATATGATGAGGGAGCCGGAAGCGGAAGCATGCCGGACCATATTCTGGTGAATGAATACTGCGGGATGTTTTTCTCTCAGTTCTGCTCAATGCAGACAGATACTGTGGGTGAGGTGCAAAAACAGAAAACGGGCATTGTCGAGACTGAAAATGCTGTACAGGCAGCAGTGGGGCAGCAGAAAGCCGAAGATTACGCACAGATAGCGGAGCATACCCTGGATTATGAGGTGGAATATCTTCTTTATGGAAATGGAAGTGACCGGGAAAATTTAAGTGATGCGGTGCACCATCTTCTGGCAGTGCGGTCTGGCCTGAATCTCATTCATATCCTGTCGGACAACGCAAAGCGGGCACAGGCCAGAGAACTGGCGGCGGTGATTACCGGAGCAGGCTCCATTACACCGCTGATTCTGGTGACAACCTTTTTTGTGATGTCCGTCTGGGCGCTGGGGGAGGCGCTGATGGACGTCAAAGGATTGCTAGCCGGACGGAAGGTAATGCTGTTTAAGGCGGCGGAAGACTGGACCCTCAGCGTGGAGAAGCTTCTGGCACTGGGCCGGGATGGAAAGCCGGATACGGGAGGCGGAGAGCGGGGACTTTCCTATCTTTCCTGGCTGAAAATCCTGCTGTTTGTGGAACCCCTGGTCTGTCAGGAGTATCGGATCATGGATGTGATCGAGTTAAATCTGGGACAGGAAAACAGCGGGTTCCGGATGCGGAACGGTGTGTATCAGGTGTATATCTCTGGGTCTGTTTGTGGAAAGCACCTGTTCTTTTCTCCTGCGTTTGTGGAAAATCTCACGGGAAATCATGAGCAGGGGATGATGATGACGGTAAAGACGGAGCGGAGATATTGAAATTTTCTGAACTATAGGTGGGAAGGAGGTGAAAAGGAATGTCCTGCTGGATGAAAAACAATGGCGTTTATGAGGAAAGACGAGCAGATGAAAAAAATAAAACAAATGTACCTCTCCAAGTACGAAGCCCCTTTTATGAAAGAAACAGATTTTCAGCTCAGGAACAAAAGAAAGCGCCTTCAGGCAGCAGGGCATTCCCTTTCATCTCCTTTCCAGGCCACTGGTGCAGAAAAAGGCATGGGAAGCATCGGGGCAAAGCCGGAGTATCGAAGCTGCTTCGGGCATCCCTGACTCTGGAGGCCGCACTGGTACTGCCGCTTGTGATCTTTGCTTCGGTCTGCCTGATGCTTCCGGCAAAGCTCATGATAACGGAGCGGAAGCTGCAGGCAGGGCTTGAGGCGGCGGGGGAAGAGTTAAGCCAGTATGCCTATCTCCTGGATAGTGTGGAACAGGGAAAGCTGGACGGGATTCCCGGTGCGGGGGAGGCCGCGAAGGCCTTCAGCAAAAACGCGGAAGCCATTGCCGCGCCGCTTTATGCCAGAAGCCGGGCGCTGGCTTACTGTGATACCGCAAACGTATCCCATGTCAGTATGCTTGGTTCCTCGGTGAAGGAGGATGGAGAGACACTGGATCTGGTGATGGATTATGATATTTCTTTTCCATTTCCAGTACTGGGACTTTCCTCCCTTCATCGCACCGTGCGAAGCCGGAGGCGCTGCTGGATCGGACGGGAAGGCCGGTATGGGGAAGGCACGGAAAACGCGGATGAGGATGAGCGGATCGTCTATGTAGGGAAAAACAGTACACGCTACCATCCAGACCGGAATTGTCATTATCTTTCCAATAAGCTGACGGCCGTATCCTGGGAGCGTGTTTCAGATAAGCGGAACACGGACGGCAGCAAATATTATCCCTGCTCTGCCTGCGCGAAAGGGGCAGGAAAAGGGAGTACCGTCTACATTATGTCAAGCGGAGGCAAGTATCATACATTGCAGGACTGCAAGGCAATCATGGCCTATGTGCGGGCGGTAAAGCTGAAGGAAGTTAAATATCTCGGTGCCTGCTCTTACTGTGGAGGATGAGCCGGAGCAGTGAATGATATGATGAGGGAAGTATTATGAAAATAGAAATGGCGCGTATGGGAGTGTTTCTTGTGTTTTTACTGGCGGCAGCCTGGCAGGATTTTGGAACAAAACAGATTTCATCGGAAATTCTGTGGTTATCCGGAACAGCGGCCCTGGTCTGTCAGTCCCTGTCCGTGCTGTGTCTGGCATTTATAAAGGAAGCGGGGGCAGAAGAAACGGTACTTTGGTTTTTTCTGAATGCCTGGGGACCTTACCTGGCGGGAGTATTACCCGGAGCAGCGCTTCTGGCCCTTTCCTGGCTGGGCTGTGGAATCGGTGCCGGAGACGGCTTCTTTTTCCTGGTGAGCGGGCTGCTTCTTGGACTGCGGCATAACCTGCTGTTTTTGTGCGGAACGGTGTTATGCTGCGGTTTGTTTGGTCTTGGATATTATGTCTGGAGCCGGTTGAAAGGAAATGATGCGGGAGGAAAAACAGAACTTCCGCTGCTGCCCTTTGGTGTGATACCGGGGATTTGGACGGCGGTGTTGTATATGACGGAGTTTCGGGCATTTGGAGTGTAGAATGCAGAGAGTGTCTGGACGCGGTGATGTCGGGGACTGCAAGAACACATGCCCTGTGAGTCGGCACGAATGTGCATTCAGCAGGAGGGAAGATGAAATTACAGGCAAGTATGACTGTAGAAGCGGCAGGTGTCATGGTGGTGGTGCTGACAACGCTTATGATTCTGATGGGGCAGGCCATGAACTGGAGCGCCAGAGCAGCGGGAAATTTTGCGCTGCATGAGACTGTGGAGCGGGAGCGGCACCGGATAGAACATGCGGAGGAGGAACAGATAAAAGAGCAGGCGAAAGGAAACAACTGGGAGCTGGAGATTACGGCGCCGGTCTTTCGCCCGGAAAAAATGCTCAGGATGTGGAGCCTGGCGGAGGATATGACATGAAGACCAGTTATCAGAGAGAACTGAAGCGGAATTATCTTATTGTGGAGACAGAAACTTCAGAGGGGCAGGGAGAGCCGCCATTTGAGCAGAAGATGCTGGAGCAGAATCAGATTGACGGGATTTTGCGGTTTCAGGTGCGGCAGAAGGATGAGGAGGTTCGCTTCTTTTACGAGATTACTTCTAAACAGCCGTTGTCCCGCCTTCTGGAAGGGCAGACGATTCAGGCAGAGCAGATCCGGGCCCTGGTGTTTGGGATTGCCCGGTCACTGGATCATATGGAACAGTATCTGCTCAGTGAAAAAAGCGTGCTTCTGGACCCGGAATATCTGTATGTGGATCCGGAAAGCCTGAAGGTCTGGCTGTGCCTGGTGCCGGGAATGGAATGTGATTTCCCGGAGGATTACAGCCGGTTTCTGGAGTATCTGCTTGGTAAAGTGGATCACCGTGATAAAGAGTCGGTGGTGCTGGCCTATGGCCTGTATCAGGAAACCAGAAAAGAAAATTACGGAATGGCGGATATTCTGCGGCTGGCACAGCAGAAAAGCAGTGTGAGCGGGCCGAATCATAAAAGCGGGACAACGAGCCAATGGCAAAGATCTGACGATTTGCAAGTTTTACAGTCAGCAGGCGGGAACATTGACGGGGAAAAATCACTGGAAGAAGGAGATCATGTGCAAAGAATCAGACAGGAAAATGGCTGGCAGCTGGGAACAGTGCGCGGGAGGCAGATCCAGACAGACGCACAGGAAGAACCAGCTGGTTTGCTTGGCAGGTGGAAACAGAGGAGAAAGGAACGAAAAGAAGAGAAACAGAGAGAGCTGGAGCGGGCTGTGCAGATGCCCTGGGATACCATCGCATTTGATGGCGCTTCTCCGGAAGAATGGGGAACTCCGGAAGGATATGGCAGAGCAGAATACAAAGAGGAGCGTGGAACAGAAAATAGCGGAGTAAGGTATGAAATGGGAAATGGTGGAACAGCGTATGACCCGGGCAGCCGGGCAGGCCGACAGCAGCCGTTGGAAGCCGCAGCGGCAGCTCAAAGCAGCGACACAATCCTGCTGAATGGAGAAACGAACGGAGCCGCTGCCCAGGTGAAGCGCCTGACCGCGCTGGAACCAGGCACAGAAGACATCGTCATTGCCTATTATCCGTTTATCATTGGAAAACAGGAAAACCTGGTAGACTATGTTCTTCGCCGGGAAACTGTCAGCCGCCTGCATCTTCGCATCGATCGGAAGGAAGACCGCTACTATGTGCAGGACTTAAATTCCACAAACGGCACCATGGCCGGCGGCCATATGTTGGAAAATAACGAAATCATGGAAATATGGGATGGCGTGGAGATCAGCATTGCGGGAGCGAGATACAGATTTGAATAAGAATGTGTGGAAAGTGTAACGCATGGCAGACAGAATAATGGGAGAATCCCTGCTTGAGAAATGGAGGGGTGGATGCTAAAATGAAATTCAAAGCGGCAGGATGATACGGAACTTGGACGGCTGATGCATGATCTTCATTGTGCAGATGCTGAAAAATGTATAACAGTATTTTAGCAGACCGGGTGAGGGAATTAAAGCATACGCAGAAGGGAGTGGAACGAATGTGCAGGGAGATGGAGCAGATTTACAGTGAGGGTATTGAAATTGGAGAAAAGAGAGGAATAGAGCTGGGAGCACTGGAAAAAGCCAGGGAAACCGCGATTTCTCTTGTTGGAATGGGCTTGTCGGTAGATAAGATTGCCGAGGCTGTGAAAATTAGTGAAGAGGTCGTGAAAGAATGGCTGGATAGAGCAGTATAAGTTTGAAAATTGAATTATAAGAGCACGTAAAAACCCCCACGGCATGAAGTCTGTCTGGAAATTCCAGATTTACAGAAATGCCATGGGGATTTTGTTGTTTTATTCTATTTATTCTGACTTCCCGTTTCCCGGATGACAGCGTCTTTCCGTTTCTTCACCTCTGGACGGAGCACAGCGCCGATTCCAGGGGCGTTCGGAAGTTTGGCATGCCCGTTTTCAATAACCGGAAGAGCTTCCACAATATCCTGATACCAGGTTGCGAGGTTGGCGCGGACCACTTCCTGGAAGAGGCCTGCCGGGGAGTTTAAGGCAAGGTGCAGGCCGGACCAGAGAAGAACCGGACCGGTGCAGTCATGGGGCGCGATTGGAATGTTGTAGCTTTCCGCAAGAGCCGCAATCTTGCGGCCTTCGGTCAGGCCGCCGCACCAGCCAAGATCCAGCATGGCGTAATCAAAGGCGCCGGCCGCGAACATCTGGCGGAAGGTGACAGCTCCGGCCAGAGTTTCGCTGCCGCAGATAGGCGTTCGGGTCTTGGAACGGAGTTCTTTGATCTGCTGGATGTCATCCATCTTGCAGAGCGGATCCTCTGCCCAGAAGATATCGTAGGGCTCCAGGGCTTTGCAGATGCGCAGGGCAGCAGGCGTGCTCCAGAGGCTGTGCAGTTCGCACATGATTTCCGTTTTATTGCCGACGGCATCGCGGATCAGCTGAAACGGCTTCAGGCCCGCTTCCAGATCTTCTGCGGAGATCCAGTTTCCCTGGGTTTTTGCGGCAAAGGGGTCAAATGGCCAGATCTTCATAATCTTATAGCCTTCGCTTAAGAGGCTCTTTGCCAGGGCACCGGCATCGCGCGTAAACGCAACCTGATCATCGTAAGGCCCGCGCATCTCATCCTTGTCGGTGATCATGCGACGGCTGGTTCCGGAATTGTAGGCACTACTGCTGGCATTGAAGGAGTAGCCGGAGCAGGTGTTATAAACCTGAATGGAAGAGCGGGATGCTCCGCCCAGGGCCTCATAAACCGGGATGCCGTGGCGTTTTCCGGCCAGATCCCAGAGGGCAATATCAATGGCGCTGGCTGCCCGGATTTCCGCGCTGGCACTGTGGAAACCTACATAAGGAGTTAAGAGTGTGCGGGAAATCAGTTCAATATTTCTGGAATCCTGCCCGATCAGCCACGGGCAGATATCATGGTGGATGATGGTTTCAATGGCAGCAGTACCGCGCCAGGCTTCCCCCAGGCCGGTGAGATTTTCGTCAGTTTCAATTTCAACCCAGATGCTGTTCGGAAACTGCTCCAGGCGGATGGTACGGACATTGGTAATGATAGACATGGAAAGACCTCCTCATCAAAAAGATTAAGAAGATTATAGTACGCGCAGACTGTACAATCAATGGATTTTGTACATGGATTTTTCCGGGCGGATACGGTAAGATAATGGATGAACTGTAGCATAGAAAGTATTGTAAAAAGAACGGAGTTTACATGAACCAGTATCAGAATCCTTATTATATGGTGCCGCAGCGGCGGCCGCGGGCATGGGTGAATGGCACCCTGATCGTCCTGAATATCCTGTATTTTTTGTATCTGGAGCTGACCGGTTCCACAGAAGATGCCTATTTCATGCTGGAGCATGGGGCCATGTATGGTCCGTTTGTCCTGCGGGGGCATGAATATTACCGGCTGCTGACCTCTATGTTTATGCACTTTGGAATCAACCATATTGTGAATAACATGCTGGTTTTGTTTGTCCTTGGGGATAATCTGGAACGGGCGCTGGGCAAGGTGAAGTATCTGATCTTTTATCTGATCTGCGGAGTCGGAGCCAATGCAGTTTCCCTACTGTTTGAAATTCTGGTGGGGGACTGGTCGGTAGGAGCCGGGGCGTCCGGCGCGATTTTCGGCGTAGTTGGCGGACTGATCTATGTGGTGGCCGTGAACAAGGGACGGCTGGAGGATTTAAGCACGCGGCAGCTGGTGATCATGGCGGCATTTTCTCTGTATCTGGGCTTTACCAGCACTGGCGTGGACAACACCGCCCATGTGGCCGGTCTGGTGATCGGAATCATCCTGGCCGCCATTCTGTACCGCAAACCAAAGCGCACTTGCAGAGCAGATATTTGGGGGGTATAATGTGTGATAGCAATGAGCAGTGCTTTTTATTTGTTTTTGAACAAGCACTGCGTGAAAGCGAATGGAGGAAACGATAATGAGAGATGACAACTGTATTTTCTGTAAAATCGCAAACGGCGAAATCCCGTCTGCAACCGTATATGAGGATGATGATTTCCGCGCAATTCTGGATTTAGGCCCAGCCTCAAATGGCCACACCCTGATCCTGCCGAAGAATCATTATAAAGATCTCTGCGAGGCAGATGAGGCAGTTATGGCAAAGATTCTGCCGTTAGCCGCAAAGCTTGGAACATCCATGAAGAGCCAGCTTGGCGCAAGCGGCTTCAATGTGGTTCAGAACAACGGAACCAGCGCAGGTCAGACCGTGTTCCATCTGCATGTTCATGTAATCCCGCGCTACGAGGGCGGCCCGGACATGGTAAACTGGGCACCGGGCAAGCCGGAGCAGGAAGAGCTGGCACAGACTGCCGAGACTTTAAAAGCAGGACTGTAAAGAACATATAACATAAAATGGGCTGTGAAAAATGTTTCATTTTTCACAGCCATTTTTGCAAATACTATTTATCAGCCTCTTCCTTCTCTGCATAGGACGCGATCAGTCCCATCACGATGCTCACTGCATCGGACAGCTCGCTCTTTTCCATAGCATCCACAAACTTTCTGCGGTTTTCGTAGGTGCTTTCAATAGCGTCATACAGGGTGTCACTGGTAACATTTTCTTCCTCCAGAACAGTGGAGAAGCCCTGTTTCTCAAAGGACCGGGCGTTTAAGATCTGGTCGCCGCGGCTTGCTGCTGCGGAGAGCGGAATCAGGATGTTCGGTTTTCTAAGTGCCAGGATCTCGCAGATGGAGTTTGCGCCCGCGCGGGACAGAACGATGTCGGCAGCGGCAAACAGATGGCGCAGCGGAGCATCTACATATTCATACTGTACATATCCTGGACGGCCGATGAGACTGTCGTCCAGATGGCCTTTTCCGCAGATATGTATCACCTGATATTTCTGCAGAAGCTTTGGCAGCAGTGCGCGGACGGCGTTGTTGACGGCAACAGCACCCAGGCTTCCGCCAATGACCATAATAATCGGTTTGGCAGCGGAAAGACCGGTGAAATTGAGACCGGTCAGGCGGTCCCCCTGGAGCAGCTCCCGGCGGATGGGGGATCCGGTGAGGACAGCTTTGTCTTCCGGCAGATACTGTAAGGTCTCCGGGAAGTTGCAGCAGACCTTGGCAGCGGACGGGATGCAGATCTTGTTGGCCAGTCCCGGAGTCATGTCGGACTCATGGATGATGGTCGGAATCTTAAAGTGTTTTGCGGCCAGAACCACCGGAACGGACACAAATCCGCCTTTGGAGAAGACTACATCCGGGCGGTATTTCTTTAAAAGCGCGCGTGCCTCGGCATAGCCTTTGATGACACGGAACGGATCGGAAAAGTTTTTGATGTCGAAGTAACGGCGCAGCTTGCCGGATGAGATGCCATCGTAAGGAATGCCGGCACCCTCAATCAGTTTTTTCTCGATGCCGTTGTAGGAACCGATGTAATGAATCTCATAGCCGCGCTCCTGCAAAGATGGCAGCAGAGCCAGGTTCGGTGTAACGTGTCCGGCAGTACCGCCGCCGGTCAGAACGATTTTCTTCATATAATATACCTCCGGTTGGATAGAAGTCTGAATCATAAAAACATCTGTACTACTATAGTACCCGCCGGGGGCAAAATGTCAACCCTGAAAAATCCGTTGCCTTTCCGCAAAAGGTTTGTTAGACTGGTAAGGAGAAAATTGACAACAGATCACAGAAAGCAGAGGAAATCATATATGTTAGGAATTATCGGTGCCATGAAGGCGGAAGTGGAGCAGTTGAAGCAGGAAATGAAGCAGCCGGAGATTGTAACCGTGGCTGGCATGGAGTTTTATAAGGGAACTATCGGAGAAAAAGAGGTGGTTGTGGTTCAGTCCGGAATCGGCAAGGTCAGCGCAGCGCTGTGCGTACAGATCCTGGCAGACCGTTTTGGAGTGGATGGTGTGGTCAATACTGGTATTGCAGGTTCCCTGAAAGCAGAGATCAACATTGGAGATCTGGTGCTTTCCACGGATGCGATCCAACATGATGTGGACGCAACCAACTTTGGTTACCCGTTAGGAGAGATTCCACAGCTGGGAACCCTGACTTTTGAGGCAGATGAGCGCCTGCGCGGTCTGGCAAAGAAGTGCTGTGAGGAGGTAAATCCAGATATCAGCATTTATGAGGGCAGAGTCCTGACCGGAGATCAGTTTATCTGTGATAAGAAAAAGAAAGAGTGGCTGAGTGAGACCTTTAACGGCTCCTGCACCGAGATGGAGGGCGCGGCCATTGCCCAGGCGGCTTACTTAAACAAGATCCCGTTCCTGATCGTGCGTGCCATCTCCGACAAGGCCGATGACAGCGCCTCCATGGATTATCCGGAATTTGAGCGCCAGGCCATCATTCACAGCACGAACCTGACCCGCGCACTGATTCTGGCATACTAAGCGGCCTATGGACGCCGGAGCAGATGCCAGGCTACGGTCATACCTGAAGGTAACACGCGTTTTTTAGCAGAACTTGACGAACGATTCTGAGCTCCCTGAACTTTTCAAACGGTGACTGGGCAGTTATAATGATACCTGTCGAGACACCATGGCAACTGTCACACACGCTGCGGGACGGATCCTGAAACGCCGCGTGTGGCAGTTGGAAAAAGGAAAAGAAAGGGGAGCTGTTTTTATGCTGCAATTACTGGAAACAGGCCGTGCGCTCTACGCGCTGGCAGCACTTTGCGTACTGGGGATTTTGACACGGATGATCACCCGTCACGCCTACAAAAGATTGCTGAAGGAAAGCAAAGACCTTTCACTGACCAAGAACAAAAGTTTAAAGGAACTCCGGCAGAGAGCGGAGAATACATATCGTGTGAATCAGGGACTGGTAGACAGTGGCGCCTGGCTGGAGCATCAGCTGTATGAATTCAGAACCATGGGAATCAGGCTTTCTGCCTGGAGCGGCATGAGCGTGCGGTGGACGTGGCTTTGTTTGCTGCTTGGCGGCGCGGCAGCCTTTTTCTCTTACTGGTATCGTCTGGATACCTATTATGTAGTTTTATATGGCGGAGGAGCGGTACTCATGGCTATGCTGACCATGCTGTTTGACGGCGGAATTGCAGGAGATTTAAAGGAGCAGCTGCTGATCAGCCTGCAGGATCAGATTGACAACGTGGTAGGACCGAAAATGGCACGGAATCTTTCCATGGAAAACGGACGTACGGAGGGCATGGGAGACCGGGGCGCGCTGCGCAATGTGAGCCGTCTGGTAGACCGGGCCGGACGCATGGGCCGGGTAGAGCCGGAGGATGATGAAGAACAGCAGACTGCGCGGACGGCCCAGGCTGCAAGCGGAGGCCGCAGGGAGAACCGCAGAAATGGCAATCGCGTTTCTGCTGCCGTGAAAACCGCGGCTCCCGCACCGGAGACTCCGGCCAAGGAGAGCATCCGGGATGCGGACTTTATTAAGCGGGGACTGGAGCAGATGGCGGCCAGCCGGGAGAAGAACCGGGGAAGTGATGAAAACTGGATCAGGGATTTAAAACCGGAGGAGGTAGAGCTGATCGGAGATATTTTGAAGCAGTATCTGGCCTGAAAATGGCCCGGAGTCTGATTGAGACGCTGTCATTTGCGCAATATGCGGACGGCGGCAATCCATCCATCTGACAAAAAAGGAGAGGCGTTTCCATTTGACGGAAGCGTCTCCCTTTTTTCCTTTTTATTCTTCGATTACTTCAATCTCCAGATAATCAAAATCGATCTGTTCAATAAAGCTGTCTTTGGTGAATCTTGTTTTGGCGTGGCGTTTAAAGTCATTGATGTTGGAGGAGAGCCAGATTGGCTTCCCAAGATCAAATTCATAACAGATATCATCCAGAGACTGGAATACCATACTGGTGCGGGACATACTGTAATCAGTCTGGCAGATTACGGTATCTTTGACCAGGTGGTTATCCTTCCAGATCTTTCCCCACATACGGAACATATATTTCTCCTTTCGGACTGCATCCGGAGGTCTGGGCAAATAAGCCTGATGATTCCGGGTTTTCTTTTTGTTAAGTTTCTGAATAGTTACGAGTATAAGGGATTTTGGCTTTTCTGTAAAGCGGCATCCGTTAGATTGTCGGATCCTGTTACATTCGCTTGTAGTTCGAATCAGAATGTAGTAAACTGTAAACAGTATATTTCGAAGAGAAAGCTTTCGCAGAAAACAAAATTCCGGACATGGGGCTTTGTTTTGCAAAGGAAAAGCTTGCGAAGGAGGAAACAGATATGGCGCAGACTATTCAGGAATGCCTGGACTATCTGGCAGCAGCAAGGGAATCTGTAGAGGAACTGTCGTTGGCCGCAGACCGGGAAGAACAATTAAAGCAGGATGAGAATCGACTGAAAAAGGCTCTGGATACCGAAAAAAAGCAGATGTCGGATGCTGTAGGCACTACGGTAAAAAAAAGGAGAGAGGAGCTGAATTCCAGTTATGACACGGAGATCAGCAAAGCGCAGGATCTGTTAAAGAAAGCCCGTGCAAGGCGGGAAAAAGCCAGAAACCAGGGCGTGAAGGAGCGTATTGCGGAGGAGACCTCCGAGCTTCATGAGTATAATAAAGAACTGCTTGGCAATATGAAAGCAAAGTTCCGGGAGCATCATGCACCGTCCTGGTGCCGGAGCCGTCTTTACTACAGTCTTTATATGCCGCGGTGGGCCAAGGAATTTCTGGGGCTTCTGATCTTTATCGCGTTATTTTTCCTGGTACTGCCATTTGGGATTTACGCAGCACTGCCCCAGCATAAGACCCTGTATCTGGCACTTATTTATGTGGCGGATATCGTGATCGTGGGCGGAATCTACATGTGGATCGGCAACCACACAAAGCTCCAGTACGCGGAATGCTTAAAGGAAGGCCGCCGCATCCTGGACCAGATGCATGCCAATGACAAAAAAATCAAAGTCATCACCGGCACCATCCGCAAGGACCGCAACGAGTCGCTTTATGATCTGGAGAAATATGACGATGAGATTGCGCGGCTGACACAGGAACTCAATGAGGTGGCGGCAAAGAAAAAAGAGGCATTAAATACATTTGAGACCGTCACAAAGAACATTTTACAGGATGAAATCGAGCATGGACACCGGGAAAAGATCGCGGAACTGGAGCATGAATATGAGGACGTAAAACGTCAGCTTCAGCTTACTACGGCGGAGGTGAAGGCACGCCGCCTTACACTCACGGACCAGTATGGAAGTCATCTGGGCAAAGAATTTCTGGATCCGTTCAAGCTGCAGGATTTAAGTAATATCCTGCAGCAGGGACGGGCTTCCAATATTAGTGAAGCCATCGGTGTTTACCAGGAAGATGAGCGGAAACACTGATACGAATAAAAGTTGTCCGGCCTGCCTATAATAGGAGTAACAAAATGGCGCAGGCGGGATGAGATCATGAAAAAACGAATCAGAGAGCAGGACATTTACTATTTTGACTCCGGAGAGCAGGAAGACACCGGGCTTTGCGCCGGCATGCTCCGGCAGATGATCGGTGAGATCATGCGCAGGGAGAATCGAAGGGGGGTCCTGCTCTTTTGTATTGGAACGGACCGTTCCACCGGAGACAGCCTGGGTCCGCTGATCGGCCATAAACTGCGGGACCTGGGACAGAAAAATGAGCGGGTTCAGGTAGTGGGAACCCTGGACTGCCCGGTTCATGCCATGAACCTGGAACAGGCCATTTTTATGGTACGCCGCTGTTATCCGGACCATGTGATCGTGGCGGTGGACGCGTCGGTGGGAAGGAGTGAGCATGTGGGCTGCGTCACTCTGGGAAAAGGCGCGCTTCGGCCGGGCCTTGGAGTCTGCAAGGAGCTGCAGGCAGTGGGAGATATCTTTATCACCGGAATTGTGGGAGGCTGCGGAAGCTGTGATCCGCTGATGCTGCAGAGCGTACGTCTCTCTGTGGTCATGCGGATGGCAGATTATATCTGCGACAGCGTGCGGCAGGCACTGGTTCCGGAACCACACAATTTTTGTCGAAGAGTTTTATAGATTCCATGACGCAAACTGACAAATTATACGGGCACTTCGTGGTATGATGCAGCAAACGGGCCACGGACAGGTACAAAATGATGCTGCGCTTTGTCTGTGGTTATAAACATCATGCTGTGGGGTGAGATTATGGGTGAACTTTATAATCCGTATCCGAAACTGCCGAAAAATATCCGGCAGGTCGGGGAGCGGGATCAGGTGGTAAAGCTTTATATCGAGGATTATGTCAATACATATCTGAAAAGACTGTATCCGGCCGGAGGACAGGATCTGCGGGTCGGCCTTCTTCTGGGGGAAATCCGCACGGAAGAAGGAATTCCGTTTCTGTTCATTGACGGAGCACTGGAGATGGAGCAGGTGACCCGGGAAGGGGAAAAGGTGGAATTTACCGAGGAGGCCTGGAAAAAGGCGTATCAGGTGATGGAGCAGATGTTTCCCCACCGCAGTGTACAGGGGTGGTTTTTGTGCGGCGCACCGGGGTGCGCTTTAAGCCCGCTGGATTACTGGAAGCAGCACGGGCAGTATTTTTCCGGAAAAAACCAGCTGATGTACTTAAATTCCGGACTGGAAGGGGAAGAGGCCATTTATACGGCCTCGGAGGACGGATTTTATAAACTCAGGGGCTACAGCATTTATTATGAAAGAAACCAGATGATGCAGGATTACATGGTGTCCAGAAAGGACGCAAGGCGCGTGGAAAGCGGGACCAGGGATATGGTGATCCAGGATTTCCGTGACCGGATGGAGGAGCGGAAGCAGAGTGTGGGACATGCCCGCTCTGCCATTGGACTTCTGGGCGGAACCTGCAGTGTCCTGGCAGTTCTTGTTCTGGCAGGAGGCCTGGTCATGTTTGGAAATTACCGGAAAATGAAGGATATGGAGGCGGTGATCGCTTCGGTGATGCCGTCTGATGTTAAGACCGGGGGCCTGAGATCCTTTGCCGGACAGGATGAAGACGGGGATCTGGAAGTGGAGTCTGTGCCGGGGGAGGTTTATCCGACTCTGGCGGACATTGTGATCGATCAGGGGACTGGGACTGATGTGAACGCGGCTGGAAATGACGCCGCAGGAATGGAAGCTGGAGCGGATGTAGCAGGAAACACAAATGCCGGAACATCTGCTTCCGGGGCACAGAATGCTTCTGAAACCAGCACACCCCATGGCGGAAATGCAGGCGCTTCGGCGGATGCGGCTCCAGCGGCGGCCGTGGTACAGATCCCGTCTGATGCTGTAAAATATGTGGTTCAGGAGGGGGAAACTCTGTACGGAATCTGCATAGAACGCTACCACAGTATGGCCCAGATTCCGCAGATCTGCGCATGGAACGGACTGGCAGATGAGAATCACATTTCCGTGGGGCAGGAGTTGTATCTTCCTGCGAAATGATGTATACTTGAATATATATCCTTCACTGCGAGAGGTAACGGAAAGGCTAGGAGACAAAAGAGATGAATGATTTCGGCTCCATGAGCAGAGAAAGCAAGAAAGATAAGCTGCGCAGACAGATCGTCCGGCCGCAGCAGCCCGCATGGAACGCTGATCCGGAAGAAGACAGTGAAGCTGTGGTGCGCAAGTCCCACAACCGGGTTTTACGTCACCGGTGGGCCCTAGTGATCCTGGTGCTGCTTCTGATAGGAGGCGGCGTGGCAGCCTGGATCTTTTACCAGCGCAATTACCGCTATTCCGGTTATGATACGGTATGGCAGGTGGACTTAAACGAGGGAAGTCTCGTGGGCTATGAGAGTTTTGGAACGAATGTTTTAAAATATACCAAGGATGGTGCTTCCTATCTGGACAACCGCGGACGCACGGTCTGGACGGAAAGTTACGAAATGAATTCTCCGGTAATTTCTGTAAAGGGGGATTACGCCGCCATTGCGGATATGCAGGGGAACAGCATTTACATATGCAACACAGACGGCACACAGGGGCAGGCTACAACGGTACTGCCCATCAGTAAGGTGGCAGTGTCCGGTACCGGAGTTACGGCGGCTGTACTGGAGGATTCCGCATCCAGCTACATTACATTTTTCAAGAAAGACGGTACATCCCTGGATATTACCGTAAAGACCAATATGTCAGGTGATGGCTATCCTCTTGATATTGCTCTGTCAGCTGATGGAACCCAGCTGATGTGTTCCTTCGTATATCTGCAGGGAAGCGAGCTGAAAAACCGAGTGGTATTCTACGATTTTTCGGAGATCGGAAAGAATGTTCCGAACCGTCTGGTAGGCGGCTTTGATGATGAATTTCAGGGAGATATGGTGCCCCGTGTAACCTACATGGGTGATCCGTATTCCTGCGCGTTTTCCGGCAAGGCCCTGACCTTTTTCTCATCCAGGAACCTGGCATCACCGGAGCTTCTGGAGCAGAGAACCATTGAGGAACGTATCGACAGCGTATTTTATTCCGATGAATACGCGGCAGCGATTGTCCGCAACACCAATGGAGAGTACGGAAGCCGCCTGGAGGTCTACAAAAAAGACGGAACCCATGTGCTCAGCAAGGAATTCAATTTTGAATATACCCATGCGGATTTTGATGGAGATCTGATCATCCTGTATAATGAAGATTCCTGCAGGATTTATAATATGAGCGGAACAGAAAAGTTTGACGCAACCTTTGACTTCCCTGTTTCGAGGATCAGAAAAGGACGGTTTCCCGGTACGCTGGTGGTAACCGGTCCGCAGCAGATGCGTGAGCTGAAGCTGCACTAAAGTGGTAGGCAATACAAAAAATTTATATAATACCAGGAGGTCTCACCAATGAACACTATCGATACTATGTCTGTGAACGCGATCCGTGTATTATCCGCAGACGCGATCCAGAAAGCTAAATCCGGTCATCCGGGTCTCCCATTAGGCAGTGCTCCGGCAGCATATGAGCTCTGGATGAACCACATGAACCACAACCCGGCAGATCCGCAGTGGGCAAACCGTGACCGTTTCATCTTATCCGGCGGTCATGGCTCCATGCTATTATATTCCCTGCTTCACTTATTCGGATACGGCGATCTGTCAAAAGAGGACCTGATGAACTTCCGTCAGTTAGGCTCCAAGACCGCAGGTCATCCGGAGTACGGCCACACGGTTGGTGTTGAGGCTACCACCGGACCGTTAGGCGCCGGCATGGGTATGGCAGTTGGCATGGCAGCAGCCGAAGCACATCTGGCAGCTATCTTCAACAAAGAGAACTATCCGGTCGTTGACCATTACACCTATGTGCTGGGCGGTGACGGCTGCATGATGGAGGGCATTTCTTCCGAGGCATTCTCCCTTGCAGGAACCCTGGGCCTCTCCAAACTCATCGTATTATATGATTCCAACCGCATCTCCATCGAGGGAAGCACGGACATCGCTTTCACTGAGAATGTACAGGAGCGCATGGCTGCATTTGGTTTCCAGACTCTGGACGTTGCAGATGGCAACAACTTAGATGAGATCGGCAAAGCCATCGAGGAAGCAAAGGCAGATACCACCCGCCCGTCCTTCATCACCATTCATACCCAGATCGGTTATGGCTGCCCGGCAAAACAGGGTAAGGCAAGCGCTCATGGCGAGCCTTTGGGTGAGGAGAACATCGAGGCTATGAAGGACTTCCTGGGCTGGCCGTCCAAAGAGCCGTTCTACGTACCACAGGAGGTTTATGACCACTACGCAAAAGCTGCAGAGGAGAAAGCAGAGGTTGAGGCAGCATGGAATGTGATGTTCGCTGCATACTGCCAGGAGTACCCAGAGATGGAAACACTCTGGAACCAGTATTACGGAGACACGGACGAGCTTGCAAAGGCACTTATGGAGGACGATTCCTTCTGGGCAAACAGCGAGAAGGCTGAGGCAACCCGTAACCTGTCCGGTAAGGTCATCAACAAGTTAAAAGACCGCATGCCGAATCTGATCGGAGGCTCTGCTGACCTGGCTCCGTCCAACAAGACCAACATGAGTGATGCAGGAGATTTTTCCAAAGCAGATTACGCTGGCAGAAACATGCACTTCGGTGTTCGTGAGCTGGCTATGACCGCAATCGGAAACGGTATGATGCTGCACGGCGGCCTGCGTACCTATGTATCCACCTTTTTCGTATTCAGTGATTACACCAAGCCAATGGCACGTCTGTCCGCACTGATGAAACTGCCGTTAACCTTCGTATTCACTCACGACAGCATTGGTGTAGGCGAGGATGGACCGACCCACGAGCCGATCGAGCAGCTGGCTATGTTCCGCGCAATGCCGAATTTCCATGTGTTCCGTCCGTGTGACGCTACCGAGACTGCAGCTGCATGGTACAGCGCTGTAACTTCCAAGACCACTCCGACCGCACTGGTACTCTCCAGACAGAACCTGGCTCCGATGCCGGGCAGCTGCAAGGACGCGTTAAAGGGCGGCTATGTCATCGATGACTGCGAGGGAACCCCGGACCTGATCCTCATCGCTTCTGGTTCTGAGGTAGAGCTGTCTGTGAAGGCAAAAGCAATTCTGGCAGCAGAAGGCAAGAAGGTACGTGTTGTATCCATGCCGTGTATGGATCTGTTCGAGGAGCAGTCCGCAGAGTATAAGGAGTCTGTACTTCCGAAGGCAGTCCGCAAGCGTGTCGCTGTAGAGGCGCTGAGCGACTTCGGCTGGGGCAGGTATGTTGGCCTGGACGGCGCATGCGTGACCATGACCGGTTTTGGCGCAAGCGGTCCGGCTGCACAGCTCTTTGAGCACTTTGGATTTACCGCAGAGCACGTTGCTGAGGTAGCACGCAGCCTGTAAGATTGTTTTAAGTGAAAATATAGTCCGTACCGCCCGGCAGAAAACTGCCGGGCGATGTGGGTTTTGGGAAGGAGCAAGGCATGCACGAAAGCAAAAAGAAATGCATTGGAATAGATGTAGGGGGAACCACCGTCAAGATCGGCTTATTTGAGACAGATGGCACTCTGTTATTTAAGTGGGAGGTTCCCACCAGAAAGGAAGAGGGCGGCCGCTACATTTTAGAGGATGTGGCAGCGTCTATCCGGGAAGTTCTCACGGAAAAGGAGATTCATTTTTCGGATATTCTGGGTGCAGGACTTGGCATTCCGGGGCCGGTCATGCCGGACGGCTATGTAGAGGTCTGCGTGAACCTGGGATGGCGGGATGTGAACCCGCAGAAAGAACTGAGTGCCATGCTGGACAATATTCCGGTTAAGAGCGGAAATGATGCCAACGTGGCAGCTCTTGGCGAGATGTGGCGTGGCGGCGGTATGGGCTTTACCGATATTGTCATGGTAACCCTGGGAACCGGCGTGGGCGGCGGCATCATCATTGATGAAAAGATCATTGCCGGAAAACATGGCCTTGGCGGTGAGATTGGCCATATTCATATTCGCGATGAGGAATGGGAACACTGCAATTGCGGCGGCGTAGGCTGCGTGGAGCAGATTGCAAGCGCGACCGGTATTGCCAGAGAGGCGAGACGCCGCATGGCCGGAGAGGAGACGCCGTCTGTGCTCCGCCAGTACGGTGACGCCGTGACCGCAAAGGATGTTCTGGATGCAGCGAAGGCCGGAGATGAGCTGGCTCTTTCTGTTGTAGAGACAGTGGGACGCTATCTGGGTGCAGCCCTGGCCGGCATTGCCATGACGGTAGATCCGGAGATGTTTGTCATCGGCGGTGGTGTATCAAAGGCAGGCCAGTTCCTGATTGATATCATTGATAAGTATTATCAGCATTATTCTCCGATTTCCCAGAATAAAGGTATCATTGGACTTGCGAAGCTGGGAAATGACGCGGGAATCTATGGTGCGGCCCGCCTCGTACTTGGTTAAAAGGCAAATGTATTGAAAAAAGAAATACCCGGAGCGTGATTGCTCCGGGTAAACTATTGCAAAACCGCGTAAAATCATATAAAATGAGGAGACCCCGGTGGACTTTCGTCCAACCGGGGCAATTATGAAAAATCTATGTGCAATTTGACTGTTTCATCAAGTTACAACCGTTTCTTAAGATGTTTTTAGTATAGGAAAAAGTTGTGAATAAAGTATGAACAACGAATGAACAAACTGTAAAACATAGTGCAAAATCTATAATTACATTTCGTCAGGAAGCAATTCTTTGTGAAAATAGCAAAAAAGAGATTCCGATAAACACCAATAAGAGGAGGACATTATGTCAGAAGAGAGAAGAAGACGGACGATCGTAATCGGTCATAAGAATCCGGATACCGATTCCATCTGTTCCGCAATCTGCTACGCAGCATTAAAATCCAAAATCACCGGAAAAGAGTATGTGGCAGGCCGTGCCGGTCATGTCAACGAGGAGACACAGTATGTGCTGAACTACTTTAACGTAGAGGCTCCGCAGCTGGTAGAGAGCGTAAAAACCCAGGTTAAGGATATTGAGATTCGCGCGACTAAGGGCGTAGAACGCAACATTTCCTTAAAGAAGGCATGGAACCTGATGCAGGACGCTCATGTTGTAACCCTGCCGGCAGTCAGTGAGAAAGGCGTACTGGAAGGTCTGATCACGGTTGGTGATATCACCAAATCCTACATGAACGTGTTAGACAGCAGTATCCTGTCCAAAGCGCACACCCAGTACAAGAACATTCTGGAGACTCTGGAGGGCGCTATGGTTGTGGGCGATGAGAACGATTACTTCGATCAGGGTAAAGTTCTGATTGCGGCAGCAAACCCGGACATGATGGAGTACTACATTTCCGAGCATGATCTGGTTATCCTGGGCAACCGCTACGAGTCCCAGCTGTGTGCCATCGAGATGGAGGCAGACTGCATCATTGTCTGTGAGGGCGCCGCAGTTTCCATGACCATCCGCAAGCTGGCTCAGGAGCACGGCTGCACCGTTATGACTACTCCGTACGATGCTTACACTGCAGCACGTCTCATCAACCAGAGTATGCCGATTGGTCACTTCATGAAGACCGAAGACCTTATCACCTTTGAGGACAGCGACTGCATCGATGATGTGAAAGAGGTTATGGCAAGCAAGCGTCACCGTGATTTCCCGGTTCTGGATAAGGACGGCAAATACCTGGGCATGATCTCCCGCAGAAACTTACTGGGCGCAAAGGGAAAGCAGATCATCCTGGTAGACCATAATGAGAAGAACCAGGCGGTAGACGGTCTTGAGAACGCAGACATTCAGGAAATCATTGACCATCATAAGCTGGGTACGGTTGAGACCATTTCTCCGGTATTTTTCCGCAACCAGCCGGTTGGATGTACTGCAACCATCGTATATCAGATGTACCATGAGAATAATGTAGAGATTGATAAGGCTACCGCAGGCATGCTGTGCAGCGCGATCATCTCCGATACCCTGTTATTCCGCTCTCCGACCTGCACCCCGATTGATAAAATGGCAGCTACCGAGCTGGCAAAGATCGCTGAGATTGACATGGACCGTTACGCGGCAGATATGTTCTCTGCAGGCAGCAACCTGCGCGGTAAGAGCAATGACGAGATTTTCTATCAGGATTTCAAGCTGTTCAACTCCGGCAAGGCCAGCTACGGCGTAGGCCAGATCAGCTCCCTGAACGCAGATGAGCTGGTAGAGTTAAAAGAGCGTCTGCTTCCGTTCTTAAAGAAGCCACATGAGGAGCACGGCGTGGATATGATCTTCTTTATGCTGACTAATATCCTGACCGAGTCCACCTCCCTGCTCTGCGAGGGTGAAGGCGCTGAGGATCTGATTCGTACTGCATTTCATATGGAGGCGGCCGGTGAGAACGATGAGGCCAATGTGGTAGAACTTCCGGGTGTGGTATCCAGAAAGAAACAGCTGATCCCGTCCATCATGATTGCCTGCGAGAACTAAGAGGAGAAAAATATGGGAAAACAGAGCTGGCGGGGCGGCAACATGCTGTACCCGGTACCGGCCGTGATGGTAAGCTGCGCACGGCCCGGTGAAAAGCCAAATATCATAACGGTAGCCTGGGCCGGAACCGTCTGCTCTGCCCCGGCTATGCTTTCTATTTCCGTGCGGAAAGAGCGCTATTCTTACGACATCATCAAAGAGACCGGCGAATTCGTGGTCAATCTGGTGACAAAGGATCTGGTGTTTGCCACCGACTACTGCGGCGTAAAATCCGGCCGTGATACAGATAAGTTCCAGGAGATGAAGCTGACACCGCTTCCATCTCAACATATCAGCGCACCGGGCATTGCGGAGAGTCCGTTAAACCTGGAGTGTAAAGTGAAGCAGGTGGTGGAGCTTGGAAGCCATGACATGTTCATTGCGGAGATTCTGGGCGTAACGGTGGATGACCGTTACATGGATGAGAAGGGGACCTTCCATTTAAATGACGCAAAGCTGATCAGCTACTCCCATGGAACGTATTTTGAACTGGGAGAGAAGATCGGAACCTTTGGATATTCGGTACGGAAAGACAGCAAAAATAAAAGCAAACGTTCCGATACAGCGAAGCACACACGGAGGAAAGCAAAATGAAATCAAACATTACATTGGTAGGCATGCCGGCATCCGGTAAGAGTACCATCGGCGTTCTGCTGGCAAAACGTCTTGGCTATTCATTTGTAGATGTGGATATCGTGATTCAGGAAAAGACGGGTCAGCTCTTAAAAGAAATCATCGCGGAGCGCGGTACCGATGGCTTTTTAAAGGTTGAGGAAGATATTAACGCTGAGCTGGAGACAGAGCGTTCCGTGATCGCTCCGGGCGGCAGCGTGATCTACGGCCCGAAGGCCATGGAACACCTGCATGAAATCAGCACAGTCGTGTACTTAAAGCTGAGCTATGAGGATGTAAAGCAGCGCCTTGGCGACTTAAAAGACCGCGGAGTAGTCTTAAAGGACGGCATGACCCTGTTAGATCTCTACAATGAGCGCGTGCCGCTTTATGAAAAGTATGCGGACGTGACCATTGACGAGACCGGAAAGGCACTGGGCGCCTGTGTAGACGAACTCCGTAAGATCATGGAACAGCGGATGGAGAACGGCGAGCTGGCTAGATAATAAATTTACTCCAGCATTCGGACAGCCGTTCCAGGGAAAAAGCCGCGTTTGCGGGACTGGTGGAAGGACAGAGCGCAGCCGGGCGCCCGGTAACCGGTTCGCAGTAGCGTCTGTAAAGCCGGAATGCGGTGCCGCCGTTGGCAATAATCGTCTGGATATTGGCTGCTTTTAAAATCCGGCTGATGTCTGCGGGAACCGCATTTTTAATACTGCTGTCACTGGATCCTTTGATATCACAGGATGCGATGACATCCCAGAGAGCAAGACCATGTGTGAGAAGCATGGTCTTTTTTTCGTCTATGGACTGGGGAACTGGAACCTCCAGAAGCTGAGCCATGAGCTTCCAGAAACGGTTCTGCGGATGACCGTAGTAGAACTGGTTCTCCCGGGATTTTACGGAAGGGAAGCTTCCGAGGATCAGAATGCGGGAGTGTTCATCGAAGACCGGCTCAAAGGTGTGCTGGACGTGGGTGTAGCCTGATGGAAGCGGAGTCATATTTGGATTCATGAAAACCTTCTTTCTGCGGGAACTTTCGCTCAGAAAACCCGCTGTGGTTTGTGTATTGCAGGAACTGTAACGTCTGCCCTTAACTGTATGCTTTTTCCACCGGGAAGTCAATATCATAGGTTTGAAGCCGTACAGGCTTCTTTTTTTTCGTCGGATCCTGTGTTATACTCATATGTAAAAATGATGTTCATGCAGCGCATGAATAAGAAAAACGGTACTGACATTGTGTGTGAACAGTAACAAAAAACGGATTGGGAAAGGGGCTTGGAGTCATGGAACAGGATGAGAAACAGACGGCGGTGGCAGAACTTCTGGAAGATTTTTCAGAGGAACACCTCTGGGCGTGCATCGTGGCGTTTCAGGGAGAGCCGCTTCGGACCATGTCCGGGCTTCCGTATTCCTACACATTAAAGGAAGGAAAACATGGCGGCCTTACAAAGGAACTCTGGGTGGACCGGCGGGAGAACAGCAAGTCCATCACCTGGAGCTCAGTCCGGATGGCGTTCCAGAATGTGCTGAAGATGAAGGAAAGCCTTTCGGAAGGTGAAAAGCCCTATGTGAAGCGGCCAAAAGCACTGGGAGACATCCGCGGGGTATCTTATATCTATCCGCTGTTTGACCGGTTCGGCCTGATCGAGACAGACCCGGACAAGGGAGAAAACAATGGAGTACAGATGTGCCTGCAGCTGGAGGAAGCTTCTGCTCACAGCGAAGCAGAAGAAAATACAGAAGGTGAGATAGCAAGATGAACTTAAAGGAGCAGCAGTATGTATGTACCCTGGCGCGCTGCCAGAGCCTTTCCCGGGCAGCGGAGGAATTGTTCATTTCTCCATCGGCGCTGAGTGTCTATATCAGCAATCTGGAAAAATATCTTGGCGTTCGTCTGTTTGAGCGCACGGGAAGAGGCAAGGCTTTTGTGCTGACATCCATTGGGGAAGAATATGTGGTGCGGGCAGAGAAAATGCTGGAACTGAAGGCGGAATTCGAGGGACTGGTGGAGAATGAACTGCACAGGAGCCATCCGGCTATTCGCGTTGGAATCCAGCAGCGCCGGGCTATTTCTATTGTGCCAGAGGTATTGCAGCGTTTCATGGAAAAGTATCCGGATGTGGAAGTGATCTTTCGGGACGGAAATCAGGCAGAACTGATGAAGATGTTCCAGGAAGGCTCCGTAGATTACATGATTTCCGTGTGTTCGGAGGAGATTACGGATGTGGTTCGCACGGAAATTGCCAGAGAACGGGTTCTTCTGGCTCTTCCGGAGCATCATCCGGCCATTGCGCATGCATATCAGGTGGGGAATGAGCCATATCCGCACTTGGATGTGCGATACCTGGACCGGGAAACATTTATTATTCCAGTGACAGGACAGAGTATGCGTATGACAGCGAACCGCATCTTTCAGCAGGCTCGTATCCGCCCCGGGCGTCTGATCGAGATTGGTCATTTTGACGTGATTATGAGCATGGTGAATATTGGACTTGGGATTGGATTTAACCGCCTTGGATATATCCATGATATGCAGAAGTTTGAGCATGTGCGTTATTTCTTTGTGGATCATGAAGCTTACCGCTCAAGCCTGGAGCTGATTCGTCGGAAAGGCCATGTGATTTCTAACTGTGAACGGGATTTTCTGGATATTCTGGTTAAGACCATTCAAAGCCGGTATGGCATGGAAGCGGTGGGGAAATACAAAGATACAACCGATATAGAAAACGGACAATAATTGCACAAATATGACAAACAATTCAAAAAATTTAAAACGGTTTTAAGAAAAACCAAATGGTAAAAAGCCACCATCACTATTATACTTTAAAACAATAAAGTTTAATAGGAGGTGGCTTTTGGTATGAGTACCAAGAAAAAGTTTCGAGTACCGCACAGCTTTGTGATCGTATTTTCTATTATCATCGCTGCTGTGCTCTTAACCTGGATCATTCCGGCCGGCGAGTATGTCCGCGTGGAAAATGCGGATGGCATCAAGGTCATTGATCCGCCCCAGTTTAACTACATTGCGAGAACTCCGGTGAATCCGCTGCTGATCCCAATGTACATTGTAAAAGCATTTATCAAACGTGTGGATATCATGCTGGTTATTTTATTCTCTGGCGGCGCGTTCCACATGCTGACCCAGTCCGGCGCACTGCAGGCAGTGATCGCAAAGCTGGCAAAGAAATTTTCCAACAACCTGTATGTGTTCATTCCGATCCTGACCCTGATGTTTGGTCTGATCTGCACCACCCAGGGTGTAAACATGTTCATCGCCTTTGCTCCGGTTATGGTAATGCTGGCATTGGCCATCGGACTTGACTCCATTACCGGTGCTGCCATCATCCTGCTTGGCGGCGCGATTGGATTCTCCACCGGTACCTTAAATCCGAATACCACGGTTGTTGCGCAGAAAATCGCAGAGCTTCCGCTGTATTCCGGTATTGGATATCGCTGGGTATGTTTCGCGGTTTACTATGTCATCACCAATATCTTCCTGGTTCGCTATGCGTTAAAGATCAAAAAGGACCCGACCAAGAGCCCGATGTATGATCTGGATCAGAACAGTGAGCTTCGCGCAGGCGGTGGTCTGGAAGATTTCGGCACCATCGATGCCCGCAAGGTATTAAGCATCATTGCCCTGGTTGTTTCTCTGGGTGCAGTTATTTACGGAAGCATCAAGTTTGGCTGGGATATGCCGGAGATGGCAGCGATGTTCATCTGGCTGGCTATCGTGGTTGGTATCATTTCCGGATTTGATTCGGATACCATTTGCAAGAACTTCCTGGAAGGCTGCAAGAAGATGATGTCAGCTATGATCATCATCGGTCTGGCACAGTCCATCAGCTCCATCATGTCTGACGGTAAGATCATTGATACCGTTGTGCATGGCCTGGCTGGCGGACTTGGCAGCGTACCGACCCTGCTTCAGGCACCGGCTATGCTGATCGCGAACACCATCATCAACGTGTTCCTGACCTCTGGTTCCGGACAGGCAGCAGCCGTTATGCCAATCCTGGTTCCGCTTTCTGACCTGATCGGTGTGACCAGACAGACTGCGGTTCTGGCATTCAACTTTGGTGACGGCTTCTGTAACTACATTCTGCCGACCTCTACCGCTCTGATGGGTATCATCAGTGCCTGCAACATCCCGTATGACCGCTGGATGCGTTTTATGTGGAAGATGTTTGCCATCTGGCTGGTTGTTGGAACCGTAATGCTTGTCATTGCACAGCTGATCAATTACGGACCGATGTAAGAGATGTTGATAAGGAGTAAAGAAAATGAGTGATAAAAAGTCTCTGTTTGAAGCCATTGACGCGCAGCGCGCTGAGCTGTGCTCCATGGCAGACCAGATTTTTGATAATCCGGAGTACGAGGGCGAAGAGGTATTTGCCAGCGGCCTTCTGACCGATTACCTGAAGAAAAACGGGTTTGAGGTAGAGATGGGTGTGGGCGGTTTTAAGACCGCGTTCCGCGCTACCTACAGTCATGGCGAGGGCGGACCGGTTCTTGGTATTCTCTGTGAGTACGATGCGCTCCGCAACCTGGGACACGGCTGCGGCCATCATATGCAGGGCCCGGGATGTCTGGGTGCCGCAGTAGCATTAAAGAATCTGGACACGGATAAGCCGTTCCAGCTTGTAGTATATGGAACCCCGGCCGAGGAGACCTTTGGCAGCAAGGTTCAGATGATTCAGAACGGCTGCTTTAAGGAGCTGGATGTGGCTTTCATGATGCATGGCGGTCCGAACACCTGCACCGATATCAAGTGCCTGGCTCAGAAGAGCTACAAGGTAACCTTCCACGGACACCGGGCCCATGCGGCACTGGCACCGGAGAAGGGCCGCAGCGCCTTTGATGCGATGCTTGCAGCATTCCAGGGCATTGAGTTTCTGCGTGAGCATGTGCCGGATGATGTGCGTATGCATTACTGCATGACCGAGCTTCCAGGCCCGGCCAACGTGGTTCCGGCTACCGCAAAGGGTGAGTTCTCCCTTCGTTCCTTCTCCAGAAAAGAGCTGGAAGAGGTCAGTGAGCGCTTCCAGGATATCATCAAGGGTGCAGCCCTGATCGCAGGTGTAACCTATGATATCGAGGAGGGAACCTTCTTCTACAACAAGATTCCGGTTCTGGCATTAAACAAGCTTCTGATGGACAATGCTGAGCTTGCGGGAGCACCGCAGCTGGCACCGCCCCGGGAGAAGACCGGCTCCACAGATTTCGGCAACGTAATGTACGAGATTCCGGGCTCCTGCATCCGTGTGGCATTCGTTCCGGAGGGAACGGCATCCCACTCCCAGGAGTTTGTAGATGCAGGTAAGAGCGAGAGCGCTCACAACTGCGTGATCTACGGCGCAAAGGCCATCGGTGGAGCCTGCTACGACCTGCTTACCAAAGAGGGCCTGCTAGATCAGGTAAAAGCAGAGTTTGCCGAAAACAAAAAGAAAAACCAGTAACAAAACAATCAATCAAAGAAAAGAAATGCAGCTGCATGGATTATAGTGAAAGAGACTATATTCGCGCAGCTGATGCAAAAGGAAGAGGGCTGACGCGGATGTCGGTCCTCTTTTGCTGTTCTATAAAATCAGCCGGAATCTGGGAAATTCAGGAGCGTTCCGGCACCGGGGATTTATCTGGAATGGTGCAGCGCGGAAAGGAACAGAACCATGGATACAAACAAGACGAAGAAAAAATGGAAGGAACTGGGAATCGATGCCCTGTTTGATTTTGCGGGCGCGTTTTTGCAGGCAGTGGGCGTCTGGTGTTTTATTGAGCCGAGCCGCATCGCGCCGGGCGGGGTATCCGGTATTGCATTGATGTTAAATCACCTGTTTGCGCTGCCCATCGGTGCGGTGAGCCTGGTGATCAACATTCCGCTGATGATTGCCGCCTGGTGCCTGTTAGACCGCTCCATGACCCTTAAAACCGTCCGAACCGTTATCTGGATGAGTGTGATCCAGGACCTGGTATCTATGGCCGGAATCTGGCAGTATGAGGGCGACCGGCTGATCTCCTGCGGGTTTGGCGGGATTTTCGTGGGAGTCGGCATGGCGCTGATCTTTATGCGAAACTCTACCACAGGAGGCGGGGATATCCTGGCAAAGCTTTTGCAGAAGCTCTGCCCCTATATGCAGACCGGTTATGCCATTATGCTGGTAGACTTTGTGATCGTGGGAGCTTCGGTTCTGGTGTTTGGTGAGATTGAGGCGGCACTGTATGGTATCATTTCCATTGTCTGCACGACACAGGCAGTGGATACACTGCTCTATGGTATGAATAAGGGAAGCCTGATCACCATTCACTCAGAAAAGAATGAGGAGATTGCAAGGGAAATCATGGAGACCATGGACCGCGGTACTACGTTTTATAAGAGCATTGGCGGATACAGCGGAAAAGAGGGGCTGACTCTGACCTGTGCGGTGGACCGCAAACAGTTTCATGTGGTCAAAGAGATCATTGACCGGCATGACCCGAGGGCCTTTGTGATCGTGTCACCGACGAAAGAAACCTATGGAGAGGGATTCATCGGGGATTACCGGAAACTGTAGGAAGAAAAAAGGATTAAAATGCAGAGAAGCCAGAAATGCTATCTTGCGTTCCTGGCTTCTCTATGTTATACTCTTACCCGTTGCAAAGCCCGCAAAAACAAGGTCTTAAAGGGCTCGCCGATTTCCGGCGTAAGGCTATATATCTTCGATATATACCTTCCGCGGCAGTCGCCAGATGTACATGCAAGCATGTTCGCCTGGCTCGTTGCTGCGCGAAAATGAATCGAGTGTTCGTGACCTTCCACTCGTAAAACAAAACTAAAGGAGAACTGAATATGAACAAACAGCGTAACCAATCAACAACTGGCCGTATTACCCAGGGAGCAGCCATTGCGGCTGTCTATGTGGCGCTGACCATGATCGTAGCACCGATCGCATTCGGCCCGGTCCAGTTCCGGATTTCTGAGGCACTTTGTGTGCTTCCGTACTTTTTGCCGAGCGCGGTACCAGGCGTGACCATCGGATGTTTCCTCGCCAATTTGCTCTGCGGAGCAGCACCTCTTGACGTAGTATTCGGCAGTCTGGCAACTCTGATCGGAGCAGTCGGATCTTACTATCTTGGAAAGAAGAGCAAATGGCTGGTATGTGTTCCGCCGATTCTTGCCAACACCATCATCATTCCGTGGGTACTGCGCTACGCGTACGGCTCTACAGATCTGATCCCGTATGCCATGGTGACTGTAGGAATCGGAGAGATTCTGGCCATTGGCGTGCTGGGTAACATTTTGCTGCTGGCACTGGAGCGAAGTCACAGAGCGGTATTTGCGCAGTAAATATATTGCTATTTTCTACAGCATTTCCATGTAAGCCAGGAGCTGGTCTAACAGTCCAAGTCCGATCCAGATCAGGATCAGCAGGACTACGGCTCCCGCAATCAAAAATACGAGTTTGTAAAACAGGCAGGCCCGGGCGAATTCTTTTCGTGCCGGGTCTTCTTCATACCTAGCTTTATGAAAAAGATAGAACCAGCCTACGATTGGCATGTTCATGCACATGAAGGTGTAAAACCAGGAGCGGACAGATGGCGTCCACCAGCGCTCACGTAAAGAGCGGCTGGTGCGGCGCTTTTTACGTGCCGGTTTGCCGGACTCCCAGGCAGCTTCATCCTGGAGTGTTTTGCCGGAAACGGGATTCTTTGCGGATGCATCCGGTCCTTCCGTATCTGGCAGAGTCAGCCGGGGAAGAACCGCGGTTTCCTGATCTGCGCGTTTTTCCAGCGCTGCCTGAATCTTTGCGGTGTCCACCGGAACTTCCTCTGTGTCCGGTATATGTGAACCGGTCACATCCTGCGTAAATTCCAGGTCCTGATCTTCTGATTCTGAATGAAGCTCTTTCATTTAGTTGTTCCCTCCTGTTGTTGGTGCTGAGGGTGCCGGCTGTGAAGAGGCACCGGGAGCAGATCCCGGACCGGCCTCCGGTGCTGGGGATGGCTGGGAAGTCCAGGTGTTCCAGCTTCGTTTTGCCTGGTTTAAGTAGCTTCGTAAGGATTGCTGCTCCAGGCCAATCTGCTGCTGGTCGGCCGCCTGGGATGCCGCTTTGGCTTCTTCTTCTGCCTGTTTTGCGGCCTGCCATTCACTTTCGGTCGGCAGGGTGGCAATGCGGTCGATGGCTTTCTGGAGTCGTTCTTTGTAGGAAGCAGCTTCCTCGTAGGTCTCAACCAGGGAAAGCTTGTTGATGGCGTTCTGCACCAGGCTCTCCGCATCGGAGGACTGGTATTCCAGATTTTCCACATCACGCAGGGCACTTAAGAAGGTGTTCTTGCGGGTCTGGATCTCCTGATTCTTTCTCGCCGTGATGGCATCTTCCTCCGCCTTTTTCTGGGCTTCCGCTTTTTCCTTTGCTTTCTGTGCTTCATACAGCGTAATGGTATCCTGCATCTCGCTGATGATCGGAGCGAATTCCTCGTTGCGTTTTGTCATGCGCTCCAGAAGTTCGGTACGCTTGTCACTGCCGTCCATCAGGTTCAGCTTGGAGATGATGCTCTGGTACTGTTCTTTTACCCAATAGGTGTCCTCTACGGTTTCAATAGTCTTATCTTCAAATGCCGTTACCGCAGTTTCCAGATCTTCTTCCAGCTTGCGCTGCTCTTTATCATGGAGGCTCTGCTCGGCGCGCTCATGCAGGGTGGCGCTGAACAGATCGGTGATGCCGCTCTTGGAGTCGGTAGTCATTTCTACGGTAGCTGGCTGTTCCCAGTCTAATGGTTCTTTGCCCTCATGAATCTGGTCCATAACCTGCTTCCAGATCTTTCCGGCATAGGTTTTTCCGTAAATGCCCGGCATAGCCCGCGGGGTATCGTATCCCACCCAGATTGCGGTGGTGTAGTAGCGGGTGTAGCCGCAGAACCAGGTGTCTTTGCTGCTGTTGGTGGTACCGGTTTTTCCGGCTGCCGGCATATCATTTTCCAGAGCCAGGCCGTAGCCGGTTCCGTAGGATTCGGTGAGGGTTCCCTTTAAAATGTCGGTGAGCATGTAAGCGGAATCCTGCTGGTAAACCACCTGGGAATGCGCTTTTAAGTTTTTGGTCAGCTCGCCGTTATGTTCATGATCGATCCTGCGGATACAGGTCTGGTCATTGTATACACCGCCGTTTGCCAGGGTGCTGTAGGCTTTTGCCATATCCACCACCCGGACGCCGTTGGTGAAGCCGCCGATACTTAAGGACGGCACGCCGTTGTCAATGTAGGTGAGCTTCTGGAACTCCATCTCGCCCAGGTAATTTAAGCCATAGTCCACGCCGATGTCGGTGAGAATCTGCCATGCCACAGTGTTTAAACTGCGGTTTAAGGCCTCGCGGACAGAAACATTGCCGTAGTAGGAGCCGCCGCTGTTGGAGGGGCCGTTCTCCCACTTGTGGTCATTGACCAGGCGGGCCGGATAGTATTCGCCGGTATCGAAGGCTGGCGCATAGTCAATCAGGGGCTTGATGGTACTTCCCGGCTGTCTCGCGCTTAAGTAAGCACGGTTGTAGACATCTTCCGTTCCACGTCCGCCGACCACAGCGACCACGCTGTTTGTCATGTTGTCCACGATCACACCGGCACCCTGCAGGGCGTATTTTCCGTTATCCTGAAGCTCTGTATACGGAGACAGAACATTGTCAAGCTGGGACTGCAATGCAGTCTGCAGATCCTGGTCCAGGGTCGTGTAAATGCGGTAGCCACCCGCGCGGATATCATCGGCCTTCTCGGTATAGGTGGCCTGGTAGTTTTCCATATAAGTGTCGTAATCGGATTTGTCTTTGAAGATGTACTGGAATTGAAAGTTGTCCAGCTTCATGAGCGCCAGGGCAGCGCAGTGGATGGCATAGCTGCTCATGTAGTTCTCGTTGCTGCCCTCGCCCTCTTCCTGAACGATGCTTAAGGGCTGGCTGATGGCACTTTCGTAGGCATCTTCGGAGAGATAACCCACCTCAAGCATGCTGTGCAGCACATCATTTCGTTTCTTTAAAGAGGCTTCCGGGTTGCGGACGGGGTTGTAGGCGGTGGGGCTGTTGCTGATGCCGACCAAAACAGCGGCCTCGTAGGATTCCAGGTCGCTGGCATCCTTGCCGAAGTAGTAGCGGCTGGCAGCTTCCACGCCATAGCAGTGGTTGCCGTAGAAATTGGTGTTGCAGTAAAACTCCATGATATCTGCCTTGGAATACTTTTTCTCAATCTCCGGTGCCAGCAGGATTTCCACGATTTTACGGGTGAAGCTCTGCTCCTGGGTCAGGTAGGTGTTCTTTACCACCTGCTGGGTGATGGTGCTTCCTCCCTGGGTGATTTCGCCGCGGTTTTTGATGAGGGCGAGGCCTGCGCGGAAGGTAGCAATCCAGTCAACACCGGTATGGGATTTGAAACGCCGGTCCTCCTGGGCAATATAAGCATTCTGCAGATTCATGCTGATCTGGCTGATGGGGACATATTCGTAATGTCCGGCATTGATCAGTCCGATCAGCTGGTCATTCTTATCGTATATTTCCGTGTCGGACAGCATGTGGAAGTCCTGGCGCTGCATCTGCGCCAGCTTATCATAGGCAACTTCCCGGCAGTGGTCCAGCTCCGGACGCACCTTGGCGTAGATGAGCAGACCAATGAGAACGCACAGGATCAGTCCACATGTCAGAAGATGCAGAATGGACTGAAACAGCCATCTGAGGATTCCGAACAGGCTGACAAAAAAGCTGGAAAAGGCACGCATAAGCGAATGTGGTGTAGGATTAGATTTCATTGTAAAATAGCGCAGGATACCCTGACCTCTTAAGGCGTGGGAGAAATGCGCCCGTCGTCAGACGGCTCTCCTTTCGTTCCTTTTTTCTTCCCAATTATATTACAATTTGCGTGGAAAGACTAGAAAAACATTGACTTTTCATGGAAAAGGAAGTAAAAAGGAAAAGAATATGAAGCAGCGTATTATATAAGAAGAGTATGAACATTAGAAAAGGATGGAAACCAGTATGTATCAGATAGATTTTAAGAAACCCATTGCTATTCATTTTATTGGAATCGGCGGCATCAGCATGAGCGGCCTGGCAGAGATTCTGATGCGGGAGGGCTTTCGCGTCAGCGGTTCTGACTCCCATGAGAGTGAGCTGACTGACCATCTGGCAGCAGCCGGAGCGAAGGTTATGTACGGTCAGGCAGCAGCCAACATCACCGATGACATCGACCTGGTGGTCTACACTGCAGCCGTGCATACGGATAACCCGGAGTACGCTGAGGTGGTGCGCCGCGGCATTCCGATGATGCCCCGTGCGGAGCTGTTAGGCCAGATCATGAAAAACTACGGTGAGGCGATTGCCATCTCCGGAACCCACGGAAAGACCACAACTACCTCCATGGTGACAGAGATCCTTCTGGCAGCGGAGAAAGATCCGACCATCTCTGTAGGCGGTATTTTGCATTCCATCGGCGGAAATATCCGAGTGGGTGGTCCGGAACTGTTTGTGACCGAGGCCTGTGAGTATACCAACAGCTTCCTTTCGTTCTTCCCAACCATGGAGATCATCTTAAATATAGAAGCAGATCATCTGGATTTCTTCAAGGACCTGGATGATATCCGCCATTCGTTCCGTCTCTTTGCGGAGAAGCTGGATGAAAAAGGACTTCTGATCATCAACCGTGATATTAAGAATTACGAGGAGATCAGCGGCGGTCTGCCATGCAGGGTGGTAACCTTCGGCCACAGCAAGGAGAGCGATTACAGCGCGGCAGACATTACATACGATGCCTTCGCGCGCCCGACCTTTACTCTTGTTGAACAGGGTAAGGCAGCCGGAACCATTACGCTGGGTGTGCCGGGTGAGCACAATGTATACAATGCGCTGGCAGCCATTGCCACCGCGAAAGCCCTGGGCATCCCGGATACAGCGATTGCGGATGGATTGCTTCATTTTACCGGAACTGACCGCCGTTTCGAGAAAAAGGGTGAGTTAAACGGCATCACCATCATTGATGATTACGCGCATCATCCGCAGGAAATTGCCGCTACCTTAAAGGCAGCGCACAATTATCCACACAAGAAGCTGTGGTGTGTATTCCAGCCCCACACCTATACCCGCACCAAAGCGTTCCTGGATGAGTTTGCCGAGGCACTTTCCGCAGCCGATGCAGTTGTTCTTGCTGATATCTACGCGGCGAGAGAAACGGATACTCTGGGCATCAGCTCCGCGGATATTGCTTCCTGCATTGAAAAACTGGGCACGGAAGTCCATTATTTCCCAACGTTTGAGGAAATTGAAGCATTTCTTTTAAAAAATTGTTCCACCGGTGATCTGTTGATAACTATGGGTGCCGGAGATATTGTAAAAGTTGGGGAAAAGCTCCTGAATAAATAGTTATCCACATTATCCACATAGTTTTCCACTTTTTATGTAAAGGGACTATGTGGATTTTTTAATTTACATAAGAAGAAATCTAAAAATTAAAAAAACCACGGTTTTATCTACAATTCGACACGTTTCGAGTGTTTTGGGCGGACAGGAAAAATGTTTATATCCACATTATCCACATTATCCACAATCAATTCTGTGGATAAACTCGCCTATTTCTTTTTGAAATTGGATGTGGTACACTGTTAACAGACAGGAAAGGTGAGATTTTTATGAGTTTTACATATCATTTCCAGGTGGACGCAACCCTGGTTTCCAACGAATTTATTGACCGTTATCTGGCGGAAGCCAACGGGGAGTATGTGAAGGTGTATCTCTATCTGCTCCGCCATAAAGATGAGTCCGTGAGCCTTGAAAGAATAGCGGACGGCCTGAATCATACGGAGGCAGATATCCGCCGGGCAGTTCTTTACTGGGAGAAGCTGGGGGTCTTAAGCACAGACGGCCTTCTGGCACAGCAGCCGGCAGCGGGGATGAGCGCCGGCCAGGGGAAGCAGGACGCGAAGCCGGGAACACTTCCAAAGCAGACGGCGGTCACAGAGCAGGCAGCGGCAGCAGCTTTGGCGGCAGAGACAAAAGGCCCTCGGCCGGTATACAGCCAGGATCAGGTGAACCGTCTGCAGGGAGACGGGGAGTTCTCAGAGCTTCTTTACATAGCACAGCGCTATTTGAACAAGATCTTTACTCAGCGGGAACTGGAGGTGTTTGCCTATCTTTATGATGGACTGCACATGTCGGCTGAGCTTCTCGAATACGTGGTGGAGCACTGTGTACAGGGAGGTCATACCAGCATCCGTTACATAGAGACGGTTGCCATCAGCTGGCATGAAAAGGGGTTTGCTACGGTGGAGCAGGCCAAGGCCTATGCCAGCGGCTTTACCAAAAACTCGTTTTCCGTCATGCGGGCATTTGGTCTGACCGGAAGAAATCCGGGCGAGACGGAGCGGGAGATGATCGAGCGCTGGTTTGGAGAGTATGGATTTACAAAAGAGGTGGTGTTAGAGGCCTGCAACCGTACCATGGAAGCCACCCACAATCCAAGCTTCCGCTATGCGGACCGGATCCTTTCTGAGTGGAGGAAAGCGGGAGTGCACAGCCTGAATGATATTTCGGTGCTGGATGAACAGTATAAAGGTCAGAAAAATCAGAAAAACCAGAAAACCAGCCGCCAGGCAAACAACCAGTTCCTGAATTTTGAACAGAGAAATACCGACTATGATTCCCTGGTATTGAATCAGGTAAAGGACTGGATCGGAGAACAGTAAGGAGAGCAGATTATGGCACTGAGCAATTCCCAGTACAACGCAGTTATGCGCGGGTATGAAGAACGGCAGCGGCTGCAGCGCCGGGCCATGGAGGCACGGACTCAGGAGATATACCAAAAAATACCGCAGATCCAGGAACTGGACCGCCAGATCAGTACCCGGGCGGCAGACTGCGCCAGACGGGTGCTGGGCGGAGACACGAAGGCCAGGGAACACCTGAAGGAAGATCTGGCAGATTTAAAAGAGCAGAAGCTGACCCTCTTAAAGGCAGCCGGATATCCGGCAGATTACATGGAGCTTCGTTATGATTGTCCAGACTGTCAGGACACCGGCTATGTGAACGGAAAACGGTGTCACTGTTTTGAACGGCAGCGCCTGAACATTCTCTACGCCCAGTCCAACATTGAGGCAGTTTTAAAAGAGGAGAACTTTGACCATCTCCGCTTTGATTTTTACGATGATACCGAGAAGGTTCCGCAGCTTGGCATGACGGAGCGGGCCTATATGGACGTTGTGGTGCGGCAGTGCCGGGAATTTGCGCAGCAGTATCCGGACAAGGGAAACAGTATCCTCTTTACCGGAGGTACAGGTGTGGGAAAGACCTTTCTCACCAACTGCATCGCCAAGGCACTGATTGACCGGTGCATTTCCGTCATCTATCTGTCCTCAAACGAGCTGTTTGAGATTTTTTCCAAATACAAATTCGGACGGGACGGTGAGGAAGATGTGGAGGAGAGTTACCGCTACATTTTAGACTGCGATATGCTCATCATCGATGACCTGGGAACGGAGCTGAACAATTCCTTTGTTTCCTCCCAGCTTTTCTATTGTATCAATGAGCGCATCGGCAGAAAAAAGGGCACCATCATTTCCACAAATCTGTCCATGGGTATGTTAAAGGACACCTACTCAGACCGCGTTACATCCCGGATAATGAGCAATTACCGTGTCATCCCGCTTTACGGAGCGGATATCCGCATGAAAAAACGGGCGGCAAGATTGTGAAAAACATATCATCCCTTATAAAAGCAGGGATTGGCTTGACTTAACTGAGGCATAATGATATAAAAGAAGCGATGCGGCGGCATTCGGGATACCGGAGGCTCCGCCAGACCATAAAAATAAACAATACACATTGCATGGAGGAAAAGATGATTTACGAAGAGAAGACCATTGAGACCATTCCGGTAGGACCATTAGGACTGATCCCGTTAAAGAGCTGCGCAACCCTGGGTGCAAAGGTAAACGACTGGCTGGTCGAGTGGAGAAAGGAACGCGAGAGTGAGCACAAATCCACCATCGCGTTTGCAGGCTATCAGAGAGATTCTTATATTATTGAGGCCAAGACCCCGCGTTTCGGTTCCGGCGAAGGCAAGGGAACCATTGAGTCTTCCATTCGTGGTGACGATCTTTACATCATGGTAGATGTGTGTAACTATAATCTGACCTACTCTCTGTGCGGCATGACCAACCATATGTCTCCGGATGATCATTTCCAGGACTTAAAGCGTGTCATCGCGGCAGCAGCCGGTAAGGCGCGCCGTATCAACGTCATCATGCCGTTCCTCTATGAGAGCCGTCAGCACAAGCGTTCCGGCCGTGAGTCCTTAGACTGCGCCCTGGCACTGCAGGAGCTGACCAATATGGGCGTGGAGAACATCATCACCTTCGATGCTCACGACCCGCGTGTACAGAACGCGATTCCGTTAAAGGGATTTGAGACCGTGCAGCCGATCTACCAGTTCATCAAGCACCTGTTAAAGAACGAGACCGAGCTTCAGATCGACAGTGACCACATGATGGTCATCAGCCCGGATGAGGGCGGTATGGGCCGTGCTGTTTATTTCGCAAACGTACTGGGCCTGGATATGGGTATGTTCTACAAGCGCCGCGATTACACCAAGATCGTAAACGGCCGCAACCCGATCGTGGCTCACGAGTTCCTGGGTTCCAGCGTAGAGGGCAAGGACGTGATCATCGTGGACGATATGATCTCCTCCGGTGAAAGCATGCTGGATGTCGCAAAAGAGTTAAAGCGCAGAAAAGCAAGAAAGGTATTTATCTGCGCAACCTTTGGCCTCTTCACCAACGGACTGGCTAAATTTGATGAGTATTATGAGAATGGCCTGATCGACCGGATCCTGACCACCAACGTGGTATACCAGACTCCAGAGCTGTTATCCAGACCGTATTACATTGACGTAGATATGAGTAAGTACATTGCCCTGATCATCGACAACTTAAATCACGATGATTCCTTAAGCGAGCTGTTAAGCCCGACCAAGCGCATTAACAAGCTCCTGGACAAGTACCGCAATAAATAAGGTGGTTATTTCATGAGTGAAGACAGAATAAACAAAGACCCGCTTCTGGGCGGACTTGACGGCATGCGTGCCAGACAGACATGGGAAGGTGCGCCAGAAAAGATGAATGCCGGCGGAGACGGACAGGCTGCGTCAGAGACGGAACCTGTGCCGGAGGATTCCGCGCAGGCACCGGAAGCCTTCTCAGCCGAAGAAGTGCAGACTGCTGAGGAAGAGGCGAGAAGGATCGCGCAGGAGCTGCACCGGGAGGCGGTAAAGACCGGGAACACGGAAAAAGAAATCGAAGTACCGCGCACAGAATCGTCAGAGCGCAGAAAGAAAAAAGCGCATGAGGAAGACGAAAAAGAGAAAAAGCAGGGTGGGCTGGGAAAAGAAATCTTTGAGTGGGTCAAGATTATTGTGTCTGCAGCACTCATTGCGTTTGTACTGAATACCTTTATCATTGCCAACAGTGAGGTGCCGAGCGGTTCCATGGAAAATACCATCATGACGGGAGACCGCGTGATCGGGTCCAGACTTTCCTATCGCTTCGAAGATCCAAAACGCGGTGATATTGCCATTTTCCGCTTCCCGGACAATGAAAAGATTTATTATGTAAAGCGTATCATTGGTCTGCCGGGTGAAACCGTGGATATTGTGGACGGAAAAGTATACATTAACGGTTCTGACGAGCCGTTAGACGAGCCATACATCCGTGAACCTATGATTCCGGAAGCCCCTATGCACTTTGAGGTACCGGAGAATAGCTACTTCATGATGGGCGACAACCGGAACTACTCCATGGATGCCCGCCGCTGGGAGAATACCTATGTAAAGCGTGAGAAGATCATCGCAAAGGTACTGTTCCGCTACTTCCCGAAACCGGGAATCCTGAAATAAAAATATAGAGGCAGAATCCACTACAGGTCCGAAGCCGGTAATCCCGGCATACCGCTGC
>NZ_QUFI01000080.1 GCF_003478505.1 Clostridium sp. AF27-2AA
CAATCAATATATGCAGGGAAGGTATTCGAATATCTGGAATGTTATTTGATACAGAAAAGAAAATTTCCTGATCCTTGCGGAAGAAATTCCGTACTATCATAATGTCTAATAAAACCGTGAGACACACGGGGATAGCTCGCTTATGCTTTGCCCTATCGGGCAATCGAACGAGAAGCCCCCACTTCAGGCGATAGCTAAGTGGTGGGAGTATGTCACATCTGGATTGATGTTTCCTTTGGCTTATAAAAAAATCAAGATAACTGATCACGTCACTGCTTGTGAGAATGTTATTATCAACGAGCAGAGCCAATATTTTCTTTTTCCGGAGAGAGGAGAGATCTTCAATTTGTGAAATATTATAACCGTACTGCATAAGTATGGATTCCTGAGCCAAGCGCATTCCAGTTTCAGACATAGCGCCACTTAAGTATGCTCGTTCATCACTTGTTCGACATATTGACATAGGAATGTGGTAGCGTATAATTAGTATTGAAATAGGGCTACCGCAATCCCACTGGCTTTAGACGGTGGGTTAAGGTAGCCAAAAATCAGAAATTATTGTATACTCATGGTATGGGAACATGGAAATCTAAAAACAGACACAAATACCTATTACAATATCACATTATTTTTGTCTGCAAATATAGAAAGAAATTACTGGTTTCGAGGCAGATATCAGATGATATAAAACAGTTTTCGGATGAGATATGTCAGAGACACAGTGCGATAATAAGACATATGGAAACAGACAAAGATCAC
>NZ_QUFI01000081.1 GCF_003478505.1 Clostridium sp. AF27-2AA
CAACCGATGCACCAGAGGTCAGTCCATCCCGGTCCTCTCGTACTAAGGACAGCTCCTCTCAAATATCCTACGCCCACGCCGGATAGGGACCGAACTGTCTCACGACGTTCTGAACCCAGCTCGCGTACCGCTTTAATGGGCGAACAGCCCAACCCTTGGGACCTACTTCAGCCCCAGGATGCGATGAGCCGACATCGAGGTGCCAAACCACTCCGTCGATGTGAACTCTTGGGAGTGATAAGCCTGTTATCCCCAGGGTAGCTTTTATCCGTTGAGCGATGGCAATCCCACTTTATACCACCGGATCACTAAGTCCTAGTTTCCTACCTGCTCGACCCGTCGGTCTCGCAGTCAAGCTCCCTTATGCCTTTGCACTCTGCAAATGGTTTCCAACCATTCTGAGGGAACCTTTGAGCGCCTCCGATACCCTTTCGGAGGCGACCGCCCCAGTCAAACTCCCCACCTGACATTGTCCCCCAGCCGGGTCACGGCTGCAGGTTAGAAACCCAGTCACACAAGGGTGGTATCCCAACAGCGGCTCCATGAAGACTGGCGTCCTCATTTCAAAGCCTCCCACCTATCCTGTACATGTATAACCGAATCCCAGT
>NZ_QUFI01000082.1 GCF_003478505.1 Clostridium sp. AF27-2AA
GTCTTGCAGGATAAGGCAGACGAGAAAAAAGCACAAAGAACCGCCCCAGCACAGACGAAACACAGACAACAGGATATGGAACTTTAACAGGCACTTGCCATTTTCAGTCAGAGAATGTCAGGTGCTTTTCTTTTTTTCAAGGAGGGATAGATTTGAATGTATTTGAAGCTGTGAAGCAGTCCGTCACAACAAGACAGGCTGCGGAGCATTATGGAATCCGTGTAGGCCGGAACGGGATGGCTTGTTGCCCGTTCCATAACGATAAAACCCCAAGCATGAAGCTGGATCGGCGTTACCACTGCTTCGGCTGCGGTGCGGATGGGGATGTGATTGATTTTGCCGCCGCCCTGTATGGGCTGGGAAAGAAAGAAGCCGCCGTACAGCTGGCACAGGACTTCGGGCTTTCCTATGAGGACTGGAAACCGCCGGGGAAGGTAAAAAAGCCCAAGCCCCGGCAGAAATCCCAGGAGGAACAGTTTCAGGAAGCAAAGAGCCGCTGCTTCCGTATTCTTGCCGATTATCTTCACTTGCTTCGGGCATGGAGAAAGGATTATGCCCCGCACTCCCCG
>NZ_QUFI01000083.1 GCF_003478505.1 Clostridium sp. AF27-2AA
GTCTTGCAGGATAAGGCAGACGAGAAAAAAGCACAAAGAACTGCCCCGGAGCAGACAAAACACAAACAACAGGATATGGAACTTTAACAGGCACTTGCCATTTTCAATCAGAGAATGTCAGGTGCTTTTCTTTTTTTCAAGGAGGGATAGATTTGAATGTATTTGAAGCTGTGAAGCAGTCCGTCACAACAAGACAGGCTGCGGAGCATTATGGAATCCGTGTAGGCCGGAACGGGATGGCTTGTTGCCCGTTCCATAACGATAAAACCCCAAGCATGAAGCTGGATCGGCGTTACCACTGCTTCGGCTGCGGTGCGGATGGGGATGTGATTGATTTTGCCGCCGCCCTGTATGGGCTGGGAAAGAAAGAAGCCGCCGTACAGCTGGCACAGGACTTCGGGCTTTCCTATGAGGACTGGAAACCGCCGGGGAAGGTAAAAAAGCCCAAGCCCCTGCAGAAATCCCCGGAGGAACAGTTTCAGGAAGCAAAAAACCGCTGCTTCCGTATTCTTGCCGATTATCTCCATCTGCTTCGGGCATGGAGAAAGGATTATGCCCCGCACTCCCCG
>NZ_QUFI01000084.1 GCF_003478505.1 Clostridium sp. AF27-2AA
TGCTTCGGGCATGGAGAAAGGATTATGCCCCGCACTCCCCGGAGGAAGCCTTTCATCCACGGTTTGTGGAAGCCTTACAGAAGCAAGACCAAGTGGAATATCTGCTGGATGTGCTGCTCTTTGGGGAGACAGAGGAAAAAGCAGCTTTGATTACGGACTACGGGAAGGATGTGATACAGCTTGAAAAGCGAATGGCAGAGCTTGCCGCCGCAAACGCAGCAAGAACTAAAAAACACCATGAACGCCATGCAGCCGCCCCAGAGCATTGAGGAAATCAAGGCGGGGCTGGAAACTACCGAGAAAGGCGGTGTCCGTCAGAGCATACGGAACTGCCTGACCGTATTCCAGCGTGACCCGCTGCTTTCCGGGGCTATCGCATACAACATCCTGACCGACCGCAAGGACATCATAAAGCCCATCGGCTTCCACAGGGAAAGCACCGCCCTGAACGATACAGATATGAAGTATCTGCTTCTCTATCTGGAAGAAACCTACGGGCTTACCAATGAGAAGAAGATTGATAACGCCATCGGGATTGTGGCGAATGAAAACAAGTACCA
>NZ_QUFI01000009.1 GCF_003478505.1 Clostridium sp. AF27-2AA
CAAGACCAATACATGCCTGCAGCCACTATTCTTTTCGTAGCACAGCCAATAAAGCAGGGTGTGCGGGGAATTGAATTCTGGAATTTTCTGCATATCCAGGTGTTTGCATCTTGAGCACACGCGTTCGTCTGTGGCGGATGTTAATCCGACACAGGCGAACGCGTGTCAGCGAAAGCAAGCAAACAACGGATATGTGAAAATGTAAGAATTCAATTTCCAGTACGCCCGGACTCTTTATTAGTTCCGTCTCAATATTGTTATTTTAAAATTTAATTTCTTTTCCTTCCAGCCTCCACTGCCGGAACTCTGCGGATGCGGACAGAAGCAGGTCAGAAGAAGAGTTCAGGGCAGTCTCTACGGAATCCTGGATGACTCCGATGATGAAACCAACGCCGACTACCTGCATGGCAATGTCATTCGGGATGCCAAACAGGGAACATGCCATCGGGATCAGCAGCAGGGAGCCTCCTGCGACACCGGATGCGCCGCAGGCAGACAGAGCAGCCAGGACACTTAAGATGATGGCACTCGGGATATCGACTGCAATGCCGAGGGTGTGAGCAGTGGCAAGAGCCATAACGGTGATGGTGATGGCTGCACCGTCCATGTTGATGGTTGCACCCAGCGGGATGGTGACGGAGTAAGTATCCTTATCCAGGCCCATTTCCTCGCAGGCCTCCATGTTGATCGGGATGTTGGCTGCGGAGCTTCTGGTGAAGAATGCGGTGATGGCGCTTCTCTTTAAGCATTTAAAGATGAGCGGATATGGATTCTTGCGGATGCACCAGAATACCAGGATCGGGTTTGTGACAAAATAAATGAACAGCATGGAGCCGACCAGAACAGCCAGCAGCTTTCCGTATTCGGTAAAGATGGCAAGTCCGTTTTCGGAAACGGTGTTGAAGACCAGGCCCAGGATACCGAACGGAGCAAAGCTGATGATCCAGGTAACTACTCTTGCAAGTCCGTTTGAAATCTCACCAAACATGTTCTTGGTGGTTTCGCTGGCACCGCGCAGGCCAATGCCGAAGAGTACAGCCCAAACCAGGACACCGATATAGTTGGCGCTTGCAATGGACTGAACCGGATTGCTTACCATATTCAGGAGCAGAGAACTTAATACCTCCACAATACCTTCCGGGGCAGCCAGATCGGATGCACCCTCGGCCAGCGTCAGGGTGATCGGGAACATCATGCTGGCGATCACGGCGATCACTGCGGCAAGGAAGGTGCTGAACATATACAGAATGATCACGGTGCGGATAACGCCGCCGTGGCTCTTACCGGAGTGGCACAGGGAACTGATGACCAGGAAGAATACCAGAAGCGGCGCGACCGCTTTTAAGGCACCTACAAAGACACTGCCGAGAATGGCGATGGCGGAGAACTGCGGAAGCGCAAGACCCAGGACAGCACCAATGATCAGGCCGGCAACGATCCGTTTGACAAGGCTGATGCCGCACCAGGCTTCAAATAGCTTTTTCATAATCTTTCCTCTTTCTTTCATTGGATAGTGGATAAAAGTCCAAAGGCTATTATACACAATGTGTGTAAGTAATACAAATGTTTTTTATACACGGACATTTTGGAGAGAGTGTATTTCCACAGGATGCGTATCCTTACATCAGGCACTTGACATTTTTACACATCCCCTTTATAATGCGGTATAAGTATGTATGCAATTACACATATATCCCAGGCATAGAAGGGAACAAGTAACAGTCCGAGGTACCGCACAGAAAGCAGCCGGCAGATGAGAGGCGCGCGGGAGACGCACTGCGAATACATCCCGGAGCCGCGCATCGAACAAAACCTTTGTGGTTTTCAGTAGGCTGCGCCGGAGCACAGCATCCGTTATCAGGCTGGAACAAAGATGCGGCAGTCGGCATTCTTTCAGGGAAATCCGGCACAGCAGGCAGTTTGTTCACTGAGGCAGGCAGTGTGAGCTGTCTGTGAAGTAAGGTGGTAACACGAGACGTCCCTCGTCCTTTCTGGCTCCGGCCGGGAGGACGAGTTTTTTATTTCATAGGAAATTGGAAATTGCATCCTGTGAAACAATAAAAAGTAATGAAAAAAGGAGAATCAGCTATGAACTGTTACGAAGAGCTGGTAGCCCGCGGTCTTATCGCCCAGGTTACAAATGAAGAAGAAATCAAAAAAATGGTAAATGAAGGCAAAGCAACCTTTTATATCGGCTTTGACCCGACTGCGGACAGCCTGCACGTTGGTCACTTCATGGCACTTTGCCTGATGAAACGTCTGCAGATGGCAGGCAACAAGCCGATCGCCCTCATCGGTGGCGGTACCGGTATGATCGGCGATCCGTCCGGACGTACCGACATGAGAAAGATGATGACCCCGGAGATGATCCAGCATAACTGCGACTGCTTCAAAGAGCAGATGAGCCGCTTCATTGATTTCTCTGATGGAAAGGCACTCATGGTAAATAATGCAGAATGGCTGTTGAAGTTAAATTATGTGGAGCTGCTGCGTGAGGTTGGCGCATGCTTCTCTGTCAACAATATGCTGCGCGCAGAGTGCTATAAGCAGCGCATGGAGAAAGGCTTAAGCTTCTTAGAGTTCAACTACATGATCATGCAGAGCTATGATTTCTATATGTTATACCAGAAATATGGTTGCAACATGCAGTTCGGCGGCGATGACCAGTGGAGCAACATGTTAGGAGGTACTGAGCTGATCCGCCGTAAATTAGGTAAGGATGCGCATGCGATGACCATCACCCTGCTGTTAAACTCTGAAGGCAAGAAGATGGGCAAGACCCAGTCCGGAGCTGTATGGTTAGATCCGAATAAGACCACCCCGTTTGAATTCTACCAGTACTGGAGAAATGTGGCAGACGCCGATGTATTAAAGTGCCTGCGCATGCTGACCTTCCTGCCGCTTGAGCAGATCGATGAGATGGACAAATGGGAAGGCAGCCAGTTAAATACCGCAAAAGAAATCCTGGCATACGAGCTGACCAAGCTGGTTCATGGAGAGGAAGAGGCAGAGAAGGCGCAGACCGCAGCACGCGCACTGTTCAGCGGTCAGGGCAGCATGGAAAATATGCCGAGCTACAACTTAACTGCTGAGGACTTTACCGACGGCAGCATCGATATTCTGGCAGTCCTGCAGAAATCCGGCCTGGCTCCGACCCGTTCTGAGGCAAGAAGAAACGTAGAGCAGGGCGGTGTATCGGTAAACGGTGAGCAGGTGAAGGATATCAAGGCATCCTACACGAGGGAAGATTTTGCCGGCGAAGGCATGGTTGTAAAACGCGGCAAGAAGAAATTCATGAAGGTAACTGCTGAATAAAAAAGGAAAACAGGCCGGAATATTGGCCTGACATCGCAAAAGCAGAAACAGACAAAAGATCCTCTGCGGCAGGAGGATGCGAACCATTCGCACGAAACTGCCACAGGGGATTTTTGCAACCATTTGCAAATTTTATATATGAGGATTTTATGACAACATTTACAGATAAATATCAGGTGTTAAAGCAGGTATTCGGCTACGATAGCTTCCGGCCGGGCCAGGAGCACCTGATCAACGCCATCCTTGCGGGAAAGGATGTGCTTGGCATTATGCCGACCGGCGCGGGAAAATCCATCGTCTATCAGGTTCCGGCGCTGTTATTTCCGGGCATCACCCTGGTGATTTCGCCCCTCATCTCCCTGATGAAGGACCAGGTGGAGGGCTTGAATCAGGCAGGTGTCCATGCGGCCTATTTAAATAGCTCCCTGACCCAGAACCAGTATTTTAAGGCACTGGATTTCGCGAGAGCGGGGCGTTATCCTATCATTTATGTGGCACCGGAGCGGCTTTTAACGGACAGCTTCCTGTCCTTCGCCCTGAACGCCAACATCTCCATGGTGGCAGTGGATGAGGCCCACTGCGTCTCTCAGTGGGGACAGGATTTCCGTCCCAGCTACTTAAAAATCACAGAATTTATCGACCGCCTGCCGGTGCGCCCGGTGGTCAGCGCGTTCACCGCCACCGCCACAAAAGAGGTGCGGGACGATATCATCGACATTTTGCAGCTTCGGGAACCGGCGGTGGAGACCACCGGCTTTGACCGGAAAAACTTATACTTTGGGGTTATGACGCCCAAGGACCGTTACGGCGCCATTCATCATTACCTGGAAACACATCCGGGGGAGAGCGGCATCATTTACTGCCTGACCCGCAAAAACGTGGAAGAAATCTGCGAGCGCCTGCGCGCGGATGGCTTTGCGGCTACCCGGTATCATGCGGGACTCAGCGACGCAGAGCGGCGGCAGAACCAGGATGATTTCCTCTATGACCGTTCGCCCATCATGGTAGCCAGCAACGCGTTTGGCATGGGCATTGACAAATCCAACGTGCGGTTTGTTCTGCACTGCGGCATGCCGAAGAACGTGGAATCCTACTATCAGGAGGCTGGAAGAGCCGGGCGTGACGGGGAACCGGCAGAGTGCATTCTCTATTACAGTGGCCAGGATGTCATCACCAACCAGTTTTTCATTGAGAACAGCCAGGAAAACCAGGAGCTGGATCCTTACACAGCTCAGATCGTAAAAGAGCGGGACCGCGACCGTCTGCGAAAGATGACCTATTACTGTTATACCAACGAATGTCTGCGGGAGTACATCCTGAAGTATTTTGGCGAGTACGGTTCCTCCTGTTACTGCGGCAACTGCCAGAACTGCCTGACGCAGTTTGAAGAGGTGGATGTGACCGAGTATGCCATCGGACTCATCGGCTGCGTGGCTGCCTGCCGGCAGCGCTATGGCGTGAATGTGGTTCTGGATACCCTGCGCGGCGCAAAGACGGCGAAAATCCGTCAGTACCGCATGGATGAGGTGCCGCAGTATGGCCAGTTCGCCAAGGTTCCTGCTTACCGCATGCGCCAGGTATTAAACTATCTGCTGATGCACGATTACTTAAGTGTAACCGATGACACCTACGCCATCCTGCAGCTGACGAAAAAATCCGCGCAGCTTCTGGATCCGGAACAGCAGGCAGAACATGGCCCGCTTCTTATGAAAATGGCAAAGGAGCAGGACAAGGCACCGAAGGAATCTGCCGATACAAAGGGTAAAAAGAAGAAACTCAAAACAGCGGCTTCCGTGGTTCTCACGGAGGAGGAAGAACTCCTTTTCGAGGCGCTGCGCGGCCTGCGAACCGAGATCGCAAGGGAAGAGAGTGTGCCGCCTTACATTGTATTTTCTGATAAGACCCTGGTGCTTATGTGCCGCCTGCGTCCGGAGAACAAGGCAGAAATGCTGGAGGTATCCGGCGTGGGAGAGCATAAATTTGAGAAGTATGGCGCACGGTTTCTGCAGCGGATTGCGGAGCATGTGTGAGCAGAAAGGAGTTATCAATATATATGGAAGAAAAGAATCAGAACAGGAATCAAAACCCGGAACAGCAGCAGACACCGCACAAACGCCGCGTCCGCTACAAAGGAACTCATCCGAGAAGATTCGAAGAAAAATACAAAGAGCTGAACCCGGAAAAATATGCAGATACCATTGAGCATGTCATTCAGAAGGGCGGAACACCGGCCGGGATGCATATCTCGATCATGGTAAAGGAAATTCTGGATTTTCTACAGATCCGGCCGGGACAAAAAGGCCTGGATGCAACTCTGGGTTATGGCGGCCATACGCGTGCAATGTTAGAGCAGCTGCAGGGCGAGGGCCATATCTACGGCCTGGATGTAGATCCGATCGAGTCTGTAAAGACAAAGAAACGACTGGAAGATCTGGGATTTGGCGAGGACATTATGACTGTGCGCCAGATGAATTTTGCAGATATCGACCAGATCGCGGAGGAGGCTGGTCCGTTCGATTTTATTCTGGCGGATCTTGGCGTATCCTCTATGCAGATCGATAATCCGGAACGCGGTTTTTCCTACAAATTTGACGGCCCGCTGGATCTGCGTTTAAATCCGCAGGCCGGCATTTCTGCCGCAGAACGGTTAAAAGAAGTAGATCGGGAAGAACTGGCCGGGATGCTGGTGGAAAACTCCGATGAGCCATATGCGGAGGAGATTGCCCGCTGCATCACCGGTGCGGTCCGCCGTGGTGAGAAGGTGGACACTACCACAAAAGTGCGGGAACTCATTGAAGAGGCTCTCAGCTTTATCCCGGAAAAAGAGCGCAAAGAAGCAGTAAAGAAAGCCTGCGCAAGAACCTTTCAGGCGCTGCGCATTGACGTAAACAGTGAGTTTGAGGTGTTGTATGCCTTTCTCGACAAGCTTCCGCATGTTCTGGCGCCGGGCGGCCGGGTGGCTGTTCTGACTTTCCATTCCGGCGAAGACCGCATGGTAAAGAAATCTTTTAAACAGTACCGGAAAGCAGGACTTTACTCTGAGATTTCAGACGATGTCATCCGCCCGTCTGCAGAAGAATGTGTCCGCAACAGCCGCGCAAGATCTACAAAGCTGCGCTGGGCTGTGCGAGCAGAATAAGAAATAGCAGAATTACATCCGGATCAGTTCATAGTCACGGCTGCCGAGTCCGATCTTCTCAGCATGCTCCAGGCAGGAACGCCATTCTGATTCCGGGGTGGAGTTTGTGAAATGGTCATGGTGATCATGAAAGTCAGGATCTGCCAGATGCTTTGCCAGCTGGCTTCCCGGCATTGGCTGTGCGGCCATGCAGGCATCTACGCAGGCCTGATCAAGGGCAAGCGGGTCGAAGGACGCGAACATGCCGATGTTTGGTAGGATCGGGACATCGTTTTCGCCATGGCAGTCACAGTTTGGAGAAACATCCACGATCAGGGAAATATGGAAGTTCGGTCTGCCGTCTACGACAGCCTTGGTATATTCTGCCATGCGGCAGTTTAACAGTTCGTTTGCGTTATTATTATCGAAATGGATGGCATCAAAGTTGCAGGCTCCAAGGCAGCGTCCGCAGCCGACGCAGTTCTCCTGGTTTACGTGCATTTTTCTGGCTGCTTCATCGAAGACCAGGCCGCCGTTGGCACATTCCTTCTGGCAGCGTCTGCAACCGCGGCACTTACGTTCCTTGATATATGGTTTTCCGCTGCAGTGCTGCTCGGTTTTTCCGGCACGGGAACCGCAGCCCATGCCAATGTTTTTGATGGTGCCGCCGAAGCCGGTCATTTCATGCCCCTTGAAATGGGTCAGGCTGATAAAAATATCTGCATCCATAACAGCACGTCCAATCTTGGCTGCCTTTACATATTCACCGCCTTTTACCGGAACTTCGATATCATCGGTGCCCTTTAATCCATCGCCGATGATGATAGGGCAGCCAACAGAAAGCGGAGTAAATCCATTTTCCCAGGCACATTCCAGGTGCTCCAGAGCGTTTTTCCGGCTGCCCGGATACATGGTGTTGCAGTCTGTGAGGAATGGCTTGCCGCCAAATTCTTTTACCACATCTGCAACGGCCTTGGCATAGTTCGGTCGGAGATAGCTGATATTGCCAAGCTCACCAAAATGCATTTTGATCGCTACAAATTTGCCGTCCATATCCAGCTCTGATATGCCGGCTTTTTTAATGAGTTTTTTCAGCTTTGTAGGAAGACCGTCACCAAATGCAATCGTGTGAAAGTCGGTAAAGTATACTTTTGATCGTTCCATGTCAGATAAATTCCTCCTGTCAGTTCTGTTATGTAAATCCCAAAATATATTTTATTATAATCGAAAAAATTTTTCAACAATTCCCTATGATCGCTTGATAATTATTTTACATTTGCATTGCTTTTTCCTTTTAGAACGTGTACTCTTATAAAGACAATTTGTGTAAATGATGATGCGGAACAAAGTATAAGAGAAAAGGATAGGTGACTTGCGTGGAAAGACAGAATGAAATAGAGCCAGATAAAATTTATGTTCAGATGTTCGGAAGCTTTCGTATGACATATCAGGGACAGCAGATCCAGCTGGGAAAATGGCTGAGTGCCAAGATGATCCATCTGCTGTTGCTGCTGATCTGCAGGAGAGGAGAGGGGGTTACCAGAAGTGAACTGATCTGGCGTCTGTACGGAGCAGACGAAAATGATAGTCAGTCCAGCAATTCCCTGCGCGCCATGATCTTCCGGCTGCGCCGAAGCATCCAGGAATCCGGGCTTCCGGAAGGAGAATACATTTCTACCAAGGGCGGACGTTATACATGGAATAACCAGCCACTGGAGACAGAGCTGGATGTGGAGACATTTCAAAAACTGGTCAAGGCTGGCTTTGAAGAAATTGATCCGGTGCACAGAGTGGAGCTTCTGACGGCTGCCTGCAAAACCTGCAGTGGAGATTTTATGCCGGATATGGTTTCGGATGAGTGGGTCGGAAAAACCAGCTGGCGTTTCCGGGAATTATACATGAGGGCACTGAGGGAACTGACGAGTCAGTTAAAAAGCCAGAAACGTTATGCTGAGCTGTTAGAGGACTGCGAACTGGTATTAAAACGCTATCCGTCTGAAGAATGGCAGTGTATGAAGCTGGAGTCACTCAATGATATGAAACGTTACCGGGAAGCCGTGGAGTATTATGAAGCTCTGGAGACGGAGGCGCGGCAGACTTGCACTCCGTTTCTGTCACAGGACTTAAAGGAGCAGTATCTGAAGGCAAAAAATATGATGCAGTATGAAGTGGTGGAAATGGAGCAGATCCAGAAAGACCTGATGCCGATGCTGCTTAAGCCGGGAGCAACTTCATGCGAGTATCTGGAATTTGTTGACATTTACCAGTTTATGATGCGGGTTTTTGCCCGGGAGGGAATTTCGTCCCAGCTGCTTTTACTGACTCTGGTCGGCCCGCAGGGAGCGGAGCTGGAATCTTCAGGGATGCTGGAAGGTGCCCGTTCCAGCCTGGAAAGTGCGATCCAGAAAACAATCCGCTGCTCTGATCTGTACACACGCTATGGCAGCGACCAGTTTTTGGTACTCCTGGCAAGCACAGGGCAGCAGGGCGGTGAAGCAGCAAGGGAGCGTATTCAGGAACGCTATTGTGCGATCAACCGGAATCCGCAGATCACATTGCGATGTGAGCTGCGCGATATCTGTCCGCATGAGCCATAATGTGGCTCATGGATATTGTCAGGCGGTAATAAATCCTTAAGAGAAACGTTCATAATAATCAATGGTAATTAAGAGATCTCTCTGTTATACTGTGGGTGTGTTAAGGAAACAGCTGAAAACTGTAACCAATACGATACGGAGGCAGGAAAAAGGTACCCCGGGGTATCTTCCGTCACCGAACCATGATTACGGATAAGGAGATAGAAATTATGAGCAGAAAAACTAACAAGACCATTACCGCTGTCGGCATGGCAGTACTGATGACAGCAGCCGGTGTCCTCACCGCCATGGCAGCACAGTCCCCGACCATTACAGCGGGAAACGGCATGAGCCAGATCGAGGCAGTCGGACCGGGGGTACAAAGTCCGGACGCAGAACAGGAGCAGGCACCGATCTGGGGAAGCATCATCAGCGCAGATAACGGCAGTATTGACATGGATTGTCCGTCCGGCAATATCTATGAGGGCGAGGTGATCGTGAATATTTCCGGTGATACTCTGATTCTGGACGGCGAGAACGGTTATCCGCTGGAGGCAGAGGAGCTTCAGGCAGGCGAGACGGTATATGTCTACATCGGACCGGCCATGACCATGAGCCTGCCGCCGCAGACAACCGGCGAGGTTGTCATTGGTAAGATTCCGGCAGACCAAAAGGCACCGGAGTATATCACAGCAGTGTCTATGACGGCTAACGCAGATGGAAGCTGGACTCTCGTGTCTGCAGCAGGTAAGGAATATGCAGTTTCTGCAGACTGCCGCATCATGCCGTATCTGACCAGACAGATTGTTTCTCTGGAGGACGTGGAGCAGGGCAGCAATCTGCTGGTATGGAGTGATGACCAGAACCAGGCACAGAAGCTGGTATTGTTTGCAAAATAAAAATTCAGCAGCACAGTCTGGCTGACAAAATAAGCAGGGAATGTCCTGTCCGCATGAAAGAGATTGCGGCAGGGCATTTTTCTGCATCACTGCGATGAAAATGATATGGGAGGGATGGATGATGGACGCAGCTGCCGCATTCCGGTTGTCAAAGACGCAGACGCATGGGAGTGGAAGATCAACGGTGTCAGCGAGTATGAATGTTTTGGAATGCTGCCATATGCAGGATAAAAAAGGGGATTAAGAAAATGAGAAAACTTCGTGCGGATTTTCACACACACACAACCTACTGTGACGGCAAAAGTACGCCCCGCCAGATGGTGGAGGCGGCATACGGCATGGGCCTGACAGATTTTGGTATTTCCGGCCACGCGGATTATTCCATGTGGGAGCAGGGATTTGGCATGTCGGATGCGATATTGTCAGCCTACAAGCGGGAACTGGAGGCACTCAGGGAAGAGTATGCCGGGAAGATGAATATTTATATCGGAATTGAACTGGATACGCTGGGGCCGGTACAGCAGGCAGAGTATGCCATCGGCTCTACTCACAGCATATTAAAAGACGGGCATCTGGTCACGGTGGATGACACGGAGGAAAAGCTGGTGCAGGCTGTGGAAACATTCTGGAACGGCGACTGGTATGCCATGGCACAGGATTATTTCGAACTGGAGGCCACGGTCTACGATAAGCTTCACTGCGACTGGGTGGGGCATTTTGACCTGCTCACCAAGTTCAATGAAGCCTATCGATATTTTGATGAGACAAAGGATGACTATCTGGAACCGGCACTGAATGCTATGAAGAAGCTGCACAGCCAGGGACTTCCCTTTGAGATCAATACCGGCGCCATGTCCCGCGGCTACCGTACTGCGCCATATCCGAATCCGATTCTCTTAAGAGAACTCCATGCCATGGGCGGCCGCATCATGATCAATTCCGACAGTCACAGCGCGGACACCATTGCCTACGCTTTCGATCAGGCAGGAAAAATTGCGTATGAGTGCGGCTTTCGGAAGGTAACAGTATGGAGCAAAGACGGTTTCCGGGAAATTCCGTTAGGATAAAAAAGGGTCCTTTCCTTCCGTTTCAAAATATTCCCTGGTCAGCTTAAATACCGTTTTGGACAGCAAGAATACACCAATCAGGTTTGGAATGGCCATGAGACCGTTGAAGGTATCTGCAATGCTCCATAACAGGCCCAGATCTACCGTGGCACCCAGGATGGCTACCAGAGAGTAGGCGACCATGAAGGGCTTGATGATCTTTTCATCGAAGATAAATTCAATACAGCGTGCGCCGTACAGTCCCCATCCGATGATGGTGGAGAAGGCAAAGCAGCACATGGATATGGCGGTGAAGATGGATACCCAGTTTCCGTAGGTGGAGGTAAAGCCGGAGATGGTCAGCTCTGCGCCGGCTGCCTGTCCATAGTTGACAGTAACACCGCTGCACAGGATGACCAGCGCGGTTAATGTGCAGATGATAATGGTATCGGTAAATACCTCAAAGATGCCGAAGAACCCCTGCTTCACCGGCTTCTTGGTATCGGCACATGCATGGGCAATGGAACCGGTACCGAGGCCGGCCTCATTGGAGAAGATACCTCGGGATACGCCGCGTTTCATGCTGGTGAAGAAGCTTCCGATGACGCCGCCGGTTACTGCCTGCGGATGGAAGGCACCCTCAAAGATCATGGAAAATACCAGTGGAATGCGGTTTGCGTGAAGCAGGATTACGCCAAGGGCCAGCAGGATGTAAAACAGTGCCATGAAGGGAACCAGCTTTTCTGCTACGTTTCCGATTCTTTTTACGCCGCCTAAGAGCACGAGGGCTACCAGAGCAGCCAGCACAATGCCGGTCACGAGGCAGACAACAGGTTTTGACTGGTCTGAGATCAGGCTGTAGTTTTCCAGGGCAGAGTTGATGGCGGTGGTGATGGTATTGACCTGGGTAGCATTTCCGGTTCCGAATACAGTCAGCACCCCAAAGGTAGAGAAGAGGACTGCCAGCCAGTGCCATTTCGGGCCAAGACCATTTTTGATGTAGTACATAGGACCACCTACCAGGTCGCCGTTTTTATTGGTCTCCCGGAAATGGACGGCCAAGGTTACTTCGGAGAATTTGGTGCACATGCCCAGGGCTGCGGAAACCCACATCCAGAAGACAGCACCCGGTCCGCCGATGGCAATAGCGCCTGCTACACCGGCAATATTTCCGGTGCCGACGGTCGCTGCCAAAGCCGTACAGACCGCCTGGAACGGTGTCATGGCACCGTCCGAGGCATTGCGCTTGCGGAAGATGCGTCCGATGGTCACGCGGATTGCGTAAGGGAATTTGCAGATCTGCAAAAAGTGCAGGCCAAAGCTTAAATAAAGGCCGACACCGATGATGCAGATCATGGCAGGAACTCCCCAGATGAAATTGTTGATCACGTTGTTGATGGATTCGATGGTGTTTAACATAGGGATACCTTTCTTTCATAGTAAAAATACCAGAAAATGATACCATAATCGGGAAAAAATGTATAGCAAAACGTGGCGCAGTAAGGAAAAAACGTTACTGGGTACACATGTGTGAACAGTACCAATAAAACGAAAAAAAATAAAGTACCGGTTCTTTAGAAGAACAGATGCTCGATCAGAATTTTGAGGCCGATCAGGATCAGGATGATGCCGCCGGTCCGTTCTGCTTTGGACTTGTAGAGGACTCCGAATACAGTGCCGACTTTAACGCCGATCACAGAAAGTATGAACGTGGTACAGCCGATAAAGCTGACTGCCTGCAGAATCCGGACATCCAGAAATGCGAAGGTGACGCCGACGGCCAGTGCGTCAATGCTGGTGGCTATGGCCAGAATTAGCATGGTTTTGACATCGATGGAGGCATCACAGGACTCGGTCTCATTGTCCATGGATTCCTTCACCATGTTAAAACCGATGATGCCAAGCAGGATAAACGCAATCCAGTGATCGTACGCTTTGATGGCACCCTGGAAACGGATGCCCAGCATATAGCCGATCCAGGGCATGAGGGCCTGGAAGCCGCCAAAATACAGGCCGATTACGAGCGCATGCTTTGCGCGCATCTTCTGCATGGAAAGGCCCTTACAGACGGAAACGGCAAAGGCGTCCATGGAAAGGCCTGCTGCCAGAAGAAATAATTCGATCAGCGACATAGGAAAATCCTCCTGTTTCTTTCATACATTTTATGTGGAATGCCGCATGATAAAACGCAATTTCCGAATGATATAAAAAGAGACCTGTCTGCAGAAAAAATCCTGCAGACAAGTCTCATCATTTGCTACATCTTTATGCATTAAGCAGAACCAGATGCGTATGCACCAGTGTGTTGACTCTGCTCCAGGCTGGCGCCTGGCGACTACTCCCTTATCTTCTGCTTATTCTACTCAACAGAGCGGGAGTTGGTCAATGCTAACCATCCTGAAAGGGAACTTTTCATACGACGCTTGAATTCATAATACATATTGACATAGTGGGTTAATTGCTTTATAATTTCGTTCGAACACATGAAAGCTGAGGAACCTGCCGATGAACCGAGAATTGAAATACGCACTGGGAAAGACCGTTCCGATCATGTTCAGTTATTTATTCTTAAGCATGGCATTTGGAATCATGATGAACCAGGCCGGATTCCCATTTTATTGGGCTTATCTGGTCAGTCTCACGGTTTATACCGGTGCGTTTCAGTTTGTTATGGTATCGTTCCTTTCCGCGGCAACAGGGATTGCTACTATTGCGTTCACGGCTCTGGCTATGAACTGCCGCCATATGTTTTATGGAGTAACCTTTTTAAAAGAATTTAAGAGTATGGGAAAGCGTTATCCGTACATGATCTTTTCTCTGACAGACGAGACGTATGCACTGTACTGTTCCCTGGAGTATCCGGAGAATCTGGACCGGCATCAGATTATGTTTGACATTGCGTGGCTCAGCCGGGCATACTGGCTGAGCGGGACTTTGGTGGGCGCACTTTTGGGGCAGATGATTCCTTTTGATTTTGATGGAGTAGATTTCTGTATGACGGCGCTGTTTGTTACGATTCTGATCGATCAGTGGAAAAAGTGCAGGAACCATGCTACGGCAGTTATTGGCGGGACAAGTGCAGCAGCATTTCTTCTGGTCTTTGGCGCATCGCGGTTTATGCTGCCATCACTGCTTGTAACAACGGTGCTCCTGTTGATTTTTACACCTGGAAAAGAGGAACAAGTACAATGAGATCAATTCATATTTTATTGTCGATTCTGGTTCCGGCTGCGCTGACCTTTGGTCTGCGCGCATTGCCGTTTCTTCTATTGAATAAGAGGGAGCTTCCAAAACGGATGGAATATCTGGGTAAGGTATTTCCTATGGCAATTATGGCTACTCTTGTGGTATACTGCCTAAAGAGTATTCCAGAGTCCGCGCTTCAGGATAATCTGATTCTGCTTGCAGGTGTCGCGGTAACAGCAATGGTCCATCTCTGGAAGAAGAGTTCCATTTTGAGCATCACCGCGGGAACGGTGGTGTACATGGCGTTGGTACATATGATTTAGAGAAAGGTAAATACGATGTTAAATCAGTTTTCAAGAACAGAATTATTATTTGGGAAGGAAGCCATGGAGCGGCTGGCACAGTCCAGAGTCGCCGTGTTTGGTGTCGGTGGAGTAGGCGGTTATGCTGTGGAGGCACTGGTGCGCAGTGGTGTGGGAGCCATAGATATCATCGATGACGATAAGGTGTGCCTGACCAACCTAAACCGTCAGATCATAGCCACCAGAAAAACCGTTGGAAGATATAAGGTAGACGTGATGGAAGAGCGCATCCATGATATCAATCCGGAATGTAAGGTTACCACCTACAAATGCTTTTATCTGCCGGAGACGAAAGATGATTTTGATTTTTCCAAGTACTCCTATGTGATTGATGCAGTGGATACAGTGACGGCAAAGCTTCAGCTTGTCATGGAGGCACAGGAGAAACAGGTGCCGGTCATCAGCAGCATGGGAGCTGGAAATAAATTGAATCCGGCTATGTTTGAGGTGGCGGACATTTATAAAACGTCCGTCTGTCCGCTGGCAAAGGTTATGCGTCGGGAGCTGAAAAAGCGCGGCGTCAAAAAGCTGAAGGTCGTGTACTCCAAAGAGCAGCCGATCAGACCCGTTGAGGATATGTCCATCAGCTGCCGAAATCACTGCATCTGTCCGCCGGGAGCCGAGCACAAATGTACCGAGCGCCGGGCCATCCCGGGTTCCACTGCATTTGTTCCGTCCGTGGTGGGACTGATCATTGCGTCAGAAGTCATCAAAGATCTGGTAAAATAAAAATTTGAGTTACAAAGCTAAATAAAGGTCCGGAAGTGAAAGAGACCGCCTTCCTCTATTTTCACATATCGTTGTTTGCTTGCTCTCGCTAACACGCGTTCGCCTGTGTCGGATTAACATCCGCCACATTCGGACGTGTGTGCTCAAGATGCAAACACCTGATATGCTGAAAATCCCGGAAGGCGGTCTCATTCACTTCCTGCTGTATTGGCTTCGCTACGAAAGATAGTGACTGCAGCCCATATTAACTAAGCAGAAGTTCCGGGCACCCCATACAGAATGAGCGGCACATTGGAATTTTCCTCATGCGCGAGCATAGCGCCAGACCGCACGAGGTACAAAATTCCACTTAGTGCCGCGTTTCTTGTATGGTGTGCCCGGAACTTCGGACTTTACGGATGATGATTTAAATTGCGATTTTAAATTTCCTTCCCCAGGAACATCGTAAAGTTTCCCGTTACCAGCAGTTCTTCTTCCTCCCCGGTGATATCCACCCGGCATACGGCGGTGTGCCTTCCTTTATAAACGATATTGGATTCCACATAGATCGTTCCGCTGTTTATGCCGCGCACGAAGTTAATTCCGGCGCACTGGGTGACGTTGGTGACTTCGCAGGCGTAGGTGGACATACCTGCGGCAATATCGCACAGAGAGAAGAGAAAACCTCCGTGAGCGTTGCCGTATAGATTCAATGCCTCCTTCGGCACTTCGATTGAAAGGCGGGCATGTCCCGGCTCTATCTCTAAAATCTTTAAATTCTCCTGACCGCCGATATGCTGAATGTGACGGCGGATTCCTTCCATTATCTCAGGTCTGTTAATCATGTTAAGCCTCCGTTTGTCGAAAATATATCATTATAATGAAGAATACGCGTGCGCGAAAAAAGAAAAAATACCGGTTTTTACGCCAGATTATACCTTCACACGCTAGACTATATCACTGGAAAAATCCTTTTACAAGAGTAAAAGGAATTGATAGGTTTTTCCGATGAATCTGTTTCGCTTGTCCGGTCACAGCCGATTGGATATTTCTGGAAGGGCACGTTATAATAGCATTATCAAGATTGTTAAAGAAATGGCAACATTCAACGAAGAAAAAACAATCAAAATAAACCACTCATATAAGGAGGATATCACATGAGCAAGTTAACAAAGGAAGAGTTCCAGGCTTACTTAAAACAGATCCGCGAGCTGGCAGAGGGACCGCTGGAGGAGATCCAGAAAGAGGTTGAGGTAACCAACAAGTTCCCGCAGGAGTTCTACGATCTGGCAATCGAGAACAACTTATACCGTTGTTCCTTACCGGAAGAGTACGGCGGATGGGGCTTAAACGAGCTTGAGATCTTACAGGTACAGGAAGAGTTCTCCAGAGGCCCGGGCGGAATGAGAATGCATCTGCACTATGCAATGGACTTAAACTGGAGAATCCTCGATGATTACGGCAGCCCGGAGCTGAAAGCAGAGTACATGTCCAAGTTCCAGAATAAGGAAGTGTTCACCTGCTTCGCCCTGACTGAGGCAACCGGTGGTACCGGCGCTGACCTGCATACCCTGGCAGTAAAAGATGGCGACAGCTACGTATTAAACGGTGAGAAGACTCTGATCTCCCACACCGACTGCTGCGAATTTGCTTATGTCATTGCAGTGACCAACCCGGATTCCGACAAAGACGACAGACTTTCCGCATTCTTCGTACCGATGGATGCACCGGGATTTGAAGTCATCAACATGCCGCACATGATGGGCTGCCGCGGCGCAGGACATGGCGATCTGAAATTCACCAACTGCCGCATCGACAAGAAATATCTGCTGGGCCGTGAGGGACAGGGCCTTGAGATCGCAATGCACTCCTTATCCGTATCCCGCGCTCATATTGCAGCAAGTAACCTGGGTATGGCACAGAGAATGTTAGAGCTGTCCTTAGCATACGCTCATGACCGTGTAACCTTCGGCAAGCCGATCGGAACCCGTCAGGCAATCCGCGTAAAGATCGCAGATATGTCCATGATGGTACATGCGCTGCGCTGCATGGTTTACGATTTCGCAAAGGCTTACATGGAGAATCCGACCGGCGAGTACATCGAGGAGAAGGCTGCAATGTGCAAGCTGTTCAGTATCGACACCACCAGAAAAGTCAGTGATGAGATGCTGGAGATCTTCGGCGGCGTAGGCTACTTTGAGGATTGCAAGTACGGCCCGGTTGAGAGACTCTACCGCGACTGCCGCGCAATGTGGCTGGAAGAGGGCGCTCCGACCGTTCAGAGAATCACCATCTCCAGAAATACCATCAAACACGGTGCTCACATGGAGTACGTGCTGTAATTACAGGAAACAAAGCATTACCATAATCGCGTAAAAATGCGAAACGACTCATACGATAACCAGAAAGAATATAGAAATGCCTAAAACAGGGTCATCAGGTTCTTACTTGGACCTGGGGCCCTGTTTCCCTTTATACCGGTCCGGGAGAGAACGTGACCGGACCGAAACGGAGGATATAATATGAAACCTTTGGAAGGAATTAAAGTTGTTGACCTGACAACGTATCTGGCCGCGCCGACTACGGTGCGCGTACTGGGCGAGTGGGGAGCTGACTGCGTAAAGATCGAATCTGCAAAAGGTGATCCGGCGAGAACCCAGGGGGCTGTATTCAATATGCCCTATAGCGATGAAGAAAATCTGGCTTTTGATGTAGCTAATTTAAATAAAAAATTTATTACTTTGAATTTAAAGGATCCAAAAGGTCTTGAAATCGCATATAAACTTCTGGCAGAGGCCGATGTGTTTGTGACGAATACCAGAACTAAGTCCCTGGTGAAGCTGGGACTCGATTACGATACTCTGAAGGAAAAGTTCCCACGGCTGGTCTTTGCACAGGTATTGGGGTACGGTGAAAACGGTCCTGAGAAGGATACGGCTGGATTTGATGTAACCTGCTATATGGCAAGAGGCGGTGTATTCGGAACCACCGTAAACCGCGGTGACGCGCCGATGATCCCGACCAACGGCTTCGGTGATTTCCAGGTTTCCCTGGCACTGGCTTCCGGCATCTGCGCCGCTTTATTTGGAAGACAGAGATCTGGCAAGGGCGACAAAGTAACCGTCAGCCTGCATCACGCAGCCGTTTACGCCCTCAGCACAGGCCTGATCTCCGCCCAGTACGGCAACCAGTATCCGAAGAACCGTACCGAGGTGGTAAACCCGTTTAACGATGTGTTCCGTACCAGCGATGGCAAGTGGGTATGTATCTGCTGTCCAGAGTATGACCGCGATTATGAAAAGATGTTCACTGTGCTGGACGCACCGGAGATGCTGACGGAGGAGGCGAAAGAGAAGTACCGCCGCTGCGAGAGCATCAACGCCAACGGCCTGAACCCGGAAGTGGTGGCTGCGTTAGACCGAGCCATTGCGAAGTTCACCAGAGATGAACTGATGGAGCGGCTGAAAGCCAACGATATGCCGTGTGAGGCCTGCATGGAGCCGGTGGATATCTACCAGGATGAGCAGGCAGCAGCCAACCATATCCTGGCAAAGATCCCATATCCGTCCGGTGAGCGGTTCATGCCGACCAACCCGATCCGCTTCGGCAGCATGGGAGAACCGGAATATGTGATCGGTGGTTCCCAGGGTGCCCATACGATAGAGCTGATGAAGCATCTGGGATACAGTGACGCGGAAATCGAAGAGGCAATCGCTTCCGGCGCCGCGACCGGAGAGAAGAAGCTTAAGAAGCTGTAAGGCAGCATAGTGACGCGGCCGGGCGGCAGCGAAAAAAAGCCGCCTGACCGAAACAATAGGAAAAGACAAAGCATAAAGAGAAAGGGGAAGGTGACACAGATATGAGCTTAATGTATACCGAGGAACAGAAAGCACTGATCGCTCTTGTGAAAGAGATGGCGGAGAATGAGATCAAGCCGTATGTGAAAGATGCGGACGAAAAGGGTGAGTGTCCCAAAGAACTTTACAAATGGGGATTTGATATGGGACTTCATATGCTGGAGGTTCCGGCAGAGTACGGCGGAGCCGGCTTAAGCTATGAGACTACAGCTATGATCTTTGAGGAACTGGCCAAGGTCGATGCCGGTTATGCCATCACCTTTGTTACATCCTTCGTAGCATTAAGAAACGTGATCCTGGCAGGCACCAAAGAGCAGGGCCAGTATTTCGCCGACAAAGTAGCACCGGGCGCATTTGCCGGTTTCGCGTTAACTGAGCCGAATGCCGGTTCCGATCCGGCAGCCATGCGCGCGACTGCAGTGAAGGACGGAGATGAGTACATCTTAAACGGAACCAAGACCTTCATCACCAACGGTGCGGTAGCAAGCGTATTTGTAGGCTTTTTCAAGACCGATCCGGCAGCAGGTCACAAGGGGATTTCTGCTTTTATCATCGACGCGGACGCGCCGGGCGTGACCGTAGGTGCTCATGAGAACAAGATGGGCCTGCGCCTGTCCAATACCACCGACCTGATCTTTGAGAATGTCCGCGTGAAGGCATCTGCCATGGTCGGACCGGAAGGCAGCGGTTTTAAGCTGGCTATGAACGCTTTAAACTTATCCCGCGCATTCGTGGCAACTCTGGCGGTCGGCATCATGCAGCGCGCGTTAGATGAGTCTGTAAAGTACGCAAAAGAGAGAAAACAGTTCAACACCCCAATCATCAAATTCCAGATGGTACAGCAGATGTTAGCCGATATGGCCATCAAGATCGAGGCATCCAGATGTCTGGTCAATAACACTATGAAGATGATGGATGCGGGCATCATGGTTCAGAAAGAGGGCTCCATCTGCAAGACCTTTGTTTCCGACTGTGCCCAGGAGGTGACCTCCAACGCAGTTCAGATCTTCGGCGGATACGGCTACAGCAAGGAGTACCCGGTTGAGAAGCTGATGCGTGATGTCAAGGTATTCCAGATCTTTGAGGGCGCAAACCAGGTACAGAGACTGACCATCGCCAACGTATTAAATAAAGAATACAAATAGGAGGAATGAAGATGAATATCGTTGTTTGTATCAAACAGGTTCCGGATACCACAGAGATCAAGATCGATCCGGTGAAAAATACACTGATCCGTACCGGCGTGCCGAGCATCATGAATCCGTTCGACAAGAACGCGCTGGAGACCGGACTTTCTTTAAAAGACCAGTACGGCGGCAAGGTGACCGTCATTTCCATGGGACCGCCTCAGGCAAAGGCAGTGTTAAGAGAGGCACTGGCCATGGGAGCGGATGAGGCTTATCTGGTAACAGACCGCGCGTTTGGCGGTTCCGATACCTACGCAACCAGCTACATCTTATCTCAGGCCATCAAGAAACTGGGTGCTTACGATGTGATCCTGGGCGGAAAGCAGGCCATCGATGGAGATACCGGCCAGACCGCGCCGAGTATCGCGGAGCATCTGGGGGCCACCCGCTTAACCTACGTTTTGAGCTTAAAGGTTGAGGGTGGCAAGGTGATCGCAGAGCGTCAGGTAGAAGAGGGCGTGGAGGTCATCGAGACCAAATTCCCGGTTCTGTGTACCGCAACCAAGGAGAGTAACAAGCCGCGTTACGCAACGGTAAAGGGCGTGATGAGATCCTTTAACACTGAGATCGGACAGATTACTCTGGCAGACCTGCCGGATGCAGATACCACCAAGATGGGTCTGAAGGGTTCACCGACCAAGGTAAAAGCAACCTTCACTCCGAAGAGAACCGCAAACTGTGTGAACATCGAAGGCGTAAGCCCGGTGGAGATCGCGGACAATTTAATCGGAAAGCTGGTTGAGGCGAAGGTACTGTAAGAATAAGGAGGTCGTGAAGATGAGTTTTGATACATGCAAGGACGTATGGGTATTTATCGAGAGCTTCCAGGGACAGCCGAAAAGCGTTGGTCTGGAGCTGTTAGGACAGGGAAGAAAGCTGGCGGACGGGCTGAAACAGAAGCTTTGCGCCATTGTCATTGGTAAGGATGTAGACGCAGCCGTGAAGGAATCCGCAGCCTACGGAGCCGACAAGATCTATGTGATCCAGGGCGACGAGTATGAGAACTATTCCGCGGACGCTTATGGAAATGTATTCTTAAAGCTCTGTGAGAAATATGATCCAAACACCATTTTAGTAGGTGCTACCGTAAACGGAAGAGACTTAGGCTCCAAGATCGCGGTCAGCCTCCGCACCGGCCTTACCGCGGACTGTACCGCCCTCAGTGTAGAGGAAGAGACAGGCAATGTAGTCTGGGAGAGACCGGCTTTCGGCGGTAATCTGTATGCGCAGATTCTCTGCAGCGAGACCAGACCGCAGATGGGTACCTGCCGTCCTGGTGCTTTCAAGAAACCAGAGCGCAATGAGAACAACAAGCCGGAGATCATCAAAGAAGAAATCCATACCCCGGAGAGTGAGATCCGCACAAAGGTGCTGAATTTCATCAAGGCATGTGAGGATAACGATATGCGTCTTGATGAGGCAGATGTGATCGTATCCGGCGGCCGCGGCATGAAGAATGCCGAGAACTTTGGAATCTTAAAGGAACTGGCAGATGTGCTGGGCGGAACCGTGGGCTGCTCCAGAGCAGCCGTAGACGCAGGCTGGATGCCCCAGAGTAAGCAGGTAGGCCAGACCGGTTCCACCGTAACTCCGAAGATCTACTTTGCCTGTGCCATTTCCGGTGCGGTACAGCACGTGGCAGGCATGAGCGGGTCCGGCACCATTGTTGCCATCAACAAGGATGAGACCGCGCCGATCTTTGAGGTTGCGGATTACGGAATCGTGGGCGATGTCTTTGAGATTGTTCCGGCTCTGGTAAAAGAACTGAAAGCAAAGCAGCAGGCATAATACCACAGGACCAGAAAGAAGGGCTGCCGCAAAAAGGATGGAATGGTCCCACTTTTTGCAGCAGCCTTCCGCGTATAGAAGCGGGAGTCTGGCGGGACGACGGCATGCTGGCGGATGTAAGGAGGCACGTTATGTTTGAGGAAAGGAAGATCAACCCGAATCTGCAAAAACAGTACCGGGAGCAGGGGTACTGGAAAGATGAAACGCTGCTGGACTGCTGGGACCGGACGGTAGAAACGTATCCGGACCGGGAATATGTGGTCGACGACCGTGGTAACCGTTATACCTACCGGGAACTGGATGAGGCAGCAGGCCGGGTGGCATCGTATCTGATAGGACTGGGAATCCAGCCAGGAGAGGTGGTCTCTTTTCAGCTTCCAATCTGGAGTGAGTTTGCCATGTTGACCATTGCCTGCTACAAGGTGGGAGCGGTGGCCCATCCCATTGCCATGTCCTATGAGGAGAAGGAACTGGCAAGAAGCTTAAACATAACAGAATCCCGGTGTTATTTTGGACCGACATTCTTCTACAAGACTGATTATGAAGAGCGGATTCTTGCAGTGCGGGATCAGGTGCCGCTGTTAAAGGACATCGTGCTGATCGACAGTGTGAAAGAGCGTAAGAGCGATGCAGCTTTGCTTCGGGAAATTCTTACTTCTTATGGGCCACTTCCGAAGGAGCGGTGTGTACACACTAAAAACGGACAGGATATCGCGGTTATTCTTTGCACCTCCGGCACAACTGGAGGTACGAAGGGAGTTCTGCTGACGCATGATAATGTGCGTTATGCAGAAGAAACCTTCAACCGGGAGCTTGGTCTTACCGAGGAAGATATCATGTTCATGCCGGCACCGCTTCATCACGCGACTGGATTTCACCACGCGATCATTGCGCCGATGCTTCATGGTGCGAAAGTGGTACTGCAACAGAAATATCAATGCAGATCGGCCATTGAATTTATGAACCAGGAAAATGTTACTTATTCTATGGGAGCAACCCCTTTCATCTACGATATTTTAAGGGAGCTGGAGACAAATGGCGGTGAAATTCCGTCTCTGAAGTTTTATCTTTGTGGCGGTGCGCCGGTTCCGGGGTATCTGATACAGAGAGCAAAACAGTATGGAATACTTCTCTGCGAAGTCTATGGATCCACGGAAAGTGTGCCACACGCATTTGTTCGTCCGGATGAGGCGCTTGCGCTGAATGGAACGACATCCGGAAGGGCAATCGAAGGTGTGGAGATCCGGGTGGTAGACGAAGATGGGAACGACGTAGGTGTGGGAATCCCGGGAGAAGAGTTGTCAAGAGGCCCCAGTGTGTTTGTCGGGTATTTAAAAGCACGGGAGATCACGGATGGAGCTTTGGATGACGATGGCTGGTTCCACAGTGGTGACCTTTGTATCATGGATGAGCATGGAAATATTCACATTATCGGACGAAAAAAAGACATGATTGTCCGGGGCGGTGAAAATTTAAATACCAATGAGATCAATGATACTTTAGAGGGATGCCCTGGAATGGGTGATCATACCATTATCGGAATGCCGGATGATCGTCTCGGAGAACGGATCTGCGCATTTGCGGTCCCGCTTCGGGGATATGAAAATCTGAAGTTGGAGGATGTACTGGACTATTTGCATTCGAAGAAAATTCCAAAGCGTTTTTGGCCAGAGCGGCTAGAACTAATTGACCGCATTCCACATACGGGAAGCGGAAAGGTGAAAAAATATCTTCTGAAGCAGGAACTGGAAAAGCGTTTGAAGGGATGATTCACTATGATTGAACAGAAATTTGGACCGCGCAGATGCAAGGATACCAGAAAGCCACTGGAAAAACAGTGCCCGGATGTTATATTTTACCGCTGCCCGGAATGCGGAGCTCTTTATCCGGTGACAGGAGGAACGAACCTGGAGGAAAAAGAAATTCTGTGCTGTGGAAAAAAGGCGGAAAGGCTGATTCCTGAAGAAGCCGACTCCACGCGAGATGTGATGGATATTACCTATCAGATCACAGGCGGCTATAATGATAATGCTGTCCGCGTATCGTGGAAGATGAAGCCGTATGGACGTCATCCAGAGTGGATTTATCTGAAAACATTTACGGGGGGATATTTAAAATACGTAATGGAAGGAAAACATTCGCCAATGGTATTTGCCCTGGCGGATACCGATGCCTTTTGTTACTGTGATGAAGATCCATGCCTGGAATGTGTATTTCGGTGTAAGAGAGGATTTATCATTTATGTTTATGATAGACAGACCGGACTCGTTGCGGTACCCCTGGATAAGATGAATGCCCAGTGGCAGAGTGGAGCAAATAAGATGTGAGATACTGTAATTTTTTACAATAATATGTTAAAATAATAACAAAATCTGTATATGGGGATGTACAGATAATGGGGGAAATTCTATGGGAAAAACAACAAATGTGGAATGCAAAGTAGACTGGAAAACCGTTCTTGTTTTTGTGTCGATAGCATTTAGTTCGCAGTGTGGCGGCGGATTCGCGTCTGGATCTACGCCATGGACTTATTTTTTTAGAAATACGGGGTTTTATGGGATGCTGCCGGTTGTTGCGCAGCCGTATTTTTGTCTGTTTATGCCGTTTATTGTAGCGGTAATCAACTGTTTTATTATCTATTTCTTTATGAAATTCGCTATGGATTTCCGTACATTTGATTACAGCAGTTTTTTGAGGCGGTATGGTTCGCGTTTTTGCAATGGGATTTTTGCCAGACCGATGCAGTACATTTATGAATTTAATTTCAACTGGCTTCTGATCGTATGTATGGCGCTTGCCTATTCCACCTCTGGTTCAGCATTAAAAGAACTGACGGGAATTCCATATCTGTATTCTACACTTATTATCGGTGTTCTTATGTTTGTTCTGTGTATGAAAGGCACAGATCTGGTCCGGAAGAATGCAGTGTTCATGAGTGCTGTTATTTTCATTGCGCTGATGTCAGTTCATGTACCTAATATTCTATATAATATCACATCCGGCAGGTTGTCTTCGGAACTTGGCATCATGTCCCAACAGCTTCACAACGATATTGCCGCAGGTGCAGGAAGCTTTTTAAAGTATCTTCTGGTCGCTTTTTGCTGGGCGTATATTTTTTCAGGACAGAATCTGGCAGGTTTTGGAGCCTATGTTAATCATGCGCAGCTTTTTACCAATAAAAAAACACTCAGATGGGCTGTTGTGCTGTCTGTGATTGCAAACTGGGCATTTCTGGAAATGAATGTGATCAATCTGGCTGCAAATTATTCGGCTGTTTATGAAGGATGGTCGAATGGACGTGCGGTATATACCATTCTTGTTGTACAAAATGGCGTTGGAAGTGGAGCGATAAAGACCATCCTTCTTACGCTGATCACTGTGGCCATATTCTTTGCAACCATTTCAACGGCAATCAATTACGCGCAAGGCTTCAATGACCGTATTTTAAACTGGTATCAGAAAAGAAAACAGGAAGCCCCGGAAGTTTCCGCGGCAAAGAGAAACAAGCGGGGAGCAGTATTAACGCTGGTTTATATTGTGCTTACATGGGCAGTGTCCCAGATGGGACTGACTGCGCTGGTATCGAAGGGACTTACATTTGCATCGATCATCACGTTGTTTACTCTGATCATACCGACCATTATCAATGTCATCCGAAAGTGGCCGGATGCAGATTATGCACACATGACAAAAGAAAAATAGTAATGGTTCAGCCGGTCTGCGTATTCACTATGCTGACCGTACGAAAACATGGATTACAGGCAAAAATCCCATTGCCGAAGGGTGCTGTGTGCCAGCGGCACACAGCACCGGCCGAAGCGGAACGGAGACATTTTCAATGATTTTTTACTGTGTCTGTGAAGGTACAGAAACGTTACGAAAAATGATGAAATACGAGGGGGAATCGATATGTTATCTGCTATTGGATTAATCATAGCGATCGCGCTGCTGATTGTTATGATCGTCAAAGGTGTTGATATGATTACGGCATCGGTAGTAACAGCTGCAATTATTCTTGTAACAAGCGGACTTGATTTTTGGGAAGGTTTACTGAAAACGTTTTCGGAAGGAGCTGGCTCGTTCTGCACCTCCTGGTTTTTGATTCTTGCGCTGGGTGGCATTTTTGGTGAACTGGTCAATCAGACAGGGCTGGCTACCAAGGTCGCAAAATCTTTATCTGCTGCACTTGGAGCCAAAAGAGTGGGGCTGATCATTATGATCTGTACATTCTTTATTACACTGCTGGGTATTAACGGCTATATTATGGTATTTGTTCTTTATCCGATCGCAGACAGCCTGCTTCGTGAAAATAAGATGGATCGTCGGCTGCTTCCGTTTTTGATGATCGCGGGAGGTGCGAATGCGAATGGATTTGCGTTTTCCATGGATATCTGTAACGTAATCCCGAGTAATTTCCTTGGCACTTCACTTGGTGTAGCTCCGGTCCTGGCGGTGATTTTCTCAGTAATCACCTGCACCTGGTATGTAATATATTTCAACTATGCGCAAAAGAAGAGCATGGAAAAAATGTCGGAAGCAGAACGGATGGCACTGTACAAAACAGAAAAGAGCGTCATGGGAGATAACGAGCTTCCTGGTCTGTTTATGTCTCTTTTGCCGTTTATCCTGGTACTGGCAGTGGTAGTGGTAACTTCCGGTATGGGAACATCAACCAGCTTGAGCTGCGCGCTTTTGACCGGCGTTCTTGTGATTATTGTGACACAGTTTAAAAAAATCAAAAACCTGAAGGGATCTCTGAAAGGTGGGGCAATGTCAGGATTAAGCACAATGCTGACGGTAGCCGCAGTCATTGGTCTTTCCAAGGTCCTGACACAGGCACCGGCTTTCCATGCTGTACAGGAGTTTGTATTAAATATTACACTTCCGATTTACTTAAAGACCTGGCTTGGAACCATGATCTGTGGAGCTATGACTGGTTCTGCGATTACAGCGGAAACCCTGTTTTTGGAGAGCTTCGGAAAACAGTTCCTTGCAGCGGGCGCGAATATCAATGCCCTCCACAGAATTGTGGTAGAGGCTGGTATTACTCTGAACAAACTTCCGAATGCTTCACCGGTAGTTATGGAAACTTCTGTCTGTGAATGTACACTGGCGGAAAGCTATAAGCATATTGTGCTGGGGTCTACGATTCCATGTGTGATTGCAGGCTTCATTATTACAATGATGGCGACCGTTGGAATTATTTTTTAAAAGTTAAAGGTTCTGCGATACGGCTTCCAATACAAAATCATGGAAATTCCGGACAACCGGCGGCATATAAAACTGATTGCTGCTTATCATATAAATGTTGCGTTTTACGATTGGATGAAGGATTTCGATCACTTTAATATTCAGGCTGGAGAGCAGTTCCATTTCCGGGACAATGGCAATGCCGAAACCGTGGGCTACAAGACCGGCCGTGACCTGGTCCTCCACAATCTCATAAGCGATATGAGGGCGTTTTCCCAATGCCTGGAACATTTTATCAACTTCATAGCGAATGCCGGATGCTTCGGAAAAATAAACATACGGATATGGCAGGGTTTGCTCCAGGTTTACGGAGTCAAATCTTGCCAATTCGTGATTTTGGGGTACGATCAGCACCAGCTTTTCCCGATGTACGGTTTGGGATGTCAATCCGTTCTCTTTTTGTGGGTGTGAACAGAAAATCAGGTCATAATGATGGGCATTTAAGTCATTTACCAGATTCTGGGTCACGTCAGTCTGAAAGGAAAAATGAATATCGCGGTCAGGATGCAGCGTGAGAAAATGGCGCGCCAGAGAAGGAATCAAATCCACACCCAGAGGACGCACAAGACCGAGACGGATCACCCCTTCGCCGCGGGCAGTGCGCTGAAGAAAATCAATGCCATCATCCAGTGTTTTTAAGGAATTTTCAACACTGCGCAGAAATTGTTCTCCGAACACAGTCAGCACGGTATTTTTTCCGTTTTTCTCAAATAATGGAACACCGAGTTCTTCTTCCATTTTAAAGATAGCATGACTGAGGCTGGGCTGGGTAATACACAGATTCTGTGCGGCGCGTGTATAGTGGTGCGTGTGTGCCAGTTCTGCAAAATAACGCAGATGAGTCAGGTTCATGGGTGGACTGCCTTTCTTAAACTATGTAATGATGTATGATAGACAAAATCTATTATAACATAAAAATAATTGATTTGAATACAGGATAAAACTGTTTTATACTAAAATCGGAAGGTGTCATAAGACATTTTTCCGGTTTTTTCTTATAGAAGATACGGCTTCTTTTATGTCGTTCCCATAAAAAGAAGCCGTAAATCCCCTTGTGAATATTCCATACAATTCTGTATAAAAATCCCGATATTTTAAGATTCCGGAGGCAAGTCAAGGCAGTGCGCTACGATAAAGTTCGCGAACGATTCCACGGTTGCCGTAATAAAATTTTTTTTGCTGTAGACCATATAGATCATGCGGGTGCCCAGAGGAACGTCTGTCAAATGGATTTTCTTTAGATTGTCAAACTGTTTCAAAAACGGAGTGTTCGCAACAATGGCCGCCTTGGAGGAACGGTTGATGCGCCCGGCAATAGAGATTTCATCGTCATAGGAATAAGCGGCTTTCAGACCTTTGTCTTTCAGAATTTTCCGGATGGTTTTGCCAATGGGAATCGTGTCCCGGTAGGTGGACAGGGTATAGTCTTGCAGATCGGAGAGCTGGATGGAATCGTGCGATGCCAGCGGATGGTCATTTCGCACAATAACGATCAGTTCCTGGAAGGTGATAGGAACAAAGACAAGATCCGGCTTGTTTTCTACCATGGAACAGAAGCCGATATCATAGTTACCGGTGGAGACTCCCTCTGCTACCGGAATGGACTTTTCATGAAAAATATTAAAGCTGACCTGCGGATGCTTTTCGTGGTACAGATCCAGCGCATCCGGAAGAAAATCTCCCAGTAGGGTGGGGATACAGCCTACATCAATGGTTCCGGTCACCAAATCGGATTTTTCTTTCATAATGGCAATACCATGCTCCAGGATCCCCAGTGCCTGATTCACATACTGATAAAATTCCTGCCCGTATTTGGTGAGCTCGATGCCTCTTCCTTTTTTCTGGAATAATGCAACAGAAAGTTCGCTTTCCAGAGAGGAAATGGAATCGCTCAGGCTTGGCTGTGTGATGTAGAGCGCTTTGGCTGCCTCTGTATAATGCTGCACCTCGGCCAGCTTGCGAAAATAATACAGCTGCTGCAGATTCATAATGCTTCTCCTTTGTGCTTTTTTCGAAGCAAAATCTGCAGGTCGGAGACACTGCAGACATTACGGTTATTATACATGATTATCAATAAAAGTTCCAGAGAAATGTTAAAAAATGTTATAAAATTATCAAATGCATCCGGTAAATTGGTTTGACAATTTTGTTAAAACTGCCTAAAATAAAAGGCAGATGGAGAGAAGCAGGAGGTCTCGGCATGAGGGAAATCAAAAAGAACATATTTCTGGAAACAATTCCATATGAGAACCGCCATATCAGTCCCCGCAACCTTTACATCATCCGGGGAGAGGACCGGAGCCTGATGGTCGACACTTCGAATAACACGGAGCGGGACTGGAACATATTAAAGGGTATGGTCGATGCGCTTGGCATCGACTGCCGGAAGCTGGATATTTTTATTACCCATGAGCATCCGGATCACACCGGTCTGGTTCCAAAACTTCAGACCCTTGGAGCCAGGGCGTTCATGAATCCTGATGAAACCAGAAAGCGGGTGGATTTGCTGCACAGTTATCTGGCAGATGAGCACGCACGGATTGAAAATCTGCGGATTGTAGGTGTCACAAAAGAGGAGACACCAGAGGTTTTTGATACTTTTATGGAATATACTACGAAGGCTTATCAGTCCATGGAGATTCCACTGGAGCTTTCCTTTATTCCGATCCATCCGGGCGAGATACTTTCTTACGGAGGCTACCGTTTTGAGATAGTGCTGTTAAAGGGGCATACGTTCGGTCAGTGCGGTCTGTATGAACCACAGAAAAAGCTCATGTTCGTAGGAGACCAGCTCATGACAACGATTGTCCCCATCGTGGGCACCCAGGAGACAGACCTTGGTATGCTCAAGTGTTATATGAATTCTCTGGGCGAGCTGAAACACAAATACAAAGACTGTTATTTTCTGCCCTGTCATTATGGAGAGATCAAGAATGTTGAAAAAGAAGTAAACCGCATCATTTTCGGTTACATGGAAAAGTGCGAGATCATGAAGCATGTGCTGGAGGAGGCGGGAACGGCCCTGACCACCCGCGACATCGGTGTGCGGACTTACGGAAGAAGTCAGGGACCGCCAGATTACGCGCATTTCGCTTCCTGCACCCAGATCTGGGCCAAGACCTTTTCCTGCATGGAGTACATGATGGGAGAAGGCTTTATCGAGCGCTCCGAACGGGACGGCATCATCTACTGGAAAGCCTTGTGATCCGGCTCACGCAGTTCGTTCCAGACCTGCTTAAAATAACCGGCAAATTCCGGAGCATTCCGGCGTTTTAAAGGACTATCATACTGAGGGGCAAAGGCCAGCGGAATATTGGCCTTTACCTGTCCCGGCCTTGCGGAGAGGACCAGCACCCGGTCAGCGGTGCTGATGGCTTCTGCCAGGTCATGGGTGATCAGAATGGCGGTCTTTTTTGTTTTTCGGATAATCGAAGCAATGTCATCGCATACGGAGAGCCGCGTCTGGTAATCAAGGGCGGAGAAGGGCTCATCCAAAAGCAGCAGATCTGGTTTTAAGATGAGCGTGCGGATGAGGGCCGCCCGCTGGCGCATGCCGCCGGAAAGCTCAGAGGGACGGGCGGATGCAAAGGCGGCCAGGCCGTAGTTTCGCAGCATTTCATCGAGTTCCTGCATTGCCTCTCTGGTTTTCTGGTGCTGGATCTCCAGTCCCAGCGCAGCGTTTTCCCGGATGGTGCGCCACTCGAAGAGATGATCCCGCTGGAGCATATAGCCAATACCTGTACTGGCTTCCTTCAGAGGTGTATCTTCTATATAAATAGCGCCTTCTTCCGGCTCCAAAAGTCCGGAGAGCAGGGAAAGCAGGGTGGACTTGCCGCAGCCGGACGGACCGACAATGGCAAGAAACTCACCGGGATCTACGGTAAAGGAAACCTGAAAGAGCGCAGGGGTCGCGCCTTCAGGGGAATGGTAGGAATAGCTGACGCAGCAGGCTTTTAAAAGTGGTTCCATGGCCGGTCCTTCTTGCTTTTTATAGTTTATTTTATGAAGAAAAAAACGAAGAGTTCCGGAAAACCCCTTGCAATTCCGAAAAGCAGGTGCTATAATACAAACGATAACATGATAATCTGACAGTTAGAGAGTGGGCATATGTCCACTCTCAATTTTTTGCCGGGGGGCGCTGTGAAAGGTTTCGGCAGAAACGTCAGTGCATGACGTGAAGAGAGGTGACAACCATGACAAGAAGAGAAGAATACGAATCCAGAACCGAAGCGTTTCTGCTTCCGGTTCTCGCAGAGCACAATTTCGAGCTGTGGGATGTGGAATATGTAAAGGAAGCAGGTACCTGGTATCTGCGTGCCTACATTGACAAAGAAGGCGGCATTGCGGTAGATGACTGTGAGGTGATCAGCCGTATCTTAAGTGACTGGCTTGACCAGACCGATTTCATCGAGGAAAGCTATATTCTGGAGGTAAGCTCCCCGGGACTGGGCCGTCCGCTTAAGAAAGAGCGCGACTTTGAGCGCAGTCTGGGCGAAGAAGTAGAGATCCGTCTTTACAAGGCCCTGAACAAGCAGAAAGAATTTACCGGAATCTTAAAAGCATACGATAAGGAAACTGTGACCATCGAAACGGCAGAGGGCGAACTGGTATTTAACCGTTCAGACATTGCGCTGATCCGGCTGGCGTTTGATTTTTAAACAGAAAGATCTTAGGAGGATAAAACCATGAATAAGGAATTAATCGAGGCATTAAACCTGCTGGAAAAGGAAAAGAATATCAGCAAGGCGACTCTGTTAGAAGCAATCGAAAACTCTCTGCTGACCGCCTGCAAGAACCATTTCGGCAAGGCAGATAACATCAAAGTAAACATCAATCCGGAGACCGGCGATTTCTCCGTATACGCAGAGAAAGAGGTTGTTGAGGAAGTTGAGGATCCGTTAACCCAGATCAGCTACGCGGAAGCAAGACTGAAAAACCCGAAGTTCTTCCTGGGCGACATCATCAACGTTCCGATCGAGTCCAAGTCCTTTGGCCGTATCGCTACCCAGAACGCAAAGAATGTCATCCTGCAGAAAATCCGTGAGGAAGAGCGCAGCATGCAGTTTAACGAGTGGTACCAGAAGGAGAAGGATGTGGTAACCGGTATCGTACAGCGTTACCTGGGCAAGAACGTCAGCATCAACCTGGGCAAGGTGGACGCCATCTTGAACGAGGCAGAGCAGGTAAAGGGCGAGGTCTTCAAGCCGACCGAGCGTATCAAGGTTTACGTTCTGGAAGTTAAGGACACCCCGAAGGGACCGCGTATTTCCGTATCCCGTACGCATCCAGACCTGGTAAAACGCCTGTTTGAGGAAGAGGTTACCGAGGTGAAAGACGGCACCGTTGAGATCAAGGCCATTGCCCGTGAGGCAGGCTCCAGAACCAAGATCGCGGTATGCTCCAATGACCCGAACGTAGATCCGGTAGGCGCATGTGTCGGCATGAACGGTGCCCGGGTTAACTCCATTGTAAATGAGCTGCGCGGCGAGAAGATCGATATCATTACCTGGGATGAAAACCCGGCATTCATGATCGAGAACGCGTTAAGCCCGGCTAAGGTTATCTGCGTAGTTGCGGATGAGGACAGTAAAGAGGCACAGGTCATTGTTCCGGATTACCAGCTTTCCCTGGCTATCGGCAAAGAGGGCCAGAACGCAAGACTGGCAGCACGCCTGACCGGTTACAAGATCGATATCAAGAGCGAGACTCAGGCAAGAGAGCTGGGCCTGTTCGAGGAAATGGGCATTGATTATCAGGAAGAGGGCGTCTATGATAACCTCGACGCTGATTTCGAAGTGTCCGCTACTGACGATTATTCAGACAACAATACCGAGTTCTAATTAAGAAATACAGAATAGGAAGTGAGCGTGTAATTGGTGAATGCGAAGAAATTTCCGCAGAGACAGTGTATCGGCTGCGGTGAAATGAAAAACAAAAAAGAAATGATCCGTATACTGAAAACACCGGAGGGGGAATTTGTTGTGGACGCGACCGGACGCAAAAACGGGCGCGGCGCATACATCTGTCCGTCTATGGACTGCTTCAAAAAGGCAGTGAAGGGCAAGGGACTGGAGCGTTCCTTTAAGATGGCAATTCCGAAAGAGGTGTACGAGACACTGGAAAAGGAGATGGAACAGCTTGGATAACAGACAGAAAATCCTGAACCTGATCGGACTGGCTACCAAGGCCGGAAAGACCGCCAGCGGAGAATTCTCTACGGAGAAGGCCGTGAAGAGCGGAAAAGCCCATCTGGTCATTGTATCAGAGGAGGCTTCCGACAACACGAAGAAGATGTTTACCAATATGTGTACTTACTATAAGGTCCCTATTCTGTTTTTAGGCGGCAAAGAGGAACTTGGGCATTCCATGGGCAAGCAGATGCGCGCATCTCTGGCTGTTGTGGATGCAGGACTGGCAAAGGCAATCGTGAAACAAATGAACATAATCGGAGGTAGTGAGTATGAGAGTAAGTGAACTGGCAAAAGAACTGGGAAAATCCAGTAAAGATGTATTAGATGTGTTACAGAAGAACAATCAGGATGTGGCAACCCATTCATCCAACGTAAGTGACGCGCAGATCGGCATAGTAAAGAAGGCCCTGGGAGCAGGCGCTTCTGAGCCGAAGGCAGATGGCGCGGCACCGAAGAAGAAGCTGGCAGCGGTATATCGTCCGCAGAACTCACAGCAGAGACCGGCTCAGCCGAAGCCGGCAGCACGTCCGCAGGCACAGAGCGCTTCCGCTCCGGCACAGCAGGCAGCACCGCAGAACAAACCAGCTGAGAACGCACAGCAGGCAAGACCGGCACAGTCCGGTGAGAACCGTCAGGGCGGCGCAGGCAGAGACAACAACCGTCAGGGTGGCTTTAACGGAAACCGTGACAACAACCGCCAGGGCGGTTTTAACGGAAACCGCGACAACAACCGTCAGGGCGGCTTTAGCGGAAACCGCGACAACAACCGCCAGGGCGGCTTTAACGGAAACCGTGACAACAACCGTCAGGGCGGCTTTAACGGAAACCGTGACAACAACCGCCAGGGTGGCTTTAACCGCGACAATAACCGTCAGGGAGGTTTCGGAGGAAACCGTGAAGGCGGCTTTAACCGTGACAACAACCGTCAGGGCGGCTTTGGCGGAAACAGAGACAACCGCCAGGGTGGCTTTAACCGCGATAATAACCGTCAGGGAGGTTTCGGAGGAAACCGTGAAGGCGGCTTCAACCGTGACAACAACCGTCAGGGCGGCGGTTTCGGCGGAAACAGAGACAATCGCCAGGGTGGCGGCTTTAACGGAAACCGTGATAATAACCGCCAGGGCGGCGGATTTGGCGGAAACCGTCAGGGTGGTTCCGGAAGACCTGGTCAGAGAGACGGCGGTTCCAAGAGCTACGATACCCCGATCCAGACCAAGCCGACCAACAACCGTCAGCAGACCAACAACGCGCATAAGAAAGACAAATACGATAAGACCAGAATGATGGAAGACGGACCAAGAAGCAAGAACGGAAAGGTTTCCAAGCACCCGTTCATCATGCCGCAGAAGCCGGCTGAGGAGAAGGTGGAGGATACCGTAAAGGTAATCACCATTCCGGAGGTTCTTACCATCAAGGAACTGGCTGACAAGATGAAGCTGCAGCCGTCCGCAATTGTTAAGAAGCTGTTCTTACAGGGCAAGATCGTAACCTTAAACTCTGAGATCGACTTTGATCAGGCAGAGGAGATCGCAATGGAGTACGAGGTACTCTGCGAGAAGGAAGAGAAGGTTGATGTTATCGCCGAGCTCTTAAAAGAGGACGAAGAGGATGAGAAGGACATGGTTTCCAGACCGCCGGTTGTCTGCGTAATGGGACACGTTGACCATGGTAAAACCTCCTTGCTTGACGCGATTCGTCAGACGAATGTAACCTCCCGTGAGGCAGGCGGCATCACCCAGCACATCGGTGCTTACACCGTAGATGTGCGCGGTCAGCAGATCACCTTCTTAGATACCCCGGGACATGAGGCATTCACTGCAATGCGTATGCGTGGCGCCCAGTCTACCGATATCGCAATTCTGGTTGTAGCAGCAGATGATGGCGTTATGCCGCAGACTGTTGAGGCTATCAACCACGCAAAGGCAGCCGGAGTTGAGATCATTGTTGCCATCAACAAGATTGATAAGCCGTCCGCAAACGTAGACCGCGTAAAACAGGAGCTGGCTGAGTACGAGCTGATTCCGGAGGACTGGGGCGGCAACACCGTATTTGTACCGGTATCTGCACACACCAAGGAAGGCATTCCGGAGTTATTGGAGATGATCCTTCTGACTGCAGAGGTAAAAGAATTAAAGGCAAACCCGAACCGCCGCGCAAGAGGCCTTGTCATCGAGGCTGAGCTGGATAAGGGCAAAGGCCCGGTTGCTACCATCCTGGTACAGAAGGGTACCCTTCGTGTCGGTGATAACGTAACCGCAGGTCCGTGCTACGGTAAAGTCCGTGCCATGATGGACGATAAGGGACGCAGAGTCAAAGAGGCTGGTCCGTCCATGCCGGTTGAGATCCTGGGCTTAAATGATGTTCCGGGCGCAGGCGATGTGCTGATGGCAACCGAGAACGAGAAAGAAGCAAGAAGCTACGCAGAGACCTTTATCTCTGAGGGCAAGAATAAATTACTGGAAGACACCAAGGCAAAACTGTCTCTGGATGATCTGTTCAGCCAGATCAAGGCAGGTAATGTCAAGGAGCTTCCGATCATTGTAAAAGCAGATGTACAGGGCTCCGTAGAGGCAGTAAAGCAGAGCCTGACCAAGCTCTCGAATGAGGAGGTTGTGGTTAAGGTGATCCACGGCGGCGTAGGTGCCATCAATGAGTCTGATGTAACGCTGGCATCCGCTTCCAACGCGATCATCATCGGCTTTAATGTACGTCCGGACGCTACCGCAAAATCCATCGCAGACCGCGAGAAGGTAGACCTGCGTCTGTACCGTGTCATCTACCAGGCTATCGAGGATGTCGAGGCAGCCATGAAGGGCATGCTGGATCCGGTATTCGAGGAGCAGGTGATCGGTCACGCAGTTGTCCGCCAGACCTTCAAGGCATCCGGCGTTGGTACCATTGCAGGTGCTTATGTCATGGATGGTAAGTTCCAGAGAGGCTGCTCCTGCCGTATCACCCGTGACGGCGAGCAGATCTTTGATGGCGCACTGGCTTCCTTAAAGCGTTTTAAGGACGATGTCAAGGAAGTTGCAACCGGTTACGAGTGCGGTCTTGTATTTGAGAAGTTCAACGATATCAAGGAAGACGATATGGTTGAGGCATATATGATGGTAGAGGTACCGCGCTAGGATTTGGAATCGAATCCCTGAACTTTGGAAAGGAAGCACTGGCTGTTTTGCCCGGTGCTTCCTTTAGGAGTATTAGGGGACTGTGATTTTTAAACAGTCCCAGACAGAGAGGAATAAAAAATAATGCGAAAAAACAGCATCAAAAATACCAGAATCAACATGGAGGTGCAGAGAGAACTCAGCGAGATCATCCGCACCGAGATCAAAGACCCGCGTGTAAACGGCGCCATGACCTCTGTTGTGGCGGTTGAGGTTACGCCGGATCTCAAATACTGCAAGGCATACATCAGTGTGCTGGGCGATGAGGAGCGCGCGAAGGATGCGCTGACCGGCCTGAAAAGCGCCGTTGGCTACATCCGCAGAGAGCTTGCTCACCGCGTGAATCTGCGCAACACCCCGGAGATCACCTTTGTTCTGGACCAGTCCATCGAGTATGGTGTGAACATGTCCAGACTGATTGATGAGGTAACCAAAGACTTAAAAGACTGAGAAGGGAGTGACGGAGGATGCAGGAACGCAAACTGATGGAACTGGCAGAGGCCGCAGGCACCATTGCCATTGTGGGCCATGTAAGACCGGATGGAGACTGTGTGGGCTCCTGTCTGGCTGTATGCAACTATATCACGGAGCAGTACCCGGAAAAGACGGTAGATGTTTATCTGGAGACTCCTCCGGTAAAATTTTCCTATTTAAAGCAGTTTGAGCGGATCTGCTCAGATCCGGAGACCGGAAAGCAGTATGATCTGTGCATCTGCCTGGACAGCGGAGACCGGGAACGCCTGGGAAAGAACGTGGTGTACCTGGATACCGCAAAGACCAGTATCTGCATCGATCATCACATTACAAACCAGGGCTACGGCGCGGCAAACTTTGTGAAAGCAGATGCCAGCGCAACCTGCGAGCTGCTCTATGATTTTCTGGATGAGGAGAAAATCAGCAAAGAAGTGGCTGAGTGCATCTACACCGGAATCCTTCATGACACCAACGTATTCAAAAACAGCAACACCACGGAGCGCACCATGCAGGTAGCCGGAGCTATGATGGCGAAGGGCATCAATTTCTCCCGCATTATTGATGAGAGCTTCTATAAGAAGACTTATGTGCAGAACCAGATCATGGGCCGTGCGGTGCTGGAAAGCGTGCTGTTTCTGGATGGCAAATGTATTTTCAGCGTAGTCCGCAAGCAGGATATGGATTTTTACGGTGTGGAAGCATCGGATCTGGATGGCATTGTAGACCAGCTCCGGGTAACCGATGGCGTGGAAGTGGCCATCTTCCTGCATGAGACGGAAAATCATGTATACAAGGTAAGTATGCGCTCCAACAATTTGGTAAATGTGAGCAAGGTCGCATCGTATTTTGGCGGCGGTGGACATGTCCGTGCGGCCGGCTGTACCATGAGCGGAAGTGTGCATGATGTCATCAACAACCTTTCCGCGCAGATTGACAAGCAGATAAAGGAGCACGAAGCCTAGTGGACGGAATCATCAATGTATACAAGGAAAAAGGCTTTACCTCCCACGATGTGGTAGCGAAGCTGCGGGGCATCCTGCGCATGAAAAAGATCGGTCACACCGGGACCCTGGACCCGGCAGCGGAGGGCGTGCTTCCTGTCTGCCTGGGCAAGGGAACCAGACTGTGTGATATGCTGACGGGTAAAACCAAGACCTACCGTGCGGTGCTGCTCTTGGGACAGGAGACGGATACCCAGGACACTACGGGTGTGGTGCAGGCGGAATATCCGGTTCATGTGACCGAAGAGGAAGTACGGAAGGCCATCGTAAGCTTCCTGGGTGACTACATGCAGATTCCGCCCATGTACTCCGCACTGAAGGTGAACGGCAAAAAGCTTTATGAGCTGGCCCGCCAGGGCAAGGAGGTGGAGCGCCAGGCACGTCCGGTGCAGATCCTGGATATTCAGATTGAGAGTATTGATTTGCCGCGGGCAACCTTTTTTGTGACCTGTTCCAAGGGAACCTACATCCGTACCCTGTGTTATGACATCGGGCGGAAGCTGGGCTGCGGAGGCTGCATGGAATCCCTGCTGCGCACCCGGGTGGACCGGTTTGAGCTGAAGGACAGCCTGACCTTATCCCAGATTGAGAAGCTCCGGGATGAGGGCCGGTTGGAAGAGGCTGTAGTTCCGGTGGAGGGTGTATTCTTAAGACTTCCGGCCCTGGTTACAAAGCCGGGAGACGGAGACAAGCTGCTACATAACGGGAATCCGTTTCCGGCGGAGCTGGCAGAGGCGGAAGATTGTGATTTGTCGGTCGAGTTTGGAGCAGGCAGCGACTGTGCAGCGGAACCGGCTGGCCGGTCAGAGACCGAGTGCGGCCTGGCTGCGTCAGTGGCAGACCGTTTCGATGGCGTCCGCGTCTACGACAGCGAACATCACTTCATCGGAATCTACCGCTACAGCGAAGAAAAGCGGCGCTATCAGCCGCAGAAAATATTTCTTGGGGGAAACTAGTTATGAAGGTAATTACCGGGACCAGGGAGTTTTGTATAGAAGAACCAACCGTGGTAACTATAGGAAAATTTGACGGGCGGCATAAGGGGCATCAGAAGCTGTTAAAAGAGATGCTGCGTCAGAAGGAATGCCATGGCTGGAAGACAGCAGTCTTTACCTTTGATATGGCACCCATGGGTGTTGTGTCTGGAAAGCGGGCAACGGTCATTACCACCAACGAGGAACGCCGCAATAACATGCGGGCTATGGGTATGGATTACCTGGTGGAGTATCCCTTCAGCCGGGAAGTAGCAGCCATGTCACCGGAGGACTTTGTCACCGAGGTACTGGTCAAGCAGATGCACGCCAAGGCCGTGGTGGCCGGACCGGACTGCAGCTTCGGACATAAAGGTGCTGGAAACGCGGAGCTTCTGCGCAAGCTCGGACCGGAATACGGTTTTGAGACCATTATCATCGAGAAAAAGCAGGATGATCATCGCGATATCAGCAGCACCTATGTCCGGGAGGAACTGGACCGGGGCAACATCGAAAAGGCCAACGAACTTCTGGGGGAACCCTATGCCATCCACGGCAGGGTCGTGCACGGAAACCATATCGGCGGTGTTGTACTGGGTTTTCCCACTGCCAACATCCTTCCGCCGCCGGAGAAACACCTGCCGCCTTTCGGCGTCTATGTCTCCCGGGTCCTGATTGACGGGAAGTTTTATGGCGGCGTTAGCAACATCGGCCGCAAGCCCACCATTCAGGGGGAAAACCCCATCGGGGTGGAAACCTATATCATGGGACTGGAAGAAGACCTGTACGGAAAAGACATTCAGGTACAGCTCTTAAACTTTGAGCGCCCGGAGCAGAAATTCGATTCCCTGGAGGCATTAAAAGAGCGGATTGGGAAAGACAGGCAGTATGCGGCAGATTATGTGGAAGCACATCCGGAGCTGTTTACGGAGAAAGAATAAGATTTTTAGCAAAACGCATCCCTATGGGGTGCGTTTTGTTGATTAAAAATAGAATTAGATACAATGAAAAAGATATATTAGCTAATTATGAATCAGGGTCCGTAGAAATAAGATTACTTTTCACGTTTTGATCGTTGTTTTCTGTAAATCTCCAGTAACATACCATAGTAGTTATAGATATAATACCTGCGTATAATGGACCGTGTTTGCTGGATAATAATGTGCTGCAGAGCTGCATAAGTTCTTTTTTGTCCATAATTTTTCTCCTTTGTAATAGCAATTGGAATACATAGTATATAGGTTGTCTGTTGACCGGCATTAGGTTTATGGGTATAATAACATTTAAAATGACCAATAACAAGTGACAGTTTATATATAATGACCGGGTTGGAGGAAAATTATGCCAAAAGGACCTGTAAAAAGAGAAAAGATCAATAAGGATGTTTTTAAAAAAATTTTAAAGATAAAGAAGAGCACTATTCCTAAACTTGGGGAGGAATTGAGTATTGAGTGTTCAGAAAAAACAATTCGGAGATCATTAGGTAAAGGAGAGATGAGAAAACAGTATCTTCATCAAATTGCCAAATTTCTTGATGTGGATTATGATTTATTGACTGGAGATATGGTGGCAATGGCGTTTCAGACAAAAGATCCAGTTATTAAGAAAGTGTGTTTATCGCCGTTGACTCATGTGGAAGATTATCCATACATTAGTGAAGATGAAAGCAGGATGCGTAGAGAAAAGATTGATGAGACTTTGAAAAGAATATTGCTTTTATATAATATTTCATATGTTCAATTTCAAAATATGGATTCTGAAAAGCAATACAATTTTCAACATGATTTGTTTGAAGCAATTTTGCCAGTAATATATAGGTATTACGATATGGATAGTAATGGCGATACAAGCATGATCTCTTGTTATGGCATTTTAGTCGAACTTGAAAATTATAAAGATTCCATGGATGAACAAATTTATGCTGAGACTATTCTTAGAAAAAAGTTTTTGAGAATGTTACCCAAGGGATATTCTAAAGAAGACATTATTAAAATGAATACAGATGGACTTATTGCACTTGATTTGCATATTCAAAAATGCGAGTATGAGGATAGATAGGAAAAGTGTTTTGCGACATTAAGAATAGAAAGCGAGATGACTATGGATTATTTAACAGGAGTAGATAAAAACTATATAAACTGGATCACAGAGGTCAGTAATCGTTTTAAACAAAGTCAGATTAAAGCGGCTGTCAAAGTAAATGATGAAATGCTTCATTTTTACTGGCAGCTTGGAAAAGATCTTCATGATAAGAAAAGAGAGTTCTCTTATGGAAAAGGATTTTATAAAACAATTAGCAGTGATTTGCACAGACTGCTGCCGGAAGTGAAATCATTTTCGGAGACAAATTTAAAGTATATGCAATATTTTTATGAATTGTATCCAGAGGCAGCAAATCGTCCCCAAGTTGGGGACGATTTCGAAAGTAATATAACAACAAGTGTATTCGCAATTCCATGGGGACATCATAAACTAATCATAGATAAATGTAAAAACAATCCGCAGAAAGCATTATTTTTTGTGAATCAAGTGATTCAAAACAATTGGTCACGTGCAGTGCTGCTAAATTTCCTCGATACGGATTTGTATGAACGCCAAGGGAAAGCTATTACAAATTTTAAAATGACTTTACCAACAGTTCAGAGTGATTTGGCTCAGGAAATCACAAAAGATCCTTATAAATTCGATTTTATTACACTGACTCAAAGTTATAATGAAAAGGAACTAAAAGATGCATTGATGGATAATATCCAGAAATTTTTGCTGGAACTGGGAAATGGATTTGCTTTCGTAGGGCGTGAGTATCGTATCGAGATTGGAGAAACAGAGAATTTCATTGATATGTTGTTTTACCACATCCGTTTGCATTGTTATGTAGTTGTGGAAGTCAAGGTAACCGAGTTTGAGGCGTCTTATACAGGGCAGCTTGGAACCTATGTTGTGGCAGTAAATCATCAACTTAAGACAGAACAGGATGCACCGACGTTAGGACTGTTGGTATGTAAGTCTAAGGATGATATAAAGGCACAGTACGCTCTGGAATCCAGCAGTCAGCCACTAGGAGTATCGGCTTATGAGCTGTCGAAACTAATTCCTGAGAACTTTAAAGGTTCTCTGCCGTCTATAGACGAAATCGAGAAAGAACTGCGAAAGGATGTAGAAACAGAATAGTGAATAAAACAGCGAGGGTTTACCGTCATCAGAACGGCAGCCCTCGCTGTTTTTCGTTATAAAGCCAGATTAGTGATATAACCGGTTATTCTCGTAAATCGGCTCAGAAGTCAGATGCAGACCCAGCTTCTTGAAGGTGTTGGTGTCAACAGAAGAGAGCATGACAGAGGTATGAAGCTCGCATCCTCTTAACTTCGGAAGCTGTTCTAATGCCAGCTTTGCGTTCGGGTCGGTGGCTGCGCACATGGACAGGGCAATGAGTACCTCGTCGGTGTGCAGGCGCGGGTTCTTACTTCCCAGATATCCGGTCTTTAATCCCTGAATCGGCTCAATGAAGGTCGGGGAGATTAAGTGGATGTCATCGGAGATGCCGCCGAGCTCCTTGACTGCGTTTAACAGGACTGCTGCGGAAGCGCCAAGCAGAGCGGTGGTCTTTCCGGTTACAATCTTGCCGTCCGGAAGCTCCAGAGCAGCGGTCGGTGTACCGGTCTCTGTGGCGAGATTGACAGCAGCCGGAACGACGCTTCTCATGTCGGTGGTAATCTTGGCCTGCTTCATAAGCAGTTCAATCTTGTAGACCTCATCCTTGCTGCCTTTGTCTTTGGCTACACGGTTCAATGCCTGATAGTAGCGGCGGATGATCTCCTGGCGGGATGCTTCCTGGCACGCTTCGTCGTCGATGATGCAGTTTCCGGCCATATTAACACCCATGTCGGTCGGAGACTTGTACGGGCAGTAGCCATAGATGCCTTCAAACATGGCGGCCAGTACCGGATAGATCTCGACATCACGGTTGTAGTTGACGGTAGTAACACCGTATGCCTCTAAGTGGAATGGATCGATCATGTTGACATCGTTTAAGTCTGCGGTAGCAGCCTCGTATGCCAGATTGACCGGATGCTTTAACGGGATGTTCCAGATCGGGAAGGTCTCGAACTTCGCGTAACCGGCCTTGATGCCGCGTTTGTTCTCATGATACAGCTGAGAGAGGCAGGTAGCCATCTTTCCGCTTCCCGGTCCCGGTGCGGTGATGATAACCAGCGGTTTGGTAGTCTCAATGTAGTCGTTCTTTCCATAACCCTCATCGCTTACGATGTGGGCGATGTTGTTCGGGTATCCGTCAATCGGATAATGGCGGTATACTTTGATGCCAAGATGTTCAAGCTTCGTCTTAAAGACATCTGCGGATGGCTGCCCGGTGTAGCGAGTGATGACCACGCTGCCTACGTACAGGCCCTTGTCACGGTATTCCTGGATGAGACGCAGAACGTCGGCATCGTAAGTGATGCCAAGGTCGTGGCGAATCTTGTTTTTTTCAATGTCAGCCGCGTTGATGGCGATGACGATTTCGGCCTGATCGGCCAGCTGCAGAAGCATTTTCAGCTTACTGTCTGGTGCGAAGCCCGGCAGAACGCGGGAAGCATGGTAGTCGTCAAACAGCTTACCGCCGAACTCCAGGTACAGCTTGTCTCCGAACTGGCTGATCCGCTCGCGGATGTGTTCGGACTGCATCGTTAAGTACTTTTGATTGTCAAATCCAATTTTCATAGTAGTTAATACCCCTTTCCATGCGTTACATTGTAGCATATAAAAACCAGTTTTGCACCCGGATTTGTCAAAAAAATATATTATGTGGTATACTCTAGTTATTCTATAAAAAACAAACGAGGAACGTGACTTATGAACGGAAAACGAAGATGGCTTTTTACCTGCCTGTTACTGCCTGTTCTTGTAATCACCGGATGTGGTTTCTTACGTAATGCGGAAAAAATTGCCACGGCACCGGACCCGGTTGTGGTAGGACAGGATGCAAAAACTGAGACAGAGTCCGATGCGGCAGAGCAGAAAGTCAAAGAAGAAGAGCAGCAGCTGATCTCAGAACTCCAGATTCCGGAAGAACCGGAGCAGGACGAGCGGGACGCGACCCGGGCAAAGGGAATCTACATTTCCGCCTATGTGGCAGGAACGCCGGCCCTGGTGGATAATCTGATCAAAGAGTTTGACCAGACCGAGGCGAATGCCCTGGTCATTGACTTTAAGGATGATTTTGGGCGCGTGGTATGTGAGACGGAGTCTCCGCTGATAAAACAGCTTGGTTCCACAAAGGTTTATATTGAGGATATGGCCGGGCTGATGAAGAAATTAAAGGAGCATCACATCTATGCCATTGCCCGAATCCCGGCTTTTCGTGATGCCTGGCTTTCTGAGGTACAGCCGGACTGGTGCGTGAAGAAATCGGATGGCACGGTGTTTAAGGACCGGGATGACCATGCCTGGGTGAATCCTTACAAGGAAGAGGCCTGGGATTACCTGGCAGAGATTGCTCTGGAGGCGCAGAAGCTGGGCTTTGATGAGATCCAGTTTGATTACGTACGCTTCTGCACGGAAAAGGGCATGCGGGACGCGGTGTTTGCGGAGGAGGATACGAAAGGACGCAGCCGGACCGATGTGATCCTGAACTTTATGGAATATGAGTATAAGAAGCTGAGGGCGGCCGGTCTCTTTGTATCCGCCGATGTGTTCGGTGCCATCATCAACAGTGATGTGAACGCGGATTCCGTGGGCCAGATTTACGGGGAGATGGCAAAGCATCTGGATTACATCAGTCCCATGATTTATCCGTCCCATTACTCCGATGGAAACTATGGAATTGACCACCCGGATACGCGCCCTTATGACACCATCTGCGCGGCGCTGACAGAATCCAGGAAGGAACTTTATTTTGCAGGGCTGGACGGCGGCCATGTGGCAGCCGTGCGCCCGTGGCTTCAGGACTTTACGGCCAGCTGGCTGAAGAACCACATCCCTTATGGCGGAGAACAGGTGCGCGACCAGATCCGCGCGGTGTATGACTGCGGGTATGACGAGTGGCTTTTGTGGGACGCGGCCTGCACCTACGACTGGGATGGCCTGCTGACCCCGGAGGCAGCAGACGCTGAGACTGAAGAGATCGCGGCATCCAGAGCCATGCTTCCAGAGACCACCTACGCGCCAGAAGAAGCGGGGCATGATGCCCTGACCGTGACGGAGGGGGCACAGAATGGAGACAGCGCGGCAGTTTCCGGCAGAGCCGGAACAGGTCTGACGGTGGGGGATTTTCCGGCGGGCCAGGCGCTTTCCGAGGCGTTGGAAACGGCAGAAGAACCAGGCACTCCGCCGGAGACCGGAACCACGCTGCCGCCGACGGCGTAGGGCAGAAGCGGAAAGTCTGGCAGGAGGGAAGTTTGCAGTACCAGGTGCGACAGCACAGTTAACGAGGATGATGCTGTGGCGGAATGCAGAAAACCCGGAGACAGGAATGAACAAAGACAGGAACAAAAAAGAGACAGGAAGAGTGACATGACAGAGCGAATCGTAAGACCGGGCGAATTTTACCGGCATTTTAAAAATAAACTGTACCAGATCGTAGCGGTAGCCAGGCACTCGGAAACCGGTGAGCGCATGGTGGTTTATCAGGCGCTTTACGGGGACTATGGTGTGTATGCGCGTCCCTATGAGATGTTCACCAGTGAGGTGGATCATGAGAAATACCCGGAGGTAAGACAGAAGTGGCGGTTTGAGCGGGTGGAGCCTGGGCAGAGCCTCACAGAAAACGGGCAGATGGCGGCAGGCTGCCGAAATACGGACAGCCGAAAAGCAGCGGATATGGCAGCAGAACCACAAGTTTCATCCCGGGACACGGAAAGTGATTCCAGCCGGCACTATGCGGACCGCACGCCGGATCCGGCCTTTCTGGAGTTTCTGGATACAGAAGATTTTGAACTTCGCATGGAATGCTTAAAAGCCCTGGAGGAGCGCATCACCCAGCAGGAGCTGGACAGCATGTACCTGGTGCTGGATATGAAGCCGGAGCGCGGCTCTTTGCAGGAACAGCTTTACGCAGTGCGCCGCTTCCTTACCATGCAGAAACGCTATGACGGCAGCCGCCTGCGCTAAAACATCGGCACTGGCAGCAGGCCAGATCAGAACTGCCATCAGGAGGAATCATGCTATTTGATATTGAAGAAGAACTGAAAAAACTCCCATCCCAGCCGGGCGTGTACATCATGCACGACGCAAAGGACGAGATTATCTATGTTGGTAAAGCCATCAGCCTAAAGAACCGGGTGCGCCAGTATTTTCAGAGCAGCCGTGGTAAGACCGCTAAGATCCAGCAGATGGTGTCCCGCATTGCGCGGTTCGAGTACATTGTGACGGATTCGGAGCTGGAGGCACTGGTGCTGGAGTGTAACCTTATCAAGGAGCATCAGCCTCGCTACAACACCATGCTAAAGGATGACAAGGCCTATCCGTACATCCGGGTCACGGTGGGAGAGGATTTTCCGCGGGTGCAGTTCGCCCGCACTATGAAAAAGGACAAGAGCCGGTATTTCGGTCCCTACACCAGTGCCGGAGCAGTCAAGGATACCATTGACCTGATTCATAAGTTGTACAAAGTGCGGATCTGTAACCGTTTTTTGCCGAGGGATATCGGCAAAGACCGACCCTGTTTAAACTACCATATCAGGCAGTGCGACGCGCCGTGTCAGGGTTATATCAGCAAGGAAGAATACGCGGAGCACATCAGACAGGTGCTGGAGTTTCTGAATGGCCACTATGACAATCTGTTAAAGCGTCTGGAAAACCAGATGATGGAAGCTGCAGAAAGGATGGAATATGAAAAAGCCGCGGAGTACCGGGATCTGCTCTCCAGCGTGAAAAAGGTGGCTCAGAAGCAGAAAATCACCAGCAGCAGTATGGAGGACCGGGACATCATCGCCATGGCCATGAACGATACCGACGCGGTGGTGCAGGTCTTCTTTGTGCGGGAAGGCAAGCTCATCGGCCGGGATCATTTCGGCATCCGCATCGGCGCGGAGAAGGAAATCCGCCAGATCCTTACCAGCTTTGTGAAGCAGTTTTACGCAGGAACTCCGTTTCTGCCAAAAGAGCTGTGGGTGCAGCAGGAGCTGGACGATATGGAGGTCATTGAGCAGTGGCTTAGCGCAAGAAGAGGCCAGAAGGTCCGCATTGTCGTGCCGAAAAAGGGAGAGAAGGAGCGGCTGGTGGAACTGGCCCAGAAGAACGCGTCCATGGTGCTGCGGCAGGATTTCGAGCGCAACCAGAGAGATGAGATGCGCACCATCGGTGCCATGAACGAGGTGGCATCCTGGCTGGGACTTACCGGCGTGCGCCGGATGGAAGCCTTTGATATTTCCAACATTTCCGGTTACGAGTCGGTGGGATCCATGGTGGTGTATGAGGACGGCAAGCCGAAGCGCAGCGATTACCGCAAGTTCCGCATCAAGACCGTTATCGGGCCGAACGATTACGCGTCCATGCGGGAGGTGCTGACGCGCCGCTTTACCCACGGCCTGGAGGAACTGTCCCAGCTAAAGGAGCAGGGAGTGGAAAAGAACTTCGGAAGCTTTACCCGGTTCCCGGACATCCTGATGATGGATGGCGGCCGGGGGCAGGTAAACATTGCAGAAGAGGTTCTGGCGGAGCTGGGACTTTCTATTCCGGTCTGCGGCATGGTCAAGGATGACAATCACCGGACCCGGGGGCTGTACTATCAGAACGTGGAGATTCCGATTGACCGGCATTCTGAAGGCTTCCGTCTCATTACCAGAATCCAGGATGAAGCACACCGGTTTGCCATTGAGTACCATCGAAGCCTGCGCGGCAAGAGCCAGGTGCGCTCGGTGCTGGATGACATTCCGGGCATTGGAGACACCAGGAGAAGGGCGCTGATGAAGCACTTCAAATCCATCGAGGCTGTGCAGGCCGCCAGTGAGGAAGAACTCGCCCAGGTTCCGGGCATGAACCGGGCCGCGGCGGAGAACGTGTACCGGTTCTTCCGGAAGAAAAAGGACGATATTCCAATCGAGGTCGTGGAAGAAACGGGAAATATGTAAGGCAGGACAATGCAGATTTCGGATTGCACGAAATCCACACGCGGCATAACCTGCCAACGCGGATGACAACCAACTGGATTTATGGTATGATAAACGTATTCTGAGAACAGATACAGCCGCAGGTTCCAATCGGGCTGAATAAACAAGATAAAGGAGCGGGGCAATATGTACGGTGTAACGATTACAGAACTGATCAAAAAAATGAAAATGAAAAATGTGCTTCCCGAGATTGACACGGACAAGGTGGTATTAAGCCACCCGGATGTAAACCGTCCGGCATTGCAGTTGACCGGTTTTTTTGACCATTTTGACCGGGAACGTGTCCAGATCATCGGCTATGTGGAGCAGGCTTATATCAATACTCTTCCGCGGGAGGTGCGGGTAGAGCGTTATGACAAGCTTCTTTCCAGTGAGATTCCGTGCGTGGTTTACAGCCGCGGCCAGGAGCCGGATGAAGACATGCAGGATCTGTGCCTGCACTATCAGGTGCCATTAATGGTATCCGACAAGAGCACTTCTGACCTGATGGCAGAGGTTATCCGCTGGCTGAAGGTAAAGCTGGCGCCGTGCATCAGCATTCACGGCGTTCTGGTTGATGTATTCGGCGAGGGTGTCCTGATCATGGGTGAGAGCGGCATCGGCAAGAGCGAGGCGGCACTGGAGCTCATTAAGCGCGGACACCGTCTGGTATCCGATGATGTGGTTGAAATCCGCAAGGTCAGCGACGCAACTCTGGTAGGAAGCGCGCCGGATATCACCAAGCATTTCATCGAACTGCGCGGTATCGGCATCATTGATGTTAAGTCCTTGTACGGTGTTGAGAGTGTAAAAGATACCCAGAATATCGACATGGTCATCAAGCTGGAGGACTGGGATAAGGATAAAGAATACGATCGGCTGGGCCTGGAGGACCGTTACACGGAGTTTCTCGGCAACCAGGTGGTCTGCCACAACATCCCGATCCGTCCGGGCAGAAACCTGGCTATCATCGTAGAGTCCGCGGCGGTTAACTATCGTCAGAAGAAGATGGGCTACAACGCGGCTCAGGAGCTGTACAACCGTGTACAGGCAAATCTCGGCAACAAATAGGCATGCCGGAAAGAATAAAGAAATAAAGGCAGAACAGAGATTATGAAACAGGCAGCAGAAAGACTGAAACAGGCGGTGAGCGCAGGTGTATTCCTGACAGATGAGCCCATGAGCCGCCATACCACCTTCCGCACGGGAGGTCCGGCGGACATTTACATCGAGCCGTCCTGCGCGGAAGAATTAAAGCAGGTGCTGGATATCTGCCGGGAAGAAAACCTGGCGTATACCATCATTGGAAATGGCAGCAACCTTCTGGTAGGCGACAAAGGTTACCGGGGCGTGCTGATCTCTTTTGGGAAGCCATTTGGACAGGTCGCAGTGGAAGGCACTCAGGTGCGGGCGGGTGCCGGAGCCCTGCTTTCCGTTGTGGCAAAGCAGGCCCTGAATGCGTCCCTGACCGGCTTTGAGTTCGCGGCCGGTATTCCAGGCACCATCGGCGGTGCCGTGGTCATGAATGCAGGGGCATACGGTGGAGAGCTGTGCCAGGTCTTAAAAGAGGCAACGGTCCTCACACCGGAGAGCGAGGTCAGAATCCTTCCGGCTGCGGAACTGGAGCTTGGTTACCGCACCAGCTGTGTTCAGAAAAACGGTTATATGGTACTGGAGGCAGTGCTGGAATTACAGCCGGGAAACGCAGAAAAAATCCGTGCGGTTATGGATGAGCTGGCATCAAAACGCAAAGAAAAGCAGCCGCTGGAATACCCGAGCGCGGGCAGTACCTTTAAGCGTCCGGCAGGCCATTTCGCAGGCAAGCTGATCCAGGACGCAGGCCTTCGCGGTTTTACCGTAGGAGGCGCCCAGGTGTCAGAAAAACACTGCGGCTTTGTGATCAACCGGGATCATGCTACTTCGGCCGATATTCTTTCCCTGTGCAGACAGGTACAGGATCAGGTAAAGGCGCAGTATGGCGTAGATCTGGAGCTGGAAGTGAAGCTGCTTGGTGAATTTTAGAAACGGAGAAAACAGATGAGACTGGTAATCGTGACGGGAATGTCAGGAGCCGGAAAGACGTCGGCCCTGAAAATGCTGGAGGACCTTGGGTTTTACTGTGTAGACAATTTGCCGATCCCTCTGATGGAGGCGTTTGTGGAGCTTGTCATGCAGAAACCGGCGGCCCATGAGGAGGTGGCGCTTGGAATTGATATCCGGAGCGGAGAGGAGCTTCCTCAGCTGGAGCAGGTTCTGGAAAACTGGAAAGCACAGCAGGTTCCTTATGAAATCCTGTTTCTCGACAGCAGTGACACCACGCTGGTCAAGCGTTATAAGGAAACCAGACGTTCTCATCCCCTTGCGGGAAAAGGCCGGGTGGACAGCGGCATCCAGCTGGAGCGGGAAAAGCTTGCGTTTATTAAGCAGCAGGCAAATGTGATCCTGGATACCAGCAGCCTTCTTACCAGGGAGCTGCGCAAGGAGTTGGAGAAAATCTTTGTCCAGGACCGGCGGTATCAGAATCTGTTCATCACGGTGCTGTCTTTTGGTTTTAAATATGGGATTCCCAATGACGCGGATCTGGTGTTTGACGTGCGTTTTCTGCCGAATCCTTACTATGTGGAGGCCCTGCGCAGTCACACGGGACAGGAGGCGGAGGTCCAGGCCTATGTGCGCCAGGGCGGCACGGCAGACAAATTCCTCTCCATGCTTTACGAGATGCTGGATTTTCTCATTCCAAACTATGTGCAGGAGGGGAAAAACCAGCTCGTCATTGCCATTGGCTGTACCGGCGGGAAACACCGCTCTGTCACCGTGGCGAATGCGCTGTACCAGCATTTAAGCGGGCTTGAGGAATACGGACTGAAGATTGAGCACCGTGATATTGAGAGGTAGCAGGATATGTCATTTTCTTCTAAGGTAAAGGAAGAACTTTCCAGGCAGCTTTCTCCGGCCAGGCACTGCCAGATCGCGGAGATCGCGGCAATCTTAAGCCTTTGCGGGCGTATCCAGATTTCGGAGAATAACCGCTACCGGGTGAAGATCCACACGGAAAATGAGGCAGTTGCAAGAAAGTACTTTACATTATTGAAAAAAACATTTAATATAAGAATTGATGTCTCCATACGGCAGGGCATCGGGAACCACAAAAACAGGACCTGCACCGTGGCAGTTACCCATCACGAGGACGCCATGCGGGTGCTTCAGGCAGTGAAACTCATTGATCCATACGGGGAAATCGAGGAGAATCTGTCCCTGGCCCAGAACGTGGTCCTCATGCAGAACTGCTGCAAACGTGCCTTCATACGGGGGGCATTTCTGGCAGCAGGTTCCATCAGCGATCCGGAAAAGTTTTACCATTTTGAGATTGCCTGCGCGACCGAAGCAAAGGCAAAGCAGATTCAGGGCCTCATCCTTTCCATGGGAATCGAAGCCAAGATCGTGCTGCGGAAGAAATATTTCGTGGTTTACATCAAAGAGGGAAGCCAGATCGTTGATATCTTAAACGTCATGGAAGCACCAGTTGCGCTTATGGAGCTGGAGAACATCCGCATTCTCAAGGAGATGCGCGGGAGTGTGAACCGGCAGGTAAACTGTGAGACAGCCAATATCAACAAGACGGTATCGGCGGCAGTCAAGCAGATGGAAGATATCATATACATCAGAGATACGGCAGGGTTTGACAGTCTGCCGGACAATCTGAGGGAAATCGCAGAGTTAAGGCTGGCCAGACCGGAGGCTACGCTGAAAGAGCTGGGAGAAGCTCTGGACCCGCCGGTTGGGAAATCAGGTGTCAACCATCGTCTCAGAAAACTGGGAAATATGGCAGAACGGTTGAGACAGGAAAGGCCTGACACAGGGGCATGACAGAGAGAGAAGAGCCTTTGATCATGTCCGAAAACGAGGAGGATAATTATGTTAAAGAAAACGATCACCATTGGACTTTCATCCGGACTTGAGGCAAGACCAGTCGCTATGCTGGTTCAGATTGCGAGCCAGTTTGACAGTCAGATCTATGTAGAGAACAACAATGCCCGCGTGAATGCGAAGAGCATTATGGGTATGATGACACTTGGCATGGGCGCTGGTGAGGAGATTACCGTTTCTGCTGACGGAGACGATGAGAACGAAGCACTTGACAACATTGAAAAATACTTAAAGGGCGAGAAATAAGATCCTACCGATCCTTTCCCCAAAAGTTAGTCTATACAAGAGATGCTGAAGCGGCAGGGTGGAAATGATATTTCCGCCCTGTTTTTATGAGGATATAAAGGAGAAGACAGTGGCATTTACACATTTGCACGTCCATACAGAGTACAGTCTGCTGGACGGTTCCTGTAAGATCAAAGAGCTGGCGGCGCGGGCCAAAGAGCTTGGCATGGACAGCATGGCCATCACCGACCATGGCGTTATGTATGGCGTCATTGACTTTTACCGTGCGGCAAGGGAAGTGGGCATCAAGCCCATCATCGGCTGCGAGGTTTATGTGGCGCCCGGTTCCCGCTTTGAACGGGAAAACACCAATAGCGAGGACCGCTACTATCATCTGGTTTTGCTGGCGGAAAATGATACCGGATACCACAACCTTATGAAAATCGTGTCCAAGGGATTTGTGGACGGCTTTTATTATAAGCCCCGTGTGGATTATGAGGTGCTGGAAACCTACCATGAGGGCGTCATTGCCCTCAGTGCCTGCCTGGCGGGCGAGGTGCAGCGCTATCTGGCCCGGGGCATGTACGAGGAGGCCTGCAGGTCTGCAAGGCATTATGAAGAGATCTTTGGAAAAGGCAACTTCTTTTTGGAGCTGCAGGACCACGGAATTTCCACCCAGAAAATGGTAAACCAGGGCCTGATGCGCATGAGCCGGGAGCTTTCCATGGATCTGGTGGCAACCAACGATATTCATTACATTCTGGCAGAGGATGCGGCAGCTCACGACATTCTGCTGTGTATCCAGACCGGCAAGAAGGTGTCTGATGAGAACCGTATGCGTTACGAGGGCGGCCAGTACTATGTGAAGTCTGAGGAAGAGATGCGGGCGCTGTTTCCATACGCCCAGGAAGCCATCGATAACACCCATAAGATCGCGGAGCGCTGCAACGTTGAGATCGAGTTTGGCGTGACAAAGCTGCCGAAGTACGAGGTGCCGGAGGGATACGATTCCTGGAGCTATCTGAATAAGCTGTGCCAGGATGGCATGGCGAAGCGTTACCCAAATGATGATGGAACCCTGCAGGAACGCCTTTCCTACGAGCTGGGTGTAATCCACAACATGGGGTATGTGGATTACTTCCTGATCGTATGGGATTTCATTCATTTCGCAAGATCCCACGACATCATGGTCGGTCCGGGACGAGGGTCCGCAGCGGGAAGTATCGTTTCCTACTGTCTGGAGATCACTAATATCGATCCGGTGCGCTATGATCTGCTCTTTGAGCGTTTCCTGAACCCGGAACGGGTATCCATGCCGGATATCGATATTGACTTCTGCTTCGAACGCAGGCAGGAAGTCATCGATTACGTGGTCGAGAAATACGGAAAGGATCAGGTGGTACAGATCGTTACCTTCGGTACCCTGGCGGCCAAGGGTGTTGTGCGGGATGTGGGACGTGTTCTGGACCTTCCGTACGCCCGCTGTGACGCGATCGCAAAGATGATCCCGGGAGATCTCGGCATGACCCTGGAAAAGGCCTTAAAGCAGAGTCCGGATCTGCGTGAGGCCTATCAGAATGATGATGAGGTGCGCTACCTCATCGACATGGCCAGACGCCTGGAGGGCCTTCCGCGTCATACCTCCATGCACGCGGCCGGCGTGGTGATCGGCCAGCGGGCCATGGATGAGTTTGTTCCGCTTTCCCGCGCATCAGACGGTACCATTACCACACAGTTTACCATGACGACGCTGGAGGAGCTTGGACTGTTAAAGATGGACTTTTTAGGCCTCCGAACCCTGACTGTCATTCAGAATGCGGTGCGTCAGGCAGAGGAAAACTACGGCGTTCATCTGGTTATGGAAGAAATTGATTATAATGATAAAGATGTCCTGGCATCCATTGGCACCGGAAAGTGCGATGGCATCTTCCAGCTGGAGAGTTCGGGAATGAAAAGCTTCATGAAGGAGCTGCGGCCCGAAAACCTGGAGGATATCATTGCGGGAATTTCTCTCTATCGTCCGGGACCGATGGATTTCATTCCGCGTTATTTGAAAGGAAAGAATGATAAGGCCTCCATCACATATGAATGTCCGCAGCTGGAGCATATTCTGGGACCGACCTATGGCTGTATCGTCTACCAGGAACAGGTTATGCAGATCGTTCGCGATCTGGCGGGCTATACCATGGGCCGAAGCGATCTGGTGCGCCGTGCCATGTCCAAGAAGAAGGCGGCGGTCATGGAGAAGGAACGCCAGAATTTTGTGTACGGCAATCAGGAAGAAAACGTAAAGGGCTGTATTGAGAATGGCATTGATGAGAAGACTGCAAATCATATTTATGATGAGATGATCGATTTCGCAAGATACGCTTTTAACAAATCCCATGCAGCCTGCTATGCGGTGGTTGCATATCAGACGGCGTATCTGAAATACTATTATCCGAAGGAGTTCTTCGCGGCACTTATGACTTCTGTTATGGACAATGTGGGTAAGGTGTCGGAGTACATTCTGACCTGCCGCCAGATGGGCATTCGTATCCTGCCGCCTGACATCAACGAAGGGCAGAGCGGTTTCTCTGTTTCCGGTGATGCGATCCGATATGGTCTGTCGGCAATCAAGAGCATTGGACGCAATGTGGTGGACGAGATCATCCGGGAGCGTCAGAATAACGGCCTTTTTACCTCCATTGATGATTTTGTGGAGCGCATGGGCGGCCGTGAGGTGAATAAGCGTACCCTGGAGAATTTCATCAAGGCCGGTGCCATGGATTCTCTTCCGGGCAACCGGAGACAGAAGACCATGATTGCGCCGGAACTTCTGGATCAGAAAAATAAGGACCGCAAAAATGTGCTGGAGGGTCAGCTGAGCCTTTTTGATTTTGCGGCAGAGGAAGAAAAGCAGCAATACCAGATCACCATGCCGAAGGTGCCGGAGTTTCCGAAGGGAGAACTTTTGGCCTTCGAGAAGGAGACACTTGGCATCTATGTCAGTGGTCATCCGATGGATGAGTATCTTGAAACCTGGAAAAACAGCATTACCGCCAAAACAACCGATTTTATGGTGGATGAGGAGACAGGAAGAGCTGTTGTGGAAGACGGCGCCCGGGCGACCATTGGCGGCATGATAACAGCCAGGACCGTAAAGCTTACGAAGAATGGCCAGCAGATGGCCTTTGTGACTCTGGAGGATATGGTTGGTTCCGTGGAAGTCATCGTCTTCCCGCGGGATTACGAGAATAAGAAGCAGCTCCTGAATGAGGATGCAAAGGTGTTTATCAGCGGACGTACCTCCATTGGGGATGACCCGGCAGGACGGCTGATCTGTGAGCAGGTGATCCCCTTTGACGAGGTTCCGAAGGATCTGTGGCTGAAGTTTGCCGATAAGACCGAGTATGATGCCCGGTGGCCGGAAGTGACGGAAATTCTGAGGGGCTCTGATGGCCATGATACCGTGATCATTTATCTGGAAAAGGAACGGGCAAAGAAGGTTCTTCCCGCAAACTGGCATGTGGCAGCGTCAACAGAAGTGACGGAAAAGCTGATGAAAATAATTGGTGAAAAGAATGTCAAAGTTGTGGAAAAGGGATTGAAAAGATAGAAAAAATGTTTTAGAATACAGTTTGTATGAAAAAAAGTGCATCTATATAAAATAAACGGAATGGAAATCGCGTAGCGCTTTCTGCACGAGACAGAGAGCTCATCGCGAAAACGAAGGGTAACAGGAGGAGACAACTATGGCAAAGCAAGTAAAGACAATCGGTGTCCTGACAAGCGGAGGAGATGCTCCGGGCATGAACGCAGCCATCCGTGCGGTGGTTCGTACTGCCATCAGTAAGGGTATGAAGGTAAAAGGAATCATGCGTGGCTACGCAGGACTTTTACAGGAAGAGATCGTAGACATGAGCAGTACCGATGTGTCCAATATCATTTTCCGTGGAGGTACCATCCTGTATACAGCAAGATGTATGGAGTTTGTAACTCCGGAAGGCCAGGAACAGGGCGCGGAGATCTGCCGCAAGCATGGCATTGACGGTATCGTAGTCATCGGCGGTGACGGTTCCTTCCGCGGCGCCGGAAAGCTGGCGGCCCTTGGCGTCAACACCATCGGCGTTCCGGGAACCATTGACCTGGATATTGCCTGCACCGATTACACCATCGGATTTGATACTGCAGTCAATACCGCTATGGAGGCCATCGATAAGGTACGTGATACCTCTACCTCCCATGAGCGCTGTAGTATCATCGAGGTTATGGGACGTAACGCGGGCTACATCGCACTGTGGTGCGGTATCGCGAACGGAGCGGAGGACATTCTGCTTCCGGAGCGCTATGACGGCAACGAGCAGGCCCTCATTGACCGGATCATCGAAAACCGCAAACGCGGCAAAAAGCATAACATCATCATCAACGCAGAGGGCATCGGACATTCCACTTCCATGGCCCGCCGCATTGAGGCAGCTACCGGCATTGAGACCAGAGCCACCATTCTGGGCCACATGCAGCGAGGCGGCACTCCGACCTGTAAGGACCGTGTGTACGCGTCCATCATGGGCGCAAGGGCAGCAGAACTCCTGTGTGAAGGCAAGAGCAACCGTCTGGTAGCTTACAAGCATGGTGAGTTTGTTGATTTCGACATTCAGGAAGCCCTTCAGATGAAGAAGGACATCTCTGAGGAACAGTTCGAAATCGCAAAGATGCTGGCAAGATAAAGCATTTCAGGTCAGCAGAATCGACATGCGTCCTGCCCTCAGGCGGGGCTGCATGAGACAATCAAACATATTATATCCGCCCGGCAGCATATCCGCCGGGCGTGTTTCATGTTTGCGGATATGAAATTTTTTTGACAAGATGCTGCAGTAGTTTCTGGTCTGGATCATGGGCTGCTGAAGCATAAATTCAGGAGGAAAACGCGGATGACAGGACAGGACGGAAATATCGTTCTTTGTGGTTCTAACAGCTACGAAAAAAAGTATTATTTTAATGAAGAGTTTGCAAGCCTCCCAGAGGCAGTGAAGAAACAGCTTCATGTGATGTGCGTCTGGTTTACAGAGGAGTGCGGCGGTATTCTGACCATGGAATTTGAGCCAGATGGCACGCTGGAATTTAAGCACACGGTATCCGAATATGATGGCTACTGTGATGAGATCGGCGCAGACTTAAAGATCAAGCAGTACCGCCAGGAGGGACAGGAGTTCTTAAAGGCACTGGAGTTATACTTTAAGGTATTTTACCTTGGCGAGGAACCGGAAGAATGAAGCTGAAAATCGGAAATGTAGAACTGGACAACAACCTGGTTCTGGCCCCAATGGCAGGAGTGACAGATATGTCATTCCGCCAGCTGTGCCGGGAGCAGGGCTGCGGCCTTCTGGTCACGGAGATGGTGAGCGCCAAGGCCATTCTTTATAAGAACCGCAACACGAAGGATCTTATGGCTATCGGCGAGGGCGAGCGGCCAGTATCTTTACAGCTGTTCGGCTCTGATCCTGAGATCGTCAGTGACATTGCCCATCAGGTAGAGGACGGTCCTTATGATATCATCGACCTGAATATGGGATGTCCGGTTCCCAAAATTGTAGGAAACGGCGAGGGTTCCGCCCTTATGAAGAATCCGAAGCTGGTGGAGGAGCTTTTATCGGCGCTGGTGCGAAAGGTACACAAGCCAGTCACTGTCAAGTTCCGCAAAGGCTTTGACGATGACCATGTGAATGCGGTAGAGATCGCAAAAATCGCGGAAAGCTGCGGCGTGGCCGCTGTGGCGGTGCATGGACGGACCCGGGAGCAGTACTATTCCGGCAAGGCGGACTGGGATATTATCCGTCAGGTGAAGGAAGCTGTGAAGATTCCGGTTATCGGAAATGGAGACATTTTTGAACCCCAGGACGCAAAGCGGATGTTGGAAGAAACCGGCTGTGACGGACTGATGGTAGGCCGCGGAGCCAGGGGAAACCCATGGATCTTTGAGCGGATTAATCATTACCTGGAAACCGGGGAAGTGCTTCCGCCGCCGGGACCGGTGGAGGTGGGCGAGATGATCCTGCGCCACACCCGGATGCACGTAGCCTTAAAGGGCGAGTACATCGGCATGAAAGAGATGCGCAAGCACATCGCCTGGTACACCGCCGGACTTCCACATTCTTCTGCCATTCGCAGAGACTGCAATATGCTGGAGACGGAGGCGGAGCTGGTGGAGCTGCTGCGGCAGCATAGAATGCTTCAGTAATCGGGATGTACTTTCCCGGAAGAAAAATTTGCCGTATACAGCGGGAAAAACCAGTGTGTGCGGGCTGTTTCAGCGCTTGACAAGAAAAGTGCTTTCAAGTATAATATTCAGAATGTATGACCACAGGTCCCGGGTTTGGGTTCAGACCGTGGTTTCAGGTGTAAAATATTGCCCTGCTTACAGGAGCAGGCAGTGTAAATAAGGAAGGAAATGAGTGTCATGGCAGATAGCAAGAAACACATTTTAACCTATGCTGGTTTAAAAAAGTATGAGGATGAGTTACAGGATTTAAAGATCCACCGCAGACAGGAAATCGCGCAGAAGATCAAAGAGGCGCGTGAGCAGGGCGACCTGTCCGAGAACGCTGAGTACGATGCAGCAAAGGACGAGCAGAGAGACATTGAACTGCGTATCGAGGAGCTGGAAAAGCTGTTAAAGAACGCAGAGGTTGTAGATGAAGATGAGATCGACTTAGACAAGGTAAGCATCGGCTGCCAGGTAAAGGTTTACGATGTAGACTTCGACGAGGAGATGGAGTTTAAGATTGTTGGTTCTACCGAGGCCAACAGCCTGCAGAATAAGATTTCTAACGAGTCTCCGGTAGGCGCGGCTTTAATCGGTAAGAGCGTAGGAGATGTTGTAGACGTAGAAACCCAGGCTGGTGTACTTCAGTACAAGGTTCTGGAGATCCAGAGAGTATCATAAGAGCAGCATTTATTATAGAAGAACGAAGGAGTAAGGGAAAAGATGGCAGAGCAGCAGAACGCAAAGCAGCAGAATGCGAAGGAGCCGGATCTCAACCAGCTTCTGAAGGTTCGCCGTGAAAAACTGGCAGAGCTTCAGGCAGCAGGCAAGGATCCGTTCCAGATCACAAAGTATGACGTAACCGCACACAGCGAGGACGTAAAAGCAGACTATGCAGAATGGGAAGGCAAAGAAGTATCCGTCGCAGGACGTATGATGTCCAAGCGTGTCATGGGTAAAGCATCCTTCTGCAATGTTCAGGATTTAAAGGGCAACATCCAGTGCTACGTTGCGCGTGATGACCTGGGTGAAGAAGCATACAAAGACTTCAAGCGTATGGATATCGGTGATATCGTGGGCATTAAAGGTATCGTCTTCACCACCAAGATGGGTGAGATCTCAATTCACGCAACCTCCATGGTGCTGCTCTCCAAGAGCCTGCAGATCCTTCCGGAGAAGTATCACGGTCTGACCAACACGGACGTGCGTTACCGTCAGCGCTATACAGACCTGATCATGAACGAGGACGTGAAGAAAACCTTCGTGATGCGTTCCCGCATCATCAGCTGCATCCGCCGTTACTTAGACGGACAGGGCTTCTTAGAGGTAGAAACCCCGATGCTGGTGGCAAACGCAGGCGGCGCTGCTGCAAGACCGTTTGAGACCCATTACAACGCACTGGATGAGGATGTAAAGCTTCGTATTTCCCTGGAGCTGTACTTAAAGAGACTGATCGTAGGCGGCATGGAACGTGTATACGAGATCGGCCGTGTATTCCGTAACGAGGGTCTTGATCCCCGCCACAACCCGGAGTTCACCCTCATGGAGCTGTACCAGGCATATACTGATTACTACGGTATGATGGACTTAACCGAGAATATGTTCCGTCATATCGCAAATGAGGTTATGGGAACCACCACCATTCCGTATGCAGACGTTGAGATTGATTTAGGCAAGCCGTTCGAGCGTCTGACTATGGTAGATGCGATCAAGAAATATGCAGGAGTTGACTTCGACGAGATCCAGACCACCGAAGAGGCTAAGAAGCTGGCAGACGAGAAGGGTGTTCACTACGAAGACCGTCATGTGCGCGGCGATATCATCAACCTCTTCTTCGAAGAGTTCGTAGAAGAAAACTTGATCCAGCCGACCTTTATCATGGATCATCCAGTAGAAATCTCACCGCTGACCAAGAGAAAGCCGGATAAACCAGAGTATGTAGAGCGTTTCGAGATGTACATCTACGGACGTGAGATGTGTAACGCATACTCCGAGTTAAACGACCCGATCGACCAGAGAGAGCGTTTCAAAGCACAGGAGGCTGCACTGGCAGCAGGTGATGACGAGGCAAACACCACCGATGAAGACTTCATGAACGCACTGGAGATCGGTATGCCTCCGACAGGCGGTATCGGTTACGGTATCGACCGTCTGGTCATGCTGTTCACCAACAGCCCGGCCATCCGCGATGTATTACTGTTCCCGACAATGAAGTCCTTAGACGCTAAGAAGGGCGAAGGGAAGGCTGAAAAGGCAGTAGAAAATGCTGCTGTGGCAGAGGAAAAGGTTGCAGAAAAGATTGATTTCTCCAACGTAAAAATCGAACCATTGTTTGAAGAAATGATTGATTTCGATACCTTTGCAAAGGCTGATTTCCGTGCAGTAAAGATTCTGGAATGTGAAGCAGTACCGAAGTCAAAGAAGCTTTTAAAGTTCACTCTGGATGACGGAACAGACCGGAAACGCACGATTTTAAGCGGTATTCACGAGTATTACGAGCCAGAAGATCTGATTGGCAAGACAGCGATTGCAATCGTAAATTTGCCTCCGAGAAAGATGATGGGCATTGATTCCGAGGGTATGCTGATTTCAGCAGTACACGAGGAAGATGGACATGAGGGATTAAATCTTCTCATGGTGAATGACCGGATTCCGGCAGGTGCGAAGTTGTACTAAGAATCAGAAAATCCATAGACTTTTATGAGTTTATCGAGTGTTTGACATCAAATTGACATCAAATTTGTGTCATTCGGTGGACTAATATGGACTGAAAAGGGATGTTTTAGAAATCAGAACCTTTCAAAACTTAATAGTTGAATGCTATTAAAAGGACATTTTCCAATAAAACGGAGAGTGTCCTTTTTCTGTTGTTATGGTCAAAACAAAATCAAAATAACACAAGGAGGGTTCTATTATGACAAGTACAGCGTTAGGAGCAGAAACCAAAAAGGAAGAAAAGATTATTTTTATCAGCGATGCACATGAGAAATTCTACTACGAGAAGTTAAAGGAAGTCCGGTATCAGGATGTTTACCACAAGGCACTCTGCTATTGTCTTGGGATCAGCGATGATACCAGAAGAAATGTTTACAGAATTTATGATTTCAAAACAGGATGCGTAATAACAGAGTGTTTACACGAAGGCTGGCAGACCAGTGGAAGTGTGAGAGTGATCAGAATGGCATTCAATCTGTATTGCAATGGAACACCAAGTGTTTCCGATTATGAAGATGCAGAAGAACAGGTGGACGAGTGCAGGCAGTACACGGTGGAGGAAATATTCTGCTGTGCTTATGCACCATATTTCTGGCAGGCAATTCAGATTCGGTATCCGGAATATGCCACATACAACCATAAGCTGTATGCCTTATTGGGAGGAACAGACTAATGTTAAAAGTCAGATTGATGGGAACAAAGAATGATATTAAGTGGTTCGGAAAGATTTTGCAGAGGAATCCGAAAGTGGAAGTAACGGAGTTTTCCGAGATGTATCCGAATAAGGGAACGAAGAAATTTTACAGGGCGTATGTAGAAGTAAAGAAAAGAAACGTAGCAGAAAAATAGCAGAAAACAAAGGAGAATCTATCATGTGTAAAATAATCGCAATCGCAAACCAAAAAGGTGGTGTGGGCAAGACCACCACAACCAGTAATTTAGGCATAGGATTGGCAAAACAGGGCAAGAAAGTCCTGCTGATTGATGCCGATGCACAGGGCAGTCTGACAGACAGTCTTGGCTTCACAGAGCCGGACAAGCTAGAGGAAACACTTGCAACAGCACTTGGCAATATCATCAATGATGAAGATATGGAAGCGGATTATGGTATCCTGAAACACAAAGAGGGAATTGACCTGATGCCGGGAAACATTGAGCTTTCCGGTCTGGAAGTATCACTTGTAAATGTGATGAGCAGAGAGCTTGTGATGCGTTCCTACATAGAGCTGGTAAAGGATAATTATGATTATATTCTGATTGACTGTATGCCCTCTCTCGGCATGATTACTATAAACGCTTTTGCCTGTGCGGACAGTATTCTGATTCCAGTGCAGGCGGCATATCTTCCGGCAAAAGGGTTGCAGCAGCTTATTAAGACCATAGGAAAGGTCAGGAGACAGATTAACCCGAAGCTGATGATTGAGGGGATTCTGCTGACAATGGTGGATGCTCGAACCAATTATGCAAAGGACATTACTGCATTACTGGTGGAGAATTACGGTAGCAAGGTGCGGATATTTGAAAACAGTATTCCCATTTCCGTCCGTGCGGCAGAGATTTCCGCAGAGGGTGTCAGTATCTACGAACATGATCCGAAAGGCAAAGTAGCCGCTGCTTATCAGTCTTTGACGGAGGAGGTGCTTGGGAATGAGTAAAGCAGGAAGTGCCGCAAAGGTAAAATTAAGCAGTTATGATGATTTATTTGGAAATGCAGAAGAAAAGACAGGGAGCGAAGAGCAGATTATCAGAGCCAAGCTCACGGATTTGCATGAGTTTAGAAATCATCCGTTCCGTGTACTGGACGATGAAAAAATGGAAGAAACAACGGAAAGCATCAGTAAGTATGGGGTGCTCGTACCGGGAATTGCAAGACCGAGGGCAGAGGGTGGCTATGAAATCATAGCCGGACACCGCAGAAAACGAGGTTCAGAACGGGCAGGAAAAGAGGATATGCCTGTGATAGTCCGCAATTATACAGACGATGAAGCTACGATTATCATGGTGGATTCCAACATTCAGCGTGAGGACATTCTGCCAAGTGAGAAGGCGAAAGCTTATGCCATGAAATACGAGGCTATGAAGCATCAGGGCAGAAAAGGAAACGGAAATACGCTTGACGAGGTAGGAGAAGCTGCCGGAGAAAGCGGAAAGACGGTGCAACGGTATATCTGGCTTGCAAGGCTGTCCGATGAGCTGCTAGAGTTGGTTGACAGAAAGAAAATCGGTCTGGTACAGGGTGTTGACATTTCCTTTCTGTCGGAAGATGCACAACAGTGGGTGCTGGTAATCCTTGAGGAAAGCGGAGCAAATATTTCCACAGTACAGTCTGCCAAGCTGAAGGAATATGGGAAAAGCGGCGAACTGACGCTGCCGATGGTGCGTCTGATACTGACCGAGGAAAAGCCGAAAGAGAGGAAAGTTACAATCAAGTCTGAAAAAATCAGCCAGTTTTTTTCAGAGGAATACTCCAGCGAAGAGATTGAGGGGATTATCCTGCAATTATTGGAGGAATGGCAGAAGAAACAGTAAAGGGGGTGCGGTAAAATGGGTAAACAGATACAGTTTGATTATTACTATGGGATTGAAGCAGAACAGTTTTCCTTTTATCGTGTTCCTCGGTTGCTGATTAAAGACGAGCGTTTCAAGGGGCTTAGCAGCGATGCCAAGCTCCTGTACGGTCTGATGCTTGACCGTATGTCACTGTCTATGAAAAATGGCTGGTTGGATGAAGAAAACAGAGCCTATATCATTTATACTCTTGATAATGTCATGGAGGATTTGGGATGTGCAAAAGCAACCTGTGTTAAGATTATGAAAGAGTTGGACAGTGATAATGGGATAGGATTGATCGAAAAGAAACGCAGGGGACTTGGAAAACCGGATATTATTTATGTAAAGAATTTTGCCACAATAGGAGAAGCAGAAGAAGAAACGCCTGCAAATGCTGATGTTTCCACAGAAGTTCAGGATTTGAACCTCAAGAGTTCTAAAAGTTATACTTCCAGAAGTTCAGAAACTGAACTTCAAGAGGTTCAAAAAGCAGACTTCCAGAAGTCTAAAAATTTTACTTCAAGAAGTACAATATCTGAACTTGCGGAAGTTCAAAAAGCAGACCCTAATTATACTAACTATAATCATACTAACCAGAGTAATATTGATAGGAATTATATCAATCCTATCAATCAATCCGGCAGTGAGTTGGAAGGGGAGATTGATGTGATGGAAGATGTCAATGCTTACATGGAAATCATCAAAGAGAATATTGAGTACGAACATCACATGAAATATGGCAGATGGCAGGACAAAGGGCTGTATGAGGAATTGTATGAGGTAATCTGCGAGATTGTATGTGTGAAGCATAAGACTGTTAAAATCGGTGGAAATGATTATCCATATGAGCTTGTAAAATCAAAGTTCCTCAAACTGAATAGCTCCCATTTGGAATATGTGATAGGATGTATGCAGGAAACAACTACGAAAATTGCAAATATCAAGGCATATATGGTAACAGCTCTTTATAATGCACCCTCAACGATGAATCATTATTATCAGCAGGAGGTACAGCATGATATGTACGGAGGTGGCTGGAATGAAAAGAATATTGGTTAAAATTGTGCTTCCGGTATCGTTGCTGGCAGTTTGGATGATAACCTGTTATCCGATTTGCAGAAAAGCAGAAGGATTTGATTTTTTCCTGTATTGGGTACTGGTCGGCTGTCCTTATGGGATCAGAAAAATGTGTATGATTCTCATACCAAAAAATTTCGGAATTGCAGGAAGTATAGGAATACTGGCACTGAACTGTATTGTAGGTGGTCTGATTGGCGGTGTGGTTGTAATTCTGAGAATGGTTATGGTGCTGATGGAGATAATAAAGATAATCAGTGATACTTCTGGACACGATGTCCAAAGGTGCAGATGAAAAGCGAAAATGAAAAAGGCATTGTTCATCAATCAGAACAACACCTTTAATTATCATCCGGGACGTATTCCATAATCTCTTCAATCCGGCAGTTAAGTATCTGGCAAAGCCTGTTTAAAATAAGCGTTTTTACAACAAGGTTCTGCCGAAGCCGCTGAAGCTGTGCTTTATCAATGCCATAATCTTTGATAAGCTGGTACTGGCTGATTCCTTTTTCCTTTAGCGTACGCCAAAGCGGATCGTATTTAATCATACTGAAAGCTCCTTTCCACACTTGTATTCTAAGTGCATGAAACATATAATAATATGGTGCGTGTACGCACCATAAAACATACAAGGAGAGTAAAAAGTTATGGAACATAATGAGTTTAAGGATCAGCTATACGAAGTATTAGATGAAAATGATGTGGCTTTAGGGATTGAGGATATAGATACCTCTGATGCCGCAAATATTTTTACAATAAAAACAAGGGACGGAAGTGTTTTTGAAATAGAAACACGGAAGATTGAATAAGAGGCAGCACGATGCCTCGAAACAGGAGGTTTGCAACTGTGGAGAAAAGTTACATTACAGACATAGAACGGGAACGGTGCAAAAAGGTTGCCGCAGCCTATGCAGAACTGTATGAGCTGGAAAGCATTTTGGTATTGGATGTAGGACGGTACGGTTTTGTGAAGCTGCAATATTACACACCGGAGTATGGATTTAATGATGTTATAACCTATACAGACAGTGAGAGTATGTTTGAGGACTTATGGCAGGAATGGCTTGATACCCGGCTCTATCTCTTCGCAAAGGGAACGCCGATGCTGGAAATGGGATATGAGGAAATCTTCAAATGTCTGCCGGAGGAAAAACAGAAAGAGCTTTTAGAGCAAAAAGCAGTATTTGCAAAAATGGCAGAAATAGAACTGAAATAAAACAGCGTCAGGGCAGTTATGAATTGAAAGATTTGTAGCTGCCCTTTTTTTATTGCTTTTGGACACGATGTCCAGAAGCGGAAAGGAGCAAAATGGAATCATTACGAGATGTAAAAAGAGTTATGGAACGGGAGATAGAGAAAGGGAGCTGCCCATTACAGTTTGAATATCTGGAATTTGGAGAAAAACCGTTTCAGTTCATAGAATCAGAGGAAAAGCTGAATGAGGTGCTTTCGTATTTGTTGCGGTTGGGGGAATATAGAGGATATACGGAGCATCTTGTAGGAAATAACGTGTATATGGATTTGGATATGTTGTGCCGGAAAATTCAGTTTAAGCGTACCCATTCCCCTGTGGAGCGTAGTGAAATCCAGTGGAAAATACAACGCTATAAAAATAAACTGAAACCGGACTATGCAGGTAAGGTTTGTTTAGAAATAGTGCAGTGCGTTTTCAGTCTGCCGGAAGGAGCAGCGGAGAAGTACCAGATTGTATATGATGGACAGAAAACCTATGCTTTTGCCATGTCAAATAAGTATATTCTGGGACTTTTTACTCATTGTGAAGCCGCAAGAAAATCTGCTGTGGAGGACGGTGTGGAGTTTGTACATCTGCCGGAGAATGAACAGAAAATCGTCAGTCTTGAAAATGTGAGGAATGTGTTGTTTCAGGCATTGCTGCTTGATAATGTTACGGTGGAGAATGGTCTGTTCCATGCACAGATGTGTACGGTTATGCTGTTGAAATAAATGTACCGGAAATATTTGATACAGGCATAAATTTTGTTATAATGGCTTTGAACAGAATTTGTCCGAAAGAGGGATTGTATGAAACCAAATCATCATTCACTGGCATATAAACAGCAGAAACAGCCGAATAAGACCTATAAGGATTTAAAACAGAAGCAGAAGATGAAAATAGCAGACTGGATGTTTCGGGAAACCTGCATTTTCTATAAGGAAAATGGAGAGATACCAAATGAGGAGGTAGCAAAGCAGATTATTGACCGGATTTATGAAAAACTGAAATCTCTTGCAATCTGGGTTCCGTATGAAGAGGTTTACCGAGCATATCTTTTAAAATTGCCACGATATGAGCTTCGTATTGCGGAAAATGGGATACCGGAAGAAAAGCCGCCGAAGGAGAAAAAGGAGGATGTGCCGAAAAAGAAAAAGGGAAGCAGTAATAAGCGGTGTCCGGTATGCGGCAGGAGAATGAAACAGCAGTTTATTGGTTTGCAGCATTGCAAATGTGGAATGAGCTGGAAAAAGGACATCGGCTTTTTTGAGCGAACCGGAGATATGGTGTTTGCCTTGGAGCGGAGAAAAATAGGAAATAAACAAAAACAGTGCCCTGTCATTCGATATAAGGAATAGGGCATGGAAAAACAGAAAACAGCGTCAGGGCAGTTATGAGTCGAAAGATTTGTAGCTGCCCTTTTTTATTGCTTTTGGACACGATGTCCAGAAGCCGGATGGAGGTCAGATGAAATGAAAAAGAGAGAATTTCAGAAAAAAGCAGCCGCAGCGTTATTGGGAAAACTGGCAGATGTTGTGATGGAACTGGAAGAAAATCCAAACATCACAATAACGTCGGAGTATCATAGTAGCTATTTTAAATTGAGAAAGAATTACAATCTGATTCAGATTTCGGTCAAGCAGACAGGAGAGCTGACGTATCAGTTGACGGATATGCTGGGAAACACAGGCAGAAGTCAGATTTATGTACAATATCATGCTGGAGATGATCCGGAACATTTGATAAAGAAGTTTGTTGAGGATTTTGGGCGGCTTTATAAGGATTTTCTTTTAGCGGGAACGCTGCATGATTTTGTTCGTATCCAGTTATCTGTGGATGCAGATACAGAGGAAGCATTAAGGGAGTACGAGGACTGTATCAGAGCAGGCTGCCTGTAAATCAGAATTTTTGGACACGATGTCCAGAAGCGGAAAGGAGAGAACATGAAATATTTACTACATCGGCTGCTTGTTCCGCCCTGAAGGAACAGCAGTAAAAAGGAAAGAAGGAGGTACAGATGCAGGAAGAAGTAACGCAGAAAACAATCGCCCTTGTGATTAAGGCTGCAAAGCTGGATGCCAATATCCTGAAATCTGCCATGAGAATGTATCTGAATCATTGCAGAAAACAGGCACAGAAAACGCATGGGAAAGTGTCGGTTAAGGAACTGGTGGGCGAGGGTGCAGGTGCTTCATCCATTGAAATCACAGATGGCAATATCAAATCCTTTGAGCGGGTAGCTCGTAAATACAATGTTGATTTTGCTGTGAAAAAGGATAAGACCACCGAGCCACCGAAGTATCTGGTATTTTTCAAGGGCAGGGATGCCGATGCTGTGGCACAGGCATTTAAGGAATTTGTTTATGGAAATGAGAAAAAGAACAGTAGGACTTCTGTAAGGCAGAAATTAAAGCATTTCCGGGATGTGGTATCAAAGGATCAGAACAAAGAACGGAGCCGGGAAAAGAATAAGGACAGGGGGCAGAGCCTATGACTAATATCATAGCAGGCATTACCAAAGATTTAAATGCTGTCCCCAAAAAGCTGAAGGAAAAAGCAAAAAGTGCAGATGTTAAAAAGCTGATACTGCTGAATCTTCCCTATGTGCTTGCCGGGTACTTCTGTAATAAGGCAGCATTTTTATGGAGAGTGGCAGAGGGCAGTAATGCGTCTGACAAGATGATGGTAGTAATGAGCCAAATGGACAGGATGTTTTCCAATCCGTTCCCCAGTTTTTTTCTGAGTGATTTGCTGATTGGAATCGCCGGAGGCGTTGCCTTAAAATTCATTGTTTATTATAAGGCGAAGAATGCCAAGAAATTCCGGCAGGGTGTGGAATACGGTTCTGCACGGTGGGGGAATGCCAAAGATATAGAGCCATATATGGATTCTGTATTTGAAAATAATATTCTTCTGACCGCTACGGAGCGTCTGATGATGTCCGGCAGACCGAAAGAACCGAAGTATGCAAGAAATAAAAATATTCTTGTGATTGGCGGTTCCGGCTCCGGTAAAACAAGATTTTTCGTGAAGCCGAACCTGATGCAGATGCACTCGTCCTATTGCGTCACTGACCCGAAAGGCACAATCTTAGTGGAATGTGGGAAGATGCTGAAGCGGGGCAAGTATAAGATTAAAGTCCTCAACACCATAAACTTTGCAAAATCCATGCATTATAATCCATTTGCTTATCTGCGGAGCGAAAAGGACATTTTGAAACTCGTCAACACAATCATAGTCAACACAAAAGGAGAGGGGCAGCAATCCGGTGAGGACTTTTGGGTCAAAGCAGAAAAACTCTATTATACAGCATTGATTGCATACATCTGGTACGAAGCACCGGAGGAAGAACAGAATTTCGCCATGCTGATTGATATGATTGATGCAAGTGAAGCAAGAGAGGACGATGAAAACTTCAAAAATGCTGTTGATCTGCTCTTTGAGGAGCTGGAGGAAAAAGACCCGAACCATTTTGCTGTAAGGCAGTATAAGAAATATAAGCTTGCGGCAGGAAAAACAGCGAAGTCGATTCTGATTAGCTGCGGTGCGAGGTTAGCACCATTTGATATAAAAGAGCTGCGTGACCTGATGGAATATGATGAACTGGAGCTTGACACGCTGGGAGAGGAAAAAACAGCGTTGTTCGTTATTATTTCTGATACAGATGCTACGTTTAACTTTGTGGTGTCTATCATGTATTCCCAGCTCTTTAATTTGCTTTGCGACAAGGCAGACGATGTTTATAACGGAAGGCTCCCGGTTCATGTGCGTATGCTCCTTGATGAGTTTGCGAACATCGGGCAGATTCCACAGTTTGAGAAGCTGATTGCTACGATCCGAAGCAGGGAAATATCAGCTTCTATTATTTTGCAGTCAAAATCACAGCTCAAAGCGATTTACAGGGACAATGCCGATACCATAGAGGGCAACTGCGACACTACGCTGTTTCTCGGAGGAAAGGAAAAGACCACCCTAAAGGAATTAGCAGAGGTATTGGGGAAAGAAACCATTGACCTGTACAACACCTCGGATACGAGGGGGACGAGCCAGTCCTACGGTCTGAATTACCAAAAGACCGGAAAGGATATGCCATACTTGTTCGTGAAGAGTTCAGTTGCCTTGAATTTATCATGAACAGGGACACGATCAACTGGATTCTGAAATAACTGAATACAGGAGGTCGAACATGGAGCATTTACCAAAGAAAATCCATCAAAACGGAATCAGCTACACGCTGGTGGGAGACTACTACATCCCCGATCTGGAGCTACCGGAGGAAAGCCGCCCCATTGGGCGGTGGGGCCGGATGCACAAAGCGTTTCTGCAAGAACACCGGCCCGGCCAGTACAATGCCCTGCTTCTGTCGGGAAAACTCTGGACATATCTTGCTGACCTGAACGAACAGGCCGCTGACCGGCTGGCGTGTATCGTCTCGCAGATGCAGGAGGCGGAGGGTGTCACCGAGGAACTGAAAGCCCGTGACCAGCTTGCGTGGGTCGGGGGCATGAACAGCATTCGCAGCCGAGCAGAGGAAATCATCCTCTCTGAGATGATTTTTGTTTAAGGAGGTGCCTGTCTATGAGATACCGTATCGAATACGCCGATGGGCGTTATTGTAACTTTGCCAACGGCAGGGCTGAGCTGCTGAAATGGCTGAAACTGCTGAAGCAAGAGGAAATCTCCGACATCCGCAAAGTATATAAAAGCGGTGTGTCAGATTCCGTCCTGGAAACATACCGGAATTATATCCGCCCAGCATAAGGAGGGGCGCTTATGGGTACAGATATAGAAAAATTGGTTGATTTGATGATTCAGGAGCGGATGCAGAGCCAGTTTGCTAAGTGGCGGGAGGCAGAAACCGGCACGGAGAAAAAAGAGGACTGCCTTCGCTTGGAAAACGAGTATGAAAAAGCAATCAGCGCATTGTCTGAGGAACAGAAGGACGCTGTAAGACACTACTGTGATTCTATTTTCGATTCTGGTGCAGAAAGCGAGTGCTTCTTTTACCGGCTGGGCCTCAAAGATGGCATCCGTCTCTGGAAGTTTATGAAAAAGCTGATGAAAACGGTCAGCTAACGGATGTATAACCACATATTTTATTCCGCCCACAAACGGGTCGAAAGCCGTCCAACGGTACAGATTGGGCGGCTTTCCTGTTATCTGCGTTTCTTCCGCTTGGGCGCATAGTACGGCTGCGGCTTGGCCTTTCCTCTCATGTTGTTGGGATTTTTGAGCATTTTGGACAGGCTCAGTATCCGCAAAAATGCAGAGAAGTCCTCTGAGGAAATCTTCTCGAAGGGTATCTGCATTCTGTCGCAAAATTCGTGGATTACCACTTCCTCTTGGCTGCCCTGTTCGAGCGCCTGTTCAAACTTTTCCTTGACGTCATCCAGCGTGGGCTGCGGGTCGGCGGTGGTCTTGTCCTTGCGGTGTGCTTCCCGGATGTCCCGGACGATGCTGTCCAGATCATCGTGCATGACATGGCTGTAAAAATCGCTTTCCTGCACCTGCCCCAGTTCCAGCGTCCGCATATAGAGGTCATCTTCTCCGGGCGCATACTTGCTCATGACGGTCTGCCGGGTGGCCTCCAACACCAGATTCATCTGCTCCACCCGCATATTGGCGATCTGGTCGATGCAGATTTCCATATCTATCATCAGCCGCCGGAAATTCGGGTGGGCAGCCAGTTCGCAGAGAAGCCGGTTGTTGATTTTGCCGCTGCTCAAAAGTTCCACCATATCATCACTCAGATGCAGAGATTGAAGTTCTGTGTTTGGGTGATTTTTATTTTCCGTCAGCCCCATCAGATAGTCGGTGGACACGCCGTAAAAGTCCGCCAGCGTTGCAATCGCAAACGGGCTGATGTCCTTGTAGTCATCGGTTTCGTATTTTCCCAGCGCGGATTTAGACAGGCCGGTCTGCTCCGCCAGTTGTTCCAGCGTCAGGTGCTTGTCCACCACCCGCAGGTCTTTGAGCCGCTCCGGGATTGTCAGCTTTGCGTACATCCAAAGCCCCCTCTCTCGTTATCTTTTTCAGTGATTACACCCATTATAGCACGATTCCATAAGCGTGGAAATATGCGGATTTCGAGCGTTTTTCCGACGTTTTGGATATACGGGAAAGGGCCTCTTTTTTCGGTAAACTGGTTCTTGCAGACAGGCACAGAACCTTGAAAATCGAATGACCGGCTGCAAGGGGTATGGCCTCCGGGGAAGTGACGCCAGGACAGAAATCGAGCACACCAAAGAGGCCGATACGCCGGGAGAAATTCCGGGCAGGAGCGGCTTGCAGGCAGACCGGCGGACAGGAAACAAGTTTATCATGCGGGGCGCATGGCTCCGCAGCAAAGAAATGGAGGAAATCATTATGACACTGAGTATGAAAGAAAAGAAGATTCTCTACGCTTACGGCTGTCTCAGCCACCACAATACGGTGACACGGCTGAAATGGCTGACGGCTCTGACGGTTGACCCGGAGGCCAAACGCCGGATGCTGGGGCTGGCCCGGAAGGTGGAGACGGAGATGAACGAAAGCTGGTACGAGGATTTTTATCACCATCTGCGCATGGAGATGGACGAGTACCGCCGTCTCAAGCGCAACCTGCGTGTGCTGAAATCTTACACCGATTATGAGGAGGATCTGTATGAAGAAGCTGTCTAAGTATGAGAAAGAAACCATCATCAACTGGAACGAGGCGGAGAACCTTGCCAGCGTCTACACCTTCAACGCCAGCTTGAAGCGCAGGCTGGCTGATTTCAGCCGGAAGTACCCACTGTTGTGCCGGTTGGAGCGCAGCACGCCGGAGGGCAGCGTGACCTATGTGCTGGACAAGTCCCGGCTGTCGATCCGGCTGGTGCCTCCGTACAGCGAAGAACGGAAAGCCGCCGCAAGGGAGTACGCAAAGGAGCATGGCTTTCAGGTGGTGGTAACGGAAGAAAAAATCGCCTAAAATCGGGGTGTTTACGGGAAAAATGACGGGTCTGCACCCGATGTTTTGACCGGCAATCCCCGCAGGCGTATTCCGTATCCACTCCCCGCCTATGGGCGCAAATGTGTGGATACGGAGCCGGTGAAACTGGCAAACACCGTTCCTGCGGTGGAAGCCAGCTTCGCCGGTGCGGAAGTACAGAGGGCGGCCAGCCCTTTGTGGCGGGGTGCAGGGGCGGCAGCGCACTGCTGGGGTCAAGGGGCAACGCCCATTGGCAGGTTAAGGGCGGCAGCCATTATCGGGTCAAGGACGAAGTGCCTTGGCAGGTTGAGGGCAGCCGCCCCATCGGGTCAAGGGTGAAACGCCTTGCCCAGGGAAAGTTGATGCCTGCGTCAACTTGTATTGGGTATTACCTGACGCAAAATTCGCAGGATTTGCGGCTTCGCCGCCCCTTCCCCGGCCCCAGAACATCTTCGCAGGAAGGAGGAAATCTGTTTGAAACTGACACGACACAATGGACGCTCCGGCAAGCATGGCACCTATAATCCCCGCCACAATGACCGCCGGTTCGATGTGGAGAACAGCGAACACATTGACGCAGAACGGGCAAGGCAAAATGTCTACTGGGACTGCTACCGGGGCTTTACCACCCATGAGTTCCGGGAGAACCCGGAGCAGCCGGATTTCAGCTTTGAGGAAATCGAGCGGATGTATTACTACGAGCATTACGGCGGCTATGTGGAAGCTCAGAACGCCCGGAATGAGAAAACCCGGCACACCGAGCGCAACCGCACTGTGGAGGACTTGCTGAAAAACAACAAGACCTGCCCGGAGGAAAGTATCTACCAGATCGGCACGATGGGAGAATCCGTCTCGCCGGATACGCTCTTTTCCATCGTCAATGAGTTTTATCAGGAATTTGAGCGCCGCTTCGGTTCCCATATCCACATCCTGGACTGGGCGCTCCATCTGGACGAGGGGACGCCCCACATCCATGAGCGGCACGTCTTTGACTGTGAGAACCACTATGGGGAACTGTGCCCCCAGCAGGAAAAGGCGCTGGAAGAACTTGGCATCCCTCTCCCCAACCCGGAGAAGCCCAAAGGCCGGAACAACAACCGCAAGCAGACCTTTGATGCGGTCTGCCGGACGATCCTGTTTGACATCGCCAGACGGCATGGGCTGCATCTGGATCAGGAGCCGTCCTACGGCGGGCGGGACTATCTGGAAAAACAGGATTATATCCTGATGAAGCAGAAGGAGCAGCTTGCGGCGCAGGAGCAGAAGCTGGAAGAACTGACGCTCAAAATCGAGGACGTGGAGACGCTGTTAGATGATGTTTCCGATGCGGCCTATGACAAGGCGGTGGAGGTGGTGACCGATACCGTCCGGCAGGAGACACACAAGGAAGATATTCGTCTGGTGGAAGAATCGAAAAAATGGGTGCTTTCGCCGGAGCGCAAGGCCCCGAAGAAGGAGCGTGACTACGCTGCCGCCCGTCTGGATGGAGTGATTACCAAAATCAAACGGGTCATGCAGAACGCCCTGGCAAAAATCCAGAAAACTCTCATGCAGCCGGAGGTCAAGAAGGCCGGTAAGGAGCAGATTAAGGAGAAGGCCAGAGAATCCATCCGGGAGAAGCTGGCGAAAGGCAGGCTGAACGCTGACCGAGATAACCGGGAACGCTGGGAACGTGAGGGGCGGATTGCTCCGAAAAAGAAACACGATATGGAGTTATGAGGCACCTGATTTTCTGCGGAAACGGGTGCTTTTTTCTCTGCCTGGAGGTGAGAAAATCGAATATATTTGAAGCGGTGAAGGAGTCTGTCACCACAAGGCAGGCTGCGGAATATTACGGGGTGCAGGTTGGCAGGAATGGCATGGCCTGCTGTCCCTTCCATGATGACAAACATCCCAGTATGAAGATTGACCATCGGTTCCACTGCTTTGGCTGTCAGGCAGATGGGGATGTGATTGATTTTACCGCCCGTCTGTTTAGTCTGAGCAGTAAGGAGGCGGCGCTGAAGCTGGCGGAGGATTTCTCTGTCCACTATGACGCCAAAGGCCATGACCCGCCCCGCAGGAGGCCGGTCAAGCGAAAAATCAGCGAGGAACTGCGTTACCGGCAGGCGGAGCAGAAATGTTTCCGGGTGCTGTGCAATTACCTGCATCTGCTGGAACGCTGGGAGAAGGAATACGCCCCGCAGACGCCGGATGAAGCGTGGAATCCGCTGTTCGTGGAGGCCCTGCAAAAGAAACCGTACACGGAATATCTGCTGGATATTCTCTTGTCCGGCAGCATGGAGGAACGTGCTTCCGTGGTCGCTGAGTATGGAAAAGAGGTGAGGAAGATTGAGCAGCGAATATCAGAGTTTACCGCTAGCCACCCGGCAGGCCGCCATGAGCGCAGCCGAAGCCTTAGCGCCGGAGCGGAGCGTTGATGAGGTGCGGGAAAGCCTGTCCGTCACCGAGAAGGGCCAGCCCGCCAACACCATCGGCAACTGCCGGACGGTGTTCTGCCATGACCCTCTCCTGCGTGGGGCGATCCGCCTGAACCTTTTGACTGACCGGGTGGACATTGTACAGGATTTAGGCTGGCGCAGGAATACCAGTGCCCTGACGGATACGGACGTGAAATATCTGCTTCTCTATTTTGAGCAGACCTATGGCCTGACCAGTGAGAAAAAGATGACGGCGGCGCTCTCCATCGTGGCGAATGAGAACTGCTACCATCCCATACAGGACGTGCTAAACGGCCTTGTCTGGGACGGGACGCCCCGCATCCGCTCCTGTCTCCATCATTTCTTAGGTGCGGACGAGAGCGACTATGTGGAGGAAATGCTGAAACACTTTTTGCTGGGGGCTATCCGGCGGGTATTCCGCCCCGGCTCCAAATATGAGGAAATGCTCTGTCTGGTGGGCGGTCAGGGGGCTGGCAAGTCCAGCTTCTTCCGCTTGCTGGCGATCCGGGACGAGTGGTTCAGTGACGACCTGAAAAAACTGGACGATGACAGGGTGTATCTGAAGCTGCAAGGACACTGGATTATCGAAATGTCGGAGATGCTGGCTACCAGCAGCGCCAAAAGCATTGAAGAAATCCGCTCCTTTATCAGCCGCCAGAAGGAAACCTACCGGACGCCCTACGAGGCCCAGCCCAAAGACCGGCTGCGGCAGTGTGTGTTCGGCGGTTCGTCCAACACACTGGACTTCCTGCCCCTTGACCGGGCCGGAAATCGGCGCTTTTTGCCGATCATGATTTACCCGGAGAATGCAGAGGTTCACATTTTGGAGGACGAGGACGCCTCCAGAGCCTATCTTTTACAGGTCTGGGCGGAGGCCATGACGATTTACCGCAGCGGCCACTACTCTATGAAGTTCAGCAAGTCCATCCAGCGCCAGCTGGTGGAGGTGCAGAAGGATTTCATGCCGGAGGACACCGAGGCCGGACAGATACAGGGCTTTCTGGAACACTACACCGGCAGCATGGTCTGCTCCAAACAGCTGTTCAAGGAGGCGCTGGGCCACACCTACGATGAGCCGAAGCGGTGGCAGCTGCACAATATCAACGAGATCATGAACACGGTGGTGACGGGCTGGAAACCATTCTCCAATCCCCGGATGTTCACCGGATATGGCAGGCAGAGGGGCTGGGAACGGGACGTTTCCGGCAACGAACTGCCCGGCAACGAAGATGGATTTGTGGAGCTGACCGAGGAAGAATGCTGCCAGCTGGAACTGCCGAAGGAGTGGATCGCATAAAATTAGCGGTCTGTTGCCGGGATGGTTGCCACTTGGTTGCCGGGTTTGTTGCCGGGGATTCTCCGGTCTGGATACGGAAAAAGCCTGTAAATAAGGTATTTTCTAATATCTATCTCTATCTCCGGCAACGAAAACAACGAGATTTTTCAAGAAAATTGATAAAGTAAGATTTGCAGGTCAGACGGTAGTTTACAGGTTTTCAGAGGTTCGTTGCCGGACTTCGTTGCCAGTGCTGCCGTCTGGCCTGCTACTCTATGGAGGTAGCCTATGGAAAAAAGCAAACAGCAGAAAAATAAAGTCCGTTTTGTGGTGGTGCGGGAGTTCTCCGGGGAGAAGTCCATGCGGGAAGCCTTTGAGCAGCTGATTGAGCGTCAGACCTGCGAACACTTCGAGGAATGGCGTCAGCAGCGGGAAATGGCCGAAAACGCTGCGTAAAAACGGTTGATTCAGGGGCAGGGACATGGTACTATAATGGTATCGTGTCCCTGTTCATAGAAGGAGAACGCTATGAGCAGGAAAAAACAAGTCTATGAGAAAATCACCGCTCTCTACTGCCGCATCTCTCTGGATGACGGCGGCGACAACGAGAGTATGAGCATCAGCAACCAGAAAATCATGCTTCGGGACTTTGCTGAAAAGCATGGAATGTTCCAGTATGAATATTATGTGGATGACGGCTATACGGGCCGCAATTTCAACCGCCCTGCCTTCCAGCGCATGATCGCTGACATTGAGGCGGGGAAGATCGGCTGCGTCATCACCAAAGACCTATCCAGGCTTGGTAGGAACTATATTGAAGCTGGCAGCTATATCGAAATCTTTTTCCCCAAACACAATGTACGCTATATCGCCATCACGGACGGCGTGGACAGCCTGACCCGTCAGGAGATGGACATTACGCCCTTTAAGAATATCCTGAACGATATGTACAGCCGGGATATTTCTAAAAAGGTGCTGGCAGGCATCACCACCCGCTCCCGGCAGGGGAAGTTCTGCGGAGGGACGCCGCCCTTCGGCCTGATGCGTGACCCGGAGGACAAGGGGCATCTCATCATTGACCCTGAGACAGCGCCAATCATCCGCAAAATCTATGACTATGCCCTTGACGGGCTGGGCTGCATGAGGATTTCCAAACGTCTGATGGAAGAAAAAATCCCAATCACCCATGTCAAAGCCAACACGGAGTTTGACGCCAACTATTATTTCTGGGGCGGAGCCAGAATCAGTCACATCCTGAGAAATCCATTCTATAAGGGCGCACATTTGGTCTTTCGGACGCATCAGAAAGGCATCCGCTCCAACACCTATGACATTATTCCCCGTGACCAGTGGGAAGTGATCGAGGGCTGCCATGAGGCCATTGTGACGCCGGAGGAATGGGAACAGGTGCAGGAACTCATTGACCGCAGGCCGACCATTCAGGGGAATTCCTGCCCCTTTTATAATCTGTTCCACGGTCTGGTCTACTGCGCCACCTGCGGGAAGTCCATGCAGGTGCGGTATGAGAAAGTGGGCCGAACCGGGAAGAACCGCTTCACCGGCGAAATGCGGGAGCCGATTGACAAGGCGTACTATATCTGCCAGACCTACAACCGCATGGGCTGCAAGGTCTGTTCCAGCCACAAGATCGAGGCCAGGGATTTATACAATCTGGTGCTGAAAGACATTCAGGAACTGGCGGCGCAGGCTATGAAGGATGCCGATGCGTTCTACCAGCGGCTCAGCCGCCGGATGGAGCACCGGTATCTGGTGGACGCCTCCCAGACAGAAAAGGAACGCCTGCGGCTGGAAGCCCGAAATCAGGAAATTGACGGGATGTTCCTGAGCCTGTACACCGATAAGGCCAAAGGCATCCTGACCGAGCAGCGGTTTGTGAAGCTGACGGCGGCGCTGGAACAGGAGCAGGAATCCAACCAGAAACGCCTGCATGACCTGGCAATGATGCAAGGTCGTGCCGATGCGCAAGAAAGCGAAGTCCGCACTTTTATCAAGGAAATCCGGCGCTATGCCGCCATCGAGGAACTGGACGAGGCGGTGCTGAACCGGCTCATTAGCCGGATTCTGATTGGAGAAATCAAGAAGATTGATGGTCAGAGGACACAGGAGGTTAAGATTATTTACAATTTTGTTGGGGAAATGTCAAGGTAGAATTTAGACGCTAAATACTTTTAATTTATATCAAAAGTGATACAACAATTTTCTTTTAATGCTATCAGGCAATAAAGTTATTCCTTTGGCCAGAGTAAAAGGGATAACTTTATTTTGCTAAAGCATACTAAAAAGGGCGCGTTGCAGAAAATTATCCGCAACACGCCCTCTTCTATAAGTCCTTATGTCAAAATCAAATTATTGGTAATCTTGAATATTGGGATAAGCGGCACCGTTATTATGCGCGTAAGCTGCTTCAAAGTAGTCGAGGCTTTCAAAAGTAATGCCCTGATAGTTTCCGACATTCAACACATCAAAAGTTAGATTCAGAACATCACCAGCGGAATATTGGTCAAGAAGATTTCCTGCAAATTTCCATCCTATGTTTTCCTCATAAGTATCCTCGGTAAAATAAAATGTAGTCGCATCCTCAGTCGCATCATAACTAATGTCAATAATTATATCAGAGAAATGAACTTGATCTCCAGCATTAAAGTCTTTGAGATAATCTACAGTTTTTCCATCAGCAGGATTAATAAATTGAGCATTAAGTTGTGTCATATCAACAACCTCTGGAGGAAGAGAATTAAGTCTGTAAGATTCTGCAACAGAGAATTGATAAACTCTGTTATTATCCCCAAAGTAAAATCCATCTTCCGTCATAGGAACACTTGAACGAGCATTGGCATTGTAATAATGGGCATAATACAACTGCCATTTGTATGTCTCAGTTGAAACAAACTGTGCTTTCCATGTACCAGAACTGTCTCCTGCTTTCTTTGTATAAAACATATACTGATTTGTACCAGTAGTTGCTTGACTTACCGTATCACCAGAGGCATCTGACAAGATGAGTGCAATCTGTGTAAAAATATCGACAAAGATAATCCTATGTCCATGCATACGGATAGAACCAACGCTGTTATCTACTTCTGGACGAAAATAAACCTCAGGCCCCATATCACCCGTGTTATATTCTATGCTAGGTGAAACAAGATAGGCCCAACTACTATCCTTTTCACTCTGTCCATCGAGATCGATAAGCTTTTCCACATAATCTGAAAGGATAATCCAGCCAATCTTCCACCAATTCACTTTGCTTGCTTCAGCAGAAGAACTGATATTCTCGTTGTCGGCATAAGCAAAAGTAGTGTTAGAAAAACTTATGCACATAACCAAGGAAAGAGTAAGTGCAACAATCTTACGTGTTAGCTTTTTCATTAAAAGCCCCCCTTCTCTTATAAAACCAAAACAATAATGCAAATGATGGATGCAATAAAAAAGAATACTCCAGCAACCCGCATCAAACCAAGATATAAATCTGTAGGTTCACCGCCTTTTACAGAAAAGAAGTGTTCAATTTTCCATAAAAGTTCCGGCTTAAAAATCATAAAAAAACTTAATAGAAGCAAAAGGATAAGCCATATGTTATCTATGTATAACACTTCCTTTCTGCTAATACTGAAAATTCAAATAAAAAAGCGCATAAGTAGACAAATAATCATGCCTAACTTATGCGCAAATAGAAACAATTTTAATTCTAAGCCTCCAAAGCTGGCAGCGTCGGTAAAAATGCTCCATTATTAAGTTAGGCAACTTAACCTTAAAACAAATCATCGGTCTTACCTCCCAACAATATAAATTTCGACTTTTCACTTTTATTTTATCACCTAAAGCAGAACTTGTCAATGAATTTGTCTAAAATAAGTCGATTTTCTTTTTTGATTATGTGCATTTTTAACTAATAGAAAGAAAGTTGTATTGAGGGCGATTGGTGTTCCTTATTCCATATGTCGGAACTGTATGAAGTGAAAATAGTTTATCCGTTGAAGAGTCACTCCACAGGTTATGCTTGATTCTTTCAAAGTTATGTTTCTATAATATGCATCCGTACTGTCATATTATAATTCACATTATTGGATAATATAAATTGACAAGTATAAGATAAACAGACAAGGAGTCGCTGCCACCCGTAAAACGGGTGGCTCGGGACGCAGGCTTTAAGCCCACTCTACTTGGCCGCGCCTCAAGGCGCTAGCTTTCTCTTTTAGGCTATACTAAAGTTTTTATTTCCCTGGTACAACCGGGGATTTTTTTGCTTCAAGCCGCCAATTAGAACGGCAGCCACAAAGATTTTTCTTTGCGGCTGCCGTTTTCTTGAATTCATCACTTGACAATGTGGCAAAGAACTGATGAGCCAAGATGAGATTGCTGTCATGGATGGCGGGAAATGTATTATGCAGCTTAGAGGTGTCAGACCATTTTTCTCGGATAAATTCGATATAACGAAGCACAAGCGGTACAAAGAGCTGTCCGATTATGACAAGAAAAATGCCTTTGATATGGAACAGTATGTGAAACATCTGCACCACTTGAAGGTCACAGAAAAGACAAAGGTAGATGAAGCCTTTGAATGCGGGGAGATTTCCCCGGATACAACTGAATAGGAACATTTGGACACGATGTCCAGAGGTACAGGAGTTTTGCGGATAGAAAGCAATGCTCCTTATTTTTTGCAAAAAATAAATTTTCGGAAAGAACGAGGTAACTGAATATGGCATTTTTTACATCAGCAGTAACAGGATTAAAGACCGTTGTAACCGCAATCGGAGCAGGCGTGGCAGTATGGGGCGTTATCAATCTTCTTGAGGGATACGGAAATGATAACCCAGGGGCAAATGCTCATGTGCGGTAAAGTAATAAAAAGATTTAGGTAGCCGCCTTAACTATTCCTAAATAAGATAATATGCACAGTATTTTCTCGTAAATAGAAAATAAATTATTGCATTTTACCAATTATTATGTTAAAATGACAATGTAACAAAGAGCTATGTATTTTTAAGGAAAGGGAGGAACTTATGAATTGAAAATCTATTTTAGCACTTTCAGTAGTAGCTGGAATTGTAGCTGCTCCAATGACTGTATTTGCCGCTCATACTCATAGTTGGGGTTCTCCCCAGTACTATGGATATGAAGATGAAATGCCTGGTATATATGATGACTGGGATAAATGTGCGACACGTCATGTATATAATTACAAACAATGTTTAATTTGTGGAGAAGTAAGCATTTATGAAGTTGAGACGATTGAAATGTCTCACAAATGGGTGAATGGTGCATGTGTATATTGCAACAAAGGTTACGCGAAAGAGATAAATTAACATAGTATCATTACCGGCAAGTTTATGATCAAAAAATAGAAAGCATTGAGAATATTTCAAAATTTCTTGAAAGTACTCTCAGTGCTTTCTTTGATAATATGAAAGGAGAAATAAATGCAAAAAAAACAACTTTCTGTATTAGTACTAATTATTTTATGCTTTTTATTAGGATGTAACAGAGAAACACCAAAAGATGAATCTCAACAAAATTATGAAGATGAATCTAATATTTCTAAAACAAATGGAGAAGAACTTGTAAATATAAACAGTGAATTGTTAGGTTCGACTCCTTTTGATATCCAAATCGATAAAACAGCATTGCAGACTAGAAAAGAAACAGAAACAGAAGTTACAATAAAGACAAATTTAACAGACTGGGGTTATACTGTTTCTTCTGAAAAAGGGAAAATATCTGATATAAATAAAAATTCATTCATATATATAGCACCTAAAGATGAGAGGGATGATACTATAAAAATACAATTATCGGACTATGAAAATGGCATATCATATGAATATACAATTCCACTTATTTTTGCGGGAAACAATGAACATTCTTTAGATAAATTCAAGGAAAATCTTTCAAGATTACCTAATAGTTAGTAAAGAGTCGATAGACTAAAGTACCACCATCCTCTTTTATTTCAACTGAATATCCATCCCGCCGCACCGCAGCGGCACATGAAGCAGTAAATCCGAAAAAGATTTGCTGCTTTTTTTGCGTCCATTTTTGGCAAATTTCCAAAAGTTCCGTATTAGACAGTGAAACCAAAAAAGGCTGCCATTTTTTTCAGACAGCGGGCAAAACGCAGCTTCCGAAACGCCTTATTGTCGGGAAAGACCGAGCCGCCGGAAAAGTTCTTGCCGGAAAGTCCGTCCATTCTGCTCTTTTGTGGTTTGTAGGGAGTAAGGGAAAAACGCCAGCCCGCAGCCTTTTATAAAAAAAGCTGGTTATAGATTTTCTGAAAAAGTGGCAGTAGCAAGTGAACGGCAGGCCGGCAGTTTCTTAGAGCAAGATTCTACCGAGGTGCCAAAATTCGCTTATCGCTCATTTTGCCCCTGCGGGAATCTTGTTGGGGAGTGCCTTCCCCAAACCCTGCTTATGCGGCTTGCGCCGCTGAAAAACCCCTCAAAATATTTTTCGGATTTTTCAAAAACAGTTCCGCTTCACACCCTGTTTTTCTCCTATTAGTGAGAGGACACCACGCACAGAAAGGAGGTCAACCACCTATGAAACGATACAACACGCCGCACCGCAGCCGGGTAGTCAAAACACGCATGACCGAGGAAGAATACGCCGAGTTTGCCCAGCGGCTTTCTGCTTACCACATGAGCCAAGCCGAGTTTATCCGGCAAGCCATAACCGGGGCAGCCATACGCCCCATCATAACCGTTTCCCCCATCAATGACGAGCTGCTTGCCGCTGTCGGGAAGCTGACCGCCGAATACGGGAGGATCGGCGGCAACTTAAACCAGATAGCCCGGACGCTGAACGAGTGGCACAGTCCCTATCCGCAGCTTGCCGGGGAGGTACGGGCGGCGGTTTCCGACCTTGCTGCCCTAAAGTTTGAAGTCTTGCAGAAAGTGGGTGACGCTGTTGGCAACATTCAAACATATCAGCTCTAAAAACGCCGACTATGGCGCAGCGGAAGCCTATCTCACATTTGAGCATGACGAGTTTACCATGAAAGCCACCCTTGATGAAAACGGGCGGCTGATACCGAGGGAGGATTACCGCATTTCTTCCCTCAACTGCGGGGGCGAGGATTTCGCTGTTGCCTGTATGCGAGCCAATCTCCGCTATGAGAAAAACCAAAAACGGGAAGATGTGAAAAGCCACCACTATATCATCAGCTTTGACCCACGGGACGGGACAGACAACGGCTTGACCGTAGACCGGGCGCAGGAGCTGGGCGAGCAGTTCTGCAAGGAGCATTTCCCCGGACACCAAGCCCTAATCTGCACCCACCCGGACGGGCATAACCACAGCGGGAATATCCATGTGCATATCGTCATCAACTCCCTGCGGATTTACGAAGTCCCGCTTCTGCCCTACATGGACAGACCAGCCGACACGCTGGAGGGCTGCAAGCACCGCTGCACCAACGCCGCTATGGAATATTTCAAGAGCGAAGTCATGGAAATGTGCCACCGGGAGGGGCTTTACCAAATCGACCTCTTGAACGGCAGCAAGGAACGGATAACCGAACGGGAATACTGGGCGGCAAAGAAAGGGCAGCTTGCCCTTGACAAAGAGAACGCCGCCAGAGAAGCCGCCGGACAGCCGACCAAGCCCACCAAGTTTGAAACGGACAAGGCGAAGCTGCGCCGGACGATACGGCAGGCACTTTCCCAAGCTGGCAGCTTTGACGAGTTTTCTTCCCTTTTGCTGCGGGAGGGTGTGACCGTCAAGGAGAGCCGGGGGCGGCTTTCCTACCTCACGCCGGACAGGACAAAGCCTATCACAGCCCGGAAGCTGGGGGACGATTTTGACAAGGCTGCTGTCCTTGCCCTGCTCACGCAGAACGCCCACAGAGCTGCCGAACAGACCAAAGCCATACCCGAATACCCTGCCGCAGTTAAAAAGCCGTTACAAGGGGAAAAAGCTGCAAAAACCACCCCGGCAGACAACACCTTGCAGCGCATGGTTGACCGGGAAGCCAAGCGAGCCGAGGGCAAGGGCGTGGGCTATGACCGCTGGGCGGCAAAGCACAACCTAAAGCAAATGGCAGCTACCGTTACCGCCTATCAGCAGTACGGCTTTTCCTCCCCGGAGGAACTGGACGAAGCCTGTTCTGCCGCCTATGCCGCCATGCAGGAAAGCCTTGCGTGGTTGAAGCAGGTGGAAAAGACGCTGAACGGGAAAAAGGAGCTGCAACGGCAGGTGCTTGCCTATTCCAAGACCCGCCCTGTCCGGGACGGGCTGAAACAGCAGAAAAACGCCAAAGCAAAAGCAGCCTACCGTCAGAAGCATGAAAGTGACTTTATCATAGCAGACGCAGCCGCCCGCTATTTCAGGGAGAACGGCATTTCCAAGCTGCCGAGCTATAAATCCCTGCAAGCAGAGATTGAAAGCCTTATCAAAGAGAAAAACAGCGGCTACAACGATTACCGGGCAAAACGGGAGGAGTACCGCCGCTTGCAGACTGTCAAGGGCAATATCGACCAGATTTTACGCCGGAGCGAGCCGCAGCGCAGAAAGGAGCAGAGCCATGAACGGTAATATCCCCCGCATGGACTACCGCCAGTACCGGGCAGCCCGCCGCCTTGTGCATGAGTGCTGCAACTATGACAGCGGGAACTGCCTGCTGTTGGAGGACGGCGAGCCTTGCGTGTGTGTACAGAGTATCAGCTATTCGCTGCTCTGCCGCTGGTTTACCGCCGCTGTCCTGCCCCTTGATGAAGCACTGGAAGCCGCCCTCTTGCGCCGGGGAAGCCGGAAACGCTGCGCTGTCTGCGGGGCGTTCTTCTTCCCAAAATCCAACCGGGGGAAATACTGCCCGGACTGCGCCGGACGCATGAAGCGGATAAACGCCGCCAAACGGAAGCGGAAACAAAGGGAGAAATGTCACGCTTTAGGGCATTTCAAACCCGCATAAATCAAGGCTTTTTTGGAGGGTGTCAAAGGGTGCGTGATACATTTATCCTTTTCCCTTAAAAACGCCCCCTAAAAGCGTAACAGAACCCACAGACAGACACCACAAGGAGGTGAACCCTATCGCTGATTATATGACCGCAGGAACGGAGCTGCCCGCTTACCTGCCTTACCCCCGTTTCCTGCTGGAAACAGACCTATCCCACACCGCAAGAGAGTTATATGCGCTGCTGTTAGACCGTTCCACCCTTTCGCAGAAGAACGGCTGGCAGGACAGCGAGGGACGGACATACATTGTCTACCCCATAGCAGAGATAGCGGAAATGCTGGATAAAGGCTGCACCACCATAAAGGGCGCACTGAACGAACTGGACGCTGCCGGGCTGCTGGAACGCAGACGGACGGGCTTTTCTGCCGCCAACCGTCTGTATGTGAAAGTGCCGCCTATCCCAGTGGTACAGTTTTCCGACCAACTGACGGACGGAAAACCGCCCCTCATAAGGGCGGGAAACCGACCAACTGACAGCCGGAAAACTGACCTTATGACGGTCGGAAAACCGTCCCCTAACCAAACTAATATAAACAACCTAATAGAGAGCCAAACAAAAGGAGCGAGTGAGGGGCAGCCCCCCGCCGCTTATGGCAGATATAAAAATGTATTTCTTTCTGACACAGAACTTTTGGAGCTGGAACAGGACTTCCCCGGCAAGTGGGAGTATTACCTTGACCGCCTTTCCTGCCACATCGCTTCCACCGGGAAGCAGTACCAGAGCCATGCAGCCACCATTTACAAGTGGGCGCAGGAGGACGCTGCCAAAGAGAAGCCAAAGAAAGGCATACCGGACTATTCATTCAAGGAGGGAGAAAGCCTATGACCGATACAATCCACAACACCATACTGCCTATGACCGACACCACAGCCGAGCCGGAGGATTACACCGGGGAGGACGGGCTTTTATACTGCGGCAAATGCCGGAAACCCAAAGAAGCCTATTTCCCGGAGGGCAAGACCTTTTTCGGGCGTGACCGCCACCCGTCAGAGTGCGACTGCCAGCGGGCAGCCCGTAAGGAACGGGAAGCCGCCGAGAAGCGGCGCAGCCACCTTGAAACGGTGGAACGGCTGAAACGGCAGGGCTTTACAGACAAGACCATGCAGGACTGGACATTTGCCAACGATAACGGCAGCTGCCCGCAGATGAAGAACGCCGCCGGATATGTGGCACGCTGGGAACAGATAAAGGACGGGAACTACGGGCTGCTCTTGTGGGGCAGGGTAGGCACTGGGAAAAGCTATTTTGCCGGGTGTATTGCAAACGCCCTCATGGAGCAGGAAGTCCCGGTGTGCATGACAAACTTTGCAGCAATATTAAACGACCTTGCCGCCAGCTTTGCGGGCAGGAACGAATATATTTCCCGCCTTTGCAGCTTCCCCCTGCTCATCATTGACGATTTTGGAATGGAGCGTGGCACAGAATACGGTCTGGAACAGGTCTACAATGTGATTGACAGCCGCTACCGGAGCAGGAAGCCGCTGATTGTGACGACCAACCTCACGCTGGAGGAATTGCAGCACCCGGAGGACACCGCCCACGCCCGGATTTATGACCGCCTGCTTGAAATGTGTTCCCCTCTCTGCTTTACCGGGGAGAATTTGAGGAAAGCCGCCGCACAGGGAAAAATGGAACAGCTGAAACGGCTGCTTGCCGGAAAGGAGATTTGCCTATGACCGACACCCAGAGAAACAAACGCCCTGCCCGCCGCCCGGACTGCGTGACCGAAACGAGGATAGGCAACACAATCCTTGTGGTGTCTGGCTTTTTCAAGGAGGGGGCGACCGACACCGCCGCTGACAAGATGATGAAAGTGCTGGAAGCAGAAGCCGCCGCCGGATATTTGACCTGTGATAAGCCTGATTGAAAAACCGTCATTTTTACCGACCGTAAAGAAGCAGATTTGACGCTTTTGCCGCTATACAGACAGCCGCCCCATGTGGTACAATCAAGGTACGGAATAGTGGGGCTGGCTGTCGGAAACGGAGGAATTTATGTTAAGACAGACCACCCAGCAACTCATTACCGCCCTTTACCCAAGACTGTCCCATGAGGACGAGCTGCAAGGCGAGAGCAATTCCATTTCCAACCAAAAGAGGATTTTGGAAACCTATGCCAAACAGAATGGATTTTCTAATCTGCGCTGGTACACCGACGACGGTTATTCCGGTGCGAACTTTCAAAGACCCGGATTTCAAGCCATGCTTGCAGACATTGAAGCAGGGAAAGTCGGGACAGTTATCGTCAAGGATATGTCGAGGTTAGGGCGAAACTACTTACAGGTGGGAATGTACACAGAAATGATTTTCCCACAGAAAGGTGTCCGCTTCATCGCTATCAATGACGGAGTGGACAGCGCACAGGGGGAAAATGATTTTGCCCCGCTGCGGAACATTTTTAACGAATGGCTGGTGAGAGATACGAGCAAGAAAATCAAGGCAGTAAAACGCTCTAAGGGCATGAGCGGAAAGCCCATCACAAGCAAGCCCGTCTATGGCTACCTCATGGACGAGGACGAAAACTTTATCATTGACGAGGAAGCCGCCCCGGTGGTACGGCAGATTTACAGCCTTTGCCTTGCCGGGAACGGTCCGACCAAGATAGCCCGTATGCTGACCGAGCAGCAAATCCCCACGCCGGGGACGCTGGAATACCGCAGGACGGGCAGCACCCGCCGCTACCACCCCGGCTATGAGTGCAAGTGGGCGACCAATACCGTGGTTCATCTGCTGGAAAACCGGGAATATACGGGCTGTCTGGTAAACTTTAAGACCGAGAAGCCGTCCTACAAGCTGAAACACAGCATAGAAAATCCCCCGGAAAAGCAGGCGGTTTTTGAGAACCACCATGAGCCTATCATTGACCGGGAAACGTGGGAACGGGTGCAGGAGTTACGCAAGCAGCGCAAACGCCCCAACCGTTATGACGAAGTGGGCTTGTTCTCCGGCATACTCTTTTGTGCCGACTGCGGCAGCGTCATGTACCAGCAGCGATACCAGACGGACAAGCGCAAGCAGGACTGTTATATCTGCGGAAGCTACAAGAAACGCACCGCCGACTGCACAGCGCACTTTATCCGCACTGACCTCTTGACCGCTGGCGTACTCTCCAATCTGCGGAAAGTTACCAGCTATGCGGCAAAGCATGAAGCCCGGTTTATGAAGCTTTTAATCGAGCAGAATGAGGACGGGGACAGACGCAGGAACGCCGCCAAGAAAAAGGAGCTGGAAGCCGCCGAGAAACGCATAGCCGAGTTATCTGCTATCTTCAAGCGGCTGTATGAGGACAGCGTAACCGGGCGCATATCGGACGAGCGTTTCACAGAGCTGTCGGCAGACTATGAAGCCGAGCAGAAAGAACTGAAAGAACGTGCCGCCAGACTGCGGGAAGAACTTTCCAAAGCGCAGGAAGCCACCGCAAACGCTGAAAAGTTTATGAATGTGGTACGCAGGCACACTACCATTGAAGAACTTACCCCTACTCTGCTGCGGGAGTTTGTGGAGAAAATCGTTGTCCATGAAAGCGTTGCCCTTGACGGGAAACGCCGGGGCAAGTTACGCAGACAGGAAATCGAAATCTATTATTCTTTTGTCGGCAAGGTAGAACTGCCCGACACCTAACCGCCCGACCTATCCGACATACCTCATGTGCCGGATAGGAACGGCAAAATTTTTTACACTTCTATTACTTCTTTATCACACATAAGCAAAATCACAAGGGGTCAAGCAGCTCATGGCGGGGGGCGGTATTGTAATTGTGGCACAGACGGTAATTCCGCAGCTTACAAGCCTGTTTTCCTAAGTCATGGGAGCGATTCTCGACAAGATAACTGAATTTATAAAGGAAATACTGCAAGGGTGGGTCATGGACAACCTTACTACGATGTTTACAGATGTGAATGATAAGGTCGGAACAATCGCAGGGGAAGTCGGCAGGACACCCAGTTCATGGAACAGCGGAGTGTTTTCTATGATAGAGAACCTTTCGGAAAATGTGATGATACCCATAGCGGGCATGATCATCAGTGCGATACTCTGCTATGAGCTGATTACAATGGTCATGGATAAGAACAATATGCATGAAGTAGGAAGCGAGTTCTTTTTCCGTTACCTTATCAAAGCCTGTATCGCTGTGCTGCTTCTCAGCTACACCTTTGACATCACAATGGCGATTTTTGATGTGGGAAACCATATCGTGACCAGAGCAGGCGGTATTGTTTCGGGTTCCACTACCATTGATGTGACGGATACCCTAAAAACCATGTTTGACAGTCAGATTGATACAATGGGCATCGGCGAGCTGATCGGGCTTGGTATCGAAACTATGATTGTCAGCTTATGTATGAAAATCATCTCCCTGCTTATTACCGTCATGCTTTTCGGGAGAATGATTGAAATCTACCTTTATATTTCAGTAGCTCCGGTTCCCTTTGCCACATTCAGTAACCGGGAATGGGGCGGTATCGGCAACAATTATATCAAGGGACTGTGTTCACTGGCGTTTCAGGGATTTTTCATTATGGTATGCGTGGCAATCTATGCGGTGCTGGTATCCGGCATTGCGGTTGCGGACAATCTGCACACAGCACTGTGGTCGGTGGCAGCTTATACCGTTGTTCTGTGTTTCAGCCTGTTCAAGACAGGTTCCCTTGCGAAATCAATCTGGAATGCTCATTAGAACACATTTCAAAGAAAGGAGGGAACAGCCGGGGCTTGCAGTATCAGCTCCGGCTGTGATGTTATGGCAATATCCGTAGCAGTGCCAAAGAATTTAAGCGGCATAAAGACAAAAGTAGCGTTAAATCTGACGAAACGCCAGCTTATTTGCTTCAGCGGTGCAGGTGCGGTAGGGATTCCCTTTTACATTTTTACAAAAGGGTTTATCGGCACACAGGCATCGGCACTTTTGATGGTAGCGGTCATGCTGCCTTTTTTCTTTCTGGCAATGTATGAGAAGGACGGATTTCCGGCAGAGAAGATTCTGTATTTTATGATAAGGCAGAAATTCCTCACACCGGGGATTCGTCCCTACAAATCAGAAAATATTTACAGAAGATTAGAAGAAACAGAGCGTATAAAAGAGGAGGTGCGTAAACTTGAAGAAAAAGCAGGCGGCAGAAAAGCCGGACAGACATAAGAAAAAAGGAAAAACGAAGCCGGGGCTGACCTTTGTGGAGCGGAGAAGGCTTGCGGAGTTAAAACACATGCTTGCCGGAACGAATAAAAACGCAGAAAAGCCCACCACAGCACAGAAGACCATTACCTTTCAGAAGATGTACCGGGACGGTATCTGTCAGGTCACTTCTGGCTTTTATACGAAAATGGTGGAGTTTTACGATATAAATTATGACCTGCTGGAAATCGAGGATAAGGGGGAAATACTGGAGGAATACAGCAGGCTTATCAATTATTTTGACCCGTCTATTAAATTTGAGCTGTTCCTGTTCAACCGACAGGTTAACGAGCAGACCTTAATTGACCAGTTTGACATTCCATTGCAGGCAGATGATTTTGATGATATTCGTGAGGAATACACGCAGATGTTAAAGAAACAGGCTGCAAAGGGAAATAACGGTATTATCAAATCAAAGTATCTGATTTTTGGAATTGAGAGTAAAGGCTTTAAGGAGGCAAGGGCAAAACTTGTCAGCATTGAAGCAGATGTGATTAAAAATTTGACTAATCTGGGCACACACGCTAAGAGCCTTGACGGAAAGGAACGTCTGCGTATCCTGCATGAGTATTTTAACCAGGATACTATGGAGCCTTTCCGTTTTTCTTTTAAGGAACTGGCGGAGTCGGGAAAAAGTGTGAAAGATTACATCGCTCCGCCGGGATTTGATTTTCGCTATCCGAGTCGTTTTAAGGCGGGAAAAATGTATGGCAGTGTGCATTATCTGGATATTATTGCCCCGAAGTTTGATGATGAGTTGTTGAAAAAGCTTCTTGATCTGGATGCGAACCTGACTATTACCATGCATATGCAGACAATGGATCCGGTCAAGGCGATTAAGATGCTAAAAGGTGCTTTGACGAATATTCAGAAGATGAAGATTGAAGAGCAGAAAAAGGCGGTAAGGTCAGGTTATGACATGGACATTCTTCCAACGGACATTATCACTTATGAAAAAGATACCCTTGACCTTTTGGACGATTTAAACAGCAGCAATCAGAAAATGGTAAAGATGACATTTCTTCTGACCTGCTATGGCAGAAACAAGCGGGAACTGGAAAATATCACGCAGAGGGTATCCGGCATTATCCAACAGGCGAACTGCAACCTCAGATGTATGCAGTATTTACAGGAGCAGGGACTGATGGCATCGGCACCAATCGGGTGCAACGATACGGGAATTGAACGGGATTTGACAACAAAGAGTACCGCTATCTTAGTACCGTTCTGTACGCAGGAATTATTTATGCCAGCTCCGGCTATTTATTATGGTTTAAATGCCCTTTCCAACAACATGATTATGGCAGACCGGAAACGGCTTCGTACACCAAACGGTGTGATTCTTGGTACACCGGGAAGTGGTAAGTCTTTTAGTGCAAAGCGTGAGATTCTTTCCTGTTTCCTGATGACAAAGGACGATATTGTGGTCTGCGATCCGGAGGGCGAGTATTTTGCCCTTGTGGGAGCATTGCACGGACAGGTGGTAAGGCTGGCAACCAATTCCAAAGATTATTTAAATCCGATGGACATTCAGCTTTCCCATAAAGGGGATAAGGAAGCCTTAAAGCTGAAATCCGATTTTATCATTACTCTGTGTGACTTGATTGCCGGAGGAAAGAACGGTCTGGAAAATGATGAGAAAGGTATCATTGACGAATGTATCCGTCATATTTACGATGCTTATTTTGAAAATCCCGTACCGGAGAATATGCCTATCCTTGAGGATTTGTATAATGCCCTGTTAGAGCATAAGAACAAAAAGGCAGAACGGATTGCAAACTCCCTTGTGCTATATGTGCATGGTTCGCAGAATTATTTTAACCACAGGACGAATGTAGACAGTCAGAACCGTATCATGTGCTTTGACATCAGGGACTTGGGAAACCAGTTGAAAGAGCTTGGAATGTTAATCGTACAGGATGCGGTCTGGAACAGGGTATCGCAGAACCGGGAGCGTAAGATTGCCACCCGCTATTATTGTGATGAGTTCCACCTTTTGCTGAAGGAGAAGCAGACCGCTATCTATTCGGTGGAAATCTGGAAGCGTTTCCGTAAGTGGGGCGGTATTCCTACGGGGCTGACGCAGAACGTAGGCGATTTTTTGAAGTCGGAGGAAATCGAGGGAATCCTCGGCAATTCCGATTTTGTATATCTCCTGAATCAAAATGCAAAGGATCAGGCAATCCTTGCAGATAAGCTGGGATTGTCAGAAAAACAGCTTGCCCATGTAACCAATTCCGAGCCGGGGTGCGGACTGATTCTGTTTGACAACGTGGTTATTCCGTTCGTAGATAAATATCCGGTAGATACCAAGACCTTTGCGGTTATGAATACCAAACCAGAGGAAAGTGTAAGGCAGGAGGTAAATGAGTAGTGGCGGAGAAAAAGAAACAGAAACCGGCTGCATTTGCACAGGAGAAAAAAACCTTTACCGGAGAAATTCCAAAGAAAGCAAACGAGGGTAAAGGTAAAAAATCCGCAGCATATCAGCCGAGAGATGCAGATACCACTTCTGGACACGATGTCCAGAGGTCGAAAAATACAAAGAAGTATCAGAAAGCAGATGCTTCTGGACAGAATGTCCAAAAGTCCGAGGGAGCAGAAGCCGGAGAGAAGTCTAAAAGCGATTTTATGCAGCCGGACAGCACTTTTACGGAGGAAGCCGGAGAGGAGCAGGGTAGAAAAATTGCCAGCGATGACTACCGCCACAGGGACACCTATCATTCGTCACAGAAAAAGGGCAGGTATCAAAGGCGGGAGATAAAGAGCCGGGAGCGAGTAAAGCAATTTGATTTTGAACAGGATTTCCAGACAAAGGACACTACCTTTACCGAAGAGGCAGAACCGGAATTTCATGGAAGCAAAAAGTTAGACCGACTGCAAAAGAAAGCGGAGAAAGCCAGAAAAAAGACGGAAGCTGCAAGAAAGAAGATTCCAAAGAAAACGGAGTATTCTCTGGAGCGTGTTTTTGATGAAAAGACGGGCAGAACAAAGTATGTATTGACTTCTGTAAAAAAAGAGAAACCATTCAAACCGGACAGTCCGGTAAAAAGAGCGGCTGGCAGGGTGGGAATGGAATCTTCTAATTTTGCCCATAGTAAGGTTGCCGAAGTGGAGAAAGAAAATTCCGGTGTGGAGGCTGCCCACAAGACAGAGCAGAGCGGGGAAGATGTTTACCGCTTTTTCAAAGGGCATTACAAAGGGAAAACGGAAAGACGGAGAGCGAAAGCTGCAAAGCTGGAGAAAAAGCAGATGCAGAAAGAGGTCAATTTCCGTTATCAGAAGTTCTTGGAAGAAAATCCGGAAATGCAGGAAAAGACCATTCAGAAGCAGTTGCAGAAAAGACTGCAAAAGCAGCGTATCAAACGGGAATATGCAAAAGCAAGACGGGCGGGACAGACAGCGAAAGCCGCAAAGGAAACAGCGGCGAAGTCCGGGAATCTTTTTACAGCGGCAGCCAGAAAGATACAGGAGATTGCATCAAAAAATGTTTCGCTTCTGCTTGCCATAGGAGCCTTTTCGGTGCTTCTTGTGATGATTATGACAGCAGTATCTTCCTGTGGGGCGATGTTTGCCGGAGGAATCAGTACCACGCTGGCAGGAAGTTATATGAGCGTTCCGGCAGAAATAGATGCGGCAGATTTAGCTTTTTCTGAACTGGAAAAAGAATTGCAGGCAGAGATTGATGCCATAGAAACCACTTATCCGGATTATGATGAGTACCGTTATAATCTGGCATCTATCGGGCATGACCCATTTGCACTGATCAGCTATCTGTCGGCAGTCCATACGGAATTTACTGCAAGTGAGGTACAGGCAGAAATAGAATATCTGTTTGATGAAATGTATGAGTTGACACTAAATCCTACAGAGGAAACGAGGACAAGGACGGTAACAAAAACAGGCACTCATACGGTAACAGACCCGGTTACGGGGGAAACAACAGAAGAGGAATACGAGTATGAAGTGGAAGAGGAATATACCGTAACCATTCTGGAAGTGACCCTGACAGCAAAAGATTTAAACGTAGTAGTTGCCGGACGCATGAATGAGGAGCAGAGAGAAATCTATGCTTTTTATAACCAGACCCACGGGCTGACACAGCAGTTTTATAAGCCCCTTGATTTATATTGGTACAACTATGTGAGCAGTTATTATGGCTGGCGTATCAATCCGGTCACAGGGCAGGAACAGTTACATCGGGGCGTAGATATTGCAGTACCTACCGGAACAACCGTATATGCGGCGATGGACGGGACAGTAACTACCGCAACTTATGACAGCTATTACGGAAATTATGTAGTGATTGAAGATGAAAAAGGCTACTGCACAAAATATGCCCACATGGATACCTTAAATGTCCGGGCAGGACAGAGCGTGACGCATGGAAATGTGATCGGAACAACAGGGAATACGGGAAGCAGTACCGGAAGTCATTTACATATCGAATGTCTGTATCAGGGGGAATATTATAACCCTCTTTTTTATTTTGAAGCAGGCACGGATACGCTGTATGGCGAAACGCCGGGCAGCGGAAGCGGCGGAGGAAATGTGATACCGCCGGATTCCTATGACGATGCAACCGTGCAGGCACTTATGGAAGAAGCGGCGAGATATTTAGACTATCCCTATGTATGGGGAGGCTCCAGTCCGTCCACCAGCTTTGACTGTTCCGGTTTTGTCTGCTGGGTATTTACAAACAGCGGTGTCCATAACCTGCCACGAACCACAGCACAGGGCATTTATAACCAGTGTACGCCTGTGTCGGCGGCAGATGCAAAGGCGGGGGATATTATCTTTTTTACAGGTACATACAATTCGGGCGTACCAGTCAGCCATGTGGGGATTTACTGCGGAAACGGGGTCATGATTCATTGCGGAGATCCAATCAGTTACGCTTCAATCAATTCGTCCTATTGGCAGAGCCATTTTTATGCGTTTGGAAGATTATCAGGAAATTAAAATAACAGGAAGTGAGGAACGATGACGAAAGAGAGAATTGTAAAGGAGCTTTCCAAAGTCCGGGAACAGCTTGCGGGATTGCAGGCGAGGGAGAGGGATTTGGCGGAACAGCTTCAGATGGCAGAGGATGCGGAGAAGATGAAATTCATTGAAAAGAATAAAATCTCTCTGGATCGGCTGATTCTGTTAAACAAGGTCAGCGAAGAAGAAATTATGCGTCTGCTGAAAGAAAAAGAGCAGAAAGAAGCAGCACAATCAGAAGAAAGGGAGGCTTACAGCCATGAAGAACAGGAAGTTATCATCTAAGGCAGTTATATCACTGATATTGTCCGCTGTGCTATTTACCATGCCTGCGGTAGCGTTTTCTGTAAATGGGAACTACGCAATCAGTGCTTTTGCCGAAGAAACAAAAGAAACCGAAGAATCCAAACCGGAGGAAAGTACGGAGCAGACACCCGGCGAAAGTGAAACTGATGTCAGTACGGAGGAAAATACAGAAAACAGTACCGAGGGAAGCACGGAAGAAACTACGGAGGGCAGCACGGAGGGAAGCACCGAAGGCGGCACCGAAGAGAATACAGAAGGCAGTACCGATGAAAGCACCGGGGATGGCACTGTATCGGGAAATGATAAACCGGAGCCGGTATGTAATTGCGAAGATCAATGCGGTGCGTATGAGTATGACAAAAACTGTCCCGTCTGCGTCACAGATTATAAGCTCTGTACCTATAAAAAACCGAATGTGAGTATCAAAATCAGACAGCCGGAGGAGTGGCATAATGACATTGTTTCCGTTTCTTTCAGTGTAAAAGATACCGCAGATACGGGGAATTTTGAAATCGCAAAGATAGAGGCAAAGGTAGGGCAGAATGGAAGCTGGACAGATGTGACGGAGGAAAAGAAATTAAGGATTTCCGAGAACTGTACCGTGTATGTGCTTGTCACAGACCAGAAAGGCAATACCTATGAGAAGAACCGTGCCATAAAGTGTTTTGATACCGTAAAGCCGACCTTAAATGCGGCAGTCAGTGACGGGCTTTTAAGCATACAGGTACATGATACGGATTCCGGTGCAAAGGCGGTATATGTCAATGGATATGAGTTTACAGATCTGACGGGCGGTACGTTAAATATCCGCCTCCAGCAGTTTGACGCAGGGTATGAGTATTTTACCATTTCTGCAATGGACAATGCCGGAAATATGTCTGAGGTTTATAAAACGAAAAATCCGTACTATAAAGACCCTGCCGATACCAGTGATGGGAATCCAGCGGAGCAGCTCCCGGAGAGTGCGACCCCGACGAAACCGGGGAGTGCTACGGGAACCGTGACGGAGCATACCAAAACAGACAGTAACGGAAATACCACATCACAGACAAGTCCTGCCGAACAGAAAAAGCAGGCAATGAAAGAAGCTGCGGAGGCAGAAAGCGGGAAAACAGAAAGTACGGAAAAATCCGGTCAGGGCAAGGAGTTTTATACTATTCAGACCGCCACGGAGAAAGTTTTCTATCTGATTATTGACCGGGACGGAGAGGAAGAAATGGTATATTTTTTGACTGAGGTTACGGAAAATGACCTGTTAAATGCAACTTCCGATAACAGTGAAACCTTGCCGAAAAATTCCGCTGCGTTGGAATCTGCAATTCCGAATGGGGAGAGTGCATTGCCAAACAACAACGGAGAGCAGGCAGATACAGAGGGAAAGGAAACGGAAACAGAAAAAGGTACGGAAGGTGCAGAGAGTACGGGAAATACAGAGGAAACCGAACCGGAGCCGGAAGTGAAAGAAGCACCGAATCCGATGATTTCGTATGTGCTGATTGGTAGTCTTGCCTTAATCGTTATCGGAGCTGCTTATTATTTTAAGGTTGTCCGCAAGAAAAAAGAGGACTTTATCGAGGACGAAGATGAAGATGAGGAAGATAACGAGGAGTATGAAAACGAAGATGAGGAATCGGAGGAAGATACGGAAGAAGATTTCTTTGACGAACAGGAGGAATAAGGTATGCAGTTGGTGGTTACAGAGAAGCCCAGCGTAGCACAGGCAATTTCCCATGTGATCGGGGCGAAAGAGAGAAAAGACGGTTACATGGAGGGAAACGGATTTCTCGTTTCATGGTGTGTAGGACATCTGGTAGAGCTGGCACAGCCGGAGATGTATTCAGAAGCATGGAAAAAATGGAGCTATGAGAGCCTGCCCATGATACCGGAGCAGTGGCAGCATGAAGTGAAAAAGGAAACAGCAACGCAGTATAAAATCTTGAAAAATCTGATGCACGATACAAGAGTTGAAAGTGTGGTGTGTGCCACCGATGCCGGACGGGAGGGAGAACTTATCTTCCGTCTGGTATATGAACAGGCAGGCTGCCGGAAACCAATGAAACGCCTGTGGATTTCATCAATGGAGGAGAGTGCAATCCGTGACGGGTTTGAAAACTTAAAGCCGGGAAGCGATTATGACAGCCTGTACCAGTCTGCACTTTGCAGACAGCAGGCAGACTGGCTGGTGGGATTAAATGGTACGAGATTATTTACTGTACTGTATGGCGGAAAGGTATTAAAGGTGGGCAGAGTACAGACGCCCACCCTTGCCATGCTGGTAGACCGTGAAGTGAAGATTATGAATTTTGAAAAAGAGCAGTATTACATGGCTCATATTCTGATGGATGGGATAGATGCCATGACAGAACGGATTGACGATAAGGCAAGGGCAGAAAGTATTGCTGCAGCGTGTGAAAGTCAGAGTGGAGTGGTTCGTTCCGTTATAAAGGAAAATAAAAGCGTTGCACCACCAAAACTTTATGACCTTACCACGCTTCAGCGGGATGCCAACCGTATCTTTGGTTTTACTGCAAAGCAGACATTGGAGTACACCCAGAGCCTTTATGAGAAAAAGCTGGTCACTTATCCGAGAACGGACAGCCAGTATTTATCCGATGATATGGAAGAAACTGCAAAAGCGGTAATCGGGGCAGTTTATCAGGCGATTCTCTTTGAGGAACAGACCGGAGCAGAGCCGGATATAAAAAGAGTGTTGAACAGTAAAAAAGTGACCGACCACCATGCAATTATTCCCACCATAGAAATTACAAAGACAGACCTTTCCGCTGTGCCGGAGGGAGAAATGAAAATCTTATCCCTTGTCGCTAATCGTCTGTTATGTGCAACCGGGAAAAAGCAGTTGTATGAAACGGTAAAAGCAGAGTTTTCCTGCGGTGGTTACAGCTTTCATGTATCCGGAAAAACGGTTCTGCAGAACGGGTGGAAAGAATTTGAAGCAGCATTGAAACGTACCTACCGGGTAGAAAAAACAGATGAGGATAAGGAAGAGAAGAAACTGCCGGAGCTTTCTGAAGGCATGACGTTTCCAGTTATCCAGACAAAGGTAACAGAGCATTTCACGCAGCCTCCCAAACATTTTACCGAGGACAGCCTGCTTTCTGCGATGGAACGTGCCGGAGCAGAGGATATGGGCGATGAGGTGGAACGCAAAGGACTTGGCACACCTGCCACCAGAGCTGACATTATTGAAAAGCTGGTCAAAGACGGTTTTGTGAAACGGGAGAAAAAGCAGATGCTTCCCACCGAGGACGGGATGAAGCTCATTACTGTTCTGCCGGATATGGTAAAATCCCCGAAGCTTACAGCAGATTGGGAGAATACGCTGACTTTGGTTGAAAAAGGCGAATACACCATGCAGGAGTTCATGGATGGCATTGAAGATATGGTGCGGGAGCTGGTGCAAACCTACCACAGTATCAGTGACGATCAGAAGTCTTTGTTTGGAACGATGCAGGAAGTGCTTGGAAAATGCCCGAAATGCGGCAGCGATGTAGTAAAAGGAAAATTCGGTGCTTACTGCAAACAAAAATGCGGCATGAATGTGGGTAGGGCAATGGGAGCAACGTTTTCCGATACACAGATGAAAAGTCTGCTTGAAGGGAAAAAGACCCTTGTGAGAGGATTAAAAGGGAAAAAGGGAAGCTACGATGCGTACCTGATTCCGGAGGGAATTGAGGATTATTCTTATATCAAAGACGGAAAGGAAATCAAAGGTTCGCAGTACAAATTCAAGATGGAATTTCCACCGAGAAAAAGCAAGTGAAAAGGAGACAGAAAAATGAATACAGAAATGAAAAAGACCGTTGTTTACAGCACCGGAGATAAAATTTTAAACATTATGAAAGAGCAGGATATGGATATTCCAGAACTTTCTTTGCGGTGCGGTGTCAGGGAAGATGTATTGATGGATATTCTGGCAGGTATCCGGGAAGCAGATATAAGTACGCTCTGCAAAATTGCAGACGGACTGGAGATTTGTGTACGGGAGCTTTGCCCTGATGAAGAAAGCTATGTCGTTCCGGTGGAAAAAGATATCCTTGCAAAGCTCATTGTGATCAGCGAGCTGAAGGAGATGGAATTGGAGGAGCTGATTGGCACAATTCTGGAAAACGGTATCGAAGAACACGGTTTTTATGAATAAGGCGGCGGGGGTTATCCCCTCCGTCATTTTGGAGGAATGCTTATGGTAACAAAATATCAGATGATTTCCTATCTGGCGGAGGATACCGCAAAAGAGATAGCGAAAAACGGGCAGGAGTGGACAAGGTATCTGACTACCGCTGCAAGGCTTTATAAATATCCGTTCAATGAACAGATACTTATTTTTGCACAACGACCGGATGCAACAGCCTGTGCGTCCCTTGAACTATGGAATGAGAAGATGAATTGCTGGGTAAACCGTGGAGCAAAGGGAATTGCCCTGCTGGATACGGAAAATTCCTATACAAGATTGAAATATGTTTTCGATGTGTCCGACGTACATAAGGCAAGGCGGATAGGACGTGATCCGAATTTGTGGGAGTTGCGTGAGGAGCATAAAGAAACAGTCCTGGCACAGCTTGAAAAGACATACGGAGAAACGGATAAAAACAGCTCCTTTGAACAGCGGATAATGGAAATATCCAATCGGATTGCTTTGGATTATTATGAAGAACTTCTGCCGGAAATCGAATATGTGAAAGAGGGCAGCTTTTTAGAGGAACTGGACGAGTTAAATGTAGGTGTCAGGCTTCGTGATACGCTTTCTTCCAGTATTGCTTACACCATACTGTCACGATGCGGTGCAGATATGGAACTGTGGAAAGACGAGCAGGGATTTGAATATATCAGCGACTTTAATACGATGAAAACCCTGTCTGTTGTTGGTACAGCCACCACAGATATGTGCAAGCCGCTTTTAATGGAGATAGGCAGAACCATAGGAGCGTATGACCGCCAGATTGCCCGCAGGAAGGCACATGAAAAAGCTAATGCAGGACGCACACAAACTTCTTTGGAAAATACGGAGAAAGTGCTTGCAAATGAAGCAGATACAGACTATAATGCTTTAAAGCGTGAAAGTGAAAAGGAGCTACAAAACAATCAGGAGATAGAAATACAGAGCAAAAAGGAGGATGCGGCACATGAAACTGACATACGAAAAGAACGGGGATTATCTGATTCCGAACCTGACAGCGAACGAGGAACCGGAGGGAACGCTGACGAAGTACGGTATGATGCGGAAGAACTTCTTACAGGAACACCGGAAAGGGATTTATCAGGGCATGATACTGGCGGGCGAGCTGAAAGCACACTGTCTGGAGATACAGGAGCAGGCAGAGCAGAGAATGGAAGCCCTGAGCGAACAGATGGCGAAAGCAGAGGGAGTGAACGAGGAACTGAAAGCAGCCGATCAGATGAAGTGGGTAGCGAAGATGAACAACATCAGACATTCAGCGGAGGAGATCGTGCTGACGGAACTGATTTACAGTTAGAAAATGACATACAGGAAGAAGAAATACCAGAACCGGATAGTGGAGAACATTCATTATCCGGTTCTTTTTTTCCGAAGCTGTCTGAAACAGAGCAGGGGGAGGACTTACAGCGTGGTATTTTATGCAGTGATGAGTTCCTGAAGCATAAAAGACCGGAAATAGCTGGGTATTTTCAGATAGAGCAGGATGCAAAGATTCAGGCGGATTATCTGAGAAATTCGTTCCGCATGGAAGAATACACCGAGTTCAATATCGGGGAAATGCGGGGCGGCTACCGTGCCGATGAGGACGGTATTACCTTATGGAAAGGCAATTATCTGACCCGTGAAGCGGAAAGCAGGCTGTCATGGGAGGAAGCACGTTTTCTTGTCAATTCCTATATGGAGGACGGAGTATATCTTCTTCCAGGAGAAACCGCAGAGCGGATTGAAACAGCGGGAATGTACCAGCAGCTTGACTTATTTTCCATGTTTACGGAGCAGGCTGGCAATCTTGCCATGAAACAGGCGGAAACAGTGACACCGATACGGTCAGAAACAAAGATACCGCCGGAGCAGATAGCGGATATTCTGCGGAGCGGCGGAGGCAGGGATAACAGCAGAAAGCGTATCTACACCAAATATCAGCAGGGAAAGACACCGGAGGAGATGGCTGCTTTCTTACAGAAAGAGTATGGAACAACCGGAAAGGGCTTTGAATTTGACGGAAAGCAGTTAGCGGTATGGTTCAATGAGGATGGGATGCGTGTCGGATATGGCACATCGACAGAGCGTCCGGTGCTTCAGATGAACTGGCAGGAGGTGGAAGCAAAAATCCGCTCACAGGTAGTAAACGGTACCTATATGGGAGCAAATGAAGCTTATCTGACTGACGAAGCAGAACGTGACCGGATTGCAGGGCATCTCTTTTTCTTTTTCCGGGATGGCATGGGAGAACTGCCGGAGGAGCTTGGGCTAAAAGCAGGAAATTATCCGGAGGCTCATGCAAGAATGATAGAATACCTTTCTACAAAAGAAGGAGTTGAGCTTGTGGCTTCCCACATGGATCAGGCACTTCATCAGCTTGAAACCGGAGAGAAAAAGCTACGTTTCCGTTCAGTTATGCCAAAAGAGGAGCTGCGGGAGGAACTTGACAATCTGCTGATAGAAAAACAAATCTTTCCAACCGCAGACCATGTGGAAATAAAAAGGGAGGATTTTATTACTCAGGACGAGATAGACCATAATCTTGGCAGGGGAAGTGGATATTCACATGGTTCTTTCCGCATCTATGATTATTTTCAGGAAAAGCATGACAGCAAAGAAGCAGCGGAATTTCTGAAAAAAGAATATGGCATTGGAGGCGGCTCTCATGCACTTGCCGGAGCAGACCATAGCTGGCAAGACCACAACTTTAAAGGGATTGAATTAAAAAAGGGAAATATCTGCGAACCTTATGCGAAAGTGCTGCTGTCTTGGAAAGTAGTCGAAAAGCGTATCCGAAAGCTGGTGGCGGAAGATAAGTATTTATCTCCGGCAGGGAAAGAAGCCTATGCCCGGTACAAAGAGGAAGAAGCACAGAAAGCGCTGGAAAAAGCACAGGCGGTAATAGAACGGAAAACGAAGGTTGCCTGTAAAGAAGCCATTGAACGGACGATTTCGGAAAAATTTGACGGGTATCGTCTGCCGAAAGATACACCGGATGAAGTAATCCGAAAATATGGTAGCGAGCGTGTCAGCTATGTACTTGCCAATACTGTCATGCACCTGACGCACGATGGCAGATTTTCTCCCGACAATAAGGCATGGGCAAAAGAAATAGAACCGTATGCCAAGTATGAGAACCGTGATTTGATTGTTTCTTCCCATCCGGCGGTCTTAAATGGATTTATCAATCAGACAAGACGGTATATGGAGCAGGAAAAGGAGATTGCGGCACAGCAGATTACCATTGACGGGCAGTTGTGTTTAAAGATTGATGAATGGAAGTCGGAAGAAAATAACTATGTGCTTGGAAATTCCATGCAGGACAATGCGTTCTTTTACGTACTCATAAACGAAAATGTCCATTTTGAATATGATTACAAACCGAGCAGGGAAGAAATTGAAAACGATTATTTGAATCTCATTGCAATGGAAGATATAGACCGACACGAAGCGGAGGTATTTTCACGCATTGAAGGAACGGAAGATGTAGCGGAAACAGAATCACGATTCTCAGTTGAGGAAACCAGCGATGCCTTTGAGCCGGGACAGGATTTTGCAGTATGGGATCATGGCAGGGAAGATTATTATATAAAAGAGGACGGTACAATTCCCACCTTTGAAACAAAAGAGGAAGCGGAACACTATCTGCAAAGCATGGAACCGGACACTTCTGGACACGATGTCCAAAAGTCAGTGGAAGAACCTGCCATAGAAAAGCCTGTGAAGCAGCCTGCACCAAAGATTGATAAATCCAATGCGGTCAATTTCCACATTACAGACGATGCGTTAGGAGCAGGCAGTGCGAAAGAGAAATTCCGACGAAATATAGAAGCAATCCGTACTTTGGAAAAGGTGGAGAGCGAGAACCGTATCGCCACACGGTCGGAACAGCAGATTTTATCACAGTATGTTGGCTGGGGCGGGCTTGCCGATGCCTTTGATGAAAGCAAATCTGCATGGGCGGGAGAATATCAGCAGTTAAAGGAATTGTTATCGTCGCAGGAGTACGCTTCTGCAAGGGAAAGCACCTTAAATGCCCACTATACCAGTCCTGCCATTATCCGCAGTATTTATGATACATTAAACCGTATGGGATTTGAAAAGGGGAATGTATTAGAGCCTGCAATGGGTATCGGAAATTTCTTCGGAATGCTGCCGGAGAAGATGCAGGAAAGCCGACTTTATGGTGTGGAGCTGGATGGTATTACGGGCAGGATTGCAAGACAGCTCTATCCGAAAGCGGATATTAAAATATCCGGTTTTGAAAAAACAGACTATCCGAATGATTTTTTTGATGTAGCAGTCGGCAACGTGCCATTCGGACAGTATAAGGTAGCGGATAAACAATATGATAAAAATAATTTCCTGATTCATGATTATTTCTTTGCAAAGACATTAGATAAAGTCCGTCCCGGCGGTGTGGTTGCTTTTGTTACCAGTAAGGGAACAATGGATAAAAAAAGTCCGGAGGTCAGAAAGTATCTGGCTCAGCGAGCGGAGCTTATGGGGGCGGTCAGACTTCCGAATACAGCATTTAAGGAAAATGCAGGGACAGAAGTCACTTCGGATATTTTGTTTTTTAAGAAGCGTGACCGTGTGATGGACATAGAACCGGATTGGGTACATTTATCAGAAGATGCAAACGGTATCGCCATGAATACCTACTTTGCGGAACACCCGGAAATGATTGTTGGGAAGATGGAAATGGTCAGCGGTCCCTATGGCATGGAAAGCACCTGCCAACCGGATGCTACAAGACTGTTTGCAGAGCAGTTAATGGATGCGGTCAGCCGGATTGACGGGGAAATCGAAGCAGTGGAGACGGACGAGCTTGCGAATGAGCTGGCAGATGCCACCATTCCGGCAGACCCGGACGTAAAGAATTACAGCTACACACTGGTGGAAGATAAGGTATATTACCGTGAAAATTCCATTATGAAGCCTGTGGATATGTCAGAATCCATGCAGGAACGCATAAAAGGCATGGTAGGAATCCGAAACTGTACGCAAGAGCTTATCAATTTGCAGTTGGAAGAATATCCGGATACTGTGATTAAGGAAAAGCAGAAAGAATTGAATACCCTTTATGATACGTTCAGCAGAAAATACGGTTTAATCAATTCCCAGACCAACAAAAGAGCCTTTAATCAGGACAGCAGCTATTGTCTGTTATGTTCTCTGGAAAAGCTGGATGACGAGGGAAATTTCAAAGGCAAAGCGGATATGTTCACGAAACGTACCATTAAGAAAGCGGAAGTGGTTACAAGCGTGGATACAGCAACGGAAGCTCTGGCAGTATCTTTATCAGAAAAAGCAAAAGTTGACCTTTCTTATATGGCGGAGCTGACCGGAAAAGAGATTGATACAATCAAAGAAGAACTGACGGGCATTATCTTTCAGAATCCGGTCACAGACAGGTGGGAAGCAGCGGACGAGTATTTAAGCGGCAATGTCCGGGATAAGTTGCAAACAGCGAAGATTTACGCCGAAAACCACCCGGAATACAACATAAATGTGCAGGCACTTACACAGGTGCAGCCCACAGAACTGGATGCCAGCGAGATTGAGGTGCGTATCGGTGCCACATGGGTTGAACCGAAATATATTGAAGATTTCATGCGTGATGTTTTTGAAACACCGCAGCATCTCTTCAACCGGAATACAATGGGGATTCAGTATTCCGATGTGACAGGACAGTGGAATGTAAAAGGAAAAAGTGCGGATTACGGAAACAGTCTTGTAAATATGACTTATGGTACAAACCGGAGAAATGCTTATCAGATTTTAGAGGATTCTCTGAATTTAAAGGACAGCCGGGTGTACGATACCGTGATAGAGGACGGAAAGGAAACGAGAGTCCTGAATAAAAAGGAAACCATGATTGCCAGTCAGAAACAGGAGGCAGTCCGGGAAGCCTTTAAGAACTGGGTATTTGAAGATCAGGAACGTAGACAGGACTTGGTGGCGAAATATAACAAGCTCTTTAATTCTACCAGACCAAGAGAATATGACGGTTCCCATTTGAAATTCCCTGGCATGACACCGGACATCGACCTTAGACCGCACCAGTTAAATGCGGTGGCACACCAGCTTTACGGGGACAATACCCTGCTTGCTCATTGTGTGGGAGCAGGAAAGACTTTTGAAATGATTGCTGCAGCAATGGAAAGCAAGCGGTTAGGGTTATGCCAAAAGAGCCTGTTCGTTGTTCCCAATCATTTGACGGAACAGTGGGCGAGTGACTTTTTGCGGTTATATCCCGGAGCAAATATTTTAGCGGCAACGAAGAAAGATTTTGAGCCAGCCAACCGGAAGAAATTCTGTTCCAGAATCGCCACCGGAGATTATGATGCTGTCATTATCGGGCATAGCCAGTTTGAAAAAATCCCGTTGTCGCAGGAAAGACAGATAGGCATTATCGAAAGACAGATTGATGAGATTGAGCTTGCCATAGAGCAGGCGAAAGCAGATAACGGGGAGCGTTACACCATTAAGCAGATGGAAAAGTCCAGAAAATCCCTTATGACAAGACTGGAAAAACTCAACGATACTTCCCGGAAAGATAATGTTGTAACCTTTGAGCAGTTAGGTGTGGACAGGCTGTTTGTAGATGAAAGTCACAATTATAAGAACCTTTTTCTATACACGAAAATGCGGAATGTGGCGGGCATTGCACAGACGGAAGCACAGAAGTCCTCCGATATGTTTGCTAAGTGCCAGTACCTTGATGAGCTGACTGGCGGAAAGGGCATTACGTTTGCTACGGGTACGCCGATCAGCAACAGTATGACGGAGCTTTACACCAATATGCGGTATCTTCAGTATGGTACGCTTCAGAAGATGGGATTAGGGCATTTTGACAGTTGGGCAGCTTCTTTTGGAGAAACACAGACCGCCATTGAGCTGGCACCGGAGGGAACAGGATACCGGGCAAAGACAAGATTTGCAAAATTCTTCAATCTGCCGGAGCTGATTGCACTTTTCAAGGAGAGTGCGGATATCCAGACACCGGATATGTTAAAGCTGCCTGTGCCGGAAGCAGAATATGAGAACGTGGTGCTGAAACCCAGCGAATATCAGAAAGAGATGGTAACATCGCTGGCAGATCGGGCGGAGGCAGTGCGTAACAGACTGGTAGAGCCGCATCAGGATAATATGCTCAAGATTACCAACGATGGAAGAAAACTGGCACTCGACCAGCGTCTGATCAACGATATGCTCCCCGATGAGGAACATTCCAAAGCAAAAACCTGTGTGGATAAGGCATTTGAGATTTGGGAAGATACCAAAGGGGAGAAATCAGCACAGCTTATTTTCTGTGATTTATCGACACCGAAAGGAGATGGTACATTTAATGTCTATGAGGATATAAGAAATAAACTGATGGAAAAAGGTGTTCCCGCAGAAGAAATCGCCTTTATACATCAGGCAAATACGGAGCTTAGGAAAGCGGAGCTGTTCAGTAAGGTAAGAAGCGGACAGGTTCGTTTTTTATTGGGTTCTACTGCAAAAATGGGAGCCGGGACAAACGTGCAGGACAGACTGATTGCTCTGCACCACCTCGATGTACCGTGGCGTCCGTCTGATATTGAACAGCAGGAGGGGCGTATTTTGCGGCAGGGCAACAGGAATCCAAAGGTTAAGATTTTCCGGTATGTGACAGAGGGAACATTTGACAGCTACTCATGGCAGCTTATCGAGAATAAGCAGAAATTTATCGGTCAGATTATGACAAGCAAATCTCCGGTGCGAAGTTGTGAGGATGTGGACGAAGCAGCACTTTCTTATGCAGAGGTTAAGGCTCTGGCAACGGGGAATCCCTATATAAAAGAAAAGATGGATTTGGATATTCAGGTCAGCAAGCTGAAACTGATGAAAGCCAACCACACCAGTCAGAAATACCGTCTGGAGGACAACATTGCAAAGCATTATCCACAGCAGATAACCATTCTGAAGGAGCGTATCAGTGGCTTGCAGGCAGATATTCAGACTGCAAAAACCAATCTCCCAGCAGATAAGGAGTTTTTCTCTATGAGGGTCGGGAATAAGGTCTATACGGATAAAAAAGAAGCCGGAACTGCACTTGTGGAGATGTGCAAAGAAATCAAGAGCGTTAATGCTCCGGCAGTCATTGGAGAGTATGCAGGCTTTAAAATGGCGGTGTCCTTTGATTCCTTTAACCATAAATTCGTTATGAACATCAAAGGACAGCTCAGTCATAATCTGGAGATTGGTGTTGACCCGCTGGGTAACATTTCCCGTATCAACCATGCGTTGGAAGCCATGACAAAGGAACTGGCAGAAGCATCCACAAAGCTGGAGAATGTGGAGCGTCAGCTTGAAACAGCGAAGGTAGAGGTTACAAAGCCATTTGCACAGGAAGCAGAGCTTTCAGAGAAGTTAGACCGCCTTTCTGCCTTAAATGCCCTGCTCAATATGGACGAAAAGGGAGATGACGGAATAGGTATGGAAGATGATAAATCGGAACTGGGTACTGAGCAGGTGGCAGATACCAGAAAACCGTATCCCATAGAAAATACCCGACATAATTATGCTGTGGAGAATGGAAATCCGCAGGGAATGAGGCTCACAGCAGCGATGGCGGATAAGCCGGCACAGAGGGTATCCTTGAAAGAAAAGCTTGAGACTATGAAAGTAAAGGCTGCGGGGAATAATATAGAAAATTCCGTGCAAAGAGATAAGGGGAAGGAGGAGTATTTGTAATTATTATATTTCTTTTTATGCAAATATGAAATATAATATTAGTTCAAGGGAAATATAGTGATAGAGCGATTTGGAAAAAGCTAAAGAGAAATGGAGACAACGTAATACATAAAAATGGAAATTGAATTTGTCAGACACTGTCTGACAAATTCGGAAAGGATATATTATGAATGATTTAGAGCAGACAAATATGCTTCAGCCATTGGTGGATGAGATTGAAACAGCAGTTTCAAATGCCAAAAAAGAGATAGCTGAAAAAGTAAACAGTGTAATTACAGAGACGTATTGGAAAATCGGAAAATATATTGTTGAGTTTGAGCAGGATGGAAATGTTAAAGCAGCATACGGTTCAAAATTATTAACAACACTCTCGCATCAATTAACTTTGCGATTGGGACGAGGATACAGCCGCCCAAACCTCAACAATATGCGGAAGTTTTATCTTTGTTATGAGAATTGTCAGACGGTGTCTGACAAATTGACATGGTCGCATATTTGTGAGCTGATAAAGATTGATGATGAATTAGAAAGAAGTTTTTACGAAAAAGAATGTTATAAGGAAAAGTGGGATGTAAGAACACTCAGGCGACAGATGGATTCCGCTTTGTTTCTTAGATTAGCTACAAGCAGAGATAAAGAAGGAATTCTGGCACTTGCCAGAGAGGGAATTACTTATGACAAGCCAGAGGATGTTATCAAGGATACTTACACATTAGAATTTTTGGGACTTCCGGAGAAAGAGCGTTATAGTGAGGAAGACTTGGAGCAGAAAATAATAGATAATCTCCAAAAATTCTTGTTGGAATTAGGAAAAGGATTTACCTTTGTGGGCAGGCAGTATCCCTTAACTGTAAACAATATTCATTACCATGTGGACTTGGTATTTTACCACAGAATTTTGAAATGCTTTGTGCTGATTGATTTAAAGAAAAATTCCGTCCAGCATATAGACATCGGTCAGATGAATATGTATATGGGGTATTTCGCAAAAGAAGAAAATATGGCAGATGATAACCCACCGATTGGCATTATCCTGAGTCATAACAAAGATGAACTGCTTGTAGAATATGCAACTTACGGTATGGACAGCAATTTATTTGTTTCAAAATATGAATTGTATCTGCCAAATCGCAATGAACTCCAAAAATTAGTGAACAATATTTTAGAGAAGGATACAGAAAAGAAAGAAGAGTAATAAAAAAGCAATCTAAAAAAGATGCAAATTGAATAGGCATATCGAAAAAGACAATCAGAGATGGTTGTCTTTTTTGCGTGGAAAAAAGAAAGGATAATCGAATTATGGCAGATAAAAATACAGTTTACATGAGTGAAAAACAAAAAGTCAAAGAGATCACGGATAAGCTGGAAGCTGGCTTGAAAGAGCTTTTTGAAAGTGAAAAATATAAAAGCTATCTCAGCACCATGTCAAAATTTCATAATTACAGTTTTAACAATACGCTGCTGATTGCCATGCAGAAGCCGGAAGCTACGCTGGTGGCAGGCTATCAGGCGTGGCAGAAGAACTTTGAGCGGCACGTCAATAAAGGAGAAAAGGCAATCCGTATTCTTGCACCAGCTCCTTATAAAATCAAAGAGGAACGTGATAAGTTAGACCCTGTAACGGGAGAAATGATGTTTGATGAAAACGGTATGCCGCAGAAAGAGGAAACAGAGGTTACCATTCCTGCCTTTCGTGCGGTATCTGTTTTTGATGTATCGCAGACGGATGGCAAGCCTATTCCGGAACTGGAAGTGAATGAGCTGTTATCTACGGTGGAGGGATATGAGGATTTTGTCCAGGCGCTTATGAATATTTCTCCTGTTCCGATTGCATTTGAAGATATTCCCGGCGATTCCAAAGGGTATTTCAGTACAGCAGAAAAACGGATTGCTGTTCAGGAAAATATGAGCGAAAGCCAGACTTTGAAAACAATGGTGCATGAGGTGGCTCATTCCATGCTGCATGATAAAGAAGTTAATCAGAGCATGGATATTCCGGTAAAGGACAGGAATACAAAGGAAGTGGAAGCGGAGAGTGTGGCTTTTACAGTGTGCCAGCATTTCGGTATAGATACATCCGATTATTCCTTTGGATATATCGCAGGCTGGAGCAGCGGTAGGAATATGAAAGAGCTGAAATCTTCCCTTGATACAATCCGAAAGACAGCTTCAGAACTGATTACAGGCATTGAGGGGGCAATGCAGGAGCTTCAGCTTAACCGGGAGATGGAGCAGGAACATGGAAAGGAAAGCATTCTGCTGGTACATAACGAGGATTTTTCAGAATACAATCTTGTCAGTGTCCGTGGAATGGACAGTGCAGAACTTATATCCGCTCTTTCTACCATGAATGAAGAGGATAAATCGAATATATCATCTTATCTTGAAAGCAAAGGAGCATGGACTACCGAACTTGCTGACGAGCAGACGGAAGAAGCGGAGGAATATCATATTGATGTCCGCTATAACATGGATACAGACGAGCTTATTGATGTAAAGGAAAGAGTGGAACAACCCATTGATACCAATTTATCTGTCATGGGGCAGGCAGAACAACTTATCAATCAGTTGGAGGCAGAAAAAAATATTTTCACGTCTGAGGAGCGAAATCTGATTGTAAATTATGCCTATAAACTTGATGATATGAATAAAACAAGGGAACTTGCAGAGAAACTGGCATATAGGGAGCAGTATGTCCAACAGGATGTGGCATTGACCATAATTGATGCAAAGGCGGAGATTGATGCCCTGCCTGATCCGATGATTGGTTTGTCGGAAATGAGGGAATATGGCTATCAATGGAATGAAATGCTGCCATTAACACAAGAGAAAGCATTGGAATTATTTGGACATGATTTGCATGTATATTTGCTTCATACTGACGGTACGGAATCATTGGCAGAAAGCAGGGAGCGTATAGAAGAGCATGAAGGTATCTTTGGGGTTGAAAAGGAAACATGGAATAAAGCATTGAAACAGCAGACTAAGATTACACTTATCTTAATGGACGAACAGGAGCGAGAATATACATACCCGTATCCAGTTGTGGCTGTCGATATAGAAGAAATGGGTGGGGATAGAACTGCGGTATTCAAGACCTCAGAGCCTATTTCAGATACTGATGTGGCAGAAATTCATAATGCTTTTTATGGAACTGATTTGGAATTTGAAATAGAAAAAGAATTAGGTATCACATGGGTGGAATCTATTAACTATGAGGACGGATCTGTTATTACACCTGAAATGGCAAGAAAAGAGCAGCTCCTATATGCTAGTACTGATAAATATGGAATTTATCAATTAAAGCCTAATCTGGAATTAGATTCCTTACGTTTTGAGGGGACGGAATCCTTAAAGCGTATGGGCATTACAAAAGATAATTTTGATGCAATTAAACCAGAGAATTATACACTTTTATATGTGGGCGAATTATCTGAACTGCAAAAAGAGACGCAGGGGGCAACTTTAGAGGCAATCTTTGAAAAATTCAACCTTGACCACCCAGAAGATTTCAGAGGACATTCGCTATCTGTCAGCGATATAGTGGTGCTTCATCAGAACGGACAGAATACGGCTCATTTTGTGGATTCTTTTGGATATACGGAAATACCGGATTTTTTACGGGAGCAGACACCGGAAAAGGAAGAAATGCAGGACACTTCTGGACACAATGTCCAAAAGACAGAACCGGAAATAGATGGAGATGAAATCATTGATCTTGGCGATGAAACGGAACAGGTGCTTGCGGAAATGAAAAAAACTTTGGAAAGTGAACAGGAAACAGAACTGGCATTTTCTATTGCAGACCGTTTTATCAGCATTCAGGAAGTAGAGGGCGGTTATGACTATTCCATTATGGGAGCTGATTATAAGGAGATTGACGGAGGAATTTATGATAATCCTGATGTGACGATAAGGGAAGCCTTACATGATATTTTAGAGGATTTGAAGTCACAGCCGGATTACAATGGTGCAAAAGGAAATATCCAAAGAGAAGATGAACTGATACCGATGGATTATGATGGACTGATGGAAAAAGCAGAGGAAGCAAATCGTATTATTCCGGAGAGTACACCAAGCAGTGTGGTGGCTGATTTTAGGGCAAAGACCGGGGAATTATTCCATGATATTAGTGAAATGAATCCGGAAGAAATCGAGGAAACTGTGAAATGCCATGTGCAGGCAAAGATTGATGAGTATAACATTGATGCAACGATTGTGGATGTTGCTGTGACCGGAAGCAGGTGCAGGGGATTGGAGCATGAAAGTTCTGACCTTGATGTGGTTGTGGAACTTTCCACGGCGGAACGGGAGGACGATTTGTTTAATGCCTTTAATGAGGGCGGACTTCATATCGGAGAAGTAAAAGTTGACATCAACCCTATTACAGCACAGCGAACAGGTACACTGGAAACCTATCTGCCACAGGTGGAGGAATATTTGGAGGGTGTCAGACAGGCAAGAGAGCAGGAAAAGGAGAAGGTAGAAGTAACTTTAACTGTTTCGGAATGTGGCGAATTTCATAATCTTGGTGAATGCTATGAGAATATTCCTACGGTGGATGAAGCCATAGCAATCTGGAAGCAGATACCATCGGAGAGGATGAATGGTATTCCGGCAATTGGAATCAATATCATAGAGAGAGGGGCGGAACCCTTCGAGGATTACGAGATTGATGTTTTATCTGGAAAGAGGATTGACCTTGGGGTTTTGGACTATGTTCCTGATATTAAAAACAATCCGCAGGCAATGGAAGTCATTACGGAACTGGTGGCTAAATTGCCCGATATGGAGATAGATGGCGTGATGAGTGAAGAAATGGAAGCAAGAGTGTGGGAACTGCGTATGCCGGACTTGCCACAGGAGGAACAGCTTGCAGTAGAACTTGACCGACTTTGCTACGATTATGATACTGTACTGTATCACGATAGTACAAGAAATATGACCGAGAATGTATCAGAGCTTGCAGAATCCATAAAACAGGGCGATACCGGACATTTAACAACGTGGCTTGCAGACATTATTTCGGAGGGAGCTGTACCAGAGGAAATAAAACGAGCAACGGAGCTTCTGGAAAAACTGACAGAGTATAAGCCGCTTGCCAAGATTGAGGAGGCAGAAGAACAGAATTATAATATGATTGATAATGTGCTGAATAATGGTGTTGGGGAGAAAGCCCAAAGGGAAGAAAATAAGAGAATGGAGGAGAAGCCTACAGTAAGGATTTCCTTAAAATCCCGTCTTGCGGAGAAAAAGTCACAGGTAGAAGGGCAATCGAAAGAACATGATGTTCAAGAAAATGAAAAGAAAAGTCAGAGGGAGATGTAAGTGATGAATAAGAGATTTACCGTAGAAGAGAGTAATTTAATCAGTATTTTTATGGAAGAAGGTATAGATTTAGATGTGGGAGGCAGAAAAAATGTCATAAATGGTATCAATAAGACTCTGAAACATCTGGAGGATGATGAGATGGTTGAATTGTCATTATGTGTCCTTGCAAAATTAAAGGAATTGACGGATCATGAATTTATGAAGATGGAGTTTGTAGCGGCAGAGTAACATCAAACGTAAGGCAGAACATGGCTTTTGGTGGCTGTGTTCTGTCTTTTTGAATAAGAACTTGACTGATAAATATTACGGGTGTAATATTTATAGCGAAAGGGAGTAAATTTTTTTACTTTAAAATCTTACACTTGTAATATATAAGCGTAGTACATTGATATGAATAAGAAATGGAGGTAACGATGAAGGCAAAACATAGAACCAAAAGAATACAAAGATATAGAAAAATGTTGGGCATTATAGTGTTGATGTTAACAATTACTTTGATTGGAGTAGTTGTGAGTGCAACAGTATTATATAAAAGAAAAAATGCGTGTAAAACACCAGATACTACCTTAGTAGAGTATATGATGCATATTCCAAAACAAGAATACGAAGAAATGTATGCAATGATTGATTTGGAGTCATCTGGATATATCAGTAAGGAAGATTTTCTGAAGAGAAATTCCACTATTTATGAGGGAATTGAAATGCAAAACATGTCGATAAAAAATGTCGAGTATGTGGAGGAAGATAAAAAAGTAACATATTTGACTTCGTTTGATACAGTGGCAGGAACTATCAGCTTTGAGAATGAGGCATTTTTTATAAATGGAGAAGAAGGATATAAATTGGTTTGGGATGATTCCATGATTTTTCCTAATCTGACTTCTGCAGATAAAGTAAGAGTTTCCACTACACAGGCAGAGCGAGGAGAAATTCTGGATAGGAACGGACGTGTCCTTGCAGGAAAAGGTACAGCATCTTCAGTTGGAATTGTTCCGGGCAAGTTGGAAAACAGAGAGGAAGCAATCGCACAGATTGCAGGACTATTGGAAATCACAACGGAAGTGATAGAAAAGAACCTGTCTGCAAAGTGGGTAAAGGATGATTCTTTTGTACCTATTAAAACGATTCCAAGAGTGGAAGAAATTGAGTTAATGTCTATCAGTCCAGAGGAAGAAGTTTTAAAGGAGAAAGAAAGGCATGATAAGTTGCTGGAGATTCCCGGAGTGATGATATCTGATGTTGAAGTGCGTGAATACCCATTAGGGGAAGCCGCTGCGCATTTGGTCGGGTATGTTCAAAGCGTTACTGCGGAAGATTTAGAGGAACATGCAGGAGAAGGTTATACAGCCAATAGTGTAATCGGCAGAAGCGGAATGGAGGGCTTGTTCGAGAAAGAACTGAAAGGCCAGAACGGTTGCAGGATTTACATTGTAAATTCGGAAGATAAAGAGAAGGAGGAACTGGCTTGTATCCTGGTACAGCATGGGCAGGACATCCGGCTTACGATAGATACTGATTTGCAGGTTTCCTTGTACGAACAGTTTAAGGAAGATAAAAGCTGCTCAGTAGCCATAAATCATTATACCGGAGAGGTATTGGCTTTGGTCAGCACACCGGCCTATGACAATAACGATTTTATTATGGGATTATCGAGTGAGCAGTGGACTGTACTTAACGAGGATGAGAATAAGCCAATGTATAATCGGTTCCGGCAAGTGTGGTGTCCGGGATCTACCTTCAAACCAATTATAGCTGCGATTGGTTTACAATCAGGAGCAATCGATCCAATGGAAGATTACGGGAACGTAGGATTAAGTTGGCAAAAAGATGCATCGTGGGGTTCATATCATGTAACAACGCTTCATGCGTATGAACCAGTCATTTTAGAGAAAGCCTTGATTTATTCTGATAATATTTATTTCGCAAAAGCAGCATTAAAGATTGGATCGGATGAGTTGGAGAATTCTTTGATACGGCTTGGTTTCAATGAGGAACTACCATTTGAGATTAAGATGGCAGAATCTCAGTATTCCAATACAGAAGGCATTGAAACTGAAATACAGTTAGCTGACAGCGGTTACGGACAAGGACAGATTTTAGTGAACCCGTTGCATATGGCATGTATTTATTCTGCTTTCTGTAATGAGGGAAATGTAATAAAGCCTTATTTGGTATATCAGAATGAAGCGGAAGCTGAGTATTGGATTCCGGGTGCCTTTTCTAACGAGACAGCAAGTCGTGTATTGGAAGGAACAAAGAAGGTTGTGAATGATTCTAATGGAACTGGATATGCAGCCCATCGAGATGACATTCTTTTAGCAGGAAAAACAGGTACGGCAGAAATAAAGGCATCGAAGGATGATACTTCGGGTACAGAATTAGGATGGTTTGCAATTTTTACAGCAGAAGATACGGAATGTCCTATATTGATTATCAGTATGGTAGAAGATGTGAAAGGAAGAGGAGGAAGCGGATATGTTGTTAAGAAAGACAGCCTGGTTCTGGAAGAGTGGTTTAGCAGTCATTAGTTTTGTACTGATGTTTAGTATTTCGGGGTGTAGCGATACACCACCGGAAGAAGATACAGTTTCGGAAACAGTAATTGATGTTCAGGACGTTTCAGAAGAAGAACAGGAGAATGAAGAAGAAATTATAAACATCTGCATAGATCTTTATGACAAGGCAGCAGAGGAAAATAAGTTAGATGATTTGGAAATAATTCGGAGTATTGTAAATCGTCTTGGAGAAAACGAGTATCCTGCTGTTGACAGCAGAAATCAAGTGAATATGACGGAAGCGGAGCAGGTACTGGAATTTTGTGAAAAGGTGGATACACAGGAAGAAGCAGATATAACGATTCTTGAAGTCGGCTATTTGGGCGGATTTGTAAAATACGATTTGCACACAAAAGACGGAAATGTAGATGTGGTCAGAAGCTATTATGGATACGAAAATGGAGAAATACAGAAAGAAGTTACTGGGAGGTATCAAGCAGAGTATTGGAATTATACAGAAGAAGGTTACCTGATGTTTTCTGGTGTCTGGTTTTCAGAAGAATTATACGTTCTTACATTGAGTGGAGCAGAGGAGCATACCGCATTACGAGTACAGCCATTGGATGAAACATATAGGGAACTGAGTCGGAAATATCTTCTTCCAATCAGCTTTGAACAGAATAATATGTTTATTGTGGATTGGAGTGAAGAAGATTTTGGGGATTTGAATTTCTATGATATGTATGACATTCTTTATCCAAAAGTGAATGGTCAGTATGTTCCTTATGTTGCAGATGACAATTTGTCAGTCAGTGCAGTTTATCGGATTCCAAAAGAGGAATTTGAAAGCGTTATTATGAAATATTTCAATATTGATAGTGAAACGCTGCAATCCAAAACTGTCTATGATTCGGAGGATTCGACCTATGAATACAAACCGAGAGGCTTCGAAGAAGTAGAGTATCCGGAATACCCATATTCAGAAGTAATCGGGTATACGGAGAACAGTGATGGAACAATTACACTTACTGCTAATGTGGTATTTCCATATTCGGGAAATTCCAAAGTATATGCCCACGAGGTTGTGGTTCGTCCTTTGGAGGATGGCGGGGTACAATATGTATCCAATCGAATTATACCCTCCGAGGATAATTCTGAGGAAACATGGCATACGCCACGGTTGACGTTAGAAGAATGGGAAGAATTATACGGAGGCGAATAATGGAAGATGTGAAATGGCTGCTTAGAAAATGTGGTCTTCCGATTTTGCTGCTGTTGATTTTCGTAATAGCCGGAGTGGTCTGTTGGGGAGAACTGCATACAGAAAAGCAAAAGGTGGCAGAAGAAGTATGGGAGCCACCTGTAGAAATCGAAAATAGCGAAGCAGAAACAGAAGAAGCCGAGAATGCGGAAACTTCCACAGAGTCAGCATATTGGTTTATTCCGCAAGCCAGTGATGATCTCCTTACAGAAGAGGAGAAGGAGCAACTGCAGAGTACGGTTTTGTCAGCAGCAGAATCGGTCAGAGAAATCTATAAGGATATTGTAATTGCAGATGCACTAAGCTACTCTTCCGGTATTAGTGAATTTACCAAAGAGCAGAGGAAAGCTGTGGTGGAGCAATTGGGCAGAAACGGTCTGGTAAGTGTTGAAGAAGATACTGCTATGCAAAATCATGAAGCAATCGAAGCATTTTATGCAGATTACCTGGATGGACAAGACTCGATGGTTACGGTATTTGAAGTACAGAGAGATGGGCTGATTGGAGCAGTTACCTTTATCTATCGGAAAGGTGAGTTGCAGACCTATTACATAGGAATTCGGTGGAGAGAAGGTGGTATGCCAGAAATACAGGGAACTTCGGTAAGTAATGTGGCTGAGATTAAACTGACCGAAAAAGGATATTTTATCTACGCATATGAATATGTGATTGCACATGCAAGTTTGAGACAGTATTGGAGAATAGAACCGCTACCAGAAGACTGCCAGGAATTAACGGAGAAATACATATCAGGACTAAGTTATGTGAATTACAATCTGCTCGTTACAGATTGGGATAGCAGCAATGTGGAGGACATTCTGATGCCTTGTATGTATGAAGATGTTTATAGGATTTCTACGGGGGAAAATCTGAAAACTGAGGGTTGGAAGATTCCGGCAGAGGAATATGAAAGGATAATGACTACTTATTTTCCGGTATCGGTAGAACAGTTGAGAGAGCATTGTGGATATGATGAGGGCAGCAATAGCTATGAATATGAGATGATTTATGCCAGCCCATACCCACCTTTCGGAGAAGTAGTTGACTATACAAAAAATGCGGATGGAACGATTACACTTATCGTGGATGGAGTATGGCCGGATTATAATTCTGATCTCGCTTTTCGGAATACGGTTGTGGTCCAGCCATTTGAAGACGGAACTTTCAGGTATCTTTCCAATTCTATAGAACAAATAGAGTTGGAACTGCCGCCAATAGCAAAAGCACATTAAATTTGCTTTGAAAGAAAGGATGATATTATGGCATTAAAGAAAAAAAGCATTTTGCTGAGTATGGCATTTCTGATTGGATGCTTCGTATGTGCCTGTGGAAAAGAAGATAGTATTGTGGATGAATCTCTTGTGAAAGATACGGAAGATGTATCTTCCACGGAGGAGATAAAAAGTGCCGAGGAAGAGGCTGCAGAACAATGGGAAAAGGGCTACGACCTTCCGGTAGATGAACAGAAAAGGGAAGAAGCTGAGACTGACTGTAAAAAGCAGATGGAACTTTATCTTGACATTTATGAAACTGCAGATAAAGGGATAGCATCTAATGTTGCTTTGGATGATCAAACGATTTTGGAAATGCAGAGGAAGCTAAAGGATGCAGGATGTCCGGTTACAACAATGGTAACATATTCTAACATGGAGAATTATGAAAGTGTTGACAGTTTTCTGAAAGAATGTATGGAAGGGAAAAGTGGTTCTGCAGTAATTTATGAAGTCCACAACGATGGTGGATTGGGCAGAATGAAATTCATTTTTGATGGAACAGATATGTATGTTGTAAGTGCAAAAGGAATCTGGAATGCTGATAATAAGCCGGGGATTTCATACATTTCCTATACAAGACTAAAAGAGTGGAAATATACAGATAAGGGATGGTTCTGCTACGAGTTGTGTGTGCCGGAGCCACCGGAGGTCAGTGAAATTGTGGATGGAAGCAGCGTGATTAGAATAAAACCTATGACAGAGGAACAGCGAGAGATGTCTGAGCGCCTCGTCTTGGGACTTGGATATCAGGGACAGAACCTTTTGTGTTCCAACTGGAATACGGAAAAGCACAGTATTATTTCTAGCAGTAGTGCAAATTTATTGCATTGCCATTGGTGTGCAATTTTGGCATAAACTCGTGTAGACACTATCTAGTTAACTATATTTCATTTTGTATTTATTGTAATGTTATTTGAACCAAATCGATTGCTATTTCTTTTGCCAATGTGCTGGATACATTCATACCATCAGTTCTTCCAAGACGCACACAAAAATACACATCTCCTGTTTTACTTTCCGCAACCCCTGTAAACCAAGCGTCAACAACAATACCATCGACTTTTCCCATTCCGGTTTTTCCATATATAGAAATGTCAGTACTATCAACCTCTGATAAAAGCATAACTTGCTTTAATGTATTCTGTGTTTCTTCTGAATAATTCGATTCTTTTCCAAAGATATGCTCCATTACTTCCACTTGTTCTTTGGGTGAAATCATTAAAGAAGATTCAATCCAAAAGCCCGTCAAAGCTCTATTACTATTATTTGTATTTAATCGTCCCTCCCAATCAGAAATATCACAATTACCATATTGGAGCTTATCTAATTCCTTCTGCATTAAATCTTCTCCAATATCATCAATGACCTGTCTGAAATACCATACACAAGAAGTACGAAAAGCTTCTTGAAAATCAATATCTTTATTCCAATCTTCATTCCAAAATATTTCACCACTCCATGTTTTAGTAGAGTTTTCCGTTTCAATAATTCCGTTTTCTAAGGCAATCAAAGAAGAAATAATTTTAAATGTCGAACATGGTGAACTTCTTGTAATTGCAAGATCACGATTATAAATTGTATATTTTTTATTGGATGCATCATATATAACTGCTGTTCCATTCAATCCATTAAAATACTCTGACCAGTCTACCTCTACTATTTCTGGTATTTTCTCTGTGCTTTCATCGGAAAATTCCATACTTTTTTCCATAGAAGTTCTGTTTACTCCATTTTCCAGTGTTTCTTGATTTTCTTTTTGGTTTTCAACCAAGCTTTTTTCCTCTACAGTATACTTACTACCACAGCCAGTTAAAATAATTGCACATATACATGCTGTAAATATCATTTTCAAATAAAATTTATTCTTTGTTATCATTATTATCTTTTCTCCTGTCTTTATATTTTTTTATTTATACCACAAACGTAACATCAACATCACCGTTATTGCAAAGTACTTTTAGTGTTTTTTTACCAATATCTTTATGTTTTGGCAAACTGCTATCACCTTTTTTGACTTCTGATTGAATGACGAAATCCTCATACCTGCCTCCAATCATGCCAGAAATATCCCCATTTTTAACGGTCAAAGTCAAGGTATTTCCTACATCTAAGCTCTCAAAAGTGATGTTTCCGTCGTTAGTCGAAATATCAATGCTTCCCGTAACAGCCAATACTGGAAGTGATATATCTTCATTTGTCGTAGATAGCGTAACAGTATCCAGAAGTGTAGTCGGCATTTGTAATACGATTTTCCGATCTTTGGTAGAGGGTTTTCCCCCGATATAATCCGTCCATTCTTTGTTGTTGGCATTTACCATAGTCAGCACATTTCCATCGGAAACAGAAATATCATAATACTCTTTGCTGTTTTCAGAATATTGGATATGCACCTGTTCGTCGTCAGATAGTGTTACTTCAATTTCTCTGTCCCTCACATCAAGATTTATTTCGTTGACCTTTGTATCCGGCGTAAAACTTTTTTTCTCAAAAGGTTCGCTTTTCCCGAGCAGCCCGCCAAAACAAAGCTACTCATTACAAAACAAAAAGCAAGTGCAAATATTTTTTTCATAGTCATTCCTCCATATTTGATAGATTAGATTTATATTTCTAATTTGTAGTAATATCCAGCTTTATCAATTTCTCCGGTTGAATAAAAAACATAAAAAACGAAAGAAAGATAAAGTTTTTTTGCATTTTAATTGGTGTTATCTATTATCACTATCACTTTTTTAACGACTTGAATTTTTAGACCTCTTAAAATGTGTTTAAAGGCTTTTTCATCAAACCTATTATGCCGAAATCTGTCGTCAAACAAGGTGGAATATTTGAATGCGACCTATAGAAAGCTAAATAAGCAAAGGAGTGTACTTCAAATCAATACTGCCTTGCTAAAGATACTATATTGCTTTACTTTCGAAGCAAGCAAAAGGTAAACTAATACCATTCGGAACTGAGCGCAGAACTATGATAAACTGAGTATTATATATGAAATAGGATTTCAGAGTAAATCAATATCTTGGTTAAAATGTTTGAAAAGCCGCCTGTTATCGATACCCGTTAGATAGATAGTATTTATAACATAAGGTTCAAATCTCTAATTTTAAGGTAAGCGCTTAAATTTCAGCCGTTGATATAAAAATTCCCGG